>SEFT01000040.1 GCA_004144175.1 Sphingobacteriales bacterium
GATCATCATGTTAGACGAGCTTTTCCTGCTTCAGGGGCTGTTCGGATCTTGCTCCCGCTGCCCACATTCTTTATCAACTAAAAGATACAGAAACAAACATAGGAGGGGCTGTTGCGCTAGCCTGGTTTTCCTATAATCATGTCTTACCTTAGTTCGACCGGCCAGCGCAAAGCCCTGTTCGTTGCACGCAACCCGCTTCCTAATGTCGAAATTGCCTCTCATACTAATTGTGTTACTCTATTCTTGCTTTATTCAGCGAGACGGTGGCAGCAGTTCGTGCACAACGGTCAATTACGCTGATTCGACAGACGATTTCAAGATTATTCAGCGAATGGTATTTGACACTACAGCATCTTTAGTTCATGCGACACTAATTGACGCCGAATCGAGATCTGTGCTTACCAATGCCCGCATGCAAGTCGTTTCTGGCGGCGACAAGTTTATAGTGCGAACCGGAAAGGATGGCATAGCAAAAGTGTTTCGTAACGGAATCGAGGGGTATGCAGAAGTCACTTTTTCGGCTAAAGGCTATAGATGTTTGACAGTTTCCAAGTTTTTGGTCGGCGGTGGACAGATCTTAAGCGTGAGACTCCGAAAGGCCTAGGGCTGCGTGCAACATGGGCTGTTGCGCCATGCTCCAGTCTTAAAGTTGTAATTTCATTTAGCTCGACGCACGGCGCAAAGCCCTGGTCGTTGTGCGCAATTCCTAAAACCAACCACATGAGTAAAGGTCGCTTCGTTCTAATCTTATTTTTCACCCTACTGTCAGCAAAGTCCTTCGCAGGCGATACGACGCTGTATGACCGACGAGTTTTGAAAGTAAAGGCGTTGTTTAAAGACCTGGCTATACTAAAGCAGTTTCGAATGCAGTCAGCTGGAGATACCTCCTTATTGAAGGACTATTATGTGGAAACTTTAAACAAGCATGTTCCTCGGCCAGCACCCGGAAGTGAATACAAATTAGAATACTCCGTTTATACGATACATAGTGTTGCTAACCAATTCGCGGTTGATAGTTTGATCTTAAGGTATCCCGATCCTTCTAAGGATTCGATAATTGATACACGCTTATTCAAAAGTTATTTAGCAAACACAATCATCTTCTATTTACCTATGTATGGAGACTTGTGGGAAGGCGCGTACTTCTCTTTTAAGGAGGGAAGCGATGAGATGGTCTTTTTTATCGTTGCCGGTGGTGAGCCCGCAGACTACAAGAGAAAGAAGCAATACCTTAATGCTGTCCATCGTATCACCGGACCGTAGACTGCGCACAACATGGGCTGTTGCGCTAGCCTGCATTCCTAAAGTTGTAAATTTGTTCAATTCGACGGCCAGCGCAAAGCCCTGGTCGTTGTGCGCAAGCTACATTCCTACAGATGAAACAGTTTCTTTTTTTGATATTAGTTAGCCTTTTGGCTTGTAAACCTGAAAGCCCGAAGCTTGCCAACCGATATGCAGGGTGGTGGGCTGAAACATTCTGGGAATTCAGATTCAATAAGGATGGAAAATATACGAGGCGCAGCACTGGTCACTATGGAAGTACAAATGTCAGAGGCCGTTATTTGATAAAGGACAGTGTAATTCATTTGTTGTCTGGCTATCAGAACACTAACGGGACAGTAAATGAGTATTACGTCCTAAGCAGCGATGGACATATCGTAGATACAAAGCTGCTGTTCGATTATGCTCCTGTCACAGGCGAACAAATGAATTACAATAGCAAAGAGCGGGCGGAGTTCCGTAGCTGGACTCCTGCTAGGTGACCGCCTGCGCACAACAGGGGCTGTTGCGCTATGGCCTCCGATGTGTCCTATAGTTCGTACATTCATTCACGGCCACAGCGCAAAGCCCTGGTCGTTGTGCGCGATCGGTCGTTTAAAGGCCACGTGCGGATAGTGTGTATACTATGGAAGAACACGTCGATAGGAGTACGAAGCGAAATGCGAAAATCTTTTTGGGAGCAGCTGTCTGTCTTGCAGTTTGGGCAATCATTTACAATATCAAACGTTCATCACAGGTCAATGCTGGTTACATAATTGTATTAGCAAAGGTTCGGAAGATTGAGGACACTGAGAATGGGCTATTTTACAAGTTCGACTACCGAGTCAGCGGCAAAAGATATTCGGACGGCCTAAAAGGATTTAAGAAGTTACAGGATTCGCTTCTGTTTCTCAAAGTTTCAAAAAGCGATTATGAGGTTTGGGAGGACGTAAACAATACAGTGCCCCAATGCCTTGCGTCCGATAGCCTCCTAGATCGGCAATGGGACGAGTTCCCGAGCTGTAATTAGCTCAGACCGCGCACAACATGGGCTATTGCGCTATGGCCTGCGAACAGTTCCTTTAATTTGTACCTTACGCTCGGCCACAGCGCAAAGCCCTGGCCGTTGTGCGCAAGCCTACATTCTGCTAATACAAACCCCAGATAACTATGATTGACTCGCTAGAAAGTGATTTGAATGAATTGACTTCATTGGTTTCAGAGGTCGATCAAGATATTTCGCTTTTCAAATCTAAAGGTGGGCGTATGCGCAAATTGATTAGATCGACCTACAAGGTCGAAAGCCCCGATTGGAGCGATGATGTGCGCCGGAATAACTTGAGGCTCAAGTTTAATGAACTGATGTATAGGTATCTAAGGTCGTATGGCGATCTCATTGAGTCGAGAGAATGGTCTAATTCCTTGCATGTAGTTTCAAAAGGTAAGGAAGAGACAAAAGAGACAAAGCTTTATAGAATAGACGATTACGTGTTAGGTGGAGCAAAGTATGCCATATTATCTACGTGGTATTCGGGCAGTTTTCGGGACTTATTACTTGCCGTTAATGGAAAAGTTAGTTTAGAAAAGCTGGCTACCTTGAATTTTAAGCAAAAAATGGATCTTGTTTCATCTCCTTTTGGCTTTGTTGCGCAGGTGCAAGGAGAGTACCACGAAGGTGTCTTTAGTCAAATTTTTGGGAATTGGTTCTTATTTCCAGAAAAACAAAATGATGGTTACGAAGTATTCTTGGAAATGTCGGATACCGACCCTAGTCCAGGGTATTCTACTGAGCCAGATGATCGTGAGGATTTCACATCTTATAACTCCTACAACGATAACGTCGACCTCAATCAACAAAGTGATGACTTCTGGGACAGAGTTGGATGATACATCTTTTCTGGTGGCCGGCCAGCGCAAAGCCCTGGCCGTTGTGCGCTATTGTAACCAGTCCTAAATTCGAACCGATGGGAGTACTAAACTATCGTTTGGTTGAAGCGGCTTTTGATCCGATAGAACATCGCAAATTCGTAGATCGTCCCTATGCGTTTCGGAAGGGCTACGATTTCGACACCTATCAGAAGACATTGGGATCTCCCGAAATTCCGCACGATTTCCCTGATGACATTCGAAAAATCATTGCTTTTCTTGTTCAAGACGGCTTTTTTGACTTTTATCATGTTTCGATTACTGACTGGCTGCGCAGAAAGGACTTCAACCTTCCTCACGAAATAACAGATGTTGGAGATTCAGTCATTGATATGGTGAGTAGTGGAAGGGTGCAAGAACTAAAAGAGTCGCTTCTCAGCTTAAATTGGTGGGATAAGACCCGTGGAGACCCCCAAGGAACGTGAAAAGAAGCTTTGGCAACTTGCGGAGGTGCGTGCTCCGAACAGCGCACAACAGGGGCTGTTGCGCTATGGCCGGTCGTTTCATTTCAAATCATACCTTTAATTCAGGCCACAGCGCAAAGCCCTGGTCGTTATGCGCGATCCATGAGAGTACTAATAATCATATCAACATTTCTAATTCTGTCGTGCCAAGGGCGAAGACGACCTAGTTTGGATTCAAAGATGATCGAACCTTCGAACCAACTCTCCGAGAAAAATGACAAGGATTTTTGGACATTCCACTCGAAGTTTTCCAGGGATACCAATTTTCAGAAAATTCGGACTGCAATCAGGGTTGATAGTCTTGACTCTGACTTCCGGAAAGTACAAGCGGTTTATACCAAATTTCACGATTCTCCTGGCCACAGCCACGTTATAAGTGACACGTTATCCGCTGGATACACATTGACAATTTCGGGAGACAGCGCGGTTGAAAGAATATTTGACGATGCAGGAATGGGTAACTCTAAGCGGGTTTTTGAATGGAGGAACGGGCGATGGTTTTTAGTCTACTATGACAAGCCAATCTGGGCTCGGACACTTTATCCACGAGATTAGGCGGGACCGCGCATAACATGGGCTGTTGCGCTAGCCTAGTGTCTTAATTTCATACCTTTCCTATAGCAGACCGGCCAGCGCAAAGCCCTGGTCGTTGGGCGCAACTCATGAACCTCAAGCAATTCGACGATATCAGTTTGATTGATCACGTTTACTTACAAATGGCAGGGAACGTGGTTAGGGATGGCGTTACTGACTGGTCGGACTTCCGACAATGGAAAGCAGCCGTAGCGTCAATGCCGGAGCCGGTCCAAACTACCTATCGGATAGGCGTCCTAAACATTCAAGTTATGAACGGTGGTTTTATCCAATACTTTGATAATGGGTACGGAATATTTGCGCTCGACACTTTGGCTGACTACGACAAGATTCAAGAGCCGGAATATGGTATCTTCTTGAAAAAAGCTATCGAGGTAATTAACACCAAGAATTTAGGAGGAGACGAACTCGCCCAGTATGTTTACTTTCACCAGTATCGATCGGTCCAAAATCGTATCGCAGAACGTTTGGAATTGATTGATGATGAGTATTATGCAGCTAACTCCGAGTCTTTGGAAAAGTCTTGGGCCAACTATTTGCGACGATCCCTCTAAAGAGCTGCGCCCAACATGGGCTGTTGCGCTAGCTGTCCTCACTAAAGTTGAAATATCTTTATGATCGCCGCCAGCGCAAAGCCCTGGCCGTTGTGCGCAATGCTACAGTCTTATGAAGCAAGTATTGTATTTTATTGGATGCTTGTATTTCTTTAGTTGTAAAAGTCCAACTGAGAATCCGGCTGGTCCAGCCGCTCCTGTAGTACAAAAGGCAACGCGCGAGCCGATTTTTCCAAACAGGTCCAGGATTCTCAACCTCCATGAATTTCCGTCAGTACAACTTGATAGCTTGCGAGGAGGATTCGACTCACTGGAGGTCCGGGTCTGGACGATCAGTGGGCTTTTTATGGGGACAGACCTTTATGTTCTCAAAAGGGACAATCAAGGATGGACTGGCCAACATATAAGGATGCGCCTTGAAGACAAATTCGCCAGCGGCGACAGTACGCGAGAGTATCTCCACGGCCCCTGGCCATTCGAAATAGAGAAGGTGCGCCAGCTGCGTCCCACGGAATGGTGGGCCGCTTTTGTTTCAGAATTGGATTTGGAGAAGTTGTGTAATCTGCCGAATATGGACGAGTTGAAGGCGTCTAGCCGCGGCTACACGGACGGTACATCTTATTATTTGGAGTATGCTTCAAAGGGCTACTACCATTATTGCAGTTATCTAGATGCTCATCGGTATACGGATTTGTACCCCGAGGCAAAATACGTGGCTCGCTTGGTGGACCTTTTGCGCGACGCCTCGCCTATGTGACCGCACTGCGCACAACATGAACTATGTCGATTTCCAAATAAATTTCTACGCTAGACTGCTTTTAAAATCTGCCTGATAGGTGGTTCCTTTTGTAGCGATAGCGAAGGCTTGTTTGAGTAGCTT
>SEFT01000078.1 GCA_004144175.1 Sphingobacteriales bacterium
AAAATAGCAATGGCAGTAACTTGGGCAGGAGCACCTATTACTAATCCAAACCTTCAGCTAACTTACGTTTCAGCAACGTGGACTCCTAGTGGAGACGTTTTTGCTTGTGGCTTAGGTAACATGGGGGTTGTTCTCAAGTCAACCAATTATGGCGTTACATGGACACAAGTTTATAGCTCTAGCTCCATCACTGGTCTACAAGGTCTTTCTTCTGGCGCTGTTACAGCGGATGGCGTGACATACTATATGGTGGTGGACGATGCAGAAGGACGCACTTATATGTCGAGCGGTACAGGTCAGGTTTGGCAGGAAGTAAACAGCGCTGGAGTGTACCTATCAAGTACAGCTATAGGGACGAATGGTTATGCTTTTGCAGTAGGTTTTGATGACACTATCCTCCGAGCGTCGTATCCATCATTCAACTCCTGGGCACCGAAAAGTACGGGTGATGTAGATATTCCATTGTGGCTTGATGTAAGTACACCAGATGGTATCAACGTTATTATCGTTGGAACGGGTGGAAAAGTATACTATTCTGCAAATAGTGGTAACTCTTGGACGGCTGGCAGCAGCGGGACAAGTGGATCGATATATTGCGTCAGTCATGCCGGCCCAAGCACGACATTTGCCATGGCAGCTGGTGAATCTGGTTATTTAGCTAAAACGCAAGATGGAGGGAGCACTTGGTCTCTGATGACTGCACATTCTAGTAACTACACGGTGCGCTTTCGTGCAATATCGCTTCTGAGCACTACTGAGGCTTATTTAGGTGTATTCAAGGATCCAAACGTAAATGGAATACCATTTGGTCTTATTTACCGCACCATAGACGGTGGCTCTACCTGGTCTATAGTGGCTAGTCTCAGTGCTGAAATATATAGCTTGTCGATGTACAGTACCAGCTATGGCGTTGCTGGCTCTTCTCCTGGAACTGCCATATTTGCCATTGTGCCAGGTAAAATGTTGCTTTGACTGCATTTGTGTTGTATTTTGTTTATTGTTTTGCTCATTAACATGTCAATGAATCAATTCCGAAATGCAATACAGATCCCACTGGCCAGCCTTCTGGCCAGCCATCCAGGCAGCCGACAGGGCAGCCAACTCGCCAGCCAACAGGACAGCCGACTAGTCAACCAACGCGACAGCCCACAGACCAACCT
>SEFT01000079.1 GCA_004144175.1 Sphingobacteriales bacterium
TAAACCCTAACCCGCACACGACAACTCCATAGATAAAACCCTTCCTTTATTTAACCGGTTCCGTTCAACCAAGGCTTCATTGTTCGCCCGTTGGGCGCAACGAAGCCTTAGTAATTAGCACCAGTGTTGTTTAATGTTACTTCCTTCATTCTATTTTCCATGAGTAATTCTCAATATTCTGCCATCTCTTGCGTCCATAATGATTAAGAACGTTCCACCAACATAGTTCTCCGGAAGTGTTCCGTGGATTATCCAGTGATTGCTAATAAAGTAAGTTTCGTATGGTCGCTGGTCGGTTATGTTGTCTTTGCCGTAGATACTGAATAATATTGCCTCTGCCGCACTAATGGCAGTCAGGCTATCCTTGATGATTGCTGTCTTGTTGTCAATAACGTTATGCTGTGTTTTGTCGGAAAGAGCAGATTGCAATTTTTTTTCGGCGTAAGACTTACCTAAGAATGTCCGAGTATTCTGTTGCTGACTACATGCAGCCAGCGTCAACATGAGAAAAGTAAAAAAGTAAATGGCTCTTGCAGTTGTCATTGGCGGTAATTGTGTCGTCGTTGCATTGGTGCTAACGTTGAGTGCTTGGCTAAGGAACGGTAGTCCGTGATCCGCCAGCCCCACGAAAATACTTCTGTTTATTAGAATTCCTATTGTTGAATACTTATTCCTCACCCGTTCTTACGCCAAGCACATGTTCCCCGAAGTTACCTTCCCCCAGCATCACTCACAGCAGGGATGCAGCGGTGAATCATTTCGCTAAATGGCCGATTTACGAAGTGATTCACGGCTGTCCCTGGCCCGGTGAAACGAACCTGTGCCTTTCAACGACCCACGGTTCCGGATAGCTGCGGGCACCTTCTTCCTCTCTCTTAGTAGCTGCCCACCCCTTGACAATGCGGCCAAAATTGCCGAACTTCAGCAGTCTGCCTGCTTCGCCTGTCAAAGCCAGCTTCACAGCCTCCGCAGGCAGACCTGCTACAGCCTCTTTTTCTGTGCTTTTCTTGCTGCTAAAACAAAGAAAGAAAGGTAGCAGCGCACCGGAAGCGTCCGGGCCAGCAGCACTGCGGCTACTGTAACGTCTCTTGCGGGGGAAGGAAATTTTGGGGAAC
>SEFT01000004.1 GCA_004144175.1 Sphingobacteriales bacterium
GTAGGAGTCGGGCCCGTGTCTCAGTGCCCGTGTGGCTGGTCGTGCTCTCACACCAGCTACCCATCGTCGCCTTGGTAGGCCGTTACCCTACCAACTAGCTAATGGGACGCACGCTCATCATTATCCACCGGAGTTTTAATATCCAGGTGATGCCACCTAAATAAATTATGGGGTATTAATCCGAATTTCTTCGGGCTATGCCCCAGATAATGGTAGATTGCGTACGTGTTCCGCACCCGTTTGCCGGTCGCCAGCGGGTATTGCTACCCCTGCTGCCCCTCGACTTGCATGTGTTAAGCCTGCCGCTAGCGTTCATCCTGAGCCAGGATCAAACTCTCCATTGTAAATGTTTTGTTTGAACACTGACTAATTTTTAAACTCTAACGTTATTATTGTTAAAAGAAAATTAGACGTGTAACTTAATTTGTTACGCTATTAATTTACCTGATTGTAAGAAACTTCATTCTTACAATGCTGTTGCTTTTCCCAATCTTTCAAAGATCTTTATCTTATGTAATACCCAGGGACTTGAACCCCTTTCTATTTCGTGCGGCCTTTAACCGCTGGCATTATCTTTTTAAGAACTAATTGTTTCCTTTTTGTTATCCCCCTCATTCGCTAAGGGAGTGCAAAGGTAGAAACTCATTTTCAAACTACCAAATGTTTTTTCAGAATTTTATTTTCTTACTTCAACACCCATTCACCGTTTCAACCTCACCAACACTTTAAGAGCTAACCCCTTTTCGCTAAGGGAGTGCAAAGATAAAAAGTGTTTTTGAAACTTCAAAATGTTGTGGCAAAATTTTTAAAAATTCTTTTTTGCTCAACCACCTCATTATCAATGCTTTGCTTCGTAAGAACTAACCCCGTTTCCGTTACCGTGATTCGGGCTGCAAAGATAGGCGTTATTCTCTCAAACTTCCAAACCTATTTTCACATTTTTTATTTCCTACTGCCCCGCCTGCTTTTTTAAGAACTACACCGCCCGTTTTTCACTTGCGGAGCGCAAAGATAGAACCCTTTCCTTTACCAAACAAGCTTTTTTGAAAAGTTTAGCTGGAATAACAAGCATTATAGGCGCTACTATAGCTTATCAAGCTGCGCGTGCATACGCTTTATGCGGTCTTCCAACTTCTCGCTGGTGAGTTCCTCTCTCAGGCTGTCTACCTTAATAGGGAAGCAGAATGGTGTAAGGTTCTTAGGACGCATGATGACGATAGTGTTATTATATATACGGTCCAGCGCCTTATACAGGCGCTCTGCCTCCACTTCGTAGGCCAGCACCTCATTATAAGCCTGCTGTAGCAACAGATGATTGGGCTCATGTTCGTTGAGCACCTGGTATATAAGTGATGTAGAGTTTTGCAGGTGGCGCTGTTTCTTATATGCGCCGGGGTAGCCCTGGAATATTAGCCCCGCGATCACAGCGATATCCCTGAACTTCCGTTTACCCAGCTCTGCAGCATTAACACTGCGCTGTAGGTCTACATACCATTTCTCAGGATCGAACAAAGCCTTTACATTTTCCTCGTCTACAGGAATGGGCTGATCGCTTAATAGCTCAAAGCCATAATCATTCATCGCTATAGAGAATGTGATAGGCAGTAGACGCGATAGTCTGTAAGCCAGCAGTGAAGCCATCGATTGGTGGACAAGCCGCCCTTCAAACGGATATGCAAAGAGATGGAATCCGTCCCGAGTGTTTATCAATTCAATAAGGAGTTCATTCTCCTTAGGTATATAAGATACCGACTGCTGCTTATCGAACAGCGGTTTGAGAAACTCTAGCAGATAGTGGCTGGAGGGATTGCTAGCAGCCTGCTGAAAGGAGTGCCGCAAAACCTCGCCCAAATGCGCCGACAATGGCAATCTGCCACCCTGCCACGATGGTACAATCGCATTCTTGGCCGTCGACTTTCGTACCAACGCCACCATGTCCTTCACCATAGCCAGTTCCAGCTTGCGACCCCCTAGTATAAATGCATCCCCGGGATTGAGGCGCGAAATAAACGACTCCTCGATAGTACCCACAAAGCCACCGCTCATAAACTTTACCCGCATCAGCGAATCTCCCACTATGGTACCTATATGCATCCGGTGGCGCATGGCTACTTTACGACTGGTCACTTTGTATACATCGTCGTGCTTCTCTACCTTATGGTATTCATCATAGCCCTGCAGTGTGCGGCCTCCCGTAGTTATAAAGGCCAGCATATCTTCCCATTCATCCCGGCCAAGATCGGCGTAGCAATGCGTGCTAATTACCTCCTGGTACAGTTCTTCGCTTTTAAATCCCTCCCCTACTGCCCGAGTTACCATATATTGTATCAGTACGTCATAGGCCAGCATTACAGGGGTACGGCTCTCGATTAGTTGCTCTTCATAAGCCTGCTGTAAGGCTGCACCTTCGACGATCTCTAGCGAATGGGTGGGTACAAAATAAATATTGCTAATGGCGTGAGGCGAGTGGCCACTACGGCCAGCACGCTGTATAAAACGCGCGATACCCTTAGGACTGCCCACTTGTATCACCGTATCGACCGGGCGAAAGTCTACACCCAAATCTAATGACGCCGTACATACTACCACTTTCAATGTGCCAAGATGCAGCTGTTCCTCCACCCAGGCACGCAGTTCACCATCGATAGCGCTATGGTGCAGCGCCATCGCGCCAGCCAGTTCGGGCGCTGCCTCTAATAAATTCTGATACCAAATTTCAGCCTGCGAGCGGACGTTTGTAAATAATAGTGTCGTGCGGCTCTTATGTATCACTGGTAATACATGCTCTATCATCCTTACGCCGAGGTGACCCGCCCATGGGAAGCGTTCTACCTTTTCGGGCAGTATTGTATGTAGCGAGATCTTTTTACTAAGATCGCTACGGATGACGATGCCGTTATTATGATCGGCACCGAGTAATACATGCATTGCCTGATCGAGATTGCCGATGGTAGCCGATATGCCCCAGATCCGGAGCAGGTGATCGCGCGATTGCTGTAAGTTCTTTACATGCGATAGTCCCAGCTCCACCTGTACACCACGTTTAGAGCCCAGCAACTCATGCCATTCATCTACCGCTATACATTTCAGCGAAGCAAATAGCTGCTGATAACCTTTCGAAGCGATCAACAAGTGCAGGCTTTCGGGGGTAATGATCAGGATCTCCGGCGCATTTGTCTTTTGCTTTTGGCGGTCGCTCACAGATGTATCCCCGTTGCGCACCCCTACCCTCCATGGAATACCCAGTTCATCCAACGCTATTTCCATAGCGCGGGATATGTCTTTGGCCAATGCCCGGAGCGGTGTTATCCAAAGCAATTGCAGGCCATTCTTTGTTTTCGTTTTATAGTCAGGGTTGCGATTGATGTGATCTATTAATACTCCCAGAAATACGGAAAAGGTTTTACCGAAACCCGTAGGCGCATTTACAATACCGCTAAGCCCCTCTACATACATCTGCCAGGCATCTTCCTGAAATCTAAACGCATGCAGCCCTTTAGCGGCCAGCCATTGCCGTATCACTTCAAATCCGTCTGCCGGTGCTGTCGTTTTACGCTTTGCCATCAGGTCTTTCCGTATTGTTCCAGTAGTTGCTTCAGTTCATCCAGGGTATTTATCTCATCCACCTTCTTATCGGTACGCCAACGTAGGATACGAGGGAAACGTACCGCCACACCGGACTTATGCCTGTTGGATGCAGCAATGCCTTCAAAGGCTATCTCGAACACCAATTCCGGCTTGACTGTGCGTACGGGGCCGAATTGCTCTTTACTATTTGCCCGGATAAATTTATCTACTTTATTTATCTCCTGGTCGGTAAGGCCCGAATAGGCTTTGGCAAATGTTACCAGCTCATCGCCATTCCGCACAGCAAATGTATAATCGGAGTATACACTGCTTCTCTTCCCGTGTCCTTTCTGTGCATATATCAGTACCGCATCTACGGTTAGCGGCTCGATCTTCCATTTCCACCAATCGCCGCGGCGGCGCCCGGCCTGGTATATGGATGATCTGCGCTTGAGCATGAACCCTTCCACGCCTCTTTCTCTGGCTGACTGCATAGAAGCTTGCAAGTTCTGCCAGGATGTTGAATCTACTAGTGGCGATGTAATGAGATGCGTGTTATGTATATCACCTATCAACACCTCGAGCATCTGCCTGCGTTCAGCCATCGACTTAGTGCGTAGGTCCTCTCCTTTATATTCCAATAGGTCGTAAGCCATGAATACTACCGGCGCTTCTTGTAGCTGTTTTTTACTGACTGTCTTCCGGGTGATCCTCGTTTGCAAATATTGAAATGACAACGGCATCTCATCCCTGTATGATAGCACCTCGCCATCCAGCACTATGCCATCGGGCAGCTGTGCCTGTAGGCTCTCTATCTCCGGAAACTTATCTGTTATCAGTTCTTCTCCGCGTGACCATAAATAAAGGTCGCCATTGCGCTTTATCAATTGCCCTCTTATGCCATCCCATTTCCACTCTATCTGCCATTCGGCTATATCGCCCATATCTTCCGGCTTACCCTCCAGTGCATAGGCCAGATAAAACGGATAAGGCTTCGAATCGTCCACGACTACATGGCTCTCATGCAGCAAGTCGGAAAAAGAAATGGTGAAAGGATCCCAATTACCGCTGATGAGGTGTGCTACTGCCTGTACTTCTTTATCTACAAACATGGCCAAAGCCTGCACTACCAGATTTTGAGATACACCTATACGGAAGCCGCCGGTAATGAGCTTATTAAAAACCAGGCACGAGCTACGGGATAACTTCCTCCACTCACTCACTACAAATGATTTCTTTTCTTCTTCGCTCGCGGTTTGCAGTTGTTGCAACTTATCCATTATGCCCGACAGGCTGATATCATCCTGTGCTTCGGTAGCGAGTGGTAAGATAAGGGAGATGGTTTCGGCCAGATCGCCAACACTGAGGTAAGACTCTGCAAACAACCATGGTTCAATACCGGCAAGCTCCAGGCACCATTGCTGCAACAGCGTAGTGCTTACAATACGCTTGGGCCGCCGACCAGTAAACAACGCAATGAGCCATATTTTATCGGAATCAGGCGCATCGCGCAGGTACCTGATAAGCGCATCGCGTTTGTCGTTGGTCTTGGTGGTATTGTTAAGCTCTTCTATCAGTTGCGCAAAGCGCTGCATAAGCTTTTAAACACAGGAATAGAAAAAATGTTGCCAGTAAGAGGCTTATTTCTTTGTGGCCAGCACGCTATACACAAGCGGAATTTTCCCTTCCAGTCCTTTTATCTGGTATTGCCCTTCACCTACTGTCACCATATTAGCTACGCAGTTATAAGGGCTCGATTCGTATTCCGCAAACTGCTCTATCTGCAAGCCTGCATTTATCAAGGCCTGCATTACTTCGGCAAGGTTATGGTTCCACGATACTGCTGTAAGTTTCATTGGAGCATTGCGGTCTGCATAGGTTCCTTCTTCACTATCTACTATTACTTCTTTATTGAAGTAAGAATACTGGATATGGGTCATATCATTATCGAACATCCACATTACCGGGTGAAACTCTACCAATATTAGTTTTCCACCTGGCTTCAGGAATCGGGACACTACATCTGCCCATCTTTGCATATCGGGCAGCCAGCCAAGCACACCGTAGGTAGTAAAGACCATATCGAATGTTTCGTCTAGAACATCGGGTGCTGCATAGACATCAGAGCAAATGAATCTTGCCTTCAAGTTTAATTCACTAGCTAGTTCGCTCGCCGACTGTATTGCTTTGTCCGAAAGGTCTATACCAGTAACCTCAGCACCCAGCCTTGCCAGTGATAATGTATCCTGACCGAAATGGCATTGCAGATGTAGCACCTTTTTGCCAGACACATCACCTATCAAAGCAGTTTCAATGGACTGTAGCGATGTAACCCCTTCTTTGAAACCTGCCACATCATAAAAGTCAGACTTTAGGTGATGCCCGGTTTTCTCATTCCAGAGTTCGCGGTTTATATTGATATAATCGTGTAGCGTTTCCATCTGATACTTATTAATAAGACGAAAGTACATAAAAAAGAAATGGGCATGCGACACGTCGCACACCCACTTGCAGTTATAAAAGCCAAACTTTAGTATTCCATTTCTGCGAGTTCTGTTTCTTCTTCCTCGCTTTCTTCGTTCATGCCGGCAGTAGCTTCTTCATTAATGGTCATTGCCAGCTGCGTCAGTTTTTCGTCAGTAGCTGATTCTTGTTCCATTATTTCTTCAAAGATGTTTGCGCAGTCTTCGTAGCCTAGCACGTTAGCGAAAGCACGCAGAGAACCGTAAGAAGAAATTTCATAGTGCTCTGCTTTTTGAGCCGATACGATCAGCGCCGCATCGCGAGCCGCACCTTTATCGTATTCTTCAATAGCTTCTGCACCTTCTTCTACCAGGCCATCCATAGCAGGGCATTTTTTGCCTTGTGCACGCATGCCCAGTATCTCGAATACTTCTTCCAGTCTTTCGATCTGGCCTTCTGTTTCTTGCTTATGCATGTCGAATGCTTCACGCAATTCTTGATGAGCCGATGCCTTCGACATTTTGCCTAATGCCTTATACAGTTGTTTTTCGGCATAATAGATGTCCTTCAGACAGTCTTTAAATACTTTCTGCAGATCATCTGATGTCGATGACGTTGCTGCTGCTTTCGACCTGCTGCGGGCAGCTGTTGCATTAGAAGCTTTGCTGCGGCCTGTTGAAGCACCATTGCGTGATGCAGAAGCGCCACGACCCGATGTAGCTGTTTTACGGCTTGCAGTAGTACCGCGGCCTGAGCTGGCAGTAGTACGGCTTGCAGATTTCTTAGCAGGTGCTGCCGACTTCTTTGCGGAAGAACGGCTTGATGAAGAGGATTTTTTGGCTGTAGATGAAGAACGGCCTGATGACTTTTTCATGCTAAATGTTGGTTTTGAATTTATGTTAGTTGTAAGTACTGGTATGATTAGTATCTGCAATACTCCAGCTCCGGCCTTTCGCTATTGCCTGCTGCCATATATACCTCCCGTCCACGGGCATGGATGAACCTTTCGGTCGAAGACTTATGCTCCGTTTCGGGCGCGGCATTGCCCTCTGTCGCTCTAGCATCATTTACGAAAGTATCTGTATCTGTAGCAGCTGGTTTCTCAGCATTTATACTAAGCAACATGTTCAGGTATTTGCGCCACTTTCCCGGATTGGTATTTTGCATACTTATTTCAATTAAACAGCAATAAATAAAATATTACATCGCAGGACCGCTGCCTGGTGTATTAGGTGTTGAAGGTGGTATATTAGGAGTACCAGGAGTATCTATATTCGGAGTACCCTCGTTTTGGCGGGAGGGGTCTTGATGTTCCTCTACACTCAGGCGATCAAGATCGCGCTCGCTATGCATCTTGTCCTGCTCTCTGTTCACCTGCTCCTGCTCACGCTCTACATCGTAGCCGGTCGCTCCGCCGCCCTTTTGTTTCGAATCGTTATCGTCTTCACCCGCTGAGGTATTTTGCTTGCCAGCCTGCGTGTGCGCAGCGAAACCTTTTTGTGCCTCTTCGCCAGGTGGATTATAGCCTTCCGCTTGTGTACCTGTATTACCAAACCGGTCGCTCTCATTTTCATAATTAGACCCGGCATTCTTTTTATCGCCTTGTTGATTGGAAGAACCGCCCAAATGCGATGAACCTTGTCCATAATTAGAGCCGCCTTGGGTAGTAGACCCTGTAGTAAACGATGCACGGCCCTGATCGCGGCCTATCGCTTCTGAAGGATCGTTGGTTCTGTTATTTTCATCCGCCCTATCCGTATTGCCAGAGGGTTCTGTATTTCTATTTTCTTTTCTCATACCTTCTTCTTCCTGAAAAGGCTTTTTATTCCGGTCGCTCATAATAGTTTGGGATGTTTTAGATCTTTACGATGACTTAAAGTCATAAAGACTATGCCAGTTGATGGCATTAACAAACCGTAACTATTTACAAGCAAACCCAGCAATAATGTTGATTCCACAAAGCTGTAACCTACGCCCAGCAAGTATTTTACAAATGAAGAATTTTGCCAACCATAAATCAGCAGCAATTAGAGGTATTGGTATGCTTAAAAACTATGTTGTAGCTATTGACAATACGTCTTTTAGAGCGTATTTTTCAGTAGTTTTACAGTAATATATATGCATGGAGGAGATATTTATTTTAATTGCTGAAGATGATGCAGACGACCGTTTCTTATTACAGGCCGCTTTCGAGGAAAATGGCTTTACAGACAAACTATATTTTGTAGAGAACGGAGTCGAGGTTGTAGAATATCTTCAAACAATCAATGCAGAAAAATCAGAAAACAAATTTCCCAGGTTCATACTGTTAGACCTAAATATGCCTAAGAAAGACGGCAGAGAGGTTTTGCGCGAATTAAAACAGCATCCTGACTTCAAGAAGATTCCGGTTGTAATATTTAGTACTACTAATAACGAACAGGAAATGAGGCGTTGCTACGAACTGGGAGCCAATTCATATATCACTAAACCAAACAGCTTCGAAAGCTTATTAAAGACAGTTGCCGCATTAAGAAGTTATTGGATGCATACATCCAGCATACCTGCATAAAGCATCGTTATACATATTGATAATTATGCACTTATACGCAGGCATCCTTTTTGTGGTATATTTTTTTAGTGAGTAAGAACGGTGAGAAGAACCATTGAAAATCAATAATAAAACGGGTACAGGTTCTGCCCCCTAATTAATTTTTAGCTATGCATGATCGCAAGAAAGTATTGATCATTGATGATGAAATAGATCTGTGTCTTTTACTAAAGGGTTATTTTCTGCGTAAAAACTACGAGGTGTATCTTTCGCATACGCTTACAGAGGGTGTGTCTTTTATGAAGACCTTGCAGCCGGATATTGTTTTCCTTGACAATAATTTGCCTGACGGACTGGGTTGGGGTATGGCGCCTCAGTTAGCTGCACAGTATCCAAGCACCTACATCAATCTGATTAGTGCGTTTCACCCCGTGAAGCCTGAAATGCCTGCGAATGCGCGTTTCAGCGTGATCGAGAAGCCCATCAGCCTGACTGACTTGGATAGACAGCTATCTGAAGTGCAGCCAACCATTCAGTCTTAGAAGATAATACTGCACTTAGTGTAGTTCATAAAAAAATTAAAAGCTACTGTTGAAGAACGGTAGCTTTTTTAATTGAAAAACAACAGAGGATATATATTGTATAGGAGAAAACGACTTTAATCGATCCTGCCACGCCTGATAAGGCCCAGTAGCAGAGATGCTATTGCTATTACTAGTAGTATATGTATCAACCCCTTAAGGCTGTATATAAATACGCCCAGCAGCCAACCTATAATTAAAATAACTGCAATCAAGTACAATAACGATCTCATTTCCGGCAATTTCTAGTAATTGCTAAAATATTATGCCTGAGTTCGTGTTGGTGGTTTTTATAGTAATGTATGTACGGCTGGAGCGTTTTCTTGTTTTAGGGCAATTTTTTCTACATAAGCCCGCTACTATTTATCAGAATTGATTGAAACGAATAATACCGAAAAAAGCAAGGGGAATAAATCTAACGATCTATTCCCCCTCCATTAACACTTAGTTTCTTTGTATCAAGACTACTCTGCTACTTGTTCTTCCGATTGTTTTGCAATCTCTGCTCCGCCTACCCTGTTCATCAGCGGGAAGGTGATGGTGAAGGTAGTACCTATACCTTCTTTTGACGATACTTCTACGGTTGCCTTATGCGCCTGTATTATGTTCAGCGTAAATGCCAGGCCAAGTCCCATACCATTTCTTTTTTGCGTAAAGTATGGCTCAAAAAGGCGCGTAATATTTTCTTCGCTAATGCCGCAACCGTTATCGGTAATACGGAGCACTGCATATTGTCCTTTATCCTGAAGCTCGACATGCAGGTGTCCTTGCTGCTCTTCCATAGCTTCTACAGCATTTATGACGATGTTCAGCAGCGCTATCTTCAGCTTTTCCTTGTCTGCAACCACTTGCAAGCCCTGGTCGGGGTAGCTTACGCTGAGCTTTATCTTCTTCAGGGTAATGCGGTCTATTGCAATAGAGATCACATCGTCCATTATGAGCTGAAGCGCGTACTCTTGCAGCGCGATATCAGTAGGCCGCGAAGAGCTAAGCAATTCACTAATCAGGTCACTTATGCGCCTGCTATTGCGCATAATGATATCCAGGTACATCAACGACATATCATCTTTCAGGTCCTGCTGCATTTGCTCTACCGAAAGCGTAATATTATTAAGCGGATTGCGAACCTCATGGGCCAGTGTACGTACCAGCCTGCCGGCAGCCGCCAGCTTTTCAGCCTGCAGTGTGGCTTTTTCTATCTTCTTTAGGTTGGTGATGTCGTGGATAATACCCTGAACATATATAAAGTCCGTATAGTCTTCTTCAAGAGACGCTGTCAGTATACAAGCCTTTTTCTCTCCGCTTTTAGTGGTCAGTATTACTTCCCAGTCATTTACCTCTTTACGGCTCTGCAGCGATTGCTGGAGGAACTTCTTATGCTGTGCCTGGTCCATCAGGTCGCAGAGGTTCATTCCCATTACCTCTTCTTTGGTATACCCCAGAAAAGGCATGATCGCATCATTTACATCTTTAAATTCCAGCATATCGTCGGTAAGGAATACGATATCCTTAGAATTTTCGAATATGCTGCGGTATTTACGTTCGTTTGCCTTCAATGCCTTTAGGGTGGCTGCGCGTTCCAGGGCATAGCGTATACTACGCTCCATCTTCTCGATGTTCAGCTCTGTCTTTACCAGATAGTCAACAGCGCCAAGCTGCATGGCTTCAATATCTACGCGGTAGTTTCCCTTACCCGTTAGCAAGATAATAGGTTCTTCGCAGTCATTATCAAGTGCCTCCTTCAACAGGTCGACACCCGACTTTGCACCCAGACGATAATCTACAAAGTACAGATCGTAATCGTGCTGCATCATGTGCTTGAGGGCATCATCGTACTTCGGGCACCAATCGATGACAAATGAACTGCCAGGTATATGTTTGATGTATTCGCTTGTAATGATGAAATCATCCTGATCATCATCAACAATTAGAATACTGATATTTGATTGCTGTTGCATAAATTTTTAGCGGTTATCGCTGCTTGTTTTAGCAGCAATGTACATTCAACACTTTGGCAGCAGAATAGTAAAAGAAGCGCCATTTCCGGGCGCGCTTTCTGCATATATAGTACCGTCGTGATATTCAGCTATCTTTTTGCAGATGGCCAGTCCTATGCCCGAACCTGGATATTCAGATTTGCCGTGCAGTCGCTGGAACATCTGAAATATACGTCCTGCATACTCCTGATCGAACCCGATACCATTATCTCTTACTTCAATCTTGCAGTATTGCGCATTCGCATCCAGTTTATTCGCTTTTAGCTCCTGCTCTGTAGCAACAGAAGCATTGATAGAGATTACCGGAGCAACATCTTGTTTCCTGAACTTGATACCGTTACTGATAAGATTAGTCAAAAGCTGTTTCAGTTGAGTGGCCGAACCATCAACAGTTGGCAGGTCGCTCACTTGTATCTCACATTTCGTTTCTTCAATGGTCAGCTCCAGCTCCGACCGCACCTGCTTTAAAATGAAGTTCAGGTCAATTTTGCTGAACGGCGAATCAGACCTTGAAACGCGTGAAAAGTCAAGCAGGCTGTCTATAAAATGACGCATATTGTTGGCGGATACCACAATGCGTTCTAGGTACATCTTCGCCTCGTCATTCAGCGTGTCTTTACACTTCTCCGTGAGCCGGCTACTAAATGTGGTGATCTTTCTCAGCGGCTCTTGTAGGTCGTGGCTGGCCACGTATGCAAAATCTTCCAGTTCTCGGTTCGCCTCTTTCAGGTCGTTGATAGTTGTCCTAAGCACTTCATCTTGCTTAGGATACATTGCTAAGGTTTCCGCCTTAGTTGCAGGTATCACAAGCAGCTTCTTTCCTCCTTTATTGACATGACGAGCTTTCAGCAGAAATTTTTGATAGCTACCATCACTATTTCTTAAACGACATACTGCATCCTTTGCAATACGCGCCGATTCATCACATGATTCAATTAGCTGATTAAATACATGGACATCTTCCGCGTGGAAGATGTCCATTATATCAAAAAGGTCAGCATTAGGCAAAGTGTTTGCGTCATACCTCAGCATCGTATGCAACTGGCTAAAGCTGTATTGCAGTTTCTTTTGCTCGGTGTCGTATATGAACACGATGACTGAAAACAACTCCGTCGTCATGTACAGAAACTGTTCAGCATCTATTTGCTGCTGCACGATGGCCCTTTCACTATTTACAGCGTATGTACTCATTTTCTACTACCGTTGACTAATCCAGTTTAAATGCTTTAAACTGTTTCATTTTGTTATAAAGCGTCTTACGGTCAATATTGAGCAGTTTAGCCGCTTTACTTTTATTGAAGTTTGCCTGCTTCAGTGCATCCAGTATTACTTCATACTCTGCATCCAGGTTGGCGCTCTTGAGTTTATTCTCATAATTTACAACTGCACCACCCGCGCCAGACGGTACTGCAGTTTCAGACTTTGGGACACCGGCAGCAACTGGTGCGTCAAACTGAAGCTTCTGATAATTGCTTATCTCGAAAGGGAGAGATTTTACCTCTACATACTCACCATCGCTGAGCAGCGTAGCACGTTTTATCACGTTCTTCAGCTCACGCAGGTTACCATACCATACGTAGTTCAGCAGTATATTTTCTACTTCTTTAGAGAAGCCTTTTACATTCTTGCCCAGCTCATCATTTGTCACTTGCAGAAAGTGATTAGAGAAAAGCAGTACGTCCTCTTTACGCTCCCTCAATGGCGGTACATCTATACTGAATTCATTGAAACGGTGGAAGAGATCTTCACGGAACTTGCCTTTACGGGCTGCATCCCACAGTCTTTCGTTACTGGCTATAATGATCCTTACATCCAGCTCTATATCTTTTGTTCCACCTACTCTGCGCATTTTTCTCTCCTGTACTACACGCAGCAGTGATACCTGGATATCATAAGAAAGGTTGGCTATTTCATCAAGGAATATAGTTCCTTCATTTGCCAGCTCAAAGCTACCTATCTTCTGGTTCAAGGCGCCGGTAAACGAACCCTTTTCATGACCAAACAGCTCACTACCCGCCAGCTCTTTCGATAACGCACCACAGTCGATGGCTACGAAAGGTTTGTTAGCGCGTTTGCTGTTCTCATGTATCATTTGCGCAATGGCCTCTTTACCACTTCCGCTTTCGCCGTAGATGATAACACTAAAATTGGTAGGTGCCACCAGCTCAATCTGCTTCATGATAGATGTAAACTCGGCACTGTTACCCATGATATATTTATCATTGATGCGCGTAGCCGCTTTTACATTGTTTCGCGGAGCTGTAGTAGCTGCCGGAGCAGATGACGAAGCGCCGTTTACCTCTGCATGAGAGCGTACTGCCGTTGTGGTAGTAGGTGATGTACCCTCGGCAAGCGCCTTCTTAATGGTCAGTAGTATCTCATCCGGAAACAGCGGCTTAGTTACGTAGTCGTATGCACCCATCTTCATTACTTCCACAGCGTCCTTTACATCGCTGTAACCCGTAATGATGATAACCGGCGCGTACGGATGGGTTTCTTTTATCTTAACCAACAATTCGGCACCCGTCATGTCTTCAAGCCTGAAGTCGCACAGTACCAGGTCTGGCTGATTTTTCTTCATCCAATCAATAGCAGCAACGCCGCTATTAACGCCTGTTACTTCGAATCCATGCCTTGTCAGAAAACGGTTCAGCAACAAGCACATGTCGTTGTCGTCGTCGATTACCAGAATTTTAGTCATATTATATTATCAGTTGCGGTTTTGATTCTTAAATTTAAAAATACAATATTCTTTATGCCCATACTGCACGAATCTGTGCAATAGGAATTTTAAGCTGCTCACGGTACTTAGCTACCGTACGGCGGGCAATATTATACCCTTTGGCCGAAAGAATATTTACAAGTTGCTGATCGGTATACGGGTGGCGCTTGTCTTCATTAGATATCGCTTCCTCTATCACCGATTGTATCACTTTATTGCTGATCACTTCCCCCTTCTTGTCGGCGATACCCTCACTGAACAGATCTTTCAGGTATATCAGTCCAAAATGGGTTTCTGCGTACTTGTTGCTGGTAATTCGGGATACTGTAGAAATATCAAGCCCCGACTGGTCTGCCACGTTTCGTAACACCATCGGCTTCAGCAAACGAATATCGCCTTCCAGGAAATATTCGTGCTGTATCGACACTATGCATTGCATGATGCGCATCATTGTGTCTTCGCGTTGCTTCACTGCGTTTACAAACCATTGGGCCGACTGCAACTTGCTCTTTACGTATTGGTTAGAAGAACGGTCTTTGGCGCTTGTCTGGGTGGAAAGCTGGTCGTAGAGCGACTGGTTTACAAATACAGAGTTCGACTTCGACGTGTATAGGTTAACCTGTATCGCATCGCCATAGCGGGTAATGATAAAGTCGGGTATGATGGTATTTTTAGGCTCGTAGTTTGAAGCCTCTTCTGATACGGGATAGAATTTAAGTGATCCCACCAGGTTCAGTATCACCCTCAGTTCTTCCTCATCTATATTCAATGCATGATGTATCTTCTCAAACTGGCGATGCATCAAGTCATTGTAGTGGTTCTGCACCAGCTTCAATGCGCACCTGGTATCAGGGCGTTTATCGTCCATGCCTTTCAACTGTAGCAGCAGGCATTCCTGTATAGAGGTAGCGCCTATGCCTATTGGCTCCAGCGACTGCACTATTTTCAGCGCTTTGCGAAGGTCTTCTACATCTATCAGCGCACCCGCGTGGAAAGAAAGATCATCTGCCACTTCATCCAGCGGCTTATCCATCAGTCCTTTGTTGTTCAATACATCGATGATGTATTCTGCCATTGCACGCTCTTCCTCGGCTATATTCAATAGTCGCAGTTGTTGCTTTGCCTCGTCTTTAAAGTGAGTATAGCTGGCCAGGGCAACATTCGGAGTCTGGTCGGTATGGAAATAGTTCTGGTATTCTGATTTATAATCCGGAGTATCATCATAGCCGTACTCGTCCCAGTCCTGATAGTCCTGTGCGTCTTTGGCCGATGGTGCCGATTCATCAAATTGCTCTTCTGTAGCATTATCCAGAAATGGATTTTCCTCCAGTTCGTTTTTTATCCTTTGCTCAAGCT
The DNA here is from genome assembly GCA_004144175.1 of Sphingobacteriales bacterium. Lineage (GTDB taxonomy): Bacteria > Bacteroidota > Bacteroidia > Chitinophagales > Chitinophagaceae > Polluticoccus. Next base: position 15,217 of record SEFT01000004.1, read on the forward strand.
CCAGTGTATTTAAGAAATATAAATTTAAAAGCTGTATTTGTTGAGGCAATATTTTTAACTGCTGCTTCTGGGTCTGCTGCTGTGAGATCATAAGAATATATCTTTCGTAACGCCCTTATTAAATCAACCTTAGAGCCAATTTTGAGAAGTCAACTCATATAATTATTTATCAATCGAAAAACACTGATATACATGCTGTTATTAACCGATATTTTTAAGACAAAATTTCTTCATTTATTTGGCCCTTCTACTTACAACAAGGGAGCTGAGGAAATAGTTCTACAAAATGTAGAAATTTGATAGTCAATGAAAAAGAGGCTGCGCACCATAGTTTCTGCCTTTTCTATATCATTTGTGATAATGGCAGCGCTTTCGCTCTACTCAATGGAGCAATTCAGCACACTTACAGACCACTCGGATGCTGTAGACCGTGCAAATCAGGTGATTAACCGCCTTTATAAAATAGACAACTCTATACGCGAATTTGATACACGCGAGCGTGATTACATCCTTACCAAGAATAAGGCATACGCCGATCAACTGGTGGCTATGTCGCGGAATATACTGCCCGAAGTGACTGCGATAAAAACGCTGGTGAAAGGTGATAGCCTGCAAATGCAGTCGCTTACTTTGCTGCGTGGTGCATTATCTATTAGGTATGCAAACTTCAGAGAGAGCATTAGCCTTATCGATAGCTCGGGCTACAACGAAATAGTACCTTATCTTCAAAACAGTACGGAGCGCCGCCAGGAGTGCATCAATTACCTCCGCCGCATGATGACACGCGAGAATAGCATGCTGCATGAGCGCTTCCAGGCCAAGAAGAAATACCAGCAAATCACCTCTTCTACCATCATCTACCTGATACTTATATTCGGCATCATCACTATTGTACTGTTTATGCTGATGATACGGGAGCTGCGGCAGCGTGTAATGTTCCAGAAAGAGCTACAGACAAAGGTCGTAGACCTGAAACGCTCGCATGCAGAGCTGGAACAGATAGCATTTGCCGCATCGCACGACTTGCAGGAGCCACTACGGAAGATCAGGATATTCGGGAACAGGCTATTGTATTTGCGCAAGGACGAAATAGATGAAGAGAGCCGCACAACGGTAGAAAGAATAAACAATGCAGCCGGGCGCATGCAAGACTTGATTGAAGATATGGTGAACCTCACCAGTCTTATAAAAGAGGAAGGAGAAATAGAAACCGTTGACCTGAATAATATATTCAAGGCTGTTTCTACAGAGCTATCAGAAAAGATAGAAGAAAAGAATGCATCCATCCAACTGGAAACCCTTCCCGACCTGCAAGGGTACCCGCGTCAGTTACACATCCTGTTTAAATCATTGCTGGATAATTCCATCAAATTCTCCCGCGCAGGGGTAACGCCGATCGTCAACATCAGGGTAGATAAAACAAACGGGGAGGAGCTCATGGATATCGATAAACAGCTTGCCCAAAGAGTATTCTATAAGATCACAATCTCCGACAATGGCATTGGCTTCGACAATAAGTTTATTGCCAAGATGTTCAAAATATTTCACCAGCTGCATACGGAGGAAGCAGGCTACGAAGGCCAGGGAATTGGATTGGCTATATGCCAGCGCATCATGGTGAACCACAAGGGTTACATCACCGCACATGGCCATACCGAAGTAGGCGCTACATTCAAGCTATTTTTCCCGGTGGCTTAATCACTATCCGTTTATAGCGTCGCCGCCGTTTAAGTGCAGCATCTGCCCGGTCATATAAGAGCTATCATCGCAGGCCAGGTATACATATGCAGGGGCAATCTCAGACGGATAACCTGCACGGCCCATGGGCGTATCCTTACCAAACTTTTTCAGATGCTCTACGTCAAAGCTATATACAACCAGCGGTGTCCACACCGGTCCCGGTGCCACTCCATTCACACGGATCTTTTTTTCCGCAAGATTCTTGGCTAACGAACGGGTAAATGATACAATGGCTCCTTTCGTAGCTGCATAGTCCATTAAATGTTCGCTGCCACGGTATGCAGTAACGGAGGCTGTATTGATAATTGCACTGCCACTTTTCATCACCTCTAGTGCAGCCGTAGTGAAGTAAAAGAATGAGAATATATTCACTTCAAAGGTTCGCTTAAGCTGCGCCTTGTCGATGCCCTTCATCTCCTGATCATCCTCGTGCGTACCGGCATTATTCACCAGCACATCCAGCCTACCAAAACTAGCATGAGTCTGCGCCACCGCTTCCTGGCAAAAGGCTTCATCACTTACATCGCCTTTGAATAAGATACACGCCTTTCCTTCTCTTTCTACCAGTTCCTTAGTTTCTTTTGCATCATCATCGCTCTTTAAGTATACAATGGCCACATCTGCGCCCTCGCGTGCATAATGCAGCGCGACAGAACGCCCAATCCCACTATCGCCACCGGTAATGATCGCTGCTTTGCCGGCCAGCTTGCCACTACCCTGATAGCCTTCCGATATGGGCGGCCTATCAAGGTGTTTTTGAAAATCTTTCTTTTTTGGGTCTGTAATCTGAGTTTGTTTTTTCCCAGCCATGATGATGTCTTTGTACCCAATCGCCTAAAATTCATTCCACATAAAAAAGCGAGGGCAGCAATATTGCTGCCCTCGATAATGATATTAATATATCCTAATTACAATTTACTCTGATTTATTGCTACCCGGATTTGCATCTTTCGGACATGTCTCTACTTGTCCCATGAATTTATTCACATGCTCATCGGCATATGGTCCGTAAGCATCGATTAGCGTACCTTTCAGTCCGTCGGTCGTTTCTATTACATACATGATCATTTCGTCACCCGGATCTGACTCACCTTCAAAACGGTAGAAGTTAACTACTGTTATATCTTCAGGCGCATAATGACGATCCTTACTTGGTGAATACAATCCCTGACGGGTTACTTTAAAACTATCTGTATATCCGTCCTTTACTACCTTGTTTACACAAGTAGTCAGGGTGTTCATAAAAGTTGCTTTGTCGTTCGGTTTATTATATTCTTGAGCCCACATAAATCATTCTTTTGCTTAGTATGTAGAAAATACTTTGCCACTACACTTAACAAAATCCTAAAATGGAAAATTAGAACATTCCGAAACCCTTGCCTGTCAACGATTTAAACCAAAAATCAAAAGTTTTTCCACAGCCAACTCATGGAAGCCTGAAGCGGATTTATTGTAGAACTTGCACCCCAAACAACCGTATAAGTCATTAATTATCAGCGGAGTATTCAACAACACGTCATAAAGCTGCAGAGGTGGGTATAAATACCCACCTCTGCAAAAGAATATTTAACGAGCCCTACTTATCGTATTTAGCTTTCAGTTGCTTAGCCATATCCAGATGAGCGCGGAGTATTGGTAATGCATCAGCAATCATCGTTTTCAGTTCAGGATCTTCTACTTCATTTTGTGCATCTTCAAATTTCTTTACGTCTTTCTCGTGCATTTCTACCATGTCTTCTACCCATTCTTCGTCCCACTCAGCACCTTTTTTATCATCATTTTTATCATCCATATCATGCGCATCCTGATCCATGGTGATGTTCTTTTTAGCAGCATAGTCTTTCATCTGCTTGCCCATTTTTTCATGGTCGGCTGCCATTTTCTTCGCTGCGTCCTTTATGTCTTTAGCAGTACCCAGCTTTTGACCATCAGCCAGCATCATCATTTCCATCTCATTATTACGGATAGCGTCCTGCACAAAATCTTTGTCATCATCGTCTTTTGCCTTCGTCGTATCTGCATGAGTGTCTTGCAGCGTCAGTGTGTCGGTGTTCTCTTCCGTTGTTTCAGTTTTAGAGCTATCGCATGATGCCAGTGCAGCTGCGAAGAATGTTGCGAGTGCGAAGAATTTTAAAGATTTCATGTTTCTTAATTTTTCTGTTTTGGTTTTGTTTTATTTATGTTGTTTGTTATTAAGCTCTTTTAACGCATTCTACTGCTGTCTGTAGCCGGCACAGCCGTTGGCGCCATTTGCATACCATGACTACCGGCGGTCGTGTCATTTGTTCTCACTGCTTCTTTAGCGCCACTTTCCATTGGCCTTAGCATAGTAAGGTGTTCCTGTAGCCTTGGCATTGCAGCATCTACCATTGCCAGCAGCTTTTGATCGCTTACGTTTTTACGCTCTTTACGTATTATTTCGATGGCATCTTCGTGCGCATCTACAATGTCTTCAATGATATCCTTATCCCACTCCAACCCTGCCGGCTGGCCCGACCGCTTTTCTATCTTACCATCATACTTCAGGTCTTTCTTCTCCGTACTGTTGTAGCCGTTTGCCATTGCATAGTCGCGCATTTGCTTATCCAGCGTCTGGTGGTAGTCGAGCATATGCTTTGCATGGTCTTTCAGGTCTTTACGGCGCGACATGCCTTGAGCCAGTTGCAGCAAGCGTACCTCGTAAGTATTTAAAGCGATCAATTTGCCAATGAACCTACCGTCCATCGACTCACTCGGGCGTGCGGTGGTAACTCCTGCACTTGTTGCACCACTTGTTACGGTCGTTGTAGTACGGGTTTGTGCGTTGGCAGTCATGCCCAACGCTGATATAGCGGCAGTAAGAAGCAGTGTATTAAGTGTTTTCATGATGAAAAAGTCTTGGTCGTTTTGGTTAAAATAATGAGAGCGTCCGTTATTGTGACGTTTTCTTATTTAGCGGCATGCTGTGCATCCCGGTATTTCTTTATCAGGTCGTGAGCTATTTTAAGGGAAGCCTGTTGCTCCGTTATCAGTTGTCGGATCTCTTCGTCCAGCTCGGCACCGGAAACAAGCGCTGACTCATAGGCACGCTGTGCGGCATCTTCACCGAACTCGCAGGAGTCCAGTATAGTAGCCCTGTCGCTGCCGCTAAAAGTTGCTTTTACATCCATCCATGCGCGGTATATTTTACCGGCAGTGGTAGTGCCATCCGCTTCCACGTCACCGCCTATCGCCGTTAGCTTGCTTATCAGTTCCTGCTTGTAGCCTTCACTTTCCACGATCATCTTTTCAAATGTCGCTTTCAGGTCTATATCAAGTTCCTTGGTTTCGTTAATAGCACGTTGATAGCCCGCGATGCGGTCGTTATTGACCTTTACCAGGTCATTTAGCAATTCAGTAGCTAATTCAGTATTTAGCATAAAACCGGTTTGTGAATCTTTGTTGTTGAGTTTTAAAAAACTATGCCATATAATATCTCTATATAATATTTTAGGATGAGTGTGTTTTCATACCTATCAAGCGCTGGAAATGAGTGTGTTCGCAAATAGCATCAAGCGTAAGAAACGATAGGTGTAGAATGGGAAACCCCATATAGCACTCCATTTATGCTGCCATACCGGCCAAAGCGGTATTTTCAGATTTCCCGCGCAACCCCTTCAATAGCAGGCCAAAAACCATTTACTTTGCTACGCAATCAAATAAGTACATGGTCGTAACGATTCTCGAGATATTAAAATATACCATACCCGCTATCATCGTATTGATAGCAAGCTATCTTATTGTACAAAAATTCCTGGTATCTGAACTGAAAAGAAAGCAACTAGCCCTGCTGCAGGAAAGTCAGGATATCACTATCCGCCTGCGCCTGCAGGCCTACGAGCGCCTGGCATTGTATGCCGAACGTATACATCCGCGCAACCTGATACCCCGTGTATATCAGGGGGGCATGACGGTTGCCGACCTGCAACATGCCTTGATATTTAATATCCGTACAGAGTTTGAGCATAATCTGTCGCAACAGATATATGTATCGAAGCAGGTGTGGGATACAGTAAGGAATGTAAAGGAGCAGGAGATGAACCTGGTGAACCAGATAGCCAAACAATTGAACCCCGAGGCATCAGCTAAAGAATTGCACGCCCGCATGATAGATTACATAATGAGCGTACCGGGTGACCTGCCTGGCGATATTGCGCTCAGCATTATTAATGAAGAGGCGAGGCGCATACTTTCATACGGCGCACAGGGATAAGTAATTACTACAAAATACGAACTACAGTGAGCGAGAAAAAAATCACTACCGATTCAGGTATCGAGATACAACAGATATACAACCAGCCGGCTACTATGAATGAGCTACCGGGCGAATTTCCATTCACCAGAGGTGTGCATGCCGCTATGTACCGCGACCGCCTTTGGACGATGCGCCAGTACGCAGGTTTCAGTACGGCTGAGGAATCGAACAAGCGTTATCACTACCTGCTGAGCCAGGGTGTAATGGGATTATCTGTTGCCTTCGATCTACCCACGCAGATCGGCTACGACTCTGACCATGCTATGTCGGAAGGCGAGGTAGGCAAGGTAGGTGTAGCCATCGACTCGCTGGAGGATATGGAGATCTTGTTTAAGGACATCAAGCTCCAGGATATCTCCACCTCTATGACCATCAATGCTACAGGTTTCATTCTGCTCGCCCTGTACATCGCACTGGCTAAAAAGCAGGGCGCTGACATCAAAAAAATATCCGGTACCATACAGAACGACATACTGAAAGAATACGCAGCACGCGGCACTTACATATACCCGCCTGCTCCTTCAATGCGTATCATTACCGATATATTCGAGTATTGCAGCAAGGAAGTACCCAAGTGGAATACTATATCCATATCAGGCTACCACATCCGCGAAGCAGGGTCGAACGCCGTGCAGGAACTGGCATTTACACTCGCTAATGGTAAGGCATACTTGCAGGCCGCTATCGAGAAAGGGCTGGACATAAATGTATTTGCACAGCGTCTTTCTTTCTTCTTTAATGCGCATAACAACGTCTTTGAAGAAGTAGCTAAGTTCCGTGCTGCGCGCCGCATGTGGGCACATATTACACGCTCACTTGGTGCAACCGATCCTAAGGCGCAGATGCTCCGCTTCCATACACAAACGGGCGGAAGCACCCTTACGGCACAGCAACCCGAGAACAACATTGTTCGCGTAGCGCTACAGGCGCTGAGCGCAGTATTAGGCGGCACGCAGTCGCTGCATACCAATGGATATGACGAGGCGCTTTCACTACCAACAGAAAAAGCAGCAACTATCGCACTCCGCACGCAGCAGATCATAGCACACGAAAGCGGTGCAACACATACCGTCGACCCACTGGCAGGCTCCTACTATGTAGAGAACCTGACAAATGAAGTAGAAGCAGCCGCATGGAAGCTGATCGAGAAGATAGATGTGATGGGTGGTGCCGTAAAGGCAATCGAGCAAGGCTTTATACAGGAAGAAATTGCCCGCTCGGCGTACATGTACAATAAAGAAATAGAGAACGGCCAAAAGATCATCGTAGGTGTAAACAAATTCACCACAAAAGAAAAAGACGAAACGCCGGTATTCAAGATCGATGATTCCATCAGGATCGTACAATCTGAAAAACTGAAATCGCTCCGAGCACGCCGCGATGCCGCAAAAGCCGACAGCAGCCTTCAAAAGATAAAAGAATATGCTACATCGGGCCAAAACCTGATGCCTGCTGTTATCGAAGCTGTTGAAAATTATTGTACGCTGGGCGAGATTGCAGATACACTGCGCGGCATCTGGGGCGAATACCGCGGCTAAGGCACAGCGATCAGCTGTTCCTTTTTACGCGGGTCAAGCTCCCACGCCCAGGCGCTGACGGCTACTTTGTTGTAGCTTTCTATACCATCTTTCTGGTGATGCAGGCGCAGGTAGCCATCATACAGGTGGCCGCTATACACGCTTACTTCGCTTTTAAACCGGTTACGTATCTTCTTTAGCGTATCCAGGTGTGATATAGTCAGCGGGTTAAGCATTCGCCTGAAGCCTCGGGCTTTTCCGGTATCTATCATGCTCAGTCTTGCATTGGTATATAGCCAAAGGTTCAGGTATGCCGAGTAGTTGAAGAGCGCATCCTTTGCCTTTACCCCAAGTGTATAGGCCAACAGGTTAGCATCATCCTCCGCAGCTATACCCGATTGATGCGCCATTTCATGACATACCACAAATGGCAGCATAAACGCCGGAAGCTGTTTATGCACCTGCGCCTCGCCTGTAAAGGGATTATAATAGCCCTGTATACCAAAGTACTGCATAGCCGATCCAAAGATGGATGGCTTAGCGTCGAGCCCATGGTTTTTAGTGCGGCTGTTCGTATAGGTCTTATAATACTCCTTCGCTTTTTTATCAATTTCGTTGAACGATGCTGTTTCATAATAAGGCGCATAAGCATTCAGCCTGTTCACCAGGAACCTATCAAACGTTTCCAGCGATGTATCCTGCTCATACACAGTCGTGTTTATATCCCAAAACGTCACCAGTGACGGCTTGTAGTAATTGCCACCCCACCCCAGGAAGAACAAGATATAACAGCCGCAGATGAACATAATGGTGTGCAGCACCGAATGACCCAGCTTGCCCAGGTGTGTTCTGAAGTTGAAAAGAAAGTACACCCACTTTCCTACAATGTAAACCAGGTAGATAGCGCCCGCCGTATACAGTACATCACCAACGCTAAAAGGAATAAGCTTAAAAAGAACGGTACGTGACGACTGAAATGGGTGGAAAACATACTTTTCGTAAGAGGATACCAGCGCAGGATAGTAAGGCAATGTGTATTGGATGACCGTAACGATGGCCAGCAGAACAAACAAAACAATTAACTTTTTCTTATACCTCATAATCCAATTCCGATTATATCTAGCACGCCATCCGCCTATATTATCAATATCTTTGTTCGTACAATTTCGGATTTATATACCAAACAGTAATTGATGACTTCCAGCACGAATAAAATTTTTATACCACTCATTTTTATCGGTTTATTGTCGGCAGGCACTATTGGCTGCAAAAGCAAAACCACCGAGAAAACACAGGTAAAAGGTGGACCCGGTGGCAGACCCAATAAGCTGTCGGCCGAGGCCTACGTAGTAGTACCACAAGTTTTCGAGAATGAGTACGTGGCCAGCGGATCACTTTTACCCAATGAGGAATTAAATATCCAGCCTGAGGTGTCGGGCCGTATTACGAATATATCTTTCAAGGAAGGCACTAACGTGCGCAAGGGCCAAACGCTGGTGCAACTATACAGTGCCGATATAGCAGCACAGGTACAAAAGCTGCGTGCGCAACGCCAGCTACAGGTAAAAACACAGCAACGCCAAAAGCAATTACTGGACATTGGCGGTATCAGCAGGCAGGAGTATGAAACAACGCAAACGCAGATCAAATCGATAGATGCAGACATTGCATTCGCACAGGCACAGCTGCGTGCAACCAGAATCGTTGCGCCATTTGATGGTCGCATTGGCGTGCGCAATGTGAGTGTGGGCGCTATCGTGTCTCCCACAACAGTCATCACATCGTTGCAACAGGTGCATCAGCTAAAGATGGACTTCACCGTGCCTGACCAGTACCGCAAGTATATGCAGAATGGCAAGCAAGTATACTTTACCGTTACGGAGGGCAACGACACACTATCGGGAAAGATAAGCGCGGTAGATGCGGGCGCAGACGTCAATACCCGCACTATACGCGTACGCGCTATTGTACCTAACAGCAATGGCAATCTTACTGCCGGTTCGTTTGCCAGGGTTATCATTCCATTCGAAAGTGACCGCAATGCGATACTCATTCCTTCGCAAGCGGTGATACCAACTTCTAAAGACAAACAGGTAGTAATAGTTCGCGGCGGTAAGGCCACTATGGTAACGGTGACACTGGGCACCCGTACCAGCGATAAAATTGAAGTGACCCAAGGACTGCAGGCTGGCGATACGGTGATTATTACAGGGCTGATGCAGGTGAAGCCTGGCATGGAAGTTAAAGTGACTAAGGTGAGCAGTTAATACTCATCTATGGCACTGATATCTTTCACGGACAGAGGTCTTTATTGCGAGCAGGGAGACTTTTATATCGATCCGTGGAAGCCGGTGCGTCGGGCAGTTATTACGCATGGCCACGCCGACCATTCCCGTACAGGCAACCAGTTTTATTTTGCGCATACAGATAGTTACCGCATAATGAAGTGGCGGCTGGGTCAGGATATATCATTGCAAACTGCAGGGTACAACCAGTCTTTAAATATCAACGGTGTTTCTGTCACCCTCTACCCCGCGGGGCATATTATCGGTTCAGCGCAGGTAAGGGTGGAATATAAAGGCGAGGTATGGGTAGTATCGGGCGACTATAAGATAGAAGACGATGGCGTCACTGTACCTTTCGAGCCTGTCAAATGCCACACCTTCATTACCGAAAGCACCTTTGGCCTGCCAATCTACCAATGGAAGCCGCAGGCCGAGATCATCTCTAACATTCACGACTGGGTACTGAAAAACAGAGCACAGGGCAGGTACAGTGTACTATCGGCCTACAGCCTTGGTAAATCGCAACGGCTGGTACATGCGCTGGCACAATTAGGGCATAAATTCTATGCGCATGGTTCGGTGTATTATATGAACGAAGTGATAAAGGAGATCATGCCCTTCCCACATGTACACTACCTGCGCCCAGAAACACCAAAGGACGAAGTGAAAGATGGAATCATCATGATACCCCCTTCAGCCATCAACACCCCCTGGATACGAAAATGGGCGCCACATTCGCTGGGCATGTGTAGTGGGTGGATGCAGGTACGCGGCGCACAGCGCAGGCGCAATGCCGATGCAGGCTTTCCCTTCAGCGACCATGCCGACTGGCCGGGCTTGCTCGAAGCCATTAAAGCAACAGGCGCTTCGCAGGTATATGCTACGCACGGCTTTACAGCAGCCCTTTCCCGCTTCTTGCGTGAAGAGTATCATTTGGATGCAGGTATCGTAAAGACAGCCTTCGGCGAAGACGAAGAATAAGCCATATGTTAAATAATATTATTTAGATACTGCTCGCACGTTCAGCATGAGCAGTTTAAGTAACTTTGCAGGTTCAGATCGACTCATGAAATCGTTTAATGTACCGGTACATTACCGCAGTTCGCTGGTGTCTGCTATAAAGCAGAAACGCAAGGCAGCTGACAAACTTAAGAAAGACTTTACCCCTACCATATTAGAGATAGGCAACCTACAGGTAATACTGGCCCGCCACTTCGGCTTTTGCTATGGCGTGGAGAATGCCATTGAAATATCATTCCGCGCCGTGGCTGAGAATCCCGGCAAGCGCATCTTCCTGCTGGGCGAAATGATACACAATCCCGGCGTAAATGCAGACCTGCTGGCGATGGGTGTAAAATTCATTATGGATACCAGCGGCAATATGCTGATGGACTGGAATGAACTAACCGCCGACGACATTGTCATCATCCCTGCGTTTGGTACTACGCTGGAACTGGAAGCAAAACTACGCAGCTTGGGTATCGAGCCAACGAAGTATGAAACTACCTGCCCCTTTGTAGAGAAGGTATGGAACCGTGCAGAGAAGATAGGCAAGGATGGATATACCATAGTAGTACACGGCAAGCCTAACCATGAAGAAACAAGGGCTACGTTCTCGCACAGCAAGGCCAATACGCCAACGGTTGTAGTAAAAGACATCAAGCAAACGGAAAGACTGGCTATGTATATCACAGGCCATGTACCTGCCGAAGAATTTTATACCGAATTTAAAGGCCAGTACTCTGAAGGATTTGATGTAACGCTGGACCTGAAACGTGTAGGCGTAGTGAACCAAACTACCATGCTGGCCAGCGAAACGCAAGGCATAGCCGACTACCTGAAGCAGGTGATGATAAGCCACTATAACCTTACCGATAGCAGTATTTCAGAGCACTTTGCTGATACACGCGATACGCTCTGCTACGCTACAAACGACAACCAAAGCGCGGTACAAGGCATGCTGGAAACACCTGCCGATATAGCCATTGTAATAGGTGGCTATAACAGCTCCAATACCTCTCACCTGGTAGAGCTTTGCGAAGAAAAGCTACCGACCTATTTCATCAAAGACGAGCATTGCCTCCTATCGCCAAACACGATCCGTCATTTCGACCTGCACTCTTATACCGAGAAGGAAACAGAGAACTTCATTCCTGATGCGCAGCCGTTGCGCGTGATGATCACCTCCGGTGCGTCCTGCCCCGATGCACTGGTAGAACGTGTAATAGAACGGCTGGCTGAAATAACCGGCAATGAAGCCCCGATAGAAGCAATTGCAGAAAGTTGGTCTACTGCTGCACAGTAAAATATCTTCTGATAAAAAACAGAAACGCCCTTGTATCACTACAAGGGCGTTTGCATTTATTGTATTCTATACTAGTTCAGTTCCAGTACCAGTACCAGGTCGTTTGTATTTACAAGTGTACCTTCTTTAAGCTCTACATGGCCAATGCTACCCTCTTCAGGTGCAGCTATTATGGTTTCCATCTTCATGGCTTCTATCACAAACAGCGGCTGGTTTTTCTTTACCTTATCATTCTTATTTACCAGCAGTTTCGATAGCATACCTTGCAGCGGAGCGCCTATCTGGCCTTTCGCAGCTTTATCCACCTTTTTATTTTCTACACGCGTCACTTTTATCGACTTATCTAGCACTTCTACGTTACGCGTTTGTCCGTTCAGCTTGAAGAACACGGTACGTTTACCTTTATCGTCAACAGGGCCGATGCTCAGCAGGCGTATCAATAGTGTTTTACCCTTAGCTATCTCGATGGTGGTATCCTCACCCATCTGCATACCATACAGGAACAGCGGCGTAGGCATTACCGATACATCGCCATACTCTCTCCAGAATTTCAGTCCATCCTCATACACTTTCGGGTAGAACTTGTAAGAAAGGAAATCGAGTATCGTCAGGTCGTTACCAAACTTCTCCTGGAATGCTGCAAACTCTTTATCGAAATCGACCGGAGGTAAGTGCAGGTTTGGCCTTTCGGTAAACGGTGTTTTATCTTTCAGTACGATCTTCTGAAGCTCTTTAGGGAAGCCACCTTCCGGCTGCCCTATCTCACCCAGGAAGAACTGCTGTACCGACTCAGGGAAAGATATGTTCTGCCCTTTTTCAAAGATATCTTCCGGCTCCAGGCCATTGGCTACCATGAACTGCGCCATGTCGCCTACCACCTTCGAGCTTGGAGTCACCTTTACAATGTCGCCAAACATATCATTTACCACAGCATACATACGTTTGATATCTTCAAACTTATCGCCTAGGCCGAGTGCTATGGCCTGCGGTTTCAGGTTCGAGTACTGTCCGCCCGGTATCTCATGCTGGAATACCTCAGCAGAGCTGGATTTCATACCCGACTCGAATGGTGCATAGTACTCACGTACCGCTTCCCAATAGTTAGAGTGCTGGTTGAGTGCTGTGATATCATATGGGTTCTCACGTTCGTGGAAACGCATCATTTCTACCACCGCATTGAAGTTAGGCTGAGATGTCAATCCAGACAATGAACCTATCGCGCAATCCACCACGTTAACACCTGCTTCAACTGCCATCAGGTAAGTAGCAGGCTGCAATGAAGAGGTATCGTGCGTATGCAGGTGTATCGGCAGCTTCACCGTATCGCGCAGCGCTTCTATCAGTATCTTGGCAGCATATGGCTTCAACAGGCCCGACATATCCTTGATGGCAAGTATATGCGCACCGGCATTTTCCAGATCTTTAGCCATACGCAAGTAGTACTCCAGCGTGTACTTGGTCTTGCTCTTATCCATGATATCGCCGGTATAGCAGAGCGCACCTTCGGCGAGGCCTTTCGTGCGTTTGCGTACCATTTCGATACATGGAGCAATATTATCCATCCAGTTGAGCGAGTCGAAGATGCGGAAGATGTCCACACCATTCTCCCACGATTGCTCAACGAATTTTTCTATCAGGTTGTCAGGGTACGCAGCATAGCCTACGCCATTGCATCCGCGTATCAGCATTTGCAGCAATATGTTTGGCACTGCTTTGCGTATTTCCTGCAGGCGCTTCCATGGGTCTTCTCTCAGGAAGCGGATACATACGTCAAACGTCGCGCCACCCCATGTCTCCATGCTGAAAGTCTGCGGATGCTGTATTGCAAACGCCTTCGCTACCTTCAGCATATCGTAGGTACGCATACGCGTAGCCAGCAGCGACTGGTGTGCATCGCGGAAGGTAGTATCTGTATAATGAATCTTCTTTTCGTTCTTCAACCACTCTGCAAACTTATCAGGGCCCAGTTCTGTAAGCAGGTCTTTGGTACCTTTCTGGTAAGTCGCGTTAGGATCGAATGCAGGCACAACCGGCTTTTCAAAAACCTTTTCCGGCCTTTTCATTTTCACATCGGTGTTACCATTTACAGTTACATCGCCCAGGTAGTTCAGGATCTTCGTACCGCGATCCTGACGGGTAGTGAACTTGAACAGTTCCGGATGCTCCTGTATGAAACCTACAGTTGCATTTCCTGAAATAAACTCTTCGTTCGTGATCAGGTTCTCCAGGAACTGGATATTGTTCTTCACACCGCGGATACGGAACTCGCGCAATGCACGATGCATTTTTTGCGAAGCTTCGTACAGGCTATTACCCTGCGTGCTCACCTTTACCAGCATCGAGTCGAAGAACGGACTGATCTTCATACCGGCATAAGTGCTACCCTCATCCAGGCGCACACCAAAACCAGCCGCATTGCGGTAAGTGATCAGCGTACCGTAGTCGGGCTTAAAGTCATTTACCGGGTCTTCGGTAGTGATACGGCACTGTATAGCAAAACCATTCTTAGGTATTTTATTCTGATCTCCCAAGCCTATTTCAGGATCTGACAGTTTATAGCCCGATGCGATATAAAGCTGCGTTTTGATCAGGTCTTTACCCGTTATCATTTCGGTAACGGTATGCTCTACCTGTATACGCGGGTTCACCTCGATGAAGTAAATATTCTGCGCCGCATCAACCAGGAATTCTACCGTACCAAGGTTATTATAGTTTACCGCCTTGCAAAGGTCTATTGCATAGTTGTACAGCTTATCCAGTGTGTCCTGCCTCAGCGTAGCCGATGGCGCTACTTCCACTACTTTCTGAAAGCGGCGCTGCACCGAGCAATCGCGCTCGTACAGGTGCACAATGTTGCCATGCCTGTCGGCGGCAATCTGTACTTCGATATGTTTTGGATTCTCTACGAATTTCTCTAGGAATACGGTATCGTCACCAAAAGCATTCTTTGCTTCGCTACGTGCTTCGTGGAAAGATTTCTTCAGCTGCTCGTCATCGCGCACTACACGCATACCACGGCCGCCACCGCCAGAAGCGGCTTTTAGCATCAGCGGGTATCCTATGCGTTGTGCTTCTGATAAAGCTGTTGCTTCATCATTCAGTTCGTTCTTGTTGCTCTCGATGATAGGAATATTTGCCTTTATGGCTACTTCCTTTCCGCTCACTTTATCACCCAGCGCACCCATAGCCTCGGGGCTAGGGCCTACGAAGATGATGCCGTTTGCAGCACATCTGCGCGCAAATTCTGAGTTTTCCGACAGGAAACCGTAACCGGGATGTATGGCATTTGCGCCACACTCTTTCGCCACAGAAATGATCTCGTCGATATTCAGGTAAGGCTTTAGCGGGTCGGTATCTGCGCCTATCTGGTATGCTTCGTCAGCCTTGTAGCGGTGAAGCGAGTACCTGTCTTCGTAGGTATAAACGGCTACTGTAGGTATATTCAGCTCTGAAGCAGCTCTGGATATACGAATTGCAATTTCGCCTCTATTGGCGATCAACAACTTTTTGATATTCATTTGGGAGACTCTATAAGCTCTACAATCAATAATTTCGTGCCTAATAATAAAGGCGCCGCAAGATACACCTTCGGCGCCTTTATTCATAAAAATTTTTGGTTATTTGTTTTACCAAAGGCGCACCCTCAGGCTATCTGCCAAGTACATCTTATTACCCGGTTTTACGTTGAATGCTTCATAAAACTCAGGCACGTTTGGCAGCGGGCCATTCACACGGAATTTGGCAGGTGAGTGCACATCGGTCAGCAGGCGGCTTGCCAGTTCTTCCTTACGCATTTGATGCATCCAGCCCAGCGAGTAGCCCATGAAGAAACGTTGTAGCGGTGTAAATCCGCTGATCTTTTCGTTCTTTTTAAAGGCTTCGGTTTGCTTGAAGGCATCCAGGCCAATGAGGATACCACCAAGGTCGGCCAGGTTTTCACCTAGTGTAGCCCTGCCGTTAATGCGCTGCGTATCCACAGGCATCATATTGTTAAATTGTTTTACCAGTACCTCTGCACGTTTTTTAAACTCTTCCTCGTCCTTGGCCGACCACCAGTTTTTCAGGTTTCCTTTGTCATCAAACTGGCGACCCTCATCATCAAATCCATGCGTTATTTCGTGGCCGATGGTAGATGCCGCAGCATATCCATAAACCAGCGCATCGTCCAGCTGCTCATCGCGGTAGCCCGGTACAGTGAAGATACCAGCAGGCAGTACGATCTCGTTATTTGACGGATTGTAGTAAGCATTGTATGTCTGTGGTGTCATTTCCCACTCATTACGGTCAACCGGCTTGCCCAGCTTATTCATGTAGTATGTATTCCACCATTCGTTAGAACGCATCATATTCTGTGCATAAGAGCTACGGTCAATTTTCAGGCTGCCGAAGTCTTTCCACTTGTCAGGGTAGCCCACTTTTTTGCTGATGGTCGAGAGCTTTTGCAATGCTTTCTTCTTCGTGCTATCCGTCATCCAGTCCAGCTTCTCTATACGTGCGCGGTAGGCAGTGCGAACATTCTCCACCATATCCTCGTAGCGCTTCTTGGCTGTTTCGTTGAAGTACTCTTTGGCAAATAGCTGGCCCAGCGCCTCGCCCATTGCCTGTTCTTCAGAGTCCAGCACACGCTTCCAGCGCGGACGCTGTGCCTGTGCACCGCGTATCAATTTGCTGTAGAAGTTGAAGTTGGCATCTACAAACGGTTTGCTCAGGTAAGTAGCATAGGTACGCACCAGGTGGAAGGCCATATAGTCCTTCAGCGTTTGCAGGTTTTCGGTGAACACCACCTTATCCAACTGCTTGTAAAACTCCGGCTGGCCTATGATAACACTATCCACACCCTTTACGCCCATCTGCTCCAGGTAGGTAGGCCAGGCAATGTTTGGAGACAGCTTGCCCAGTTGGCTTATTGCCATCTTATTGTAGTTGGCATAAGGGTCGCGCAGGTCTTCCAGCTTGCGCGATGACTGTGCCAGCTTCGTTTCCATAGCTATAATGGCAGCAGCTTTGGCATTAGCCTGCGTACTGTCGACGCCCATCAACTTGAATACAGAGGCGATATACTGCGGGTATGCAGCTCTGATCTTAGCCGTGCGTTCGTCTGTATTAAAGTAGTAATCGCGGTTAGGTAGTCCAATACCACCCTGCGACATATAATAAGCCATCGCATCGCTGTTCTTTGCATCCTGCGATACGCCCTCGCCATAAAATACGCCTACGCCATAGGTATGCATATGTGCGGCTTGCGCCATCACTTCCTGCGTATTCTGCAGGGCGTTTATCTTATTCAGCTCTTCGCGCAGTGGCTCTATACCTTTCTGCTCGATGGTGGCGGTATCCATTGCCGTGCTCCAGAAGTCACCTATCTGCTGGTCGGCACCGGTCTTCGCATTTTTCTTGGCCGCGTCTTCGTTGATGATGCGCAGACGGTCATACAGTTCATTCTGCACCAGGTGAGCTATACCCCACTGTGTTTCTTCATTGGGTATCGGGTGGGTTTTGATCCAGCCACCATTTACATATTCAAAGAAGTCGTCGGCAGGATTTATACTGCTGTCGATATTAACAGCCAATATATCCTCTTTCTTTACTTCCTCTTTTTTCTCCGAAGATTTGCAAGCTGCAAACAGAACGGCCAAAGCCAGGCCGCTATATACAATACGTTTCATTGATCGCTTTTGTGTGTGCGATGCTAAATTAATAGATTATTTGCTCTGTCGGCAATTTCTATAACGGCCCGGAAAAGGAATAGAACTCTTTGATGTACTTGTTATAGTATTTCCCCTTGGACGGCGCATTCAGCAATCCGGCAAAATGATATGGTGGCACCTCGTGATAACGGTATACCTCACCCGAAGTAAATTCTATTTCCAATATCCCGCGCCCCGGATCGTAACCTGTAGACTTAATAGTAGATGAGGACACCTGACGTCTTTTCACATCATAAAAATAAGCCTTCATAAGGAAAGCCCGGACATCGGAACCGTTATCTTTGGCATTATGGAGCAGATTTACCTAAGAGACGAACAACTGGAACGCGCAACCGCCGACATGCTCAAAAAAGGAGAGTATGAAGGCTGTTCCTTCCTGAATTGTGACCTGTCGAACGCAGATCTGAGCGAGTATATCTTTGACGGATGCACATTTGACGGTTGTAACCTGAGCCTGGTAAAACTTCAAAAAACAACATTCAGGGAAGTAGACTTCCGGAACTGCAAAATGTGGGGGCTGCGACTGGACGAATGCAATCCTTTCGGCCTTGCCTTTTCCTTCCAAAACTGCGCGCTCAATCATTCCTCTTTTTATCAGCTAAAGATGAAAAAGCAAGTATTTAAGGAATGTAAGCTTACAGAATGTTACTATACCCAATGCGACCTGACCGGCGCGATCTTCCACAATTGTGACCTGAGCGGCGCCATGTTCGAAAATTCTATCCTCGAACAGGCAGACTTTAGAACCGCGATGAACTATTCAATAGACCCCGATGGCAACAAAATAAAAAAGGCAAAGTTCTCGTTACCTGCTGTAACAGGCTTGTTGCATAAGTATGATATAAAAATAGAGGCGTAACAAGGTTGCCTGAGATTTCCAGGTCGAGGACTCATTCCTCGACACTTACATCCCGGAACATCAGCATATCTGCCATACGGTGCGATGCGCCGTGATAGAAGCCGGTCTCATACTCATATGTCTTTGGGTTGTGAAAGGTGCCAAATACCATATCTATCACCGGCAGGTCGCAATAATTATGGCGGTGTATCTTTTGCGCATGATGATAAGTATGCGACTCGGGGCGCTGAATTATATACCCCAGCCATACGGGTGTGCGGATATTGGAATGCTGGAAAATATTCAGGAATGAATTGAGCATAAAGATGATCGTCGTAGCTTCTGCGGACAATCCAACTAACAGACTAAAACATACGCTACCTATCACCGTCCAGCCTACCATATCCAGCGGACTAAAAAAGAAAGTGCCGTAGGTATCGAGCCGCTCTGCACTATGATGCATCTGGTGAAAGCTTCGCCATAGTTTGTTGGAGCGATGCAGGCTGCGATGCCAAAAGTAAACGGCCAGTTCCAGCAACAGCAGGCCAACAGCTACACCACCAGCCCCCCCGATACCCGACAGATCAAATAATCTATAAGGCTCTAGTAATGGATTGAGCACCATAGGCAGGTATACAGAGATGTAAAAGAAGACGATAAAGGACAGGATACCTTTTACCTTCCAATTCTTTACCTCAGGCAGCTTGCGCGCAGGCAATATGGCTTCTATAAGAATGAGAAAAGCATACATGCCAAAACTGAGCATAGAAATGGGGTGCAATAGAACGACGAGTGGATTTGGTAAATTCATAGTACGATGTGTTTGTGTGCGGCTCAGCTGCCGCCTTTACAGTGAATAATTTTTATGGCTGCAAAGGTTCAACACACTTCATCAATCAACCCTGATGTATGTCAGGAAATGAAACAGGAACATCATCTTACACTTACGAATTACTATTCTTCCACAACTAGCTGATCTGCTAATCATCAAATCAGCTAATCTAACAATAGCTGATCTTCCTGCGTATACGGCTCAGGCTTTCAGGATGTATACCCAGGTAGCGCGCGATTTTATTAATAGGCAGCATGGCTATGAGTTCGGGTCTGTATTCCAACATATCTACATAGCGCTCTTCTGCAGTTTTTGTAAGGAAATCCTTCTCACGTTTTACCTTACTCAGGTAGGCAGCTTCAGTTGCAAAACGCCCCATCCTGTTAGCTGCAACAGAAGTTGTGTAGGCTTGCTGCAGTTCCTGGTAGGTTATGATCTCTGTTTCGCAATCAGCTAATGCGCGTATCTGTACGTCCGAAGCCTGTTGTGTTAGAAATGAGGTGTACGCTGCGATGAAATTGCCGGGCAGATAGAAATCTATGATCTTCTCTTCATCGGCCCACTCTATGGTAAACTCTACAATGCCCGACTTCAGGAAATAAACGCAGGATTCCACCTTGTCGTATGGCGTAATGATCTCGCCTTTCTTAAATGTTTTCCGCTTTATGCAGAAGGGCAACTCTTCATCAAGGCTATAAGTAGTGCCCAGGTTTTCATTCATGTATTCGCGTATGGTCATGGCAAATATTTTATCTATACACGAAAATGAATACTTTTTATCTATGAAAAACGTTCTTATAGGTTATTCATAATTCTTAGATGGAAATTCATAAGAAGAGGCGCTGGAAGCTTTTAATGATAGCAGAGATCGTGTTGCCTTTTGCCTTTTGCGGCTTGCTCTGGATGGTCGTAACAGGTCCTGTACATGATGAAGGTTCCGATATCGTTGGATAAAAGGAAAAGTCATCGGCGTGTACACGCATGGCACCGACTTCGTAGTAGCTATGGAAAACGATAAAGGATATAATAGTTACTACATCAACCGGTACCTCGACGATGGCAAATCATTCGACAGCCTGAAACGAATGATACTGCACAAGGAAATACGCATGAAGTTCATCCTCGACTATCATCTGCTTAACCCCAAAGGAAGATCGAGGCCGATCGATACGCTCTACGTAGGTAACTCAAAAGTATATTGACATTCCGGATAGATTACATCAGCAGAGCCATCATAGCCCTTTTTTAAGATATAAACTAAAATAGGGATTTTGATAGGGTATTAAATTATAACTGCTATCCGGTACGCGAAGTGGCACTGCATTATCCACAATTACCAAGTCCCCCGTTATGGCCGTATCATTTTGATTAAGATAAATGGTAGAAAAGTAGATCTTGTCCTTCATGGCTTCCGAATCTATAGTTTCTGAAATGTACCAGCAGAAGCCCGGCCCGCGCCCTATGGAGTGTAAATAAGAAAATTTTGGCTTCAGGATGGCCAGGTAATTTTTGATCTTATGGTCAATGTCATACTCTGCCCTATACGCCGCAATGTTCCTGTCCGTTACAATAATGCTCGATACTACCACCACGCCGGCTAAAGCAGCCGGTATATCTGCCCATTTGTGTACAATCCTGAAAGACAAAAGAAGATCGGCTAAGATGCCTGCAACTACCGCAATAGGAATGATCAGATATGTCCAGGTGCGGGCAAAAGGAATGGCCCCCTGCGCCAGTATAAGCGGATATGGAGACAATACAAGGAGACAGATAAGGATGACAAAATAAGATTGCAGCAAAGACCTTTTATAAAAAGCATAGCCCAAACAAATGGCCAGAATGGCTACTGCCGCGTAGGGGGAAACAATATCCTTGACCAGATACATCCAGGTCTCGGACAAGTGTCCGCGGATATTTTGTTCAGTTACCTCCGTAGGCACAATTCCGGCTTTTTGCACTTTATCAAACGCATCGTAGCCGAGCGTAAGCAGCATAGGCAAATAAGACAGGCAGATAGCAACAGCAAGTACGGCATTTACCAGAAAAAACTCCCTAAAAAAAAAGTTCCTTCTTTTATGTAAGTAGAAGACAAAAAGCATGAGCCCTACGGGGAAGGCAACGTAAATGAAGGTGGGCACCGTAAAGCTGCCCAATGCAATGCTTATTAAATATAGAACAAGATACTTCCGTATATTTTGCCCTTTTACAATATTGACAAATGCGTACAGAAGCAGTACCGTGAACAAAATAAGGAATGCGTACCCCCGCGCCTGCACACTATAAAAGAAGAATGGATAAGAAAAAGCGAAGAAAGCAGTGCCAAAAAAACTTGCACCATCCGACATCATATTTCTGCACAGCTTAAATACATAGTAGATAGAACATACACTTGCCGCAACGCAGCATAAGCGCATAGATAGATATGGATCCCAGGGTAGTAGTTGAATGAGCCATGCAGATACTATACTATGAAAAATATGGTTGTTAGGAAGCGTGTATGCTACGAGTGAAGTCATTACGCCCTGGCCTGAAAAGAGCCGGTAATTAAGTGTTTCATCGTAGTGATACGGCATCGTAAACATGTAATAAAGCATCATAGCTGTGCGTGCTACGATCATGAGCAGGAACAGAGTACGTATAGGGTTAACAATGCCTGATAGAAACACCCGGTTGTCATAAATAATAGAGGCCACATATTTATATACCGGGTTGCTATGTTTTTCCTCCATGCCTTTTTTTGCCATAGCACGGTAAAACATATATGCTGCCAGGAACAAGCCAGCAAAAGAAAAAAGCTTCGCAAGAGAGTAGCATCCCTTCAGAAATCCATTATTAACATCGCTGCTGCGAATATGCACGGATTGATCACCGAGACTGAGAATATGGATCACATCATGAAAGGACTTTACACAGAAAGCCCATGTGCTCCAGCCAAACATCAGCAGTAAGATCGACAAGATAAAAAGTCGCGCTACCTGGTAATTATCTCTGGATGGCATTCAGATTGGGTTTGTTATAAAAATAGTTAGAAAGCAGCCGGCGCTACTGATTACAAATACAGAAGAACAGGATCATCCCCTGCTCTTCTGTTTTCACATGATATTTACTTCGCCATAGCGGTTTTAAACTCGCTGGTAAAGTGGAATTCTATATCGGGGTTATTCTGACGTTCCGTATTCAGGAACCATTCGCTCTGCGCCAGGTACACCAGGTTACCATCTTTGTCTTCCATGATCTGCGCCTGCTTAAAGCGGGCAAAGTTCTCCACCGCTTTCTTATCTCCGGTTATCCAGCAGGCTTTATAAAAGCTCAGTGGCACGAAGGAGCAAGAAGCACCATACTCCTGCAACAGTCGGTACTGTATCACCTCAAACTGAAGCTCACCCACACAACCGATCACCTTGCGGTTGCCACCGTGCTGGGTAAACAACTGCGCTACTCCTTCATCGGTCAGCTGGCGGACGCCTTTTTCCAGCTGTTTGGTCTTCATCGGATCCTTATTCACCAACTCCTTAAATATCTCCGGCGAAAACGTAGGTATACCTGTGAATTGCAGGTCTTCACCTTCTGTCAGCGTGTCGCCTATTTTAAAGCTCCCCGTATCGAAAAGACCCACCACATCGCCCGGGAATGCTTCTTCAATCACATCTTTTTCGCGGGCCAGGAAAGAGTACGGGTTGCTGAAACGCACATCCTTATCCAGCCTTGAGTGATGGTAAAAGGTATTCCGTGCAAACCTGCCCGAACAAACGCGCAGGAACGCGATACGGTCGCGGTGGCGTGGATCGAGGTTGGCGTGGATCTTAAATATAAAGCCCGAGAATTTCTCTTCATCCGGCGCTACAAATCTTTTATCCGTAGCACGGCCCAGTGGCAGGGGTGCCACGCGTATGAATGTATCCAGCAATTCCTTTACACCAAAGTTATTTACCGCACTCCCAAAGAATACTGGTGCCACCCGGCCTTTCAGATAGTCTTCGTTGCTCAGTTCACCATATACACCTTCCAGCAGCTCTACATCTTCGCGCAGTTGGTTGGCATCGCGCTCCCCTACTTTTTCGTCCAGCAGGCTCGATTTCAGGTCCGGTATCGGCACTGTGTTTTCGTCCGTAGCTTTCTGGTTGGCGGTGAATAGGTTCAGGCTCTTATCATATAAATTATATACACCCTTGAATTCCTTACCCATATTAATAGGCCACGAAAGCGGGTGCAACGATATTTTCAGCTCCTTTTCTATCTCATCCAGCAGGTCGAACGGGTATTTACCATCGCGGTCCAGTTTATTCACAAACACGATCACCGGTGTGTCGCGCATACGGCATACTTCTACCAGTTTGCGGGTCTGCTCCTCTACCCCGTTCACGCTGTCTATCACCAGTATTACGCTGTCCACGGCCGTCAGGGTACGGTAGGTATCCTCCGCAAAGTCTTTGTGACCCGGAGTATCCAGCAGGTTGATGAGCGTGTCCTTATACTCAAAGCTCATTACCGATGTAGCCACCGAGATACCACGCTGCCGCTCTATCTCCATAAAGTCCGACGTAGCGTGTTTTTTTATCTTGTTGCTCTTAACGGCGCCAGCTACCTGTATGGCGCCACCGAATAAAAGCAGTTTTTCTGTAAGCGTGGTCTTACCGGCATCGGGGTGGGATATGATGGCAAAGGTCCGCCGCCTGTTTATTTCTTTTTCGTATTTCATTTCAATATATAGGACTGCCGTGCTGAAACTCAGCTACCGGAAATCAGGCTGCAAAGTTCTGAAAAATGGAGCGTAAACCGATAATATATTATTAAAATGTATCAAAATCAAGTGCAAAAACAGCATTTTTAATGTTGGGGCATCATGTTACATTTGCTACAAAGAGCCGTATTGCAAGCCATGCCCCTAACGAGACTACAGGAAGATCTGATAAACGAATTAAAGGAAGAAAAAGAACTCATATATGAACAGCTCAGCATATTCGATCCCCTTGGCACACAATTACGCAAGCCGGCCGCCCGCAGGCTGGTGAGCAAAGGAGCCATAATAGTGGCGGAGCTGTTTTGTTATCTGCTGGCACTGGGCAGCATTGCCCTGGCCTTCTTCCTACACAAGATCCATCCTTTTTATATACTGGCAGACCTCCGCGATTCCGATACATTCACCGATGAACTAGGCAAAGGCAATATAGAACTACTGAACATAGGGGTGTATGCCCTGCTGGGCACTATTGCAGTACTGTTTTTTATCGTAGCGCGCAGTATGCGCATGATAAGGCTCAAGAATGACATTCTCAATTTCGCGGGTAAGCATATCAATACTATGGTTGGCCAGCACCTTAAGCGCAAAGCCTGTATCGAGAACCTGGAGCAGCGCCACTGGGGCTTACTGCCCATTATGCCCAATACCGATCCTTCATCTTACGAGGGTGTAGTAAGTGTTAACGATGTGGCCAACCCCGGCTATGATGGCTTGCCTGCTAAAGAGTAAATATGAGTTTATACGACAACATACAGGTCACTGCTGCCTTTATCGCTCGGCGGATAAAGAATAAGCCGCAGGTTGCTATTATATTAGGGAGTGGCTTGGGTGGCCTTATTCATACGGTGGAGCAGGAAGCCGAGATCGACTATAATGACATTCCCGGCTTTCCGCAGGCAACGGTTGTGGGGCACGAGGGTAAGCTGGTATTTGGCAAGCTTGCGGGTAAGGACGTGGCCATACTAGCCGGCAGGTTCCACTATTATGAGGGTTACAATATGCAGCAGATCACCTTCCCCGTGCGGGTGATGAAAGCGCTAGGCGTAGAAACACTCATTGTATCGAATGCTGCGGGTGGTATGAATACAGATTTCAAGGTGGGCGACCTGATGGTCATCCGCGATCATATCAACTTATTTCCGGAGCATCCGCTGCGCGGACCAAACGACGAGCGCCTCGGTACACGCTTCCCCGACATGAGTGAGCCTTACGACCAGAACTTAATAGAAGGCGCACTGCAAATAGCAGCCGAACAAGGTATAAAGTTGCAGACCGGTGTATACGCAGGCCTTACCGGGCCTACCTTCGAGACCAAAGCCGAATACAAGTGGCTGCACAGCATAGGCGCCGATGCCGTAGGTATGAGTACCGTACCGGAGGTGATCGTAGCGATACATGGTGGCATGCGGGTATTTGCCACATCCATCATTACCGATATGGGCATCGGCGACCATGTTGCACCCATCAGCCACGAGGAAGTATTGGTGGCAGCAAATGAAGCCGCACCGCGTCTGGCACAACTGGTAACAGCACTTATCGCAACAATATAACCCTGGTATCCGTTCAATAACAGTATTCAATTAACTTTGCGCGTCCGGAAACATTAAAAATTCTGATTCATTGAGAGCCAGCTCCTGTTACTATATCATATTTGCTGTATGGGCATCCGGTATGCTTTGCAGCAGTAATGCTATGGCGCAGATACAGCAGCCACCGGGCGCAGCGCCTACACTCAACAACATACCGCAGCGCGATACCAGCCTGAATAAAACAAATAATACGGACTGGAAGAACGAGAACGTACGCCTCACGTTCAGCCGGGCATATTCAGATATCGCCTTTGTACCCGATACATCCCTACGTACGTTCCACCGCAGGCCGTTCGTGCAGCCCTGGCATCGTACTCTGGGCAACCATGGCAGTGCAGCGTATAACGGTCTCTTTACACCTGAGTACCGTGTAGGGCCTACATCAGGCTATCATGTGTTTGATATCTACCGATACAACGCCGACAGCCTATATTATTATAATACCAATCGCCCGTACTCGTTTTTTCAATATCAGCTAGGGCCTAAACTGGAGCAGACAGCACATATCCTACATACTCAAAATGTACGCCCCAACTGGAATATCGCTTTTGAGTACCACAAGATCATGTCGCCTGGCAATTTTCTGCTGCAGCGCATTCTGCACGACAATGCCAACCTGACTACTAACTACCAAAGCCCGCGGCAACGGTACAAGCTGTATGGCGCCATAGTGTACAATAATATGCAGCAGGACGAGAATGGTGGCATCGTAAACGAGAACCAGCTCGACTCTAACCAGCTGTATGGCGACCGACGCACGCTGCCTGTGCGGTTTGGCAATACTGTCTTTGCCAATGAGGGCGATTATCAGCGCTCTGCAGTCAGCAATACCATGCGCGATGCTTCCTTGCTACTGCAACATAGCTACACATTTGGGCGTATAGACACCTTATACAGCGATGACTCTACACGATATAGCTATCAGCTCAATCCACGCTTCGGCATCAGTCATCGCTTACAAATAAGCAATGAGCGGCACCGCTATAAAGACGTCCGCAGCGACTCTGCACGCTATGCACAATTCTTCAACCGTACGCTGAGGAGCGACGGGCAAGACTCCGTCGTGTCCGAACAGCGCTGGAAAAGGATCGACAACCGGGTAATGCTCAACAGCTTCATCGGCAAGCGCGAAAACCTGCTATCCTTTAGCGCAGGGCTGGGCAACCGTGTGGATCATTTCAATACCCACTTTGCCACAGGCAACAGGAGCAATGATATACTAAGCAACTACCTGATAGGAGAGCTGAATAAAGAGATACACCTTGCAGGGCAATGGTTCTACAATGCAGATGCACAGATATACCTCACAGGCGAGGCAGCGGGTAATTCCAGCTTGAGGGCCGAGGCAGGCAAAGACCTGGGGCCGGTATTGGGTCAGTTCAAAGTCGGTTTCCAGCAGCGCATCAATAATGCGCCCTATGCCTATACCATTTACCAGAATCAATACGACACCATACAGGCATCCTTCAATAAAGAAAGCGTATCGCTCGTATCGGCCACCTACGCCAACTACCGCCTGAAGCTGAACGGTGGACTGCGCAACTATGTAATTGGCAACTACATCTACCTCGACCAAAAACAGATGCCTGCCCAGTATGGCCCGGCATTCAACATTACCCAGGTATGGGTGCAAAAGCTACTTACCTGGAAGCGTTTTGTACTGGATAATGAACTGGTGTATCAGCAAAAGTCGGGCGAGGCTCCCATCAATATCCCGACCATCATGGGCAGGCATCAGCTATGCATAGAGAGCCCCCTGTTCAAGTCTGCACTGATCGTTGCTACGGGTGTAGAGGTACGCTACCATAGCAACTTTAAAGGTGCAGGGTATAGTCCGTTCTTTAATCGCTTCTACTACCAGGATACTGACACACTCAGAAATCCGCTGGAAACTTCAATCTTTTTCAATTTCCGTGTCAAACGCTTCCGAGCTTACATCATGGGCGACCAGCTACAGAAGCTATGGGCCAATAAGAACGTAATAGCCACCCCCGGCTACCCCATGCCCGATTTCTCCATCCGCTTCGGGTTTACTTGGACGCTTATTAACTAATCATAACATAATCCATCTTACCTCCATTCAGAGCAGACTTACCGCTACAATAGCCGCTAAAACTGTTGAGCCATTGCGTAATTATGCCTATTTTTGGCAGCCGCCGATACCAATATTATTGAGTATCTTGCTGCCGTCCATTTTCAAATAATAAGTATCTCTAATTTACCGGTTGTACGATGAAAGATTTTTCATACGTGATGAGTTCACATCCCTCTTACATCGAGTCGCTATATGGCGATTATGTAAATGATCCTTCGGCGATAGACCCCGAGTGGAAAAAGTTTTTTGAAGGTTTTGACTTTGCTTACAGCAAGACCAATGGCAACGGAAGTACCAATGGCCATGCTGTTGCTACCGACAAGACACCGGTTAGCAATGAACAACTGAGCAAAGAAGTAGGCGTATTCCGCCTCATTCGCTCTTACCGCAAAAGAGGGCACCTGGTTGCAACCACCAACCCTATCCGTCCGCGTAAAGACCGAAAGCCACACCTCGATCTACAACACTTCGGCCTCAGCGATGCCGACCTTAATACAGAGTTCCACTCAGGTTCGTTCATAGGCCTGGGTAAGGCTAAGCTAAGCGACATCGTAGCAAAGCTGAAGAACCTGTATGCAGGCGATGTAGGCATTGAGTACACTTACATCAACGACCACGAGAAATGTGTATGGGTGCAGAATGCATTTGAAGAAATGATGCAAAAGCAGCTATCCATTACGCAGAAGAGAAGAGTGCTGGAGAAACTTAACGAGGGTGTCATCTTCGAAAAATTCCTGCATACAAAATACATCGGCCAGAAGCGGTTCAGCCTCGAAGGTGGCGAGAGCGTGATACCTGCGCTCGATACCATTATTAGCGAATCGGCTGATGCGGGTGTGAAGGAAGTAGTGATAGGCATGGCACACCGTGGCCGCCTGAACATACTGGCCAATACACTGCGCAAAACCTACGAGCAGATATTCTCTGAATTTGAAGGAAACATCCCGCCCGACACTACTATGGGCAGCGGCGATGTGAAATACCACCTCGGCTTCCGTTCGAACATACAGACGCCTAACGGCAAAGAAATAAACGTACAGCTTACCCCCAACCCTTCTCACCTCGAGGTGGTTGACCCGGTAGTTGAGGGTTTTGCCCGTGCAAAAGCTGATACGCTGTATGATTGCGAATACGACAAAGTACTGCCGATACTGATACATGGCGATGCTGCAGTTGCAGGCCAGGGTGTAGTATACGAACTGCTGCAAATGAGCAAGCTGGCCGGTTACCACACAGGCGGCACTATCCACATCGTCATCAACAACCAGATAGGCTTTACTACCGATTTTGACGATGCACGCTCGGCCGACTATTGCACCAGCATTGCTGCTATGGTACAGGCACCTGTGCTGCACATCAATGGCGATGACCCCGAGATGGTAGTAAAAGCTGCTGAACTGGCCGTAAAATACCGCCAGCACTTCAACCAGGATATCTTTATAGATATGGTGTGCTATCGCCGCCATGGTCATAACGAGGGCGACGATCCGAGCTTTACACAGCCAAAGATGTATGAGTTGATCAAGAAGCACCCGAACCCGCGCGAAGTATACACGCAATACCTGCTGAAAAACGGCGAACCGGAAGCGCAGAACCTGGCCAAGGAAATGGAGAAAAGCTTCTGGGACGATCTGCAACAGCGCCTCGATGAGATAAAACAAAAGCCGCTCCCGTACCAGCTACAGGCACCTGAGCAGGCATGGCAAAATCTTCGTCGCGCAGAAGCAGCCGACTTTGATAAGTCTCCTGACACAGCCATCAGCAAAGAGCAGGTAGAGAAACTGTTCCGTGCCCTGATGAACGTACCGGAAGGATTTAAGCCACTGCGTAAGATACAGAAGCTGATAGAGGAGAAAGTAAAGCTATACGAAGAGAAAGGACAGCTCGACTGGGCAACCGGTGAACTGATGGCCTATGCAAGCCTGCTAGCCGATGGACACCCCGTACGCATGAGCGGACAGGATGTTCAGCGCGGCACCTTCTCGCACCGCCATGCGGTATTGCACGACGAAGACACGAACAATACATACTGCCGCCTGAGCAATGTTGCAGAAGGACAGGCAAAATTCCAGATATACAACTCGCTGCTGAGTGAGTTTGCCGTACTGGGCTTTGAGTATGGTTACGCCATAGCTAACCCAAATGCACTGCCTATATGGGAAGCACAGTTTGGCGACTTCGCCAACGGAGCACAGACTGTGATTGACCAATACATCGTATCGGCTGAAACTAAATGGCAGAAGATGGCAGGCCTGGTAATGCTGCTGCCGCACGGCTACGAAGGCCAGGGCCCTGAGCACTCAAGCGCCCGCCTGGAACGCTTCCTGCAGCTTTGCGCAGAGCACAACGTCATCATAACCGACATTACTACGTCGGCCAACCTGTTCCACATGTTCCGCAGGCAAATGAAGTGGGAGTTCCGCAAACCGCTGGTAAACTTCTCGCCCAAAGCCAACCTGCGTCACATACGCGCCTTCTCCCCGATAGAAGATTTCACTACAGGTGGATTCAAAGAAGTAATAGACGATGCTACGATTAAGACTGCAAGCAAGGTAAAACGTGTAGTACTGTGTAGCGGTAAAGTATACTTCGACCTCAGTGAAAAACAAATGGCCGATAACCGTCAGGATGTAGCCGTTGTGCGCCTGGAACAGATATACCCGCTGCCGGTAAAACAACTGAATGAGCTGCGTGAGAAGTACAAGAAAGCTGAATGGGTATGGCTACAGGAAGAACCGCGCAATATGGGCGCTGCCGCATTCCTGATGATGAACATGGACAGCAGCTTCCCGATACGCTATATCTCACGCCCGGCAAGCGCATCGCCGGCTACAGGTTTCTCTAAGAAACATGCCATAGAGCAAGCAAAGCTGATAGAAGAAGCACTGAGCATATCGTAAGAGCATACCAAAACATAAATGCGAGAAGGCCGTCATCAGACGGCCTTCTCGCATTTAAAACGGTATAACAAAACTTAACATTGGGAATGTCACCTTACTATTAATTTTGTGTTATCAAATCAACTCACGCAATGAAGAAAGGAAAAAAATCAGCAACAAAAAATAGTGACAGCCGCAAAATGGATATTGAACAGAAGCTGGAAGCAGCGCTAACAACACTTAAAAGTGAGATAGGCGAAAAAAAGTTTAAAAAGCGAATAAGTAAAGCGGCCAAAATACTAACTAAAAAAGCAGCCAGGCCCTCAGTAAAAAAGATTAACGAGGCTAAAGCAAAGAAAACAAATACCGCCGTAGTAAAACACTAAGTACTACAACGACTGTCCCGCTGCTAGCTAAGCCGGACAGTCGCGATTTCTTCTTTGTCCTCTGTATAACCTACAATTTCCTTAATACGCCTATCCAACAAATCTACTGCTTCCTTAAGCATTATGACGTAGCCCTTATTGAAGTTATTTTCGAGCAATATGATATTCAATAGGCCCATAATGGTGGCCAATGGGCCGCGAATATGATGCGACTGTACATGTGCTATTTTCAGCAGGGCTTCGTTCTGCTGCTTTATCTTTTGTTCGTTTAACTTACGCTGTGTAATATTTGTAGCTGTAAAGGCAACTGCAATTATTCGTTCTTCTTTATTCTTCACAGGTACAATACTATATTCCCACCATATTCCGGCAGTTTCCTTATATCGCTCGTCATATACACTTGTTCCTTTTATTGCCCTGCGAAAGTCCTCCATAAATCTTATCTCCTCGCCATCGCTCAGAAAGTCGGTAATTGTGTCCCCTAAACAACATACATCAGCATTTTCTTGGGAGAGGAAGTTTCTTGCGGCATCGTTCAAAGCCATTACGCGCAGGTTTCTATCTACCATCAAATGGCAACTCGATGAGCTATTGAACAATGCATCCAGCTTGGCTTCCGACTTCTTTACTTCCTGCTTTTGCAGCTCGGTTTCCAGCATATTTTCCTGTAATTGGGCAACAGTAAAAGAAAGTTCTGCCGATATTCTCTTTTCTTCTTCTATTGCATGTTCCAGATCGTATACAGTTTGCTTTAAAGTGGCAACTAGCAACAAGAAGCTTCGATTGAGCGTTTCTATCTCAGCTATGTTGTAAGATGCTTTGTCGAGCTCATCCACATTATCTGTAAATCGCGACCGTATAAAACGAATGACACTTCTGTTCAGTTGACGTACCTCTCTCGTCAAAGCTTTGGACAAAACAAAACTTGTAACAATAGCTAAGGCCAGAACCAACAAAGTGCCATAGATCAGTATACGCCTGAAAGTAGCATTGAGATTTTGTACCTCAACACTCACAACATCGTCAACGCCATCGTACATGTAGTCCAGGTCTTGTACCGTATTTTGCACCTTTGCATACATGCCGGAGTTGCTGTTAACCCCCAATTGATCTATATAATTTACCAGCAGGTTGAAGCTTGACTTATACTTCAGTAAGGCCACCTTTATATCCGAGCCGTTCGAGAGCGCAGCGGCCTGACTGTCTGCCAGCCTGTTAAAGATCTGCACATCTTCTTTTTCTCCTCTTAGCAAGTAATCTTTTTCCTGCCTTCTTAACCCTAGTATAGTCGAGGGATGAATGTTCGTAGAGTCTTCAAGGAAGTGCGCATAGGTACGCATGAGGCCTTCCTGTCCATAGTCTTTAAAGCCTTTCTTGTGATAAATGTCTTTTAGCTTCCGTACAGACGAAAGTAGTCGTTCATGTACGCTGATAAGGCGCTGTAGCTGTGCATCAACACGAATATGCTTTGCAACTGTATCGCCAACAAGATACTGCAGCTGCTCAATAATTGCAGTTTCGGTAGCCAACACCTCGTCTATATGCTCTTGCCGGTATGTTGTATAAAAACCAGCCTGGTGATAACCGGCGAGCATGAAGTACTGCAGGTTTCCTACACTTTTGTAATGCTGGCTATGTATAGATGATAGTCGCTGCGTGAATGCCTGCACTTGTTTGTAATTCTTTACAACAAAAAAGCAGACTATGGCCCACGCAAGTAACAGGCCCGAGAAAACGAAAAAACTGACTAAAATTTTTGACTGAAATGAGCCAAACAATCTCTTGACCTTTCTTACCATGACACAGCAGCAAATGTATCATTTACCCAAGGCTGCGACGGCTGCAGCCTCATTAAATAATTGATAATAATAACCGCTATTCCTATACTTATTGTAAAAACACAAGGCTGCCCAAATGGGCAGCCTTGCTCTTATTAGGCTTGTTCGCCTTTCCTGAACGAACTATTTAGCTACAGTGATTTTTGCACTGTTTTTGAAGTTGCCATTAGTGATAGTGATGAAGTATGTACCTGCTGTTACGTTAGTAAGGTCAACCGGCAACATTTGGCCACCATTTACGTTCTTACCATTGTACAGGTTCTTTACTACTTTACCGGTGATGTCAGACAGATAAACTACAACATCAGTAGGCGCTGCGATATCAAATGTCACAAAAGCGTTCTCAGAAGCAGGGTTAGGGAAGATGCTGATCTCAGAAGCAGAAGCAGCAACATTAGCTACCTTCGTATCCACTACATCGTAGTTAGTGTTGTTCGGAGTCCAGTTAGTCCAGCCTTGCATCCAGTTGTCAGCAGTAGTTTGCGTACCTGCAAATGCACCTATGTAGTTTACTTTTTCAAAGAAGCCGTCGTTTGCTCTTGTGTTAGTAAAGTCAGGCAGCAGTGTTGGAGCATTGTAGTTTGCAAACAAACCGCTCGTATCTGTATTGATCGGCTTACTAGGGTTGAACGGATATACGCGGCCATTGCTGAATGGATCAACAGTACCACCATTCGTCATGTATGAAGGCAATGTTCTGCTGTTATAAGATATTGGAGAAGCACTATTTGGTAGCGGGTTAGGATTGCTAAGATCGTAAGCATTTTGCAGTAGCAGATTTTGAGGCTGAGCATAAGAAGTGATCATGTTAGCACCAGATTTGAACCATGTAATAGGGCCTACATTGCCAGCCCACACAGCTGAATCCGAGTTGTTTGCAGTTGTAGGTGTATTATTACGAGCGTTATCACCTCTTACAAAAACTACATCTTTATAGTTAGGCGTATTCATAGTAGGTGTACCAGCAATCACGTTATTACGGAATTGCAGCGTGTTATCATTGATGTTAGCAATGGTAGAACCGAAAGCAGTACCCGGCTCGTCTATCAGCAGACCGCAAGGCCAGCCCATGAACACACTATTCAGTATGCTTTGAGCGCTACCGCGGCGCAGGTGTGCACCAGCTACATACAAAGGGTTGTAAGCTGTAGAAGTAGAACTGATAAGTGGACCAACTACGGTACAGTTAGAAAATACAGCTTTAGTAGCATTGTTGTTGTTCGTCTTGCCATCGATAGTACCGGCAAGATAGCTATCGCCTTCAAAAGCTTTAGAACCACTTACGTCAGCAATGTTCGGATCTCTCAATACAAACATGAACTGGTTTTTACCATTGTATTGGTTGTCTGTATCGAAGTCATCATCCCAGGTGCGAACGGTAACCATGTGTTTAGTATTTACAGTACCACCAAACCACTCGATACCATCGTCACCAGCGTAAGATATCTGCACGTGGTCTATCTTAGTGCCTGAACCAACCCCGCCCAGTGTAAGGCTATTGATCTCATTGTTAGGGGCAAATGCAATACCTGCAAATTCGATACGCGCATAGCTCAGCACACCGCTGTTATCGTTAGCGTCTGTTCCACCATATTTAGAGCGCACACCACCTTCAATCTGTCCTTCGCCCGCTGTCCAGTTAACCGGAGCTTTACCGCAGATGATAACGCCACCCCAATCGCCGTTCGACCTTGTGCCTTGCGGCTGGTTCGATGTAAATACGATTGGTTTTTCAACAGTACCTTGTGCCATGATCTTTGCGCCGCGTTCAACGATCAGTGCCGCTTTGCTGTTCTTGTCGCCTTTGATGATAGTACCAGGATTGATCGTAAGCGTTACACCATCTGTAACATATACCCAGCCTTCCAATTTGTAAACCTGACCCGGAGACCACGTTTGGTTCGATGTAATTTCACCTTTTACAGTGACAACCGGAACTGACTGAGCCAGACCCAGAGAATTGATGCCAAGCATCGTAAGTAAAGAGAGGATAATTTTTCTCATACGGTTTTGTATTTGTTTGCGAAAGTATTAGTGCTGTATTATGGTACTGTTACCGGCTCATTAAGCATGTGTGAATACTTACTGAACGCCGGCTTAAAATTTAACTTTGACACCTAATGAATAATAGCGGCCCGGGCTTACTGAGCGGAATATGTTATCGGCATTACTGTTGTTGTCGGCAGTTGCGCTTGGCTCAGCCTTAGCATACTTGCCATCTTTATTCTGGTCTTGTACGCGCACAAATGAGTTGTTTAGAATATTCTGCGCGCCAATAGTAATTGTGTAATGCTTAAATAATGTTTTGGAAACAAAGGCATCCAATGCGTGAAAAGGCCGTTCGCCAATATTTGCAACGTCTCCGTCGCCAAGCGCTATCATGCGTGGCCCGTATACATTGTACACAAATGAACCCTGGAAGCCATTCTTGTCATTCTGATAATAAAGGCCTCCATTTATCATATATGGCGATTGCCCTTGCATAGTTGCATTATCTATCTCTCTGACAGAATCCTCGATCTTCATTTTAGACTCGAGCAAGGCAAGATTACCTACGATAGAAAAATCTTTGAAGAGGCTTGTCTTCAGCCAATCATCAACGAAGGACAGATTCTTTCTTATATCCACCTCTACCCCGGCACTATATGCCTCCTTAGTATTAATGTAGGTCATTTGGCGACTGTCACTTCCAGGGTTCAGGATGTAAAACTGTATGGGATCTTTAAAGGTCTTGTAGAACACGCCGGCATGTATCATATCGTTCGAGTTGGGGTACCACTCCCATCTCAGGTCGTAGTTCTGTATGCGCGTAACCTTGAGTGTATCTTGAAGGGCATGTGCAAACAATGAGCCGTAAACGCCCCAGCGATTGTCCATATCGTAGTAGAACAATGGTGCCCACTCTCTGAACTCGGGGCGGTTCAACGTTTTACCATAAGCCACCCGCAGTATCATCTTTTCATTGATGTTGTAGCCTATATTGAAGGAAGGCAGCCAGAACTTGGATGTAATGCTCGGCGATATGCTATCTTCACTTACAAAGCTTTGTAGTTTTTGTACGTTGTGCTCATAACGAACACCGCCCGATGCAGTTATTTTATCTTTATAAGGTAGGCTAACGGCTATATAGCTTGCTATCAGCCTGTTTTGCGCATCGTACTTGTCGCTTTTGGCTGTGATCTCATCCATGCGGAACTTCCCCTCGCCACCCACGTTGCTGTCAGCAAATATTTGATCGATTGGCAGGTATAGATACTCCAATGATGCAAAGCTTGTAGGAGCAAGTGTATAGCCCAATACTCGTTGTGAGAAAGTTCTTGACTTATATTCTATGAAATTACCCGCGCTCGCCTCAAAAGTGTAGTCTTTAATACGGATCTTCTGGCTAAAATGATGGTTAAAAGAATAGACATTTTCTTTAAGGCGTGCAAAGTATCTTCCGCCTCCGTTCACAGGATCCACCACATTGGCAACACCTGCCATATACATAGTGTCGTCTTCACCGAAAGGTTTAAAATACTTAATGCGCCTAAGGTCCGGTATCGTCTTATCAACATCTGTAAAGCCCAGTGTCCAGTTATATTTCGTTCTATCACTACTACTCTTATGCAACCCACCTAATTGACTTGTGTACACCCTGCGGCTTTCATACTCTGCCATATAAGATCGCTCAAACTGCTGGCCTAGTGCAGAGTCAGGAATATTTGTACGGTACATGAACCTGCTGCTGCCTGTTTGATTCAATAGGTTTTTAAACTCAAAACGTGAGTTTCCTACGATGGCAGCAATGTTGTCCATCAATGTCAGGTTTACATCATTTACATTCTTCTCATCTATGGTATTTTCATCTTGCCCGCCCAATGTAACGTTCTGGCTCAACTGCGGAAAAACTTCCTTTACATTGGTATACGATAGTGCAAACGTATTGCCCAACTTTACCCTGCCAAGATTAAAAACATTCGCAGCCTTTAGCTTGAACCTTACATCAGGTGCGGCCATCTTTTGCTTAAAGGCCCAGTCATTTTTCCCAAACGATTTTGATACTGCTGCATTGTTAGAATCGTTCTTGCTAATGGGATCAGGAGCGCCGACAGGCATTGCTCTTTTACCATCATCGTAACCCAGCCAATCTGTTTTAGAAGGCGTGTTATAATAAAAATCTTTACCGGTAGTGTTTGCTCTATACGAGGTTTGAAAGTCTACATTCACCTGGTTACGCTCCGGCAGCCCCGATGTATAAACCTTTACCATACCGCCCGCGAAGTCGCCCGGCAGCTCGGGTGCCGGCGTTTTATACACCAGCATACGATCAATAGCCACGCTTGGTATCAGGTCGAAAGAGAATGATTTTTTATCCGTCTCGCTACTGGGCGCCCCGGCATCATTCAGCCATACGGTATTATAGCGATCGTGCAGGCCTCTTACTACTATAAAACGGTCATCGAATATGGTAACACCCGGCAGGCGTCTTACCACATCGGCCGCGTTCCTGTCGGCCGTTTTAGATATCTGCGCTGCGCTGATGCCGCTTACCGTAAGATGGCTCTTACGTATCTCCATCATTACAGCATTCTCGGTGCTGGTGGCGCGCGTTGCGCGTATAGTAACATCCCCCAGTTTATTCGTCCCCTCACCCTTCAACGCGATCGACAGATTTACATCGCGGTTATTAAGTACGGATACCGTTTGATGCAGTTCTTTAAACGTGAGCAGAGAGAAGATAACTTCGTAGGTGCCGCTTTCAACACCGTCTATCACAAACACACCGGCACTATCTGTTTCAGCGTACTTGTTAAGTTCTTTGACCACCACTAACACACCTTCAAGTGGCGTCTTTTCGGTGGCATCATTAACGGTGCCCGATATCTTTGCAGCAAAAGAAAATATAGAAATGAGGATATAAATAGAAACCAGCAGGAAGAACTTATACATTGAGCCTAATTATGCTGCAAACTTATTTCGCGCCCTTAGCTTTTTGCAGAAAACGGTGTTATCAAACTGTTTCGCCAGGATTATTAAACTGTTGCCCGAACATTACCGCGGCGTTACTAAAAGCTTAAAAGAAAATTAAAGAGCTACGCAACCTAAGGGTAGGTCTCGCTTTACTTTTCTAATATTGCATAAGGATTAAGAGCACAGAAAATGAAGCTGTATATAAAGAACATGGTTTGCGACCGTTGCAAGATGGTAGTGGAATCTGAGTTGCAAAAGCTCGGGCATCAGGTTGCAGTCTTGGGCCTTGGCGAGGTAGAATTGCAAAACGAACAATTATCAAAAGACGAAATTCAAAAGATAGACGATAGTTTAAGGGCGGTTGGCTTTGAGTTGATAGATGATAAGAAGACACGCATCATCGAGAAGATAAAGAATACTGTAATAGACTTGGTACATCATGCGGAGCATCCGCCCGTTCACAAGCATAGCGATATCATTTCAACAGCGCTCAACTATGAGTACTCTTATCTCAGCAAATTATTCTCCGAAGTGGAAGGTATTACGATAGAACACTACATCATCAATCAGAAGATAGAGCGTGTAAAAGAGTTGCTGGTATATGATGAGCTATCGCTTACGCAGATAGCCGACGCACTGGGTTATAGCAGCATAGCACACTTATCCGCACAGTTTAAAAAAGCTACCGGCCTGCCGCCCAGCCATTTCAAGAATATAGGTGAGCAGCAGCGAAAGGCATTAGATAAGGTTGCCATAAAGAAGTAAAAGTTATATAAACAACAGCCCGAATGATGTAACAGTAGCTCTGTATACCCGGCGTAGCTTTGTGTTATCATAAAATACGATACACAATGACACATAGATATAACATAACCGGGATGACATGCGGAGGCTGTGTAGCCAAAGTAAAAAGCTCCATATTGAAGTTAGGAGACGTGTTGAGCGCCGACGTGAAGCAAGATGCACCGCAGGCGACCATCACTATGCAAAAGCACATTCCGCTGGCAACGCTACAAGACGCTATTAGCCACGGAGGCAAATACACAATAGCCGAAGCAGACGCTGCGATGTCGCACCATGTAGCAGCTGATGATACAACGGCAACTGGCAACTCGTACTACCCTATCTTCCTCATCTTCGGCTATATTGCCGGTATAACGCTGATCATACAAGCCGTCATGCCACAATTCAGTTTTATGATGTGGATGCAGCACTTCATGGCCGGGTTCTTCCTGGTATTCTCTTTCTTCAAATTGTTGAACCTAAGTGGATTTGCAGAGGGCTATAGCACCTACGATATCATAGCCAAAAGAATCAAGGGCTATGGGTACATCTATCCTTTTATAGAGTTGGGGCTTGGCATTGCACTACTTACAGGCTTTCAGCCACTGCTTACTAACATTATAACCGTTGTGGTGATGGCGGTAAGCACCATAGGGGTGACTCAAAGCCTGCTGAAGAAAACACCGTTTCAATGTGCCTGCCTGGGCACCATCATCAAGTTACCCCTAAGCAAGGTAACGCTGTTTGAAGATGTGTTGATGGTGGTGATGGGAGTGATAATGATAGGCCTGCTGGCTTAACAGGCATGAAATTTCTGACAATATTTATCATCTAGCAGATCCCCCATATGAAGAAGCGAATCTTATTGATCGTCATGCTGATAGGACTGTGGCAAATAGCTACTGCCCAGCACGAGCATCATAACATGAACAAGCCTGCCACACCGGCACGCAAGGCGACGCCAAAGAAAAAGTCGGCAGCTTCGCCTAAAAAGGCCACAACAACAAATGCTGCTAAAAGTAGTACGGCACCGCACACTTCGCATAGCGACACGGCGATACACAATAAGCCTGAAGCCGACACCATGCATGGTGAGCATCATCAGATGCATGAAGCTACCGATGCCAGAACAATGGAGATGTCTGATACCGGGATGCACAATATGCAGCACACCGGTATGGGCCATAGCAATATGGACATGCCGATGAGCCATGCCTATTCACTCAACCTACCTATGAACCGCAATGGTAGCGGCACATCGTGGCTACCCGACAACTCTGCCATGTATGGCTACATGCTACACGCAAAGAAGTGGATGTTCATGTTTCATGGTAACATATTCGTCCGCTATAACAAGCAAGACCTTACCAATCAAGGATCGCGGGGCGGCAGCAAAGTAGATGCACCTAATATGTTTATGGCTATGGGGCAGCGCAAAGTGGGTAGCAATGGACTATTCCGCTTTGGCACCATGTTGTCGCTGGATGCAGCTATAGCAGGCGGCAGCGGGTACCCGCTTCTATTCCAGTCGGGCGAGACCTGGCAGGGCAAACCACTCATCGATCGCCAGCACCCGCACGATCTGTTTTCTGAGCTGTCCGTAAGTTATGCACACGCGTTTTCGCCCAAGGCAGATGCATACGTGTATCTCGGCTATCCCGGTGAGCCGGCTATAGGCGCCGTTACATTTATGCACCGCCCATCGGGCATGTTCAACCCCGATGCACCCATAGGGCACCATTGGGTAGACGCTACGCATATTACATTCGGCGTAGCTACCATTGGCGTCCGTTATGGTAAGTTCAAAATAGAAGGCTCTTCCTTCACCGGCCGCGAACCGAATGAACAGCGCTTTGACTTTGACAAGCCGCGTTTTGATTCGCGCAGTGCGAGGCTGTCATTCAACCCTAATAAGTCGTGGGCGTTGCAGGTATCGCACGGCTTCCTGAAAAGCCCCGAGGTATCGCACCCCGGCGAAGATATAAACCGCACGACGGCATCGGCCACCTACAGCTACCGACTCGGGCAGCGCAACTTTATAGATGTAACCGGCCTCTGGGCACTCAACAAGATACCGGGCGAACATGGGTCGAACGCCGCACTGCTGGAAGCTACGTTGAGGCTTAAAAAACTGGCGCTATATAGCAGGTATGAGTGGGTGCAAAAATCCGGCGAGGAACTGGCGCTCGAGGAACCTCAGTTCGATCATCACAAGCTGTACCCGGTAAATGCGCTAACCGCAGGAGCATCTTATGATGTGCTGGAAATATGGAAGACAAGGCTGGCCCTGGGCGCTCAGCTATCCGTATATCGTGCAGATGCACAGTTGAGGGCATTATACGGCAATGCACCGCTGGCAGGCCAGATCTATATGCATATATACCCATCGCTGATGCGATAGGACGGGAAAGATGTGACGATTAGTTTTTTGCAGCAACCTTTTCTGCAAATTCGCAGAAATAGCGGGCAGTATCCAGTGACTCATCCTGTGTGCTGGGCTTGGTCATGTAGGAGGTAGCGCCGAGTCTAAGGCATTCCTCCTTCTCTATTTCATTTACCGAGGTGGAGAATATAACAACTGGGATAACATTGAAATCGCTATGAGACTTTATCTGCCGCAGTGTTTCGGTACCGTTGAGGCGCGGCATGTTCAGGTCGAGTACAATGATGGACGGCAGCGCATTTGCAGCGGCAGCATCACGCAGATAGCTAATAGCCTCGATCCCGTTTTCCACGCAATCGAGCACTCCCGTAAAACCCACTTCTGTGAACGAATCTATCAAAATGAGCCTGTCCTCCGCATCATCGTCAGCTACCAGTATCCGAACATTGCTATCCATACAGCTGCAAATTTCTGAAAAACCTACGAATAAAACTCCTGCGCAATCGGCAGTTTCACCACAAAAACGGCCCCTTGCCCCTCTTTGCTGTGTCCCGTAATGGTGCCATTGTGCAGCGATACGATCTTTTTGCAGATAGCAAGCCCTATACCCGTACCCATATATTTCTCCCGCGTATGCAGCCTTTGGAACAGGTCAAACATCCGGTTGAGGTACGACTCATCGAAGCCGATACCATTGTCTTTGAAGGATAAGGAAACAAATTCATCCGCTATCGTCGCGTTTATGGAAAGTTCAGGTCTCACCTCTTTGGTAACGAACTTAAGAGAATTGGAGATCAGGTTCTCAAACACCTGCTTCAGTTGCTGAAAGTTACCTTCGATTTCCGGTAGCGTATCGTATTGTAAAGATGCCCCGGTCTCATCTATCGCCAGTTCCAGGTCGCTTATCGACTCTTGTAAAACTGCATTCAGGTCTACCGTTTGAAATTCTTTCCTTTCGTTGATGGCAGAATAGGCCAGTACATCATTTATCAACAATTTCATACGTTCAGTAGCGCGTATCATATTGTCAAACATGGTTTGCCCTTCTTTGCCAAGTGCATCCTTATATCGCTTTCCCAGTATGTCGCTGTAATAACCTATCTTTCGTAGCGGCTCTTGCAGGTCGTGGCTGGCTATATAGGCAAACTGCTCCAGCTGGCGGTTGCTGCTGTTCAGTTCTTCCACTTTTGTTTCCAGTTCATTCTGCGCCTGCTTCAGTTCTGTATTGTCTTTGTATGCCTGCTCTATCATCTTCTGGGCGTGTATATCTACCAGGAAGTTGTTCCAGCAGGTAATGGCCCCCGCCTCATTGGTTATAGCGGTAGCCACTCCTTTATGCCATTTGTATTCCCCTGTCGACTCCTGCAGCAGACGGCATTCCATATCTATTACTTCAGCACCTTTGTCTCTTTCTCTACGAGTTTTTCTTACAAGATCTTCGTAGTCATCGGGGTGCATCGTTCCTTCCCAGTTCGATCTATTCAGGTCTTCTTTCGTTTTGCCGGTATATGCCGTCAGCCAGTCGTTTACAAATGTTATCTCATTGTCGCCATCCTTAACGGTATATATCATTATGGGCAGGCTGTTGGTGAGCGTCTTGTATTGCAACTCACTCTCGCGCAGCTTATGAGATATCTCAAGCAACTGCCTGTTCTTTCGCTTTATTTCTTCGTAAGGGGATACTGCGGGATCGGTATTGAGATGGATACGCCACTTTTCTATCAGCGCATCATCTATCCTTACCGTTCTGGGTATCTTTAGCCTTAGCTCTACTTGCGTATCATAGTCGGTAGTGGTAACATTAATGTCAGGCACCAGCCGCCTTGCATATCTGAATCCTTCATTCGTACTTTGCGGGTACTCCGTACGGCTATCCTGTATGGTAGCAATAATGTACTTCTGTTTTTCCTTTTTATCGGAGATATACAGCCGCAACGAAGAATCTTTTGTTTGCTCTATAGAATTGCGCGACACCTCTGACACTGCCGTAGCAAATGTAGTTTGTGCCGACAGCGAAAGGCCGGCCAGCTCTGCAAGCTTCATGGTTTGCTTATGCGCCAGTATCAGGTCCATTTCGGTCTCCAGGACCACTCTCGCTATCTCATTCATTTACTAGTTGTTTATTCGTGCAATTACTACAGACATATCATCTGTTCTCCTGCCATAGTCTTTATAGATAGCCGCCGCGAGTATCGCCAAGTCATACCTAAAAATGGCCGTATACCGCTGAGTGTCCCAGCGTGTCTTAATACCATCCGAACACATGATAATAAGCTGCCCCTTGACGTGATCAACTATCTGGTCTTTCATGGTATTAGGTATGTTCATACCGATAATGCCATTATAAGACATATAGTTTCTCACCAATAGCCCGTTTTGCATCCGGGTAGCAATATTGCCTATACCGCATATGCGCCACTTTTTATCCTTAAAGTTGAAGACAGCTATTGTGCCTACCAGGCCGCGCGTCTTCCGCACCGAAGTATGCAGGCTGCGCAGCATATCTACGGGCTCACCTGTATTTTCCTTTCTTATAGCTTTTACGGCTTGTGTAACCGCGTCGTTTGCATCAGGCCCATGTCCCAGTCCATCCCCTAC
Organism: Sphingobacteriales bacterium; assembly: GCA_004144175.1. Taxonomy (GTDB): domain Bacteria; phylum Bacteroidota; class Bacteroidia; order Chitinophagales; family Chitinophagaceae; genus Polluticoccus. Next base: position 58,960 of record SEFT01000004.1, read on the forward strand.
AAACAGGGTAAGTTTCTCTGTGGTAAGTTCATAGCAGTAACTGTCGCCGGATACTGATTCGCCTGGCTTAGCCACTATTACCGATCGTACCTCGGCTCGTGGCGGCACCCTGTTTGCTGGTGGTGTTTTGCGATACACGCGAGACAATATTATCGTCCCCCACTCCTTCAAAGAATATATTTGGAATACGTCAGACAGCCTCTTCATCGACCCCAGCCCATGCCCCAGTGTACTAGATGTAGATAGTCCGTCTTCCATCATTTTTTGCGGGTCGGTCATACCGGGGCCATTATCTATACTTATAAGCTCTATAGCCTCTGCGTCCCCGTCCATCATCAGCCGCACCAGTATTTCGCCGCCTTCGGCATGCTTCACAAGGTTCGAGGTCATCTCTGCTACTATGATGTCTATTTCCCCGACCTTCGTCGCACTAAAACCCGCCTCGGCTACTATCTTGTGTATCTCTTTTTTGAGGATGGAAAAGTAACTCCGGTCTTGCGCATTAAAGCATATATGGTCCTGTCTATCCATTCTTCCATTTCGTAATTGTCACGGTAGTACCTTTGCCTACTATGCTTTTTATATCAAATTCGCTTACCAGCCTTTTAGTGCCCGGTAACCCGAGCCCAAGGCTTCTGCCGGTTGAGAAGCCATCTTTCATAGCTTGTTCTATATTGGGTATGCCGGGGCCTTTATCTGTAAACGTAAGCCGGATGCCGTTTTCCCGCCCCTGGCTTACTACTTCTATCAATGTTTCGCCGCCATTGGCATAGCGCAGCATATTACGCACCAGCTCCGATGCTGCGGTTATCAGCTTGGTCTGATTGACCAAACCCATACCTATCTTGGTAGCGTACTCTTTTACACGATTTCGAAAAAGTACCACGTCCTGTTCGCGTACAACAGCCATTCTATCCTTATTCAGGACTGTCACTATCATCTTGGCCATCGTCATCAGTTTCGGAGTCATCAACAAGTATTTTCTTTTTCAGTAATTCCATACCTCTTTCCACATTAAGGGCAGTATGTACACCTGTTAATGGTAACCCCAGCTCGATGAGCGTAATGGCTACGGCCGGCTGCATGCCTACTACAACTGTTTCGGCATCCATAATTTTCGACATATTGGCGATGTTGGTAATAATGCGACCCATAAAGGAATCGACGATTGACACGGCCGATATATCTATGAGCACCCCACGGGCATCCGTTTTACTTACCATCTGCACGAGGTCGGCCTCCAGATTAAGGGCCAGCCTGTCATATAAATCTATCTGTATGGTCACCAGCAGGTAGTGACCCATTTTCAGAATAGGTATTTTATCCATATCCTGTTTTATATTTTATTAGCAATACCCGTATACACCTGTTTTTTGCGCACTTCCAGTTGCAGCATTGTAAAGGCAAATTTCAATGCACTGGCCAGGGTCGATTTGGTGGTGATGTTCGACAGATCGATACCCAGGTGTACTACCGTCTGCGCTATCTCAGGGCGTATACCGCTGATGATGCACTCTGCGCCCATCAGTCTTGTAGCGCTTACGGTCTTTATCAGGTGTTGCGCTACCAGCGAGTCTACCGCAGGTACGCCCGATATATCGAGGATCGCAATGCTGCTTCCTGTATCTACTATCTGTTGCAGCAGGTTTTCCATTACTACCTGCGTACGGGCGCTGTCTAATGTACCAATGATAGGCAAGGCCAGTATGCCGTCCCACACACGTATTACCGGCGTCGATATCTCTGCTATCTCATCGGTCTGGCGAAGGATCACCTCTTCACGGCCTTTTAGGTAGGTTTCAAATGTAACTACGCCAAAGCTGTCGATAAGCCTGCTGATCTTCATGGAAACATTGTACAGTTCCATAGGATCATTCTTATAGTCCTGCTGTATTACTTGCAGCAATGCGTCCTTCAGGCTAAATACGAAGTTCGCGGTTTCGCGCGGCGAGAAGCCCTGCCTTGCACGGCTAATGGAGATGCCACCCAGTATTTCATAAATAGCTTCAAACTCTTCCGAATCAACATTTGTAATATTATTCTCATTCAGGTTTTGAAGCAGTACATCTACCAGTTCTTCCGATTGCTCACGAAGATCATCATTACTCATCAGGTCTTCGCGCAGGTTCTCGTCAGCTAGCTGGTTCTTCATCCAGAGGTCGATGATCTGCTTCTTTTTCTTTTGTAGCATTTTAGATATTTCCACTTTCATGAACAGTCATTTGTGCATGTAAATAATTGATCGGTACCATATATTTTAAACAATAGTAACCAATTAATACTGGTTTCGGCATATGAATAAGATGAGATTTTTTAAATAACTAAAACTCAACTCATTACAGAGGTCATGCCATGCAAGTGTCGAAATGAGTCATTTAATCAAAGCAAACAATTACACTAATGAGAACGCTAGATTGCCCCCATTGGTAGCTCGTCTCAAAATACAAGGCCAGAGCCAGCCTCAACAATAAACAGATGAGAGATTGACAGCAACTCGAAACCAATAAGCAGGACAAACCTTATTTTCTCCTTTTCAGAAACAGCGATAACCACCTCATAAACAGCGCAATAAATACGCAAACTATAGCGCCTGAAATTCCCATTTAGGATTTCCTTTCACATTATTGCGGGCAAAATCGAGGAAGCGAAGCTTATAATACACGCCATCGGATGTACGGACGATGTAGTTCATTTTGGTAAAAGTGATATAAATGCCTTTACTAAGGTTATACTCTTTCCAATTATATCCTATGATATTGATTTGAGGGGATAGTTGGTATCTGGCGGCTAATATATGGTCTATTTGATCGAACGCTACGCTAGAGTCCATACAGGCGATAGTATTGTACCTGTTGAGCAGGCAACCTGTTACTGAGTACGGCGTATTCATATCGTAGAAGAGATGGGTATAGTTGGTGAATACAACATCCCAGCTAGCCCTAGGCGGCTCTACATTTATGATGTTGCCGGCAGTAAGAGAAAGAAACATGAAGTTGTAATTATCATCCTTCTTTATTACAACGGTTTGCTCCAGTCCTCCTCCTCCATTCAGTTTAGCAAAGCGCACTTTATAGCCTCGTTCTGCGGGCAGACATTGGACTTTAAATATCTGCTTGTCGTTATTGCTTACTACATACACTGGTGTACGCTTACGCCAATCGCCGATGGCGGTGCTATCGAGGCTACTACTGGGCATATCGATGTTTTTACCGTTCGCAAAGCCTACTGTGTCGGCCAGTGCAAAAGCAGAAAAGTCTGTTTTGCCTGTATTGTAGGCAAACATGAACCTTGCTGTGTTGGTAATGATATGGTAGCCACTGGCCCCGCACTCAAACCCAAGATCCCAATCGGTACGCAGGTTTTTAGATACAATCTCGTTGTTCTTCAGGCTATAGAATATCTGCCATTTATAATCCTCATTCATGTCTACGGTAGCAGTAGTTACATCGCCTGCTACATGCGGTGCGGCAGGTATCTCTTTGCGCATACAAGAGGTAAGGCAAAGTGCAACTATAAGTACTAAATAAGGCTGCAAAGAGGTGCAAGAAAATTTGCTCATTACTTACTATTGAAGTTGAGGTCAAGTTTTACAAAATAAGTTCTGCCCAGGCTATACGGAGACGCAAAAGCCGGCGTTGCACTACCGGCCAGCTTACTTGCTACCGAGGTAACGTTAAATACGTTCTTACTACCGAGGGTTAGTTGTATAGCCCTATGCCAAATGTGCTTGCTTACAGATGCATCGGCCATAGTAAAGCCATCGGTGGCAGATTGCACGACAGTATTGGTAGTGCTATTGATAGCTACACCCGGCGTATTGCCTGTGCACTTTATAAACGCACCAACGGTCACGCCTATTTTTTCTATATCGTACATCACACTACCACGCAGCTCGGGTGTGTAGAAAAATGTAGGCAGATCGTCGCCTTCACCAGCCAGCGTATTCATACGGCCTACATACCCTGCCCCTACCGATGCTTTAATGCCTTTATAGCTTGCATCGGCACATAGCTGTACACCTTTGGTTTTGAATTTACCCACATTTACATAGCTATAAAAAGTACCGCTGCCGGCTGCAAGGTCTATACGGTTTCGTATATCGTTGTAGAAGCTATTCACCTCTACTTTTACGGTTACGTCTTCTATCTTCTTATTGTAGGCCAGGCTGGCGCTATAGTTATCCGAGTATTCAGGCTTCAGGTTTTCATTACCGTCAATATCATGGTTCACATCATGAAAGTCGAAGTAAAGTTCCTTGAGCGATGGCGCCCTGAAACCACGTGCATAAGAGCTACGAAGCGTGAAAGCATGGTAGCTATACAATACATTTACAGAAGGTATCAATGGCGATCCGTATGCGGTATTATATGCATAGCGGAGCCCGGGGCGCAGTATCAGGTTTTTCACAGGCTTGTACTCTGCACTTACAAATACGGCATAGTCGCCTATCTGCTGTTTTTTGTTCTTAATGCGTACACCTGTTCCGGTCTCTATATTTATATCGTAGCCTACTTCGTAGTTCAATTTCTTTTCAGGCTTGGCAGTGCTCAAAGTAGCCCTTGATGACAAGGCGCCAAACTTAGAAGTATCCTGTGAGCCTGTTCCTTCTGATAGTGACTCGCTTAATGTGGTCAGGTCCTTTGCATAGGCATTCTTTACACGTTTAAAGTCGTTGTAAGACACCTGTGCATTCAGGTTGTAATAGCGGGCTATGGTGCTGTTGGCAAATACCGCATTGCCTATGCGTGTAGTATGATAGTAATCGTCTACCGCATTTTCACCAAAGTAGTCAGGCGTGCCTCTGTTGATGATCGTTTCCCTAAAGTAATCTCCCTTATAGCTTAGTGTCGTATTGTTCAGCTTATAGGTATACTGCAGGTTGCCATTGTATTGTATCTTAGGCTTCCACTGGCTGGCACGGCTGCTGTCTGCGGGTAGTGCCGAAAAATCAAACAGCTTTTCCGATACACCTTGCCTCCAGCCGTTAAACAAATTTCTTGCTCCGCTTACTATTATCGTTTGGTTGCGTTGACGCACATTTATCCGGCCATTCAGGTTGTAGTTACCTACGCTTTCGGTATAGGATGTCGCCCCGGCTTCTACATTATGGCTTATCGACTTCCGGGTAATGATATTGATCGTTCCGGCAAGGGCATCGGTGCCATAGGTTACTGACATAGGGCCTTCTATTATCTCGATGCGTTCGGCATTGTGCAACATTATCTGCGATATGTCTATATCACCATCCTGCCTCCCTATCACCGGCACACCATCTACCAATATCTTCACGTTTTGCCCGCTGATACCTTGTAAGCTCAATGAACTGCCCAGTATATTGTCCTGCGACAGACCAATGTTCATTTCATTCATCATTACATCGCGCAGGTTTTGTGCGCCCATCGTTTCTATCTTTTCACGGCCTATCAGGCGTACGCGCTGTACCGTTTTGTCAGCAGGACGGGCGGTGTATTGGCCGGTTACTACTACCTCCTGCATTTCAGGCGCTTTCATGTGCTGCCCTCCTGCGGCGGAGTCAACGGTACCCGAATTGCCGGCATAGGAAATTGCTTTATCCCCCTTCCCTCCAGCTACACTGGCTTGTGCCAGTAGCACAAAGCTTAAAAGTGCGCTAAGCGTAATGTGTCTGCGATAACTAGTTCTTCGTAAAGATGAACAATTGATCATTGCCTAATTCGTTAAGTACTTTATTTAGTAAGAGTAAACGAGCAACATGCTGCAAAAGCTACATGGACATGCATGCAGTACTCACACTGCATAACATATCCATGTTCGCTACGCCCATCGGTATTGTAACAACACATTTTACAATAACCCAGTGGTTTAGTTGATGCTTAGTTTTTGTACGCGAACGCCTGCGTCCGTTACTATACGGATGATGTAGGTACCTGCAGGCATATTATGCGTATCCAAATGGTACTGGTTCAATTCAGTGTTCGTATCCGCTGCTACGTTTACCAGTATTCTACCACTCATATCGGCAACTATCAGTTTTGCTTCTTTTACCGCTACTTCGTGCGAGTACAGTATATTGACACCTGTTTGACTGCTTGCAGGATTGGGGTACAGCGCCAGTGTAGTATTGTTTGGCATAGCTACATTGTTCATACCAACCGGCTCTGTATAAACTTTCTTTTTATTGAAGATGTAGTTACCGTTTGCACTACCGCCAAAGCCTGTGAATATTACTTTCCAGATGTCTTTATTCCTTGTTTGGATGAAGTACGCAACCGAATCTTTTATCTCATATTGAAAAGTCGAGTTGTTCAGTGGCTTCCAGTCCCAACCAATCACATTGATGTCGCTGGTATACGTAAGACCCGCATGCGTATCATTGTTTGCAGCAGTTATGGAGTCAGCAAATTTCTGCTGCGCTACCTTTACGCCCCTGTTGTGCAGCACACCTGTTACGCCCTGCATAGTAGATGCATAGTCGCTGGCCATATACTGGCAAAAGAACAGGTCCCATGCACCGGCAGTATCCGGCTCACGGTCTTGTATCTTATTACTATCTATCGAGAAGTAGCCAAAGTTCTTGCCGGGGAAGGCATTTTTAGCAATAGTTTGTGTAGTTACGTTCGATCCGTTCAGGTCAGCATACTTAAATGTATAAGTGCCACTCGTCAGTTTTTCGATGAACAGCTGCTTAAAGTTGCTGCCTATTGTTTTAAGGATGTAAACGGAGTCGCCGGTAATGATATGTGTGCTCATATCATAGTTGCCCCAGCCCAGGTCCAGGCCATTCATTTCGCCAAATGCACCCGCATCCCAGCTCTTTTCAGAGTTATACATTTTAGGCCATGTGCTCAGTCCTGTGGTATCCAATGCAGTACCGAATACCGCTGCATCACCCTTTGTATAGCGCCATACGGTAGTTTGCGTGCTGCTTGTACCTGCATAGTTATTAATGAGTACCGATGCAGTAGTACCGCCAAATGCCTGGAAGGCTATATCCCAGTTGTTGCGCGGGCGTTTTCCTATTTCATCTTTTTCGAGGCTGTACCAAACCTGGTTGGCATATCCAGCACCCTGAGATACCGTGTCTACGACGGTTGTTTGCGCTTTAGCAGTAATGGAAGAAGCCACCAGTGCTGATAACAGTAAAAATTTATTCATTTTATGTATAGTTTATTTAAACGCTCCTTTTAGTTGTGATGGTGGCCCCGCACTTGCACCGTCCGGCAGACTTGCTCCCCCGCCATAGGCGCAAGGCAAGGCCATACTCATCACGTCCTGTTACGCATACGCACCGGCGCATGCAGTTGCAATAGAGATAATAGCACGGTGTACTAGTACCCTGGCAACAGGTATATCTTTATATACTTTGATTTTTTTACACACTGCTATCAGGCAGCGTGTCAGTGGGGAGCAAGAATTGAATTATGATGCAAAAGTATAGCGGCGCACTAAAGTGCGTTTACAATATCGGTAAAAGCATTGTTACAATCGGGAATTATAAAACGAAAAAGGCGACCCGGTAAAACGGATCGCCTTGGGCAAATAAAAAAACAAGAAACACTGCTAAATTAACTCTGTTGCAGGAACATGGCCATTATCTCTTTTACTTTACCATCCAGCTCGGCCGACTTTACTTTGTTGCTCGCCCATTGAGACCAAAGGCCCATCAGGTGCTCATTCATCATTTTATCGTCCACCTTTGCCTTCATCTTTATGGTTGGTGTTTTTTCTACGTACGCATCCCATTCCGTTCTTACCACGGTCCAGAATTTATCATTTTTAGCCCACCAGTCTTTGGCTACCTTACAATGCACATCTTCCATCTTGTAGTAAGTGTTATAGCCTTTCTCCTGCGCTATCAATTTATCCTTTCCTTCCCTTTGTATCTTATCGTTATCCTGCTCGTGCATGTAGCCGTCTTCGGTCAGGATGATGCGGTTGCGCCTTCTCATCACGTTGTAGTCATTGCGCACGGTGTATTCACGTCGTGGCAATGGTGCATCTGCCGTGTTTTCCCATATCATTTTGCCGTCGGTCTTTACCCAACTGGCCACACCCTGGTAGCGCGGCTCATCGCTCACCTCCCATACCGTCTGCGTCCATTTGTTTTTCACTTCGGCAGCAGGCAGTTCTTTCTTTTTCCATACCCTTTCACCCAGGTACTCGTACAATACCGGCGACTCATAAGCCCATTCTTCGCGCCAGTGTTTTACAATCATGCTATCCTGTATTACCAGCAGGTGCTGCATCACTACTTTGTTTGCCGTATTTACTATCGGCAGTACCAACTCCGTAGCATTCATTTCTTCGCGGTCGTGGTATTTATAACCGTTTTGCGGAGAGAACGTTTCCGCATATTTAAAGTTTACGGAAAAGCAGCCGCAAAGTTGGTCTATATGCTCTTTCCCGTTCTGTGCTTGTGTTTCAGCTACTGATAATGCTAACAGCGCTGATACTAAAACTGTCTTTTTGAACATCCTTCTTACAATTTGATGACAAAAGAAGACAATACCATGACAGTAAGCTTTCAAAATCAGGAAAAGCCATTTTCAAAATGAGGAATGAATTTTCGGGCGCGGATTTAAGGCTTGACTTTCAAATCGCCATCGACATTAATGCTGTTCCACTTCGCCGGATATCAGACCAAACAAAGGGGGTGTGCAAAGCGCGGTATCGCTTTTCATTAGCTCATCTTTGCCAATAAACCCTACTGCTATGCCACGAACCAGAACCCTCCGCCACCGTACAGATGCCCGCCATAATGAGCGGATAGCCGCGCTGGTGGGCGACCATGGCCCTGCCGGCTATGGTGCATACTGGATGATACTTGAAATAATGCACCGAGAAGAAGGTATGCGCATTGAACACAGCCGGCCACGCATGCGCAGGCTGGCTGCACAGGTAGGTATAGATGCTACTGAATTTGCGCGACTGCTACAGGGCATGATAGAGATATATGAGCTATTCGCTGTAGACGAAAACTACCTTGTATCTACTATCGGCTACACGCGGCATAGCAAGCAGGTATTGCCGCAGCAGCCTATCGAACGCGCATCAGCGACGCATCCGGAGTTGCCCGCACCAAAAGAAGATATGGTGATAGAACCGGCCACTGATAGCCCGGTCAGAGCGCAGGATATTCACAACTGGCTGAACCGGACTATATCGCGCAGGGCACCTGCTGCAGTCCGCTCCCTGCTACCACTCAGCATAGCAGAAAGCGTGTACATATATAAACATTACGATGACGAACCTGTATTTGCGGCGATCGACCAGCTACAGGCTGATACAGCCCTTCACAACCATGGAGGCAATATGTATAACGCCATCCGAAAGCTGCTGGATGGGTAACGGGTAACAGCCACTACGGCGGAGCAAAATTACATAAGGAACGATTGCACGGAACAGTGGCGGTCTACAGCGGTTTATGCTATACCATACGCCCCCCAAGATCAAACACTATGCAAGGCATAATAAACCTGCGTCAGAAAAAAACAATCGACAAAAACATCTGTCACCTCGCAACAGAATTAAACGAAATAACTGTTAACATAAAACAGAAATAACAAAATGTGCCGTAAATTAAGGTCAGGATTATCTTAACCCACAGTAAACCCACTTCAGAACGGACAGCAACAGCGTAGCAGCAGCGTAACGGCAGCACAAAGACAGCCTAGCAACAGCACAGCACCACCATGACAACAGCACAACGGCAGCCTGACAGCAACATAACAGCACCATTACAGCACCGTGAACCGCTATTTAACAAACATTATGAATATACTATTAAACCGTTGAAAGGCTAAAATGTCTAAGTACTACCAAACCAGGACGCTATGATAAACGTAAGTAGTAATTTGGCATTTCTGACACCCCACCATTACACTATCAAACCCATATGGTCAGCAACAGCATTACAACCATACAACCCGCTGCCAGCCAGCCTGTCACCTTCGTAGGGGCATTTTGTTAAAGATATAGCACTTCAACTGTAGTATAATGTGGCACACTTTTTACTTTATACCTATCGTGGTTGAGGGCGCTCAACGCAACGGACGCAGGAATATGCTTAACTGATGTGGGTGCATGGCCGTACCTCGAGAAGTGGCATCTACTGCGTCTATTTTTCTTTTAGCTTTACACCGATCAACCATACAAAAATGAGTAGCCAACCGCACCGGATATTAATGCTGGAGCACGACGAGGACGACCGCTTTATAACCAGTAGTGTGCTGGCCGGCCTAAGCCACAATATCGCAGTAGACTTTGTTACGACCCCTGAAGCCTTGTTCCATCATCTGGCAACAGGCCCACTACCCGATATCATCATACTTGATTTTATGCTTCCATCCGGCAGCGGATTGGATGTACTGAAGGCAATCAAAAGCAATGACGCATACAGGCACATACCGGTATTAATTGCCAGTGGCAGCCCACATAAAGATGTTGTTTTGGAATGTTACCGTGCAGGCGCCAGCTCGTTCTTCGAGAAGCCCTCTAACGACCGCGATACGAGCGAAAAAATAAAGGTGGTAATGGACTACTGGTTCGGGATGGCCGAACTGCCAATGCAACCTAAGCTAAACCGGACTGCAGCAAACCTATAAACAACTGAAAAACAAGCACGTATAATATCATCACACCGCATTGGACGGGAAATCAAGAAAGAATGCCGGCATTAGCTTTTTAGCTGATAACGACATATTATAGCACAAGTTTATAATCACCTTGAACCTTTCATCTATATATACGTTATCTTTACAGCTACCCCGGCGCCATTTAATGCCGCACCCATAGGGAGTGCAGCCCCCGAATGAATAATGTTGTGTATGATCGATAATACAGCTGTAGTTTACCGGTTTGATATAAAAGCCGAAAGTAAGGTCCATAAGACAACTATTACCGTAGATGAAGATCGGGTTGTTACTACCTGCTCTTGCAATACGGCGCCCGGCGATAGTGCATGCTGGCATGCTCAATACGTACTGGCAGGCAGGTCTCGCCGTATCAGTAAGGCTGCCGATTATGCCCAGCAATCGCAGCTTCTAAGTACGTTATCCAAAACCCCGGCGGGGCAGCAGGTAATACAAGACGCTCAGTCAAGTTTTGTGCGCAGGGAGTCTTGCCGGAGGTGCCACAGCTCCAATGTCATCATTATGAAGAAGTCTATATGGGGCCGCGTGATAGGGTTCACCAAACCCGACTCTCACCGCTTTTACTGTAAGGCTTGCGGCTGGAGCTGGTAAAGCAAAGAGTAGCTTTTTGCAGCGTCTATATATATTCTACAAAATACATTGTATCATTGTTGGCATATAAAACTGCAACATTATGATGCTATTAAAAAATAGCTGCCGGCAACTATTGGCAACCGCAGCACTCGTAACTGTATCACTGCCCGCATTTGCCCAGAAGACAGCCAATGAGACTGGCAACCTGCTGGGCCGCAAATGGTATATAGTAGCTATGAAGTGCCCAACCGACATGCAGCTGGCGGGCCGCGATAAATTTATCCAGTACTATTTTTCGCTTCAGTTCAAGCCATCGAACAACCAGAACTATGGCACCTATATACGTACATCAACGGATATGGATACAGACCCGAAGCAGGAGGGCAAGTATGCCATCAGACAAGATGAATCGGGCCTGGTAACGCTGGTGCTTACAGACCGTAAGAACAACGTATCAGAATACACGTTTGACGCACCGAACGAGAACCACCTCACACTATCGCGCCTTACCGATAGCAAGGACGAAAAGTGCCGTGTATACTATGCGGTAGCGCCGTAAGCGCCTGTCAGAAAAATGCTAATGTCCAGTAGCCGGGTGCATAATCATCCGGCTCCAATAACATCTTACGGATGCCGTCCTTATAGAGTACTTCCACAGAGGACACCGCAATAGCACCCAGATCGTTGGCAGTAAGCGATGAGCCGAAGAGGAGGTTGTAGATGCCGGCGATGACGGCTCCGTCTCCAGTGATCCGCTGCGACGATACCCAAGGTACAACCTTTGCACCACGACGTTCCAATACATATTTGTATTCAAAACGCAGGGTTTCATTATCGTCGGTTTTGTAGATGTGCTTGAGCACACCGGGTGTACCCTTATCAGAGAAGGCCAGCTTATAGGCCGGTGTAATCGCGGAGGCCTCAGTACTGAATCTTTCGGAGAAAGCAAGGAAGGTATCTATGGCCAGTAGCCTGGGCCCTATGCCATCTTCAGCAGATTGTCCGTTTGCACCCAATGAAAAAACAAGTAGTAGTAATAAGATCAAAAATCGCACCCTAAAAATTGTTTTTAAACTGATACTAAAATAAACAATCCGGCGGATAATACTCTACCGCCGCAAATGAAAAAGGGCACCTTAGAGATGCCCCGCAATATAAAAAAATGTATAGCAGATCTATTTGCTGATCACCAACCGTTCGGTCATTTGAGTGCGTTCTCCGGTCACTTTAATAAAGTAGTTGCCCGAAGCCAGGTCTGATACGGAGATGCGCTCCAGATACTTTACCTGCGGGGCTTCTTCCCACTGGCGCACCACACGCCCTTGAGCATCCAGCAGTGCAATACTGAATTGCTGAGGGATCGTCCAGTCGATGTTGAGATTTACAATATCAGTCGCAGGCACAGGGTACGTATGCACGCTGGCATGCTCCACATCTACACTGGCCACCGAAGTAGGAAAGTCGTAATAAAAACGAAGCTCTGTATCGCCTTCACCTACACCCCACGCATTATCCTTCCAGGTATACGTGCTGATATTCAATGGCTGGCTATACATGTTATACGAATAGATTTCCTTTTTGGCATTTACGTATATATGCGAGCTTATATTCCATGTCTGCAGCAGGTCTGTTAGTTTGTTACCCTTTGTATCGTATGTATAAGAATGCGTTTTAGACTGCTGCCAGTTAAAGCCGTCCCAGGTAAACTCTTCAGTGCCCTCTAATGTAGTACCTGAATAAATATACTCTATACGATTCACATTCACCCAGTCATTTACTGATGCATTCCACACCTGATCTACTGTAGTAGTGACATTATCTCCGGTGTACGTATAGTTGGTTTTGGCAACAAGACTCCATCCTCCGGTTCCGCTACCTACCCTTGCCGAATGTGTGCTGGACTTGAGCTTTGTACCGTCGTATTCCAGTTGCAGCTTATCGAAAAGGCTATTCATCTCCGTAATAACCCCTACTGTATTGTATGATATCTCGGAAGGCTTTACCAATGTCCAGGCCACCCCTTGCAGTACTTCGAGCCCTGAGGATATCATTTTGCCCTTGTCATCATAGTCGTACAGGTAGCGTGCAGTGTCTTTCCACTGGCCATAGTCTTGCATTTGGCCATAAGTAACCTTATTCACAGTGTTATCAGCATTATACACCTGAAAACGCCTATACCTTTGATCGTATTTTCTGCTTACATCGCTAAATACATAGGTGTAGCTCTCATCGAATAGCACCGTTTCATCATTATTCCAGTCGTCCTTTTTTGTATAGCCATTTCGGTTGCCGCTGAAGCTATACGTAATAGAGTCTACCGGCGTAATAGCACCATTCCGGTAATTCAGGAATGTTTTTGCTACCAACCGATATTCGCCCTTTGCCCCTCTGCCATTAGACCCGCTACCGAAGTGCGGTGGCAAGATGCCAACGCCGCCTATACCCGGACCACCAGTGGCCGTTACAGACTCTATTGTAGTACCTTTTGCACCTGCCAAATTAGCAAAGAGCAACGCTGATATGATAACGTAGATAAACTTCATACAACGGGCATTTATGGTCGTTTTACAGAAATCAATGTTAAAATCCTTAACATAAACCTAACAAGAATTTTTTATAATACGAAACAAATGTAAGATTTATGACAATGCAGTGACCTGTTTATGACAATTCACTATAGATTTTAACCTATACCTACAAGATACAACAAATTGATATAAAAGTCGTCCCAATATATCTATATACCCATAAAAAAAGCCGCATAAACTATGCGGCTTTGGAAAACTTATCTTCTGTTCAGTAATCCTTTACAGATATTACTTGCTATTACCGGCCCTTCATATATAAAGCCTGTGTACACCTGCACCAGTACTGCACCTGCATCCAGTTTCTCCAGCGCATCATCGGCAGTAAAGATGCCGCCTACTGCTATTACGGGTATACTCTTATTGCTTTTTTCGGAAATGTAGCGAATCACCTCCGTAGCCCGTATGCGCAGTGGCTTACCACTGAGGCCACCCGCCCCTATTTTCTCAATGTCACCACCTGGCGTATTTAACCGGCTTCGGTCGATGGTAGTATTGGTAGCTACGAGGCCTTGTATCTTCGTTTGCTGTACAATTTCTATAATGTCGTCCAATTGTTCGTTAGTGAGATCAGGCGCTATTTTCAGCAGCAGCGGCTTTGGGTTACCTAGGCTGGTATTCAATACCTGCAGGCGGTTCAGGATGTTCATTAGTGGCTCCTTATCCTGCAAGGCCCTTAAGCCCGGCGTATTAGGGCTGCTCACATTTACCACGAAGTAATCTACGACATCATACAAGTCTTTAAAGCAAGCTTCATAGTCGAGTATGGCATCTTCATTAGGAGTATCCTTGTTCTTACCTATGTTTCCGCCGATAATCAGCTTTTCATTTCTGTGTCTCAACCGCTCTGCAGCAGCTTTTGCCCCGCCGTTGTTAAAGCCCATTCGGTTGATGAGCGCCTGGTCGGCAGGCAGGCGGAAGAGGCGCGGCTGCGGGTTTCCGGGCTGCGGACGGGGTGTAACGGTACCTATCTCCACAAAGCCAAAGCCCAGACAGGCTAAGGCATCCGTAAACTTAGCGTCTTTATCGAACCCTGCACCCAGGCCTACAGGGTTCGGAAACTTAATACCCCACAGTGTACGCTCCAGCTTTGGGTCAGCTACTACAAAAAGCTTTTTCATCAGGGTGCGTATGGGCGGCAGGTTGTAAAAACTGTTCATACGTTTCATCACCATATAGTGAACAGCCTCAGGATCAATCTGAAAAAGTATACTGCGTATTAGTCCGTACATAGGGCGCAAAGATACTGTACAGGTATTTTATCTTTTTTAACAAATCGAAAAAGGTTGTTCGTGTATCTTTAGCATAGCTATGTTTAACCGCTACCCCTTGATAGGCACTTTGCTGCTATGGCTGTTTGTTGCAACAGCTCATGGACAGATCATGCAGGGGCAGATCATAGACGCATCCACGGGCAAGCCGCTTGACGATGTAAATGTGCTGAACATACATACGCAGAGCGGTATGATGGCTAGCTCAGACGGATCTTTCAACGTGAGCGCGGCAAGTGGTCAGCTTATAGAATTTCGTAAGGTTGGTTATAAGATAATCCGTGTGCGTATCCCTAATGGAAAGCTTCCACCTTACTTTAAAGTAGGTATGGAGCGTAGTGCAGTGCAACTACCAACTGTGGAAGTAAATGGCATTGCAAAGGACTATAAGTCGGACAGTGAGCGATACCATGCTATGTATAAGCAGGCACTCGAGTTTCCGGAGATGAGCACAGCGCAAATGATGCGATCTCCATTTAGTGCATTTAGCAAGCGTAATCGCCAGATATGGGAGTTTCAAAAGGAATTTGAAATGTTTCAGCAGCAGAAGTATATCGACTATACATTTAACGAGAAACTGGTAGAAAAGATAACCGGATTGCGCGGCGATAGCGCTACTGCTTATGTCAAGATGTTCCGTCCAAGCTATGAACAGCTAAGGAGTATGAATGAATATACCTACTTCACGTATATAAAACGCACGGTAATGCTATACCGCGAACGCGGACAACGCGCAAGGATGGGACAAGGAAGAGGTACCCAATAATATTAGTCATATCTAGGACAACACATAAACAAAGCGCAGGCGAAATGCCTGCGCTTTGTTTATTATATATTCAGTGTAATAAATTAGTTCAATACTAAATTATGCACGGAGCGATGTCTGAGAAGAATCTGCCTGACCTCTGCCGGGTATACTGGGCAAAGTTTCCGTTTTAGGCCTGAAGAAAGAATATTGATTACACATCTGATCGTAAAACTCCTCGGCAGTATTGAAGGTCCTTATCTGGTTAGCAATTCCGTACAGATTACCGTTAAAGTTGAAGAACGCTATCGCCTTTTCCGGATTCGTTATATAATGCTGTCCTTTTGATTCTGTAAAACCATCCACTATCATGCTAATGCCATCAAGTTCAAATCTCCACGAACCATCATCATTTTTTATTTTACTGAACTGATACATCTTCATTTATCATTTGCTCATTAAGACATAAACAAAAACTACGCTAGATAATATGCTGATGAGTGCTCTCTAGGACAAAGGCAATGATTTTTACCTTAAAATGACATCACGCAGAACAATAGGCAACATAATTAATTGATTTTCAATCGAATAAAAACCATATATCATTAATAGGGTAAATCTATATTACTATATTTTTAACAGATAGAATTTTAAATAAAGCATATCTATATGATGTATAAACAGCCTGTTGGGGAATGAAATACTCATTAGCACTTATCCATTCTGATACTGCAAATGAGCGAGCGCTGCTTTTATTTCGCCATAAGTGTAGTCGTCCGGCAAAATGTCTTTTACAGGCTTCAGTGCATGGCTGCCGCCTAGTTGTTGTATAGCTTCCAGTATTTTTTCCAGCCTGTATCCTGACACAACTTCCGTTACCGGCAACTCTCCTGATGCAATGAATGTTGCCAGATGCCCTTCAATAGTGGTGGCAGAAAACCCGCGCTGCTCTGCTATCTCGTAAACACTGAGCCCATCTCTGAACATCTGAAGCGAAGCGCGTTGGCTGGCGTTTGAAGATGGTTTGCCGCTGCCGGTCGTCTCCTTTCTTTCCCTACTCACCTTCTTCGGTGCTTTCGCAGCCATGCGGCTTTGCAGGCCGTAAGTAGATGCGTAGCGACGCACAGTATCGAGGAACGGTGGTCCATACTTAGCCACCTTGTAATCGCCAAAACCGGATATCTGCTTTAGCTCATCAAACGATAAAGGCAGGTAAGCAGCCATTTCCTGCAAGCTGTTGTCCCCCACTACGGCATACGCCGGTACATGCTCGCGCTCGGCTATATCGCGGCGTATATCTTTAAGTTCCTGCAACAGTTCGGGATAATGTTGTGGCGTATCGTCTGCTACAAGTGCGGCCTTGGCCTTCTTCCTTACGAATTGTACTTCATGCTCGCCTTTTAGTACGCTCCAGCTCTTGTCGTTCAGCCTGAGTACCGGGTATTGCCCCTCGGCTTGTTCGGTGAGCCCCTGCTGCAGCAACTGCCTGAAGATCTGCTGCCACTCCTCTTTGCTACGGTCCTTACCAATGCCAAAGGTCTTCAACTCTTTATGTGGTGCATGTATCTTCATACTCTGCGAACCGCGCAGGAAATCTATAAGATAGTCCATACCGAAACGCTCACCTGTGCGGGCTATTGCCGATAATGCCTTCTGCGCCTCGAGGGTAGCATTTTGATGTTCCAGGTCGCTGAGGCAGAAGTCGCAGCTGCCGCACTGGCTTGGGGCGTTTTCGCCAAAGTAGTTGAGTATATATTGCCGTCTGCAACCCTCGCGCTCGGCAAACTCCTTCATCTGGTAAAGCTTCTTCTTCAGTACACTGCTCTGCTGCGGATTGTTCTCCAGCTCTACAAAGCCCATCAGCTTCATTATGTCGCCCGATGAATAGTAGAGGATAGCATCGCTATGCAGGCCGTCGCGGCCCGCCCTACCCGTCTCCTGGTAGTAGCCTTCCATGTTCTTAGGCACATCGTAGTGCATTACAAAGCGTACGTTGGGCTTATCTATGCCCATACCGAAGGCTATGGTAGCTACTATGATGCGCGTATCATCGCGCTTAAAGGATTCCTGTACGCGATTACGCTCGTCGGTAACCATGCCTGCATGGTAGTGTGCAGCGGGGAAGCCCAGGTCGCGCAGTTTGGCAGCCAGCGTCTCGGTACTGCTGCGCGATAGTGTATATATAATGCCGCTGTCGTTCTTATGCTGCCCAATATATTGCACCAGTTGATTCAGTGCATTTTTCTTGGGCTGTACATAGTAGGATATGTTTGCCCTATTGAAGCTGGACAAATAAATACGTGGTGAACGCAGGGCCAGCTTTTCGGCTATATCCTTTTGTGTGATGCCATCGGCACTGGCGGTAAGCGCTATGGTAGGGACATCGGGGAAATGCCGCTTGAGCGCAGACAGCTGCAGGTACTCGGGACGGAAATCGTGGCCCCACTGTGAGATACAGTGCGCCTCATCGATGGCAAACAGTGCTACCCGAAAGTTGCTGAGCATCCGCACCATCTGCTGATCGTTGCTGAACAAACGCTCGGGCGCTATATACAGCAACTTTAGCTTTCCACTTTTGGCATCACTTAGTATCTGCTGCTGTTCGTGTACTCCAACTGTTGAATTCAAGTAGGCAGCATCTATACCGTTTGCCAGCAATCCATCTACCTGGTCTTTCATCAGGGCTATAAGCGGCGATATAACGATGGTAAGCCCATCGTGCAGCAAGGCAGGCAGTTGGTAACAGATAGATTTACCGCCACCTGTAGGCATTATTGCCAGTACATCGTTCCCGTTCAGCACCGACTCTATGATCTGTTGCTGGTTGAGCCGGAACTCATCGTAACCAAAGTAGTGTTTTAATGCCCTGTGTATATTCTTCTGTCCGTACATGCTGCTGTCCTTTCCTCGCGGTTTACTATGCAAATATCCGTAGCGCCGTGCGCATAAAAAAACGGAAGCGCTTCCTATCGAAGCGCTTCCGTCCCGTATAAAAAATTGATTGTTTTTAGATAGAATCCTTAGCTGTACACCTCATATCGCCATAGGTAACTTTCAGCAGGGTAAAGCCGGTATTGCGCTTTTCGTGTGCCCTTACCTGCTCTTCATTCAGCCCGCATACATCCGACGAATCTGAACCTTTGGTAATAACGCCGTTATTATCGGTAAAGGTTTCGCGCCCGCATCTCCAGCAACGTACATCTGTCTCTTTTGTTTTTTCACACGCCGTCAAGGCTATTAGCAGGAAAGAAGCAGCAAATATTTGTTTCATTATCTTATTGTTTTTCAAATGCATATATGTGCCCTGATGCGCACTTCTGGTTTCGGGCATTAATATACTATATAATTTTCGGAATATTCAGCGTCTGCGGTTAAAAAAATAACTTTGAGTGTATATGCGCCAATTTTATTCAGCCTTGCTAAAGGTATGGCTTTTCTGAGCAGGTAAGCCGATGCAGGACAATCAAACAGACAAATGCCCGCTATGCGGCCGCCCGCTGGCAGAACCCAGCAACAAGCACCATCTGATACCCATTAGCAAGGGAGGCCGACATACGCCTACGCTTATGATGCACAAAATCTGTCATAACAAGATACATGCGGTCTTTACCGAGATGGAGCTAAAGCGCTACTATCATACCATAGAAAGGCTGCAAGAACATGAAGACATAGCTAAATTTATAAAATGGGTAAGGAATAAGGAGCCCGAATTTTATGATAGCTCGGTGAAGATGAAGAAGTGAGCCGAATCAATAGTCGTGCTCCCCTTATGCCTGCCTCCTCACATACTTCGTCAGTATCACGATCATCTGTCCTTCTATACGGCCCTCTATCTGTTCTGTATTGTCTTTTACCAGATGGATGTTCCTTACTACGGTGCCCATCCTGGCGTTTACTGTGCTGCCTTTTACATCCAGCGATTTTGTGAGTACTACGGTGTCACCCTCGTGCAGCTGCGCTCCGTTAGCATCCTTGTGCAGATTGACGGCTGTATCGTTTTCATGATCCCCGGTGGCTTTTGCCCAAGCAAGGCGCTCATCGTCGAGGTACATCATATCCAGTGCATCAGCGGCCCAAGCCTCGTTTTTCAACCGGTTGAGCATACGCCAGGTTACTACCTGTATTCCCGGCACTTCGCTCCACATGGTTGTAGTCAATGCATTCCAGTGCCCTGCGTCAAACTCTTCTTTCTTGTCTATCTGCGCCAGGCATTTGTTGCATATCAGTATCGTGTTCTCTTCATAGCCACCTGATTGCGGCGGCACTTCGTATATATTGAGCTTACCTGCCGAGGCACATAGTTCACATTTATTTTCGCTGCGGGATATCAGTCTTTCTTCCAGTTTCATAAAACCTGCTCTATAAGCGACGAAGGTAATAAAACTCTGCTACAGCGTTACTTCGCCTTCTTCCTCCGGCCCCACCAAATGACAGTACCGGTAACCGGCAGTGACGCGATTATAAGGCTTGCGCAGAATGCCAGTATCTTACCGGGCATGCCAAGCGCTGCGCCTGTGTGTATGTCGTAGTTCATACGCATCAGCTTCTGGCTGGCATTGGTTTCTTTGTATCGCCCCCAGATATGGTTTACTGACTTTTCTTCCAATGTATACTGATCAAAATAACGATAGTCAGTCTTCCAGTAAGTAGCAGGGTCGGAGTTGATATTGACGGCTATGGCAGAGCTATCAGTCTCGGGTGTATGCACTTCAATGGAGCCATTTGCAGGTACGTCGTTCTTTAGCTTGTGCCATACAAGATCTATCGCGGGGCTATCCTCATTGCTACTAGTGGCAGCTACGGATGCCGGTGTTGCATAAGGCAACATCGTATCTCCACCCGATATCACGGTATAATAGGTCTTGCTGAACCATTCAAAGCCCCATACCAAACCCGTAATAGCAAATACCATCGCCAGGATGAGCACATAAAAACCGAGTACATTGTGCAGGTCATAGTTCTTGCGGCGCCAGCGGGCATCCCACTTTACAGAGAAGCGTTGTTTACGCCCTGCCTTATTGCGCGGCCACCAAAGGAATAAGCCCGAGAGTATCATTACAAAAAATACCAGTGTAGCACAAGCCACTACCTTCTGCCCTACTTCGTGCGGCAGCCACAAGTAAAAATGACCATCGAGCACGAAGCGGAAGAAATCATTGAACTCGTCAGTCACCTTCAGCAGGTTGCCGGTGTAAGGATTGGTGTAGGCAAACAGATAATAGTTGTCTGCCTCGCTGTAAAAAATCACCTTGGCAGCGTGCTCCTGCCCCTGGTACATAATGGCATGTACCAGCCTACCCGGTACCGCCTGTTCTGCTACCTGCTTCAGTTCTGATGGTGGCAGGAATGGCCGGTCCTGCCGCTCAACAAAGCGGTATGGCTGTGTCAGATTCTTGATCTCGTCCTGGAAGGCATAGAAACAGCCCGTGATGGCTATTATAAACACCACCAGCCCAGACGAGAGTCCGAGCCAGAGATGCATCTTTCCAATTAATTTCCTTAGCGTCATTTAGAATTTGTATGCTACGGTGAGGCGGTAGTTGCGTGGCGCTTCCGTTTGCCAGTTGTATGCGTTGAGGTATGAGTAGTAAGATCCGCTGTACAGGTATTTATTCAGTACGTTGAATACGTTTGCATTCACCCTGAACTTCCTGTTTTCCCAGAACAGACCTGCATCTACTTTAAAGTAGTTCTCCAGTTGTTTCGATGGGTCCGGAGATGCTTCCCAATACGTAGCACGGTCGCCCAGCCAAGTAGTACCAGCCGATACGCCAGCACCTTTCAGCTTACCTCTTTGCAGCTCATAAGTAAGCCATGTGTTCACAGTATGTTTTGCAAAGAATGGAACTACATCACCTACCTTAAAGGCAGTAACGCCTGGGGTCACCTTTGATACTTTAGACTCCGTAAAGGCATAGTTGGCGATCAGGCTAAGACCCTTTACGATATTTCCTTTCAGGTCGAACTCCACACCCTGCGCCAGCTTCTGGCCCAGCTCTACGCTTAGGCCTGCCGTAGGTGCAGCTGCCGGGTCGGCGGTCAACTCGTTATTCTTTACAATGCGATAAGCAGCGATGGTTGTATTCCACTTTCCGCCAAACCAGTCTCTCTTCACGCCTATTTCCATGTTATTGCCGGTAATAGGTTTTACTTTACCACCATTAGACAACATACCCGATTGCGGAGTGAATGCCTGGTCGTACAGCGCATACACGGTGCTGTGATTATCCAGCGAAACGCTTAAGCCTGCACGTGGAGTGAAATGATATGCACTATCGGCAGCGCCGCCATATCTTGATTGCTCGAGGTAGGTGAAACGGCCGGCCAGTGTAAGCCTTACGCGGTCTTTGAAGAAGCCCAATTCGTCCTGCACATAAGCGGAGTAGTAGTACATATCCACGTTACCAAACTTAGCGCGATCAGCAAGTGGTGTTACGCGATCCACGTTCTGCTCGCCTGTATTAGGCGATACCAGGTTAGGATTCTTCGGATCGAACGGGGTAGCAGCAGAGTCCAGGTCGAATGACTGTGACCAATCGGCCATGTACTCTTTGTTAGCGGCATCTAAGCCTGCCAATATCTTATGTGTAACGGGGCCGGTAGTTACCTTACCATTTACAAAAAGCTGCCCCATAGTCATTTTGCTACTGGCATCCCATATACCAATATTGCGTATCATAGTACCATCCGCATTTACCTTTGTAGGCCAGCTAGAGTAGCCTTTCTGGTTGAAGATGAAGTGTGCGCCCTGTGCTGTCACCGACCAGTTGTTGTTCAGTTTATGTTGCAGTGTTACATATGCACTGTGGTCATTCATTTTAGTACCCGGCAAACCAGACGGCAGCAGTGTAAAATCAACTGGCTGTGTAGCAAAACCATCAGGCGAGAATATGTAATAAGAACCTACGTTGCTCATGTTAGCACGCTGGTACGTATACTCCAGTGTCAGCTTCGTTTTATCGGTAAACTGGTAAGAAACAACCGGCGCAATTGTGTAACGGTCATTATATTCATTAGGCCTGTGTGTTTCTTTCTTTTGCGCAGCGGCGTTAAAACGATACAGCAATTTGCCATTCTTCGTGATCTTTCCATCCAGGTCTACCGCACCGCGGAACAGGTTGTAGCTACCTGCGGTAAGCGATACTTCGCGTTTTGTTTGGCCTGTTGGTTTCTTCGTAACCACATTATACAAGCCTGCAGGGTCTCCGCTCGACAGCATAAAGCCAGCCGGCCCTTTTACGAACTCGATGGTCTCTACGAAGCTCATGTCTTCGGTCAGCGGGCCCCAAAACGAGTTGGCTACATTAAAGCCATTACGGAATGCCTGTATCTGCGAACCGCGCGCAGTTACATTAGTATACATGTCGGCCCAGTGCTCTGACCTTACAAGGCCGCTTACATTGCGTATCAGCCCGTCGCTCATGCTGATCACCTGCTGGTCTTTCAGCATGTCGTTGTTCACGATCTGGATGTTCTGCGGCACCTCAAGTAGCGATGTATTGAGGCGCAGGCTCTGAGAAGGCGTGTTATCCGTATATTTTCTTGTATTAGCAGAGACAACTACTTCCTGAAGTTCTTTCGAGTTTTGGCTGATGGAGAAGTTAAGCGTAGCAGTTTCGCCTGCCTGCACCTCTACATTACCCTCTTGGGTTGCCATACCCACAAATGAGAATAATACAGTATAAGTCCCCGGCTGTACTTCTTTTATAGTATAGCTACCTGTCTTATCGGTGATGGCACCTTTTGATGTGCCTTTAAGTACTACGTTGATAAATTCTGCGGGAACGCCGTCGGAAGTGCGAACGGTACCTTGTAGCCTGCCTGTTTGCGCATAACACATTGCCGTGCATGCTATAAATAAGATTGTGAAGATGTGCTTCATTGAGTGTGATTATTTGCGTCGCAAAAGTATCAGCAGGCAAGTAGCGCCGTCTTCAAAAACGGGAAAAGCATTTACAAGAACAGGAATTTAATTTTCTAGTGGTTGCTTATACGTCGCACAAATAAGCACGCTTAACATTAATCACATATCTCAAACCGACAATTTGGACAGATTATTCTTAAATGGTATAGTTTTATAACATCATTGGGGCAATAGTCCTTACATCAAATATGAACGAATTCAGTCTTAAACGCATAACGCTATTCCTGGTAGTGGTACTGCTTGGCGTAGTGCTGGTATGGCAGCTCTATTACTTTGTGCCCGGCTTCCTGCTGGCCATTACTATGTATATACTTATGCGCAAGACTTACTTCAGGCTCGTTACCGAGCGGAAGGTAAAGCCGTCGCTTGCGGCTACTATTCTTATATTATTAGCATTGATTATACTTGCGCTGCCTATATGGGTAGTAGTACAAGTGCTCATACCCAAGGTAAGCTACCTGGCCAGCAACTATACCGAAATAATGCATAAGGCACAGGTAGTAGCTGCAGAGGTACAACGAAAATTTCCACAGGCAAAGATCAACAGCGCACAGGTAGAACAGGTAGTGCGTAGAGGCATTGGCTATGTGCCGGGTATATTTGGTACAACAGGCGCTATACTTGCCAACCTCGCCACTGCCTTCTTTGTCGTTTACTTTATGCTGAAGGGCGGCCGAGATATGGAGCGGAAGGTGATAGAACTGCTACCCTTAAAAGCTGCTAGTAAGGAATCTATCTGGCGCGAGACCCAATCGCTTATTGTATCGAATGCCATTGGCATACCGCTACTGGCCGTTTGCCAGGGCATCATTGCTATTATTGGCTATTGGATATTCGGGGTAGATGGATTTGTAATGTGGGGCATGATAACCGGTATATGCTCGTTGCTGCCGGTGATCGGCACCATGATCGTATGGATACCGATGGTCATTTACCTGTTTGCCATTGGCGAATCGGGCAATGCGATCGGGCTGCTACTGTTCAGCGCTATTATCATCTCTAATATCGACAATGTGTTGCGCTTCACCATTATGCGCAAGCTGGGCGATGTACATCCACTCATTACAGTATTCGGTGTTATCGTCGGCCTACAGCTGTTCGGATTTATCGGGCTCATTTTCGGCCCGTTGTTTATAGCCTATTTTCTGCTGATGATCAAAATATACCGGGCTGAGTTCAGCACTGATAAGATCATTGTTCCCGGTGTAGATGACCGGCAACCATAAAACGTGAAATGCCCTGACCATGAATGGCCAGGGCCTTGCCCTAAACACGACTATTTACACATCTTACATTTTGAAAGTAACGCCCAGCGTCAGGTAGGCGATGCCATATCCCAACTCGGCAAATGCACCTACTTTGCTACCCAGCATGTACCGAGCACCTGCATATCCGCCTATCACCGCACCACCGGCTTTTGCACCAGCTATGTCAGGGCCTGCATATCCACTTGGCTTTTCGGTAGAAACAGAAGCAATATTGTAGCCTGCCATTAATCCAACATAAGGATCCAGCTTAGGTACCTTAAAGTTGAAATGATAGGACGCCCTTGCGCCAACCATTATGTAATGATATTTCCACTCCCAGGTGCCACCAATGCTAGCTGCTTTGGTGGATGCACCTGCATAACCTAAAAATCCGCCTCCGCTTATTTTTTCGCCAAAGGCATGCTCATAGCTGATGCTTAGCGGCGGCAGCCCGGCATCTACACCTGCTGCCATAAAGGTAGACCCAAGCCCGATGCCTAGGTTCAGGTTATTGCCGGCTTGTGCCTTTGAGTCGGTATAGAGCGCAGTGAGGCTTCCTGTAGTAAGTGCGGATGTAAGTAAAAACTGTGTGATCTTTTTCATACGGTATTGCATTTTTTGTCAATGCAAACAAACAACAGATGCAACCCTCATTATATACCTGCACTTTGGTAATTATACTAAGTGTTAGTACGGATATGCCTCATGCAATCTCTATCTTTAATCATCAAACCACTAACTATGCAAAAGACAAAATTGCCCGATGGGCACCAGGCTGTAATGACTTATCTCATCATTCCTGATGCAAAAAGATTCTTGTCGTTTACCAAAGGTGTATTCGGCGCAACGGAACAACACCTGACCATGGCTGATAAGAACACTATAAGGCACGCCGAGGTAGCCATAGGCGGCAGCACCATCATGTTTGCCGACAGCACCAGCGACTGGCCCGCACAACCCGGAGGCATGTTTATATACGTTGATGATACGGATGCCGTCTATCAGAAAGCACTGAACGCCGGTGCCAGCAGTATAATGCCCGTGGAAGACAAAGACTACGGCCGCACCTGCGGTGTAAAAGACCCGCATGGCAATACCTGGTGGATAACTTCGATAAAGTAAACCCAAACAGAATCAATACAAACAAAAACAGCCCTGCAATGCAGGGCTGTTTTAATATTCATTTGGAGGCAAATGATTAATGCGCTACAACTACCTTTTGAGTTTGTACCAGTGCATTCGTTTGCACCACTACAAGGTAAGTTCCGGCTGCAATGCTCTTCGTGCTGATCTGGTAATTGCTGCTGTCAGCACTTACAGTTACTTCAGTGATAGCTTTACCGGTCAGGTCGTATATACCTGCCTTTCCGCTTGCACCCTGAGGTAGTGTAATATTTACCATCTGGTCAGCAGGGTTCGGGAATATTTGTGCCTTCAGCATGTCCGGTGAAGTACCTACACCTACCGCGCCGAGGTCGTAAATAGCAAAATCATCTACCGCCGCTTCCACCGTGCTCTGGCCACTGCCCGTACCCGTTGTTGTTCTGTCGGCAGCTATAAAGCGCACCTGTATAGTTACCTGTCCGGGATAGAGATCTTTCACAGCTATCAGCTTGCGTCTCCAGCTTGCGTCTGACGCCATAGTATAGTCTACATTGCGCCACAGTGAGCTTGCAGTGCTGCGAAGCTGTGCCTGCCAGTAGTCATTGTTCGGGTTGTCACCCGTGTTGTTAGTATACCAGCGGTAAAATTCTACTACTGGGTAAGTCATACCCGACAAATCGAAATTGGGTGATGTAGCAGTAGTAATACCTCCATCTACATCAGCTGAGGTGGGAAGGCTCGAGCCGTTACCTGTTACCAGGCAGCGCCCATTACCCGAATAATCCGTTCCCGGCTGTACCTGGATAGATCCTGAAGCAGAACTAACAGTAGTGCCTACCGGTTTTGCAATTATCCATTGGCCCGAAGTAGCATTGTCACCTGCTTCGCCTAATATCCAGTTCGGATCATTCTGTTCAAAGCCTGTATAAAGCCTTTGTGTGATGCCGACACCATATTGGTAAGGTATGGTAACATCCTGCGCAAGAGCCGGATCCTGGTCGAAAGCGTATGGCCAACGGACAGTAGGCATGCCTGACGTATCGTAAAGGGCAAAATAATATTCTATTACGGCCGGTGATGCCGTTGCCGGAATTTGTCCGCTGAACGAGTTGCCGCTACCTCTTACCATGCTAACAGTATCCCAGCTGGCCGACTTGCGATCGCGATAGAACAGTTTCAGTCCGCCGAAGAGTGTTGGGAAAGGTATATCCAGTGTAGCATTTACAGCTACCGCCTTATTCAAAGGCTGATGTGCCAGCTCTGTATGCGTCAGTTTTGCGTCGTTCATCAGGTAGATACCATGTCTGGCAAATGCTCTAAGTATAGCTACCAGGTTCGGTGTACCGTTTGTGAAGTCGCCGTCTGTATCGTCTGCCTCAACAGCAGCCAGCAGCACATCAAAGTACACATCGCCTTCGGTACCATTAGCACCGTCTGAAGCCGAAGAGTAAGACTTGGCAAAAATCTCGGTCATTTTCTCAAAGTCATTCAGGTTTATTGCCAGATCGTACCACGCACCTGCTATGATCTCGCCATCTGCGTGTACTTCATCAACAATATCTCTGGGATATACCTTAATGTTTTGGTCGTAGCGACGGATATTAGTGCCTGAGCCCATTGAGTTCTCGCCTACTATCGCATCATTATTAATAGAAAATGCCCATACGTCTGCATGGCCTTCATTCAGGCCTCCGTTGATCATCCCTCTGCCTGTACTACCTTTTATTGTACGATATATATAGTCATTGATACCGTGCCCGTATTCATGATAGATAATGTCGCTTATCTCGGCAAACGAAGGGCAGCCATTACCTGCGGGGTAGAAATTGAGCGTACCACCGCTATAAAAGGCATTACACGAACCACCGGACACATCTACTCTCACCGAGAACAAACGATCCATAACGGTTTCGGTAAGAGGATCGAAGGCAAAAAATCTTTTCTGAAAATCATGTACCTTATTGGAGTGATAGAACGCATTAATATGGCGGCTATTCATATTACCCTGCGGTAGCACAATTGTATTACTGCCTTCGGTCAGCGGTATGCTAGCCGATGGAACATTGTTGCCGGTTGGTGCATCAGTAACCACCGACCAGGGGCCTTGCAGTGTAATATTGGCAGTGGACGGTCCTGTAACATTAGTAACGGCATCACCGTTATCGTCGGTAATGTAGCTGTTACTACCTATCAGCATTTGCAGGCTACTCAGCGGCTCTTGCGTTACCGGGCTCAGGATGGTGGCTTTCTTCACCTCACCCAGCACAGTTACATCCACTACGTCCTGTACAGCATCGCTGCGATATAGCAGCTTACCATCTGTACCATCAATAAAGCAAGTAAAGCTAACCGGCTTGCCGCTATGCAGGTCTTTACCCTCCATACGTACCTCGTATGCAGGGTGCAGTATATACCGTGCACCCGAAGGCACCGGGAACCAAACCCAGTCTTCCATCAGTTTGCGAGAAGTAATACTCACTTCTGTTAATCCTTGCGTGAGTGCGGTAGCATCAGTGGCAGCGGCTGCACTTATTGATGGCGCGCTTGCTGACGTTTTGCTGCCGTAGTTATTCAGTTTAATACTTGTTAGCAGACCGTTATTTGCAAAACGGAAGCCTATCCTGGACAGGAACACCTCGTGCCCTCTCAATACTTGTTTGTAATCAATAAAGGAAGCAAATGAAGTAGCCGCATCGCGGGTTACTACCCACTCTGTAGCGTTTACCCCAAGATCGCTCAGCTTTTGACTCATGCCGTTAGCTGCTTTTTCAGCGGGTGTGGCACCTGCAAGCTGCATACCCTTACCGTAGAT
This sequence comes from Sphingobacteriales bacterium, assembly GCA_004144175.1. Classification (GTDB taxonomy): domain Bacteria; phylum Bacteroidota; class Bacteroidia; order Chitinophagales; family Chitinophagaceae; genus Polluticoccus. The sequence goes on from SEFT01000004.1 coordinate 87,852, forward strand.
GTTGATGGCGCCGCCGCTAATGCGGTCGTACCGGCCTACCCATCCCGGGAAGTTCCGGACAATGCGTTCTTTAGATATTGCAGCGCCCTTTTTGTTTTCTGCCATGTGGCTGTAACCACTAAAAACAGAATACTCATTGCTGTGGCTGTGATCTTGTAACTGTGCATAGGCTGCAGGCAATGTAAATGCTGCAAACCCAAGCGCAAGTAGCAAATGCTTCATTATTGCGGAATTAAGATTTTAATATTAAGTTGTAATTTACTAAAACATATGACTTATCACCCTAAATGGGGCATATCGTGAAATTGTTGTGACAATCGCCATATCGATTCTAACAATAGACATAAAAAATGGCTGCTTTGCGGGCAGCCATTTGTAGAATGATGTTATTGGTAATTACAGTACGCGGTAACGTAAACCTAATGTAACGTTGGGCGACAACAGATGTCCTGAAGAGCTGGTTGCAGATGCATTGTTCAGACGATAGTAGTCAAAGCCAAGCTGTCCGTTCAATCCCCATTTGCCCATTATGAATACCGTTAAGCCAACCTGGCCACCGGCAGTAAAGCCTGACAGGTCGCCCAGGCCATATTTGTCATTGCTGATCTTTCCTGCTTCGCTACCAGCGCTGCTATATCCGGCATTGATACCAACATATGGTTCTACTTTAGGTATAGCAAAAGTCTTATTCACGAAAGCCCTGATATTCATTACACGCTCACCAAACATTACATCTACATACTGGCCGGTAGCCGGTGTGCCGGTATAAGCACCTTTGTCTCCCTTGAACATGAACTTAGTGTACTCGCCTCTTAGACCTACCTGGAACCCGATAAGCTTCAGGCTTGCCTGTGCATATAATATAGGTGACGATGCTGCTTTGTCTTTAGATGTGGCAAATGAAGGTTTAGCATTCTTTGCGTAGCCGCCGCCGATACCCAGATCGAGCTTCTGCGCCATTACGCTCATAGAGAGGGGCAACGCTACCAGTGTAAATAGTAACTTTTTCATTGTTTACGAAGTTTGGTGCAAAATAATGGTTTAATGTTATTTATGGCAGTTTTAGTGCCAAATGAGTTTGGCGGCAAATTTCTATGCTATATTCGTATTCTATACAATCTGCTACCTAAACTAAAGACCTATGAAATTTTCTATCAAACTAACGGCGCTAGCTATGCTCCTTTCTTTAACGGCTTGCATTAAGCCCGACGATGGCGGCGAAGACAATACGCAAGTAACACCCATAGTAACCAAAACAAGAGTAGCGCTGATTACTGAAGGTAGATGGCAGATGTTTTCCGAAAAATATGTGACCCGAATAAAAGACTCTGTTGTCGATTCTAGTGAAACGTTCATTACCGATATGGAGGAGTGCGAAAAAGACGATCGTATATTATTCAGACCCACCGGACAGCTGACCCTTTCAAAAGGTGCTATGGCCTGCGAGCAGGATGAGCAAGATGAAATAAACATCCAATGGAAGCTGTTGCCGGGAGAAAGCAAGATGGAAATAACAAGCGACGGTGACCCCATCATATATGACATACAGGAGGTGTCAGCGGCTATTTTCAGGTTCGGAACGATAGAAGTAGATAGTATGCGTAACGAAACAATCCATACGCAGCTAACCCTAAAGAACGTACCCTAATATAGATTAGGGTAATTTCAAATAGAACGAATATTTAAATTACCTTTGCACCTCACTCAAAATTTTTATGCGAAACTTTTCAAAGCCCACTCTGGCCGCCTGTGCCGCACTTACTCTGTTTGCTGCATGCAGCAAAGATGACAAGGATGGTAAAGAAGATCAAAGCGTAACAGTAACCCCTACCAAGAGCAAGAAGGATATGCTCGTAGGTGCCAAATGGCAGATGACCTCAGCCAAAGAAAGCTGGATGGATAAAGGTCAGAGCAAAAACAGAGACCTTTTTGCGGATATGGTGCCTTGTGAAAAGGATGATTTTATCATGTTTACGGCAGACGGAAAGGTGACATTCGACCTCGGCCCTACACAATGCGATACAGGTGATAAAAGTGAAACCACCAATTGGGAGTTTATTGCTAATGATACAAAGATCATCTTTTCGAGTCCTAAATGGAACGATAAGGATACACTGGATGTAGTTGACCTCACTGATAATATTTGGAAAACTAAAGACGTTTACAAAGACGACTCAGCACGCGTGATCACCGGCGAATATTCTTACAAAAGAATCAACTAGAATCAAAAACCATATATTAGCGAAAGAACCGGCTTTAAAGCCGGTTCTTTTCATTTTATAGTATCTTCTTTCCTTTCATAGCATCCTTCAGTGCGGCATCCATTACCCGCTCGGCAAAAGGGCGCGATATATCGTTCAGCTCTTCGGTTGCTTTGTGTATGCGGTCTTTGTCTTTTGCAGCAATGGCCTCCCTCAGCTTATCCATATAGCTGGTAGTAAGCACTATTTCATCTTCAGCCAGGTAGCTTTTATGCTTTGTGATGAACTTTGCGGTTGTATCCAGCATTTGCTCTGCCTCTGTACTTGCTTCTACCAGCGCACGGGTCTGAATGTCGCTTTTTGCATTAGTCAAGGAGTCCAGCAGCATTTGTTCTACCTGCTCGTCGGTGAGGCCGTACTGAGGTTTTACATCTATGCTCTGTGCCACACCGCTACGCAGCTCCGTAGCGCTTACTTTCAGTATGCCATCGGCATCTATCAGGAAGGTCACCTCGACCTTAGGCAGCCCTGCGGGCATCGCAGGTATACCTGTGAGGTTCAGCTCTGCCAGTTTGCGGTTGTCCTGTACCAGGTCTCTTTCGCCCTGGTATACCGATATGCGCATGCCACTCTGCCCGTCTTTTTGCGTGGTGTATTGGCGGCCTGCTTTGTTAGGTATTTTAGAGTTTCTTGGTATTAGTACATCCATCAGCCCGCCCATAGTTTCAATGCCCAGGCTAAGGGGTGTTACATCCAGCAACAGCATTTCGGTATTGTTACCGGCCAGTATATCGGCCTGCACAGCAGCGCCCAGAGCTACCACCTCGTCGGGGTTCAGCTGGTCGAACAACTCCTTACCAAAGAATTGCTGTACACTTTCTTTCACCAACGGCACACGTGTAGAACCACCTACCATCACCACTGCATCTATCGCCTCTTTTTGCAGGCCGGCGTCGCGCAATGCGTTACGACAGCTATCTATGGTGCGGTCTACCAGCGGCTGTATCAGCTGATTGAACTGCTCTTTGGTGATACTAACTGCCTCTCCGTTAATAATGCCATTGTAAGCCGTATTATTGGTCAAATGTTTTTTGGCTTCTTCGGCAGTTACGCGTAGCTGCTGCGTCAGCATTTTATCCTGTTGTAGTGTCTCTGCGCTAATGCCCAGTTGCTGCTGCCAGTACTGTACCAGCGCACGGTCCATGTCATCGCCACCCAGGTAAGTATCGCCATTGGTCGATAATACTTCGAATATGCCGTTCGTTATCTTCAGTATAGATACATCGAATGTACCGCCTCCCAAGTCGTACACGGCTATTGTTTTTTCTTCATCCGGTTTTACGCCCAGCCCATAAGCCAGACTAGCAGCTGTTGGCTCGTTTACGATGCGTAGCACGTCCAGTCCCGCAAGCTTACCTGCATCGCGTGTAGCCTGCCTTTGCGCGTCATTAAAATATGCCGGTACAGTAATGACAGCCTTGTTCACGGGAGTTTTCAATATATGCTCTGCGCGGTGCTTCAGTTCCTTTAGTATATACGACGAAAGCTCGATAGGCGAGTAGAACTTATCGCCCACCTGCACTTTTACCAGCGAATCGGTATCGTCGTCTATTACTTTATACGCAAAGAAATCAGCATGGCTGCCTACGTCTTTATATGACTTACCCATTAGCCTTTTAGCCGAATATATAGTGCGTTGCGGCTCCACTAATAACCTCTCGCGGGCAATATTACCCACCGCTACTCCACCCATCTCGTCGAAATGCACGATAGAAGGCACCAGCGTAAGCCCGTCGATCTCGCGCAGGGCTATCGGTTGCTGTGTATCCTGCCTTACTATTGCTATCAGGCTGTTGGTGGTCCCAAGGTCTATACCTACTATTGTTTCCTCCTGTTGCAGGCTGCCCGTCATCAGGTTGATGGCTACTTTACCCATATTCCTTAAAAAATTCGATGCAAAGGTAACATATCAGCCAGTCAATAGCATTTCTATCACTGATAAGGGTATAGCGCCACTTGCCTTTGCCAATAACTGCAATTACCTTTAGTCGATATTATACACATATGAAATATAACCTTAGTCTGACCGCAGCCGCCTTATTACTACTCTCCACAATAGCATGTAAAGAAGACACAAAGCCTAAAGCGATAGCCTTCAGCACAACGATCGCTCAAACTAACGATACCCTACTGGCCCGGAACTATGCAGTCGCAGAAGCGGCGGGATATTCATCGGCAACAAAAGATTTTTCACGCGTTAACCGCAGTTACGGCGACATGGTGAGCTATATAGATAAAAAAACTGCTGAGCTCGAAAAAATGGAAGACGTAGGCGGTAAAGAACTGAAAGCTAAAGAGCTGGAATTTTTAAAATATGAGAAAGAGATGATAGCGCCACTATCCGCATTTAGCACCTTTACTAATGCCACCAGCAAGGAAGAATGCATGGCAGCCGCAAATAAGATGTTCGAAGCAGCCAATTATATGTCGCCAAAACTGCTCGAGATCAACCGCCTGCTGAAAGAATACACTGAAAAGAATCAGGTTCCGTTAGTTATGTCGGCTGTAGAATAATTTTACATATAACATACACACATACTACGCTACCTCGTAGTCGTATAAAACTTTACGTTAAACAGGCGAATTCAGTAAATTTGCCCTTTCCTAAAATTATTGTGCTTTGCGATTAAAGTCGTTGGAAATTAAAGGGTTCAAATCCTTTGCGGATAAGACCCACGTGATATTGGACAACCCGATAACGGGTATCGTGGGCCCTAACGGTTGCGGTAAGTCTAACATCGTGGATGCTATACGCTGGGTAATTGGTGAACATAAAATAAAGGCGCTCCGCTCGGACAACCTGGAGGATCTCATCTTCAATGGTTCGCGCACGCGCGCCGGGTCGGGCATGGCCGAGGTATCGCTCACGTTCGAGAATACCCGCAACCTGCTGCCCACCGAGTTCACTACCGTTACTATTACACGTAAGTTCTACAAGAACGGAGAAAGCGAGTACCGCCTGAATGATGTTACCTGCCGCCTGAAAGATATTCATAACCTCTTCCTCGACACGGGCGTGAGCAACGACTCTTACGCCATCATTGAGCTGGGCATGGTCGATGACATCATTAAGGATAAGGACAACTCGCGCCGCCGCATGCTGGAGCAGGCAGCTGGCATCTCCATCTACAAAACACGTAAGAAAGAAGCCAAGCAAAAGCTGGAAGCCACGGAGCAGGACCTTTCGCGCATCGAAGACCTGTTGTTCGAGATCGGTAATAACCTGCGTACACTGGAAAACCAGGCGAAGAAAGCCGAGCGCTACTTCCAGATAAAGGCCGAATATAAAGAGGTAAGTATAGAACTGGCCAAGGCTTCGCTGGAGCATTTTAACGACCAGTATAAAGAACTGAACGAGACCCACGACCGCGAGATAGACCGCAAGACACAATTGGAAGCAGTAGTGGCGCGCGACGAAGCAGCCATAGAGCAGGACAAGGTAAAGCTGATAGAAAAGGAGCAAGAGTTGAACGGCCTCCAAAAGCAGTTCAATGAACTGGTGAACCGTGTGCGCCAACTTGAAAGCGATAAACGCCTGGCGGCACAACGCCTGGAGCATTTGAAGGATCGCGAGAAAAACCTTACAGAGTTCCTTGCCGGTGCAGATACACAACTGAAGACCCTCGAAGAGTCGATAGGCTTTGCAGAGAAGCAGATTGAAGACGAGAACGATGGCCTGCAAGACATCCGCGACCAACTGGAGACTCTGCGCTCAATGGTAGATGAGAAACGCGAGGCTTTCGACGATAAAAAGAAAGTACTGGAGCAACTACGCAGCGAATACCAGGGCAAACAAAGAGGACAGTTCGATGCAGAGAAGAAGGTTGCTATTGCCGATACATCGGTAATGAACCTGCAACGGAGCATACAGCAGATACAGGACGAGAAAGCACAGCGCAGTTCGCAGATAGCGCAACTAAGCAATGAACGCCAGGATGCAGAGGGCAACCTGCAAGATAAACAGGATGAACTGCAAACACTCGTTACCCGCCACGAAGAAGTAAAGAGTAAAATACTGCAAAGCCAGGAGCAGCTGGAATCGCTCCGCGCACAACTGGTTGACGAAAACAGAAAGCTGGATTCGCGCCGCAATGAACACGACCTGCTGAAATCGCTGGTGGAAAGCCTGGAAGGTTACCCGGATAGCATCAAGTTCCTGAAGAAGAATAAGGAATGGAACAGCAATGCGCCGCTACTATCGGATGTATTTGTGGTACAAAACGAATACCGCACGGCGCTGGAAAACCTGCTGGACAACTACCTGAACTATTATATAGTAGATAATGTAGGTGAAGCTGCGCAGGCAGTGCACCTGCTGGATGCTAATAAAAAAGGTAAGGCTAATTTCTTTGTGCTCAACCAATTTGGCCAATACAATGCCGAGCAACACGAGGCAGCTAACGGACTGATACCGGCACTAAGCGTAGTATCGGTAGATGAGCAGTATATGCCGCTGGCACAACACCTGCTGGGCCATGTATACATCGCCGAAAATACAGAGGCACTTACCAGCCAGCCGCAGATGAACGGCAACGTGATCGTAGAGAAGAGCGGTAAGATGGTGCGCGGTAAGTATACGCTTGGCGGTGGATCTATCGGGTTATTTGAAGGTAATAAGATAGGCCGTGCGAAGAACCTGGAGCGTCTTGCCAAGGAAATCGAAGACCTGACCGCTACTACGGCAAAGCTGAAGCAATACATAGGCGATACGCAAACGCTCATCACCGGCTTCAACCAAGAGCTGAATGACAAGGCCATAGAACAGTCGCGCCAGGAGATAAACCGCCTGCAAAACCAGATCGTAAACCTGGGCAACCGTATAGAGAACTTCGAGCACCTGAACCAGACAGGCGAACAACGCCTGCAAGACCTGCAAGGCCAGCTCGAAGACACGCACGAAAGCATTGGCGATACGCGTGCGGAGCTGGAGGAGATCAATGATCAATTACAGGCATTACAAGAGAATATCAAACGTGCCGAAAGCGAATTCCAGGCAGTAGAACAGGAATTCAATATGGCTACGCAGCAATACAATAACCAGAACCTCCAGTACACCCGCCAGCAAAGCAAACTGGAAGGGCTGAAGCAGGAACTAAGCTTCCGCAGCAACCAACTGAATGACCTGAAACGCCAGATAGCCAGCAATAGCGATCAGCTATCGCAAATAGCTGCTCAACTGGGCGATACGGAGACACAGCTGCACGCGGGTGATAATGAGCTGTACGACTTACTGACACGCAAAGAAACCAAAGAGCGCGCGCTTAGCGAGAAGGACCGCCTGTACTACGAAACGCGTAATGCAGTATCGGCACAAGAGGGACAATTGAACCAAAAGCGCCGCGAGAAGGAACAAGCAGAAACGATACTGAACAGCATCAAAGACAAGCTGAATGAAATGAAGCTGAAGCTGGCTGGTATGAAGGAACGCCTGAGTGTGGAGTTTAAGGTGAATCTCGACGAGATACTGGACCAGGCACGTACAGGCGAGCTTACCGTTGACGAGCTGAATGCCGAAGCCGAGCGCATGAAGAAGCGCCTGGAGAATATGGGCGAAGTGAATCCTACGGCCATAGAAGCTTATACAGAAATGAAAGCCCGTTACGACTTCATAGTAGAGCAGAAAACTGACCTGGTAAACGCCAAGGAATCGCTGCTGGCTACGATTGAAGAAGTGGAACTGACAGCTAATAGCAAATTCAAAGAGACATTCGATAAGGTTGCAGAGAATTTCGTACAGGTATTTAAGGCGCTATTCACAGCAGAAGATAAATGCGACCTGCGCCTCACCGACCCTGATAACGTAGCAGAAAGCGGCATAGAGATATATGCACAGCCAAAGGGCAAAAAACCAAGTACGTTGACGCAGTTATCAGGTGGTGAGAAGACGCTGACTTCAACTGCCTTTCTGTTTGCCATTTATCTGATCAAGCCTGCACCATTCTGTATCCTCGATGAGGTGGATGCACCGCTGGATGATGCCAACGTAGGCAAGTTTACGCAGATGATACGCCAGTTCAGCGACAACTCACAGTTTATCATCGTAACGCACAACAAGCAAACGATGGCTTCTGTAGATGTGATATATGGTGTGACCATGCAGGAACCCGGCGTAAGTAAGCTGGTACCGGTCGATTTCCGTAGCCTGGCCAACTAATGACATTAGCTATAACAGAAAAGCCGTCCCGAATCGATTGGGACGGCTTTTTCAATTTCTTCTCTCTGCTGAAATTTAAGCTTTGGTACGTTGCTGTTGCCTTACAGGCATCAGTGCAGGTTGCATATAGTGGTAAGGCGTAATTGCTGTACCCAGGTTGCGCCAGCGCGGAATCATACGTTTTTGACTCACTGCCGGCACCGCCAAATGCAATGCCTCTGCAATTTGCTGTAATGTACTGTTGATGGTTTGAAACAGATCACGGCTAAAAGACATCATAAAATCAATCGTTAAAGAATTGTTTTTGAACGAGATATAATATTTATCAGAAGTTATATTTATTTTCCTGAGTATCTAAAACTTGCGCAACAACAAAACTTGTTTATTGAAAAGAGCGGACAGTCAAGTTACAACATGTTTTGGTTACCGACAATTAAATTGTGGTCAATCCACATTGATTTACAGTGTATACGGATTCATTGCAGTTAATACTCTGCATTCGGCAGCTGGCACGGCTTTATTAATTGCTAATCGTTTTTTACTCATTAGCTATGTTTAATACACTGGAAGGACGGACTGAGGACGGAACTTTTCTGCCATCTAATATTATTTGCTTCTCGCCCATACGCTGGAACCAAAAGGACCAGCGCCCTCAACAAATTATGCGCAGGCTGTCGCAATACAGCATGGTCCATTTTATCGAAGAACCAGTGTACGATGCTACGGAAGCATACCTATCGCATACTGTTGTAGCAGAGCATATCCATGTATTCACGCCACACTTGCCGGGCGGTATCAGCGAAGAAAAATGTCAAACCCTGCAAAGGGCACTGCTCGATCAGTTTATGCGCGATTGCAACTTTGCCGACTATACCTTCTGGTATGCTACACCGGTTGCATTTGCTTATAGCAAACATTACTGCCCATCGGTAATTGTTTATGACTGCCTAGAAGATATTTGGTCTTTAAAGCTGCCTGCTGAAAAGCTCCACGACCTGGAACAGCAGTTACTTGACAGAGCTGATCTTGTATTTACTTCCAGCCATACACAGTATTGGAATAAGAAGGACAGAAACAACAACGTACATCTGCTACCCGCTACCATCGACCGTGCTCATTTTGACTGTGCAAGGGGTAAAGTAAGCGAGGCCGAAGAGCAGGAGCATATACCGTATCCCAGACTTGGGTACATGGGCATTGTAGACGATCGGCTGGATACGCAACTACTAGCAGATATAGCAGACACGAGACCTGACTGGCATATCGTATTGGTAGGCCCTACGGCAAAAATGAATGCAGCACAGCTACCTCAACGAGCTAACATTCATTACCTCGGTAATAAGCCTTATGCAGATCTGCCATCTTACCTTACCGGCTGGACTGCGGCTATCATGCCGATTCAGGAGAAGAGCCATATGACATCGGGACTTTCCTTCAAGACAGCAGAATGCCTGGCAGCGGGGTTGCCTGTAATTGCTACACCTGTAAAGGCTATAGCTGCGCAGTATGAAAAAGAAAACCTAGTAATGAAGGCCAACAGCGCAGCCGAATTTGTTGCTGCAACAGAAGCGATACTTTTCGACGGAGCTGCAGACAGAAGCTGGATGGAGCGTGTAAATAACTTCCTCGACATGAGCTCCCGGGATGCTGTGACTAATGAGATACTTAATAGATTGAAGGAGACCATGCAAACTGTTGCTTACAGTGAGCAGGTAGCATAGTATAAGTCACTACATCATTTAACCAAAATCGATAACAATAAAGTCCGCAGCTTGCGGACTTTATTGTTATCGGCATAGCTTTATGAACTTTCTTGCATTAAATTATTTGACATAAAAAGGACATGCAATATTATAAACCACGATATACGGATAGTACTTTTGGTTAAAACCAATCCTATGATACGTACCTACCTTTTTAGCCTGCTATTTTTCAGCACTCTTTTAGTTAATGCCCAGCACAACATCCAACTCGTAAAAGCGCTTAAACTACCCGTCAATGAATTCATTACTACCGGTGTCGATTTTAACGGCAAGTATATTTTCTCTACTACAAAATCATTGTGGGTAAGCGACGGCACTGACGGCGGGACGGTGATGCTCAATCAGGATTTTCAGGCATTGCAATTTTACAAGTCTTCCGGTCTCGTATTTATGATCGTTCAGCATAAGCAAGACGGCCGCACGCTGTGGGTAACTGACGGTACCCAAGCCGGTACCAAACAGGTTAATGGCAAAACCAACTGGGTATGGAGCAACTCAACCAGCGGATGTGCAGGCATCAGGAAAAATGAACTCTACTTTTTCGCAAACGATGGGCAGCACGGTTGGGAAATATGGAAGTCTGACGGCACTGATGCAGGCACGGTAATGATCAAAGACATAAACCCTGCCGGCGATTGTTTTACTACTTCCTCAGATGCATCGCTTCTGGTAGTTGGCAGCACGGTATATTTTTCAGCCAACGACAATTTGCATGGGCCGGAGCTCTGGACAACCAATGGCACAGAAGCAGGTACAAAAATGGTAACGGACCTGTTGCCGGGACAAGAGGGCGTCAACCCGTATAGCTTCCTTAGATTTGATAATAAACTGGTATTCTCTACAGCGCCACCATACCCGTCAGAATTTTACAAGCTGTGCATGTCAGACGGCACGGAGAGCGGCACTTATGTTGTTGCTGATTTCTACGATGCAAGCGGCGAATACTTGGAGCTAAATAGTAAGCTGTATCTGTTGGGATATGGAGATACAACAACTGTAATGTACACGACCAATGGTCAGCCGGGTAATTTAATAAAGCTAGGTAAGGCCGAACTATCTGCAACAATATTCCGACGTAACTTTTTTACGGCACTCAACAATAAGATTTACTTTACTCACTTTAAAAGAGAGACGGGTTCAGAAATCTGGGAGACTGATGGTACATCGGGCGGAACCAGGATGACTAAAGATGTCTATCCTTATGCGATCAATAACCTTGCTTACTCATCGCAGCCCGGCTATCTTACCTCTTTTGGCAACAGACTATTTTTCCGTGCGCTCGACTCTACTGGAATATCCTATATCTGGTCGAGCGACGGCACAGAAGCCGGAACTAAAGTAGTACCATATCAGCCGGCCGAAACGCTTCCGCCAAATTTAATGAGGACATTCGCCCACCGAAACTATATGCATGTAGTAGGTGATGAGCTATATTTTGGCGCTGCCTGGGAGAAACATGGCGATACCATACAGACAACGGCATTGTATAAAATGAACTTGTTCCCGACATCGGTACGGAATGTGAAACATACTGCAACGCTGGCACTCTACCCTAACCCTACGAAAGACCTCATCAGCTTCAACTGCACCGATGCTGTAGCTGTATTTGTCTGCAACATGGCGGGCAATGTAGTACTACAGGATAAATTGAGCGGCGCAGAAAATCACCGCATTAACGTTTCAAACTTGCCAGCCGGATTATATACAATAACAGTAAACAAAACAGATAACAGCAGTAGTTCGGCTGTATTCATTAAAGAGTAGCCTGGTATAACACGCACCTTATGGGAGCAGTGACAATACCGCTATCTTATCGGTCATTGCCAACTGTTTGAAACGACCGCGCGTGTAGTCGTCGCCTTTCAGGATGTGGTTTGCTGCAGGTATGGTGCAGACAAGGGTACTAACATGTAGTTGGCCCATAAGCTGCACTACCCGCTGCAAATTGCCCGACATTTCTGTGGGTATATGATATCCTTTTCGGTCGAGATGAACGAGGGCAATGTTGGGCGCATCTTCGCCAAGCACTATGATGCGCTCGTCTTTGGGAATGTGTAATTCATCCATCAGTATATGTCCATCATAGGCCCAGGGTATGCCCGCACCGAAAGGATAGTAATCGGGCTTTAGCCGCTGATGATGATGAAAATCGGCAAAGAAGAACATGATAATTATCGCAGCTATCCAGCCACGTCGCCAAAGGCTAATGCCTTTGCCGATAGATGCATATTCATAGATCACGATAACAGATACAAGCAGTGCAAATGATATCAAGGGCAAAAAGATAGAGAGCACATAATAATCGTGATATCGCAGTTGTGCACCCATCAAGTAACCCATACACAGCACTCCAATCAAAAAGACCGATAGTAATAACAAGTTGGTCCGGCCATGGCTTGTATGTTTCAACAATGGCAATGCGATTACTAATACCACAACCAGCAACAGATACTGCGGCAACTCCAGGTATTCGCGCATCCAGACTAGTTTGAAGTCAACATCGATGTAATGCTGAAAATCTTCCCACGACGTAAACGGATTTGCCTTTGCCAGGAAGACAGTGCTGTGGTAAGTTTGGTTCAGATATCGATTGTAGAAATAGTATGCAACAGGCAGGGCAACCGCTACTAAGGCTGATGCAATGAACGCGTAGTGGCTTTTACGGTTATATCCTGCCATATGGCGCAAGCGCTGAAACGTAACCAAGCCGATGAATCCAAGCATGTATAATCCATCGGAAGTTTTTATCAGCGTAGCCAATGTCATTAGGCCAATAGCCCACAGCATATCCCTAGTCTTTCGTTCATCTATATAATTCAGCACAAAGTAAAAGGCTGCGAATAAGATGGACACAGCAACTGCATCGGGCACGTAGTTGCAGGCGTAGTAGATGAACATAGGAGCGCAAAAAACAAACAGCGGCGCTACCATAGAGAACACGAAATCGGTGCGTTTATACGCTGCCATAAACAAAAACAGCAGGCCTGCACATGCAATAATTGTGTCCATCAGCCGGAAGCAACTACTAATATGCTCCCGCCCGAAGACCTTGCCTCCAACAGCCGCCAGGTATGCCTGTATCGGAAATTCTACGCCTGTAACGCCATCAGTTGAATAGACGTTGTGCGTACGTGGTTTAAAGAAGTCCATACCCTCATCGTAGAAACATACAGCCAGCGATAGCCTGTCAGCCTGCGCCCAGTCATGTATACCACGTGGTTTCATATGCAGCATCTCGCCATAGTAGGTGGCGCAAAAAAATATCAGTATCGCAGCAAAGCCTGCGATACTGATAGATAACTTGCGATTGGAAGCCTGCATGATGCAGCTAAAATAAGGGAACTATTTGATAACCACCTGCACCGTATGTCTGGTCTTTTGCTCCAGCAACGTGTACCGGTTTTTGGTCAGGTCAAATAGTATCTCGGGGGTATAGTGTCTGATGGTCAGCAGGCTTACATCTTCATTCTGGAATACATTATAGTCCTTGCTCAGCGCTTCTGCAAGCGCTTTTACCTTTTCTTCTTTATTATCAATACAAGCCACAAAGCTAATGGCAGCATTCTGTATTAGGTTCACCTTTACCTTCAGGTTGTGGAAAATGCTGTAGAGATTGGCTAAGTTATCTTCACTAATGAACGAGAAGTCTTTAGTCGTTATCTGGAACAGCACCTGGTCTTTTTTCAGCACAATGAGTGGCGGGTAGAAGATGCTGTTCACCTCATTGCGTATCACCGTACCCTTCTGCTCTTTGTTCAGGAAGCATTTTACATACAGCGGTATATTATTGTTCTGTAGTGGCTTTATCGTCTTAGGGTGTATTACCTGCGCACCATAGTAGGCCATCTCAATTACTTCGTGGTAGGTTATAGCCTCTACCTTTACCGTATTAGGGAAAAGCTTCGGATCGGCATTTTGCAGGCCCTCCACGTCTTTCCATATCGTTACTCCCTCTGCCTTCAGCATAGCGGCCAGCATAGCGGCTGTATAGTCTGATCCCTCCCGGCCCAGCGTTACCGATGCATTATCAGCTGTAGCTCCTATAAAGCCCTGCGTCACCACGTTCTTCCCTTGATTCAGCAGGCTGCCTATTACTTCATTGGCGCGTGCTTCGGAGTACTCCCAGTCTACGCGCGCATCTCTATACGTATCATCCGTACGTATCACATCGCGTACATCTATCCATTCAAAGTTCAGCCCCTGCTCTTGCAGGTAAAAGGCAAATATGCGGGTCGACAGCAACTCTCCCATACATACGATCTGGTCGTAAGAATAGTCGTACTTATCGGCGCTGGCATCGTCAATAGCCCACTGTAATTCTGTAAAGAACACATTCAGCGCTTTCGCTGCTTCCTGATAGTAGGCATCTTGCAACAATGCCTTTGCATAGTCTAAATGCTCATGCTCCAGTATGTGCGATAGTTCATGCGCCTGTTCCTTCTTACCCTTACATGCGGCTGCAACTATAGATTCCAGTGCATTGGTAGTCTTTCCCAATGCCGATACGACCATTACCAGTGGCTGCGTTGCATCTGTTACTACAGGCAGCAGGGCCTGCATACGTTCCGGTGTGGCTATCGATGCGCCACCAAATTTGTAAACCTGCATATAAGCGATATAGAATATGATATTTTTCTTTCAGCAATAACCGTGCACACACCTCCAACAAAAAAGGCTTACCTGCCGGTAAGCCTCCTGAATGTCTATGATGTGACTACATAATACATCTCCGGCTTACCGTTTGGCAAGGCGTTTCATATTCTTATGTAGTTTTCGTGTCATTGTTATTTTGGTTGCAAATCTATTAATATTTCAATAATAGCCAAGTCTATTTTATTCAAACAATTCTGTAAGGCTCTTTGGCCGCTTGTCGTCCAGCCATTGAAAACGGCTTAGCTTCATGCCCGGCAGGTCAGCCTGCTCCATAGGGGTCATCTTCTGTTTTACATCTCGCTCAAAAAACACCCTATCTATCTGCTGGCTATTGAAATATACCCGCATCTCTTCACTGGTAGCCTGGTTCACACCCAGGTAGGCATCGCTTTCGTCTTTCGAGTAGTAGATAGTCTCTACGTCGGGCCGCACCCAGGTTTCCTTTATCCGGTTGCTATCCAGATAACCCGTAAGCATCTTACCCTGTATCTGGTCGTAAAGACCTGCCTTGGGCGGCCCCGATTGCGATACTACCAATGCATTGTTCGGCACATATATCTCCTTCAGCTCATTGGCAGTGTCCATGTATAGCAGGATGGTATCGCCTGTTATCTGGCTGTTGCGGCTCCATACTATGGGGTCGTACATCATCTTTATCACTGAGTCGGCCTGCGAGTACGAGATACTGTCGCAGCGCCCCTGCATAGAGTCAGAGAAAATAAGTACGTGATGATAACCGATCACCTGCCTTGGCCTGTTCGAGTCAACGGCTATAGAGTCCACTTCCTGCACCGTCACCACATCCCTTTTGTTTTTGCCTACCCCTCTGTTCAGTGTTTCAGTAATTACTTTTATCGTATCACCTGCTCTTGGTATTGGCGCTGAATACAAGGTATCCGCCCTTATAAAAAGGCTGTCGTCACCGCTCATTTGCTTCATCACCGGCTTTATGGTAGCTAGCATGGTCCTCCGCTTTTCGTTATAGTCGGCACGGCCGCTATAGAGGGTGGTATGCTGCGTTGTATCTATTGCTATCACCTTACCTTTTGCAAGCCCTATGCCGTTCTTACGATTATAATCGATACTATCGGCTTCCAGGTATTGTTCCTTATTTAGTATCGATGAACGGCAGGTAAAGTGTGCTATCTCATTCTTAGTATCGTAGGTGCCGCAACTGGTCTTCAGTATCGAGCTATCGCTGGTAACTACCGCAGGGGCAAAGAAGGTAACCACTTTTGTCTCGGTATGGTAGCCCAGGTCTTCCGATTTAATATGGTATTCAGGATCGGTTACAATCACATTGCCCGTAAAGCGTGCGTCCTTGGTCTTCAAATTATAGATCCCATTGTTACTCGATACCGTAGTAGTACCGCTTTGCAGCGTACCGCCGTTGCTATAAGTGCCGGTCTTGGTGTTCAGGTCGTAGTTCACCTCTTCCGACCATAGGTTGTCTTTACCGTCGGTCAGGTTCACGCTACCCCGCATATAGGCATGGCGTATGTTGCCTGTATAGCGTAGGTAGTCGCTAGTACCGGTACTGCCGGGCTGCACCACCCTTACATTACTGAATGCTTCCAGGTTATTGGTTTTCAGGTTCAGGTAAGCGCTGTCGCTATATAGGTAGCTATCCCCTTGTTTCAGCGCCACATCGCCTATCAGTTTATTGATGGCGCCTGAGTCGGTCTCTATCACCTCCAGCCTGCCTATGCCGGGCAACAGTTCTATGGGAACCCTCTTGGCCGTATCGCTTTTGCTTTGGGCAAAGGCAATATTTGCGCATAACAGAAAGCATGCACATAAGGTGCATGCCGGTATTATATTAAAAAGACGTAATGCCTTCAAATTGATGATTTTACTTTTAGATAAACGCTACTCTTGCTTCTTCTTGCCAAAGATAGTAACGTTTATATAACGAGTAGGATGGCGTTTTATGTCGGCCATCAGCAGATCGAGTGTGCTTAGTGATTGATTTAGGTTGTTATAAAGTGCTTTATCGTTTACTAGCAGGCCAAGCGAACCATTATTGCTGTTTATCTTATTCATAAGCCCCTGCAACTGTGCCGATGTAGCCTGCAGATCTTTAAAGGTTTGCTCTAGCGGTGCATTCGACAGCTGCTTTGAGAAGGAGTTAGCATTATTGATAATGCTGGTGATCTCCCGATTATTTGCAGCCAGGTTGCTGGTTACGCTGTTAGCATTGCGCATGATCGATGCCATGGTCTCGCTTTCCCGGTTCAGCTTTCCCGATAACTGCGCAAAATTTTTCATGGCTACATCCATCGATGCCACGCTGCTCTCGAGGTGTCGGCGGGTGGTATCACTCAACATGGTATTTACGCCTACCATCACGGTATCAAGCACCAGCACTACATGTCGCAGATCTTCTATCAATGGCGATATTTCACCCGAAATATTGTCCAGCAGCCCACCTTCTATTTTCGATGGCAGTACCGATTCGTCTTCTACTTCTGTAGTTCCAGGGGCAACTTCCAGGCTAAGCACCTTCGTGCCCAGCAGGTCAGCGCCTATCAGGTTCACGACAGTGCCAGGCGTCACTTTTACTTTATTGCTTACAGCAATAGCTACCCTTACTTTGTTTCCTTCATTCAGCTCTATCTTGGTTACACGGCCTATGGCAAGACCTTTCACCTGCACCGCAGCCGCAGGTTGTAAGCCTTGTATGTCATTGAAATAAGTATAATACTCGTTTTCACCGGAAAAGAGGTTTGCACCTTTCAAAAAGTAAAATCCGGCAAAGAATACCAGGAAAGAAATAGCCACCAGTAAACCAATCCTCGCTTCTTTAGAAAACTTCATAAAGTGTAAGTGTATCGAAAATATGAGCAAAAGTAATAAAAACAGGGTCAACCGTGACCGTTAAAATGATATTAAAGAACCATGCCCGCGCTAAAGCTAAAAGCCGCAGGTGTAACCCACGGCTTTTCAATGTACTATCAAAACGTTTTAGAAATCGGTACCTATCGACAAATGCCATAGCGGCTTAGGACGCCCCTCTATATTCCATGCTGCATCTACACGCAGGAAATAACCAAACAGACTGGTACGGAGTCCGCCACCGTAACCAAAGCAGAATCCACCGGTTTCATCTTCTATGCGCAGTGTAACAAGACCTGTTGCATTGGGATCGTTACCGAGTGGCAGGTATTTATCGTTGCGCAATGTTGCTGCATTGGGCCAAAAACCCGACCATGCAGAACCGCCATCGGCAAAAGCAACAAATTGCAGATCGCGTATCAGCGACGACTGTATCGGACGCTTCGAGAATGTTGATACGATCGGTAATCGGAACTCAAGGTTGGTCACGGCATAGGTATTACCATTGCGTGAGTTTTGCTCATAGCCGCGCATGTTGTTAGCTACCGTCTGGAAAGCATAATTTTCTGTTGGCCTGAGCGGTACGTACTCACTATATTTTGAGTTGATCCAGTTGTCAACACCTCCCATCATGTAAACGATCTTCTGGTTGCCACCGCTGTGGGCAGCCGCCAAGCGTGTTGCAAAAATGAAGTTCTTGTATATTTTCTTATAATATCGGAAGTCTGTACCGAAGTTGTAGAAGCCTCCGTTAGGATTATTCATACGGTACAGGTACTCTGTAAAGAATTTATAACGGAAGCCGTTATAAATATTGGTTGCCGGATTCAGTGAATTATCGAACACATACTCAAGCCTGCTGAGCGCCCAGTACTGCTTACGGTCGCCCGGCTCGTATGAAAGGCTGAAGGTATCCTGTGCTTTAAAATTCAACTTGTCCTCACGCAGTGCAAAGTTGAAACGCACGCTGCGTATGCGGTCGAGCGGATAGCTGGCAGAGCCCTGCACCATCGTCATAATGGTTTTGCCCAGCTGCTCATTGGTAAATACCGTCCTTCCGGTTTGCGCATCTTTATAATCTACCAGGTAGTTATTATAGTTCTCCGAACGGAGGAAGAGCACACCCCAGTCTATGCGGTTACGGAAATTCTCGTATTGCAGGAAGTAAGTAGTACCCGAGAAGTTGATAGGCAGTCTGAGGCCACCCGTAAAGCGATGGTTCTCCATCTTATCATCCAGGCTCACGGTCAGCATACCGCCCAGCGAAGGGTTGGTATAAGCACCACCATTCTGTGCAACCGACTGATACCTGTTGAACAGTACACTGTTATCTACACGTACAGAGAAGAAATCGGGCCTGAAGGCATGGCGGTATGGCTGCGCCCTCATCTTCAGGAATGAGCTATCTACTTTTACCGTGTCACCATTTTCCTCCATCAGCATTATTGGCTCCAGGCCAGTGGTTGTACCGGTAGCTATCCTTGTAGTTGCCCTCACGGTATCGCTAAATTCCGTCTGGAACACATTACCCGATTTCAGCGTGCTGCTGCCACTGCCGCTCACGGTAGTGCTGCCGCTTGCAGGAGCTCCCATTGGTGCATTCGGTTTGAATGTATTCTCCTGCAGGTAGTTCTTTTTCTTCATTTCCGACTGCAGCAGTATCGTTGGCTTCAGCGTTGCAGGTTGTACGTTCTGGCCGGGTATCTGCAAGTCCGAATAATGGACCTTGAACTGGTCACCCAACTGTATCACATCAGCGCTTTGGTTACTTACTGCATTGTATTGATGGCTCACTATGTTTTGCGGGTAGTTGGTAATAGGCACTGCATAGGCAGAGTCCATATTCCTGCTATCCCTACCCATTACTACTACAAATTTGTTCCGTATACCATTTACGTCGTACAGGTAAGCATAGTTGTCAGGGCCGTATTGTATGGGCTGCGACACATTGCCGGTAGTAACATGCGACATCTGTACCAGCTCCTTACGCTTGGTTGTAGTGTTGTAGAAGAACACATTCATAGGCCCTGTCGGCAGCTCGTTCACATCAAGTGGCACATTCAGGTTTGGCTCCGGTCTGTTCGACAGGAAAAGGATACCTTTCCTCGAACCACCACTTACATACCAGGGCTGCACATCATCCCAGGCATCATTGGTGATGTTGGTCATCTTCGAGCCCTTGATGGTAAACTCGTACAGGTCGGTCTGGCTTTTCTTAATAGCCGAGAACAACAATTTGGTATCTTCCTCCAGGAAGGTTACACCTGTTAGTCTGTCAAAACGGTTTTGTGGTATAATATAGTTCTGTATCTGCGCCTTAAGCGAATTGTATATCCGCAGCCTTGTTTGCTTACCCTTCCGGTAAACAATAGCCAGCTTGTAGCCATTATTCGACCAGGCCATCAGCGGATAGTCAGGGTCAGCTTGTTCGTTATAATCTAGTCGGCCACCTTCCAACAGCAAAGAGCGTTCCTGTTGCTGCGATGTACGCTGCATATACACACGGTATTCTCCATCCTTCCATTCCACATAAGCCACATCGCGGCCCGCTGGTGATACCCGCACATTACGTATTGTAGTTTTATTATCCTTTGGTGCATCGATAGCCAGTAGCGCCGTACTATCAGCCGGCAACTGTTGTCCGCGCGCATCGCGTGCATATACATCACGATAGAAGTCGAGCACATTCTTATAGGCTTCTTTTACATTGTAGCCCATAGTCATTTTGATCCCCTGGTTCAGGTTGCCCTTCAGCTGCATGTTGTATAGCAGAGTCTTCACCGTATTATCTCCGTACTTGTCGGATATAAACTTCCAGAACGCCTTACCTGCCAGCTCCGGATTAGCTTCGGCGTGCTCGTAGAAACCTACATTAGGCTTCAACTGTAGCATATTGTTCCAGTCGGTATTTGCTTTAGTATCCCAGCCATCTACCAGGTAAGCAATAAATCCATCCACGGTCCATGTGGGCAGGTTCATCAGCACCGCATTCTTCACCATTTCACGGAAGCTCTCACCGAACATAATGCGCTCCATCAGCACACGTGCCATGCCCATGCGGGTTTGGCGGCGCAGATCGGTATGTACGCCTGTATAGTACACTACCAGCTTATCTCCTACTATATCTACCTTGCCGGCTGTGGCACCTTGCAGTTGCGTATCGTATTTACGGCCTATGTTGGTTTGCAGGTATTCGTCATAAGAGTTATACACCATGATGTTGACGCGGTTGGGAAATTCCCCGCCCAACTTGCGCTCTAGCATCTTCACATCGTTCTCCACTTGTTCCGATACATATCGTGCAAGATTACGGCCGGCTGCATCGTAGTGATATATTTTGAAGTGTTTGGTTTCAAATACCCTCCAGTCAAACTTACGGTACTGTATACGGTTCTGGCCAAACACCTCGAGGTTGGTTTGGGCATACACCTGTTGCCCGGCAGCTATAGAAAGAGCTGCCGACAGCGCAAGCATTACTATATTACGCTTGTTATTGATTATCATTTAGTAACTTCTGTTAAAGTAGTTTTTTGCCCTTCGATCCCCTATTTTAAAACCTCGTTCGTTAGTTTGCATCCTAAATTACTGAAAAAATCTCTTAGTTAATGCTAACCGTACAATCTTTTACATTCAATCCATTTCAGGAGAATACCTACGTCATTTCCAATAACCAAAAGCAATGCTGGATTGTCGATCCGGGCATGTTCGATGACCGGGAAAAGGCTCAGCTTTTTGAGTATATCGCCAGTAAGCAACTCGTACCGCAAGCTATTATTAATACACATACACACATCGACCATATATTTGGCGTGCAGGCCGTTGTTGATAAATACAACATACCATTTGGCATCCACGAAAAAGACCTGCCGTTGCTGAACGTTGCGCCTACGTCAGCGGCCATGTTTGGCTGTGACTTCCGTTTGGTACCTCAGCCCACCTTCTACATCAGCGAAACAACGCCGCTGATGCTGGGCGAAGACGAGGTTGATATCAGGTTTGTGCCGGGCCACTCACAGGGTAGCATCGCCTTTTACTATGCGCCGGGCAACTGGGCCATTGTGGGCGATGTGTTGTTCCAGGGTAGCATTGGCCGTACCGACTTACCCGGAGGACATTTTGATACACTGATCAACAGTATTCGCACCCAACTCTTCCCGCTTCCCGACGAAACGGTTGTATACTCCGGCCATGGCCCGGCTACCACCATCGGCCAAGAAAAGAAGTACAATCCTTTCCTCCAGTAGCGACAGCCATCGCTATGCTAATGTCGTGAAAAGTGTCGGGCGGAATGGCCTTATGCCGCCAATTGTGGCGTATACAGCGTATGTAAGGGTATATGCTTTCGCCGGCTATTTCAGCCTGTTCTAACTTTGCTGGCAGAACCTAAAGGTTTCAAAAAACACCTGGCATATGCAAAAGAACATATTGGTAGCGTTGGCAATAGCAGTTGTATGCAGCAGTCCTTTTAATTCGTTTGCCGAAGGTACGGGCAGCAATAGTGGTGGTGGCTTTACGGGTAGTGGCACATGGAGCAGCGGCTGGAGTAGCAGCACCAGTACTAGTAGCGGTACTAGCAGTACTAGTACAAGCGCAACTTCTACCACCAGTACCAGCAGCACAAGTACCGGCGACAATGGCAACCACCAAGGTGGCGGCAACAATGGAAACGGCATAGGTAATGGCGGAGGTACTACCGGAGGCACCGGGGGTGGTGTGCCACTTGATGGTGGACTTAGCCTGCTACTGGCAGCCGGCGCAGCCTACGGCATAAAAAAGGCTGTGGTCCGTCTATAGATTAAAACAAAAAGTTTTATTGTTTTACCCAACATATTGGGGCATTCTGATTCAGGGATGCCCTTTGTTTTTAACGCTATTTTGCATTTTACTTTTGCAGCGTTTAAATAAATTCGCACTATATAAAACAAGAAAATATTATGAGAGCGATTGCATGTTCCGTACTGGCGCTTGCTCTGCTAACAGGCGCCGAATCTGTATCAGCACAACAGAAGAATAGTGCTAACAAAAAAGCCACAGGTAGAATCACTAAATCGGAGACCATTGTCATCAGGGACCAGTCGTCTGATGACAAAACGACTGTAGAGATACGGGATGGCCAGGTGTATATAAACGGTGATATGGTAACGCAGCTGAGTGGTAATATATCTACGATCAACAAAAAAATCATAATAGACCATAGCGGCCATGGTGTAATGCAGCACGATGCAGCAGGCGGTGACACCGGCAGGGTACGAAAAGCGTTACTAGGTGTACTGGCTAAGCGGGATAGCCGCGATGGTGCCACGGTAGAACGTGTAGCCCCCGGCAGTGCTGCGGAGAAGATAGGCCTGAAGGAAGGGGATATTATCAAAGCTGTTGACGGTAAACCGATAAAGTCTGCCGAAGAATTGATAGATGCCATTGCCGAGCGTAATGCAGGTGAGAAGATCACCATAGGCTATGAACGTAATGGACAGGAAAAAGCAAGCATTGCTACCCTGCAGGCACCAGAAGGCAATATATGCCTGCCGGCTGACCCACGAGCCTCCACTGACGTGCAACGTTTCCGCTTTCCGGATAATGGCGTGTTCAATTTTGATATGGAGGAATTCTTTTCCGCCCCGCCACGACTTGGTATTACAGGTGAAGACATGAGTGACGAATCGGGCGTGAAGGTGATTGATGTAAAGGATGGCTCGGTAGCCGATGCAGCCGGTTTGCAAAGAGGCGATATCATTTACAAACTTGGCGGCAGAGACGTTACTAATGTATCGAGCTTGCAAAATGCAGTACGCTCATCAAGGACGGGCTCTCCCGTTAAGCTAAAGTACGAGCGCAATGGAAAAGAGCTGGAGACTTCCGTCACCTTCACCAAATCAACGCGCAAAAAAGAACTTTGATCCAAACTGCTAATCAATAGACAAACAGCCCGCAATTTGCGGGCTGTTTGTCTATTGATGTATCACCAGTTCTTTCCCCCTCAGTATAGGCACCACAGGGTGAAGATCGGGTGTCGCACAATACTCCATATCGCTCTCCAGACCATAAGCGGCCAGGCGCTTGTAGTGCGAGCTCTCCCGAAGAAAACTGATAAAGTCTGGGGCACCCCTCGACGACTCGTATAAATACTTTGATGCCCTTGTACTGTCGCAATTGGTGATGAAATGATCTTGTATACTACTGGCGACAGCACCTGCAAAAAGGCTGTCCTCCAGGTTATATCTATCCTTCCACGCGGCACAACCCAGTATTACGCTTTTGTTTTGCGCCACCAGGAAATCGCAAACGGCTGTCAGGTTCAAAAAGGAACCCGTTATAATATCTGCTGCCCCTTGCACCATATGCAGGAGGCGGGTACCGTTTGTAGTAGTCAGTATCAGCTTCTTACCGGCGATAAATGAAGCGGGATACTCAGATGGCGAGTTACCATACTCCAGCCCTTCCGCCACTTTACCATCGCGCTCTCCCGCCGTCACACTATTGGCTGTTTGTTTGCCTATCTCTATACACTCCTGTACCGATGATACAGGTACTACCGCTGATGCACCATTATGTAAGGCAGCCGCAATGGTAGATGTAGCCCGGAATACATCGATAATCACAACAATTTTATCGTTAGTATCGTACAGATGCAGCAATGCTGGTGACAAGCAAACCTCAATAGATGGTAAATCCTTCCCGCTCATAATATTAAAATGCGCTGCAAAATAAAAACATCGGCAGCGTGATAAAAAGTTTTAGCCGTTAAAAAACAAAAACGCCGCACATAAAGTGCGGCGTTCGTGAATATCCTATGCGGTATTGATTAATATACCCACATATCGTGCTCTTTGTTGAAGAGCATTTCTTTTACTTTTTCACCTTCGTACAAAGCTTCCAGGTTGGTCATACCTCTTTGGCTGAACGATGCATCGAAAGGATTGCTTGTTTTGATGATCTTGCTGGAAAAGTAACGACCCTCGAAATAGTCATCCCATGTCATACGGGCAACATCATTCTCCGGATTAAATACTTCGTACTGGGCAAGCATCTCGCGGATGTGTGGATAATACAACCAGAACACCGCTTGAGAAGCTCTGAATGAACCGTCTTCGTTATAGATATCCTTGATAGGAGCGATACCGATGATGCGGGTTGTCATTCTTCCAAGGTTACGATCGAAAATCCAATCTTCTTTGATACGATATTTAGTAACAACGTTCGGGTCGAACTCGCGGCGTGTTACCTTCATTATTTTTTCGCCTGTCATGATATCATCAATCATGATGGTATCAAGCGTACCCATGAGCATTTCCAATATCTGCTCTTTGCTTAGTGCAGACGTGAAACGGTCATCCATATTAGAATAAGCCTTGATCTTACCTTTCTTCACAGCATCCAGGATGATCTCGATGAAATAACCACCACCTGTTTGCTCATCGCCAGGATAACGGAAAGCCATATTCTGCTTCTCACGTGTATCGATCTCGCGCCATACGCGTTTCTTCCACATGATGTCGTTCTCACGAACAGCCTGCCATTGCGATGTGTTTACAATGTGCGGAATACGATCATACGTACCGTCTGTTACCAGTGAAGGCTGCCAATCATCATTTACTGCCTCTGCAGGTGTAAACTGTGTTTGGGTTTGGTCTACGATCTGGTTGGTCTGGGCGAAGGCAACACTGCTAGCGAAAGCAAGAGCTACAGAAGCTACAATTCTATATGTTTTTCGGATATTCATGATCCTAAGACGATTTGCTTAAAGATAATAAAATTTTAAACTTGTAATACTAGTTTAGCAAAAAGCTAACGTTATTCAATACGCGTGGACGCTTGTCAGGACCAACACCTTTAATCTCTTCAAAAAACACCCTATCACCTGGCTTAGCCCTTTGGATGGCGTCAGATATGTCTTTCTTTGCGCTGAACAACGGTGAGTTGGATGGATACGGTCCGATCAGTTCACCGCGCTTTGGCAGCATGCTGAATTGGAAGCTTGTAACCATAAACCTCGCATCGAAATCGAAGGCATCAAGTGCCGCAACGATACCCTGTTGTGCTTTGAAGATGTTTGTTGGCATAGTTCCCTGGCTCTTTCCACCGATACGTGCAACCGGGTCAGGAATGTATTTAACGCGAATCTCCATAGCGCCTACTTGCTTCGAACCTGTTGCTTCTTTAGCATTAATGGCTGCTGTTACTTTACCGGGTTTATCAACCATTACGTTAAACTGACCTTTATTAGTACCAGGCGTAAGTGTTGCTCCGGGGATGCTCATAGAGATATCTTCCAGAGAGTAACCTGCTGCCGATACAGTGATCGGGTTAGGTACGCCAATGTAGAACACGTTCATTTTATCAAGCTGGATAGAGGCGCCCGTTGAACCAACCATGTATTGGAACTCGTAAGGTTCAGTGATCTTACGACCACCCATATCGATTGATACAGTACCACGTACAGTTTGCAGACCAACACCTGCTGCTGCAGTTTCCCAGTTAGCCACACCTTGTTCTACTTTAGAAACACGGCCTGAGCTAGAAGTTACTACCGGCGTTACCGCTTTGTTATACGCAGCCAGCATGATCTGTGCTTCTACTTTTTGTCCTGCAAGTGCATAGCTTGTTTTAGGTACAGCGATCGCTTTCAGAGCGTCGAACTTGATCTGCTCCTGGTCTGCTTCGCTGAAAAGCTGGGCTACCACCTGCGCTTCACTGTTCCTAACGTCATTCTGAAATTTAGATAGCAGGGTTACAACTGCCATAGTAGGCATGTTGTAGAAATAACCAACTTTCCAATCAGCACCCGGGTTGTTGTCAGATTTTGCAGGTTCAACAATCCTTACCGGCAGTTGCTTTGATATATTCTCTTTTGAATTAGCAGATACCGAGTTAAGCAACAGGTTGCGGTAGTCATTCAGTTTATTCTTGATCTCGTCGCCACCTTTTTGTTCTACAAGCAGCAAAGTACTTGCATCGATATCATCTTCTTTCTTTATCTCACCTGTTTCCAGACGACCACCCGATTGAGTGATGATCTTTTCTTTCCATTGCTCCAGATAAGCAACCAGTTTCTCAGCCTCGCCTTTTATGGCTTTAGCTTTATCATTATACGGTTTTACACGATCTCTTTGACCTTCCTGCTGTTCATTTGCATCAAAGTCCTCATACAGCTTGTTGTTCTTGTCCTGGATAGAACTGTTAGAAGCGCTGATACTCTGGTTGATGGTTTTGAAGGCGTGAAGGATCTCGGATGATACGTTTAAGGCAAGCATGGCAGTCAAAACCAGATACATCAGGTTGATCATTAGCTGCCGCGGCTCTTTAGGTATCGACATCCTTATTTAATTTTCTGTTGTTTATACAATTAGTTTGATTCTTGAATAATACACGGCCATTAGCGTCCCTGCATTGCAGAAAGCATGTTACCATATATTTGGTTCAGCGTAGTAAGGTTCTTCGACAACAGTGCAATTTGTTCTTTAGTAGAAACTGCATCCTGTGCACTTGAAGCCATCGCATCAGAAGCGCTTACCAGATTGCTATAGAACTTGTTCATAGCTTTCAGGTGGCTGTTTGCATCCTGAAGCTCAACTTCATAGATCTGGTTTAGTGTACCTAGGTTTCTCGAAAGAACCGTTACTTGCTCGTGGAACTTAGCTGTATCTTCAGCAGCATTGTTGAAAGAAGCCATCGTATTGCTTGCGCCTACAAATGTGTTCTTCATTTCGCCCAGTGCGTTTGCAGCTTCGCGTGCACTCTGAGAGTACTCGGTAGTGGCTGAAGTAACGTCAGAAATATCTTTTATTTGATCTACAACCACTCCAAAGCGTTGGAAGTTCTCACCCAGCTTGCGGATATTGGCCGGATTGATCTGAGCATCTTCCATCATTTTGTCCAGTGATGCACTTGGAGAACCTTTAGGCGCATGGTCGATTTTACCACCACCTTTGCGGTAAGCCTCTACGTGAGGATTCTCTGTGATACCAGGATAGAAACGCTCCCAATAGTAGTCTTTGTGCGGAGGAAGCAGACCCAGAAGGGCAAAGATGAATGCCTCGGTAAGCATACCTGCTGTAAGCATTACACCTGCACCTGGCCAGTGTTGCAGCTTGAACAGCGCGCCCATAAGTACTACTGCCGCACCAAGGCCGATGATCAGGTTCTTGATATATTTACCGGCATTGGTTTCGAAAAACAGTGCTATAGAATTCATTTGCTTTATTTTTTCTTAACTGTAAATAATTTACTTGATTGGATTTGTTTGTGATTAGCGTCTGTTGGTTAAAGCAGGTGCGATCTGCTGATAAACAAGACGGAAACCAATGTAAGCTTTAGCTGTATCTGCAAACTCATAGTCACGGGTACCATTTTGCAGATAGAATGCTACATCTCTCCAGCTACCACCGCGTATTACTTTACGGCGCATCCACTGAGGATCGTTTTCGCGTATTGAGTAGTTGATGTCCGGATTTACATCAGCCAGTACATTGTATGAGTTGGTCAGGTAAGTAGTGCTGGTCCACTCTGATACGTTGCCGGCCATGTTATACAGACCGTAGTCGTTAGGCCAGTAGCGGTCAACCGGTACAGTGTACAGCCCGCCATCAGCAGCGTAGTTACCACGCAGCGGCTTAAAGTTAGCCAGGTAGCAACCTTTCTTGTTTACGAGGTAAGGACCACCCCATGGGTAAGGCGACTCGGTACGGCCACCGCGTGCTGCCCACTCCCACTCTGTTTCGGTAGGCAGGCGGAACTCACCTTCGTGGAACAGGCGCATTCTTTCGCGCTCTGATCTCCACAGGTTGGTACGCCAGTTAGCAAACGCATTTACCTGGTTGTAGTTAACACCTACAACAGGATAGTTGTTGAAGGCAGAGAACCAGTTATACTGACGAGCGATAGGCTCGTTGTAAGAATAGTGGAATTGACGCATCCATACAGTAGTATCAGGATAAACTGATACGTCGCGCTTCTCGATGAAGTTAGTACGAGGCTGATTTGAGTTAGCCACCGCTGCTTCATAGTTGAACGTTTCGTAGTGATAAACAAGCTTGCTGTTATCAAACTCGCGTCTGCCCCATCCTGATTGCTCAGGAGCGATGAACAGGTTGGCCAGTTGCTCCTGCAGATCCTGATCGCGCCAGTTGATGCGCTTTCTCATATCTACGGTTTGCGTACCATCTGCGTTGTCGATGAAATCGCCCAGTTGGGTATGTGCGATTGAGTCGCGTACCCAGTTGGTAAATTGGCGGTATTCAGCATTCGAGATTTCTGTCGCATCCATGTAGAACCCTGTCATCTGAACGGTACGGATTCCCGCATCCTGCATGCCACGCGCATCTTCATCGCTTGCTCCCATTTTTAAAACACCAGACGGAACGTATACCATGCCTAGCGGTACTGGTGCTTTGTAATTCATCACAGTTGGCTCTCCAACGAGTTGACCTCCAGTACCCGGCGTTCCGCAGCTGCTGGCAGCGAGTGCAAGTATTGCTACAGCCGAGATCTTCAGGGAAGTTTGTTTCATACTACTGTTGTTATTGTTTTTGCGATTAGGCAAATAAAGTAATTTTTTGTTTTTGTTGCAGTTCTTACAACAAAACCGATGCACAATATTTAAAGATTTTTCCAAAAATGCAAGTGTCGAACAAAAATTTGTTAAGAAAAATAAAACCTGCTTTGGTGAACCCTTCTATAAACATAAAACAATAATTTCTATAGCCTTAACCTCCTGAAAGCATTGCCTGTATTGGTGTACAGTAGCGTGCTATGCTGATGCAACAACATGCATTGATACATATTCCTTAGCAAAAGAATCGTGAATACGAAGTATGGAATCAAATATTTATTTTTTTTAGGTAATCATCACTTCTAGTCAAAAACTTCGATGGTTTCTTTTGCTTTTTGTTGTACCCTGCGCTCCCGTCTTCATCCTGCTACACTGTTTCATTGTCCTTGGTTGTAAGAACAAGCATGATCGCGTCCGCGTGCTCCTTGCTGCAACGCCCTGCCCTCGCGGGTTTCCGGGCCTTTGGCAAACATCCCGTTTGCCTGCAATCATTCACCCTCTATAAAACTAACGAGGGTTTTTCATTTTTATTACCTGAAAGTTAAATTAAATCTAATGAAGGATTAACTTTTAGTTATAATGAAGCTCGGTGTAACCAGCCATAGCAGCTAACTTTTAAAGCATTATGTACGCCGGCATAGCAGGCAAAAAATAGCCCGGCAATAACGCCGGGCTACACTTATAAAACAATGAATACTTTTTATTTCTTAAGGTCGGCCAGATAGCGCTCTAGTGCCGATACCATTGAAGGTGCATTAGGCATAGGTGCTTTCACGTCCAGGCGAAGGCCGGAGTCTTCTACAGCCTTAGACGTAGTAGGCCCGAAAGCGCCTATCAGCGTGCCATTTTGCTTGAATTTCGGATTGTGATCGAACAGCGTTTGTACGCTGAATGGACTGAAGAAAACAATCAGGTCAAAAGCCTCTTGCATGATAGGCGATATGTCGTTCGAAACGGTGCGGTAAAGCGTAGCCTCAGAAAACTCGATATTCGACTTAGCCAGGAATTGTGCAATATCTATTTTGCCATTATCGGCTGTAGGCAATATGAACCTTTCGTTATGCTTATGCTTGGCGATCACTTCCAGCAGGCCGTCGGTGCTGCCATCAGGCGAGAAGAAAACTTTGCGCTTGCGGTACAGAATAAACTTCTGCAGATACAAAGCCACGGCTTCTGTCACGCAGAAGTACTTCATCTCCTGCGATACCTTCACCTTCAGCTCTTCGCATATGCGGAAGAAATGGTCTATCGCATTGCGGCTGGTGAATATGATAGCCGTATGCTCTGTGATATCTATGCGTTGCTTGCGGAAATCCTTACCACTCAGGCCCTCTACACGAATAAAAGGGTGGAATTGCAAACTGAGATCGTACTTTTTGGCTAGCTCGTAATACGGCGACTTATCCGTATCAGGCTTTGGCTGAGTGATCAGCACTGTATTAACCTTTACTTCTTTTTTCTCAGTTCCTTTACTTTGCGTGCGTACAGCTTTGGCCATATCAGGTTAAAAAGGGGGTATTTAGCTAATAAATGTTGCGGGTAATCTTTCTACTTCTAAATGTTCAAACCGCGCACCAACAACTTCATCAACAATGCCAGTGGCAATAATTCTGAGGCACAAAGGTACGTAAAAAAATGGAATCTGCTGTACTGGAAGAAAGAGCCGAATACCTGCCACGACCTTGTGTATCTGTTGATTAGCAGCACCGCTACCAGCAGGAATGAAACAATAAGTGCAGGCCCGGCCAGCTCGGGGCCGCCAAAGGCAAGCAGCAGGCTGAAAGGAATGAGCAGTACAGCCATTATCTTATTGATAAGAAATACGTTAAATATATAGTTATCCGTAATGCCCTCTAACCTGAATGCCCAGCCGCTGAATTTCATTACCAGGTACTTTACCAGGTATACCGCCAACATACCGCCGATAAGCACCAGCAGTAATACCGAAGGCGCAACGGCCCTTGAAGCCTGCGGCATGAACAGCCGTACTACATAGTACACATAAGCCCCCGCCGATATGCCAAAAAATATGTTCATCACGAGCCCCTGGAAGGACGCCACATCCAGCTGGTCTTTGAGTTGCCTGCTGGTCATCGATGGGTTCATAAAGGCCTTCCACAGGTGCTGAAAGTAGCGAGGATTGGCATAACGGATAACACCGAGCATGATGACCATAAATACCATCAGGTAAAAGTCGATGGTCTGGTTATTCATTACCCGCAAGGGCTGTATGGCTACTACTTTATTGGTTTGCGCTACTTGCGGATGATGGCTTACCGTACTATCCAGCTTAGTCTTTACCAGCCTTGCACTTGCGGCGCTATCGGCAACAAGAGCCACACCGTATTTTGCCGCATCGACCCTGGCATAACTGCTGCCGGAAGCCACTATAGCGCAAAACAAGGTGATAAAAATAAAACGGACTAGCTGCCTCATATGTTCGTGGCAAATTTATGTGTAAAAAGGCTGCTTCGCACACCTGCTCCAACACTTCTGCTAAAAATCGTCTGCCAGCCATTAGTTACCTTTGCATTTTCCATAAAAACCAAGGAGTAGCTAATGGCAGGTATCTATCTGCACATACCATTTTGCCGGCAGGCCTGTACTTACTGCAACTTTCATTTTTCCACTTCGCTGAAGTACAAGGACGATGTGCTGCATGCCATGCATAAGGAACTGGAATTACAACGAAACTTCCTGGCAGGATTACCGGTCGAAACTATATACTTTGGCGGTGGCACACCGTCCCTGCTCTCTGCTGACGAGCTAAACAGGCTATTTGAGCACATCTTTCAGCTCTTCCCCGTTAATGAGTTAAAAGAATGTACACTAGAGGCTAACCCCGATGACCTGACAAATGCTTATCTGAAGTCGCTCAGAAGTACGCCTGTCAACCGTTTCAGCATAGGGGTGCAATCATTCAAGGACAGCGATCTGCGATACATGAATCGAGCACACAATGCAGGCCAGGCCGACTATGCCATAAAGGCGGCACAGGATGCAGGTTTCACCAACATCACAATAGACCTCATATATGGCACACCCGGCCTGACCGATGCCGACTGGAAACACAACCTGAAACAGGTAAGGGAACTGCAACTGCCACACTTCTCTTCATACGCACTTACCGTAGAAGAAAACACCGCACTGCACCACAAGATCAAAACGAAGAAAACAGCACCGGTTGACAATGAGCAATCGGCTGCGCAGTTCGAGATACTGATGGAGCAGGCAGAAGCGATGGGCTTCGAGCATTACGAGATTTCCAACTTTGCCAAACCCTTCCAGTACGCCGTACACAACACAAACTACTGGAAAGGCCTGCCTTACCTGGGCATTGGCCCATCGGCACATTCTTTCGATGGAGAAAATACCCGCAGTTGGAACATTGCCAACAATGCCACGTATGCCAAAGCACTGCTGCAAGATGGTAAGCGCGCGTATGAAGAAGAAAAGCTGACCCAGGAAGAACACCTGAACGAATACATCATGACCTCGCTACGTACTATGTGGGGCTGCGACCTGGCTAAGATAGCCGGCGAATGGGGGCACGACCAGGCAAAGGACATCGAAAAAAGCAGCGCCGAATACCAGGAACGCAACTGGGTGGTAGTGAAAGACGACAAACTGATACTGACACCCGCAGGAAAGCTCTTTGCCGACCGTATTGCAGGCGACCTGTTCGTGTAGGCCTGAAAAAACGACACGTTTGCCAGTCCATACCAAAAGCACTACTTTAGCAGCCCAATTCTTATTTTTAATAACATGAAACTGCTTGAAAACAAAGTTGCCCTCATTACTGGCGCCAGCCGCGGCATAGGTGAGGCTATTGCGATAAAATTTGCAGAACACGGAGCAAATATAGCGTTCACATACCTTTCATCGGAAGAGCGTGCAAAGGCGCTGGAAGAAAAACTTGCTGCTTTTGGTGTAAAAGCTAAGGCTTATAAGTCGGATGCAGGCGACTACGCAGCATCGGAGCAGCTGGCTGCCGATGTAGCTAAAGAATTTGGCACTATCGACATTTGCGTAAACAATGCAGGCATCTCTAAAGACAACCTGCTGCTGCGCATGACGCCTGAACAGTGGGACGATGTAATGCAGGCCAACCTGAAATCGGTATATAACCTGACACGCCAGGTAATAAAACCAATGATGAAAGCCCGCACAGGCAGTATCATCAACCTGAGCTCTATTGTAGGCGTAAAGGGTAATGCAGGCCAAAGCAGCTACGCCGCTTCAAAGGCGGGTATTATTGGCTTCACCAAGTCAATAGCGCAGGAAATCGGCAGCCGCAACATCCGCGTCAACGCTATCGCACCGGGCTTTATCGAAACCGATATGACCCACTACCTGAAAGATGGCGGTGCAGAGAAATGGTTTGAGAAAATACCGCTGGGCCGTTTTGGCAAGCCCGAGGAGATCGCGAATGTAGCCCTGTTCCTGGCATCGGATATGAGCAGCTATGTAAGCGGACAGGTAATAAGCGCCTGCGGCGCTATGAGCACCTAAGCCGCCACAGACCAGGCATATGTATTTCGCTGATATACATATACATTTACTTTAACACCATGCAATTATCAGAACCCCTAAATTTGCTTCTTTAAAAAATAATAAATGCAACAAATAAGTGCTGCTATTACAGCAGTAGGCGGATATGTTCCTGACTATGTATTGACGAACGCAGAGCTGGAGACGATGGTGGATACGACGGACGAATGGATACAGAGCCGCACGGGCATTAAAGAGCGCCGTATACTGAAGGGAGAAGGCCTCGGCACTTCTGACCTCGGTGTGGGTGCGGTTAAAAATATCTTTGAAAAAACAGGCATCAAGCCCGAGGAAATAGACCTCATCATCTGCGCTACTACTACGCCTGACTTCCAATTTCCGGCCACGGCCAATGTGATAGCGGACAAGGTAGGTATGAAAAATGCTTTCGGCTTTGATGTGAATGCAGCTTGTAGCGGTTTCCTGTTCGCGCTTACTACTGCGTCGCAGTATATACAGACCGGTAAGTACAAAAAAGTGATAGTGGTAGGTGCCGATAAGATGAGCTCTATCATGGACTATAGCGACCGTGCTACCTGCATCATATTTGGTGATGGTGGCGGTGCTGTATTGCTGGAGCCCAATACCGAAGGCAACGGCATCATCGACTCGGTACTGCGCAGCGATGGCAGCGGCCGCGTACACCTGCACCAAAAAGCGGGTGGCTCGGTAAAGCCGGCCAGCATGGAGACGGTGATGAACAAAGAGCACTACGTGTACCAGGAAGGCCAGGTAGTTTTCAAATTTGCCGTAAAGAACATGGCAGATGTTGCCGCAGAGATACTGGAGCGCAACAACATGACGGGCGAAGATGTAGCCTGGCTAGTACCACACCAGGCCAATATGCGCATCATATCGGCCACTGCCGACCGCATGAAGCTGCCTATGGAAAAAGTGATGATAAACATAGAGCGCTATGGCAATACAACTAACGGTACCCTGCCCCTGTGCCTGTGGGAGTGGGAAAGCAAACTAAATAAAGGTGACAACATAGTACTGGCAGCCTTTGGCGGCGGCTTTACCTGGGGCGCTACTTATATCAAGTGGGCTTACGATAGCAAGTAAAAATGTAATTCTAAATAAAAAGTCCCGGACGTTTCCGGGACTTTTTATTTATCGTAGTACTCATATACCCGCTCATCATTAGTTCTTTCATCTGTATCAGCGCATGCGCCTTCTTTTACAAGCAGCCCATTCTTATACCAGTAGCATCGCTTAAATTCCCTATTTATAATTATGGAATTACTTGTTACCGACACCAACTCGCGGCGATGATACTTGTATTCCTCGCAAGACATTTCACCAGGTCTGAATATCTCGCCTTCACTACGATGTGTATAACGTTCCTTTACTCTCTTTAATCTGCCCTTTGCATAAATACACATACTATTAGTTTCACAACTATAACCACTTTGCTCATCCCATCTCCGTACTACATCGCCCTTATTGTTCAAAATAATCTTCTTAAACTTATGATCACGTCTCAAAGTGTCATACGGCTGAATAGTAATGACTAGCTCCTGTAGCCGATTTTGCTTGTCGTGCCTGGCCTTGTATGAAATTACCCAAATAGTATCGATCTGCGCCCTATCATCTAGCTTTTCAAGCACAAGGCTAAGGCGTCCATTGCTATCATAAAAATAAAATTCACGGCCGTAAGTTTCTATTTTCTCTTGAATAACGGAGTCTGAAAAAACATAGCGAGTTGAATCGTCAGTCCGTTTTTTTAATACCATACCATCACGGTAATCGTAATGCCAGTTTTCGCAAATTTTATATCCAACCATTGCATTTTCATAGGTCCGGTATTTGGAACTTAACCAACCATCACTGTAAATTAAAGAGTCAATTTCGTAGTTAGTGCCTAAATGTTGAGTCACAGAATTAATCTTAACTGCTCTTACACCTTTTGCATGGTAGTTACCGTAATAAAAATCAGCGTATTGCAGCTTTCGGTCAAGTTCAAATGCCAATCTGGAAAATATCACTTTTGAGTCTAACGAATGGGGGCCTCTTCTTGACTTTGCAGGGGCTAAAGTCGAAACAAACAATAAAGCGATCAACAACAAAAGCCTCATATTACCAAGTTAGCAGGATTTTATACTTATTCAAAGCAGGCAATATAGAATTGACTTAACAAAGACATGGAATAAAAAATCCCGGAAACCTCCGGGACTTTCACTCTATTATTTTACACGGATATTACGCAGTCGCTTTATCTACATTGGCTAACTGACCGCAGGCGGCGTCTATATCTTTACCACGGCTGCGGCGCAGGCGGGCGTTTACACGTTTCGATTCCAGGTACTTCATAAAGGCTTCTACCTTGTCGTCTTCCGGCTTCATGAATTCTGCTTTCTCAATTGGATTGTACTCTATGATGTTAACCAGGTCGGCTGGCACCTGGCGGTATAGCTTCACTAGTTCGTCGGCATCTTTGGTGCTATCGTTAAAGTCTTTGAACAGGATGTATTCGAACGTGATCTCGTTCTTGGTCATCTTG
Organism: Sphingobacteriales bacterium; assembly: GCA_004144175.1. Lineage (GTDB taxonomy): Bacteria > Bacteroidota > Bacteroidia > Chitinophagales > Chitinophagaceae > Polluticoccus. The sequence goes on from SEFT01000004.1 coordinate 124,120, forward strand.
TAAAAATGGTTCAGCGCATCTATCAGCTCATCTGTATTGTTGGTCTCATTTATCGGCATGATCTCGTCGCGCTTGCGGTCGTTAGCTGCATGCAGCGATAGCGCCAGCTTGAATTTCACCTGGTCGTCGCCCAGCTGGCGTATCATCTTGGCAATACCGGCGGTAGATACCGTAATACGGCGCGGGCTCATACCCAGACTATCGGGCGAGCTTATCTTCTCTATCGCCTTCATCACGTTCTTATAATTCAGCAACGGCTCGCCCATACCCATAAAAACGATATTAGTAATACCCTTGCCATAGTGTTGCAGCGACTGTTCATTTGCCAGCACTACTTCGTCCACTATCTCATCAAAGTCCATATTGCGCTTGCGCGGCAAGAAGCCCGTAGCGCAGAACTTACAACTCAGCGAGCACCCCACCTGCGACGACACACAAACCGTCATCCGCTTATCGGTAGGTATCAATACGCTCTCTACATAGTAGCCATCGTGCAGCTCCAGGCGGTTCTTGATAGTTCCGTCGCTGCTAAACTGGCTATGATGCACCTTTACTTTGGGTATGAAGTAAGCAGCAGCCAGCTTTTCCCGCAGCGATTTCGACAGGTTGGTCATATCGTTGATATCCCCGGCAAAACGCTTCCATATCCACTCATATATCTGCTTCGCACGGAATGCAGGCTCGCTCCACTCTTTCATCAGGGCTTCAAGATCCTGCAGGCTGCTATGTCTGATATTCTTCATAACGGCAAAGGTACACCCATATATGCGTACTATATACTCTTGATGAGCTATATCAGCAAGATTAACATAACAATTAGAGACTATATATAACTAAACAGATTTTATATCTTGTGCTCAAATTGACACAGCTATGAAAAAATTTTTCCTCATCCTTGGTTCGCTCCTGGTGCTGCTGATCGTAGTGGTTCTGGTAGCAGGCATGGTATCGCCTAAAGAAATGCGTGTAGAGCGCAATATTGTCATCAATGGCAATAAAGACGTAGTATACGATCAGGTCTCCAAATTCCACAACTGGCAAAACTGGACCGAATGGGCGCAGATAGACAGCACCATGCAGGTAGACTATACGGGCGAAGACGGCCAGCGCGGAAGCACCTACCACTGGAAAGGCGAAAAAACGGGTGAAGGCCGTGTAACCAACACGGGCGCGCAGCACCACGAAATGAAGTACTCTATGGTATTCTTAGACTTCGATTCGCACTCCGACGGCTATATACGCGCCGAAGATGCCAGTAACGGTCAAACGAAAGCGGTATGGGGTTTTGTAACTAAATACAGCTTCCCGATGAATGGCATTATGGCGATGATGGGTATGAAGAAAATGCTGGAAAGCGACTTTGACAAGGGCCTTGCCCGCCTGAAAGGTGTGGTAGAAAGCGGCAAAGCGGGCGCACCTGCTGCTGCTATCAATGAAGTACAGTTCCCGGCCCATACCTACGCCACCATCCGCAAGCGCGTGCCGATGAGCGAATTTGAAAAATTCTTTGGCGATGCTTACGAGGTACTGGGCAAAGAAGCAGGCCAACGCATCAACGGCCATGCAGCAGGCCTCATATACGAATGGGACGAAAAGACCATGACAAGCGATATTGCTGCGGCATTTCCCATAGCAGACAATAAGCCTGTGAACGGCGCAACGATTGTGGAAGTACCCGCATTAAACGCCTATATGATGACCTATAACGGACCATACACAGGCTCGGAGAAAGCACATGCTGCCATCGGCGAGTTCCTGAAAGAAAAGGGATTGCAACAAAAACTGGTGATAGAAGAGTACATCACCGGCCCCTTCAACGAGAAGGATGCGGCCAAATGGGAAACCAACATTTACTACCTGGTCAACTAACCGTCATTTCACTATAACACATATAGCCGTTTGCACAATGTGCAGGCGGCTTTTTCGTTATTAGCATAGCTGCCCTTATATTCGCAACCTTACTGGTACCCAATCAGGTAAATGAAGCTATCGGTTATTATTGTCAACTACAATGTCAAGTACTTTCTTGAGGTGTGCCTGCATTCGGTGTATAGGGCTATGCAGGACATTCCCGGGGAGGTCATTGTTGTTGATAATAATTCGGCAGATGATAGCTGCGCTATGGTGCGGCAGAAGTTCCCGCAGGTAGTCCTGATAGAGAATAAGGACAATACCGGCTTTTCCCGCGCCAACAACCAGGGGGTGGCCGTTGCTAAAGGCGAGTATATCCTCTTCCTGAACCCGGACACAGTGATGCCGGAGGACTTCCTGCAAAAGATGATCGCCTACATGGACGCTCACCCTAAAGCAGGTGCCATAGGCCCGCGCCTGATAGACGGCAAAGGGCAATATGCGCCCGATGGCAAGAAGTCATTTCCTTCCCTATCGGTAGCCATCTTCAAGACCACAGGACTTAACCGCATCTTCAGCAAGTCGCCCTACTTCAACAAATACTACGCAGTACATATAGGCGAACACGAGACCGCCGCTGTCGAGGGACTATCGGGCTGCTGCATGATGGTACGGTCGGCACTACTACCGCAGATAGGTGGGGCATTCGATGAGGACTACTTTATGTATTGCGAAGATGTAGACCTTTGCTATCGCATACAGCAGGCAGGGTACGAGAACATCTACTATCCTGAAGCCACATTGATACACTATAAAGGAGAAAGTACGAAGAAAGCCACGCTCTCCTACGTGCGTGTCTTCAACGAGGCACTGGTAACATTTGTAAAGAAACACTATAGCAAGCCGAACGCAAGACTGTTTGTATTGTTCATCAATATCGGAATTGTATTGCGTGCCATACTGGGTGTGGTAAAGCAAGTACTGAAAGTACTGCGCATGCCGCTCTTCGATGCGCTGATACTCCTGGCTACCCTCTGGTTCATGAAGGAGTTTTGGGTAGAGCAGGTAATGAGCATCGGCGCTATTCCATTCAGCTCCGTAGTGGCTACCTTCCCCGTATACATACTGCTCTGGATCGTAAGCCTGTACTTTAACGGCGCCTACGATGAGCCATACCGCGGCCTGCGTGTGATACGCGGCATGGCGATAGGTACAGTCATCATACTGGCCTACTACGGCCTGTTGCAACCAGGGCTGCGCTATTCGCGCGCCATCATCATATTTAGCGGTTTTATAGGCACGGTGGGTATGCTGGGGCTGCACGAGCTATTGCATCGCCTGGGCATCCTCAAATTCGTCTCTTACGACAAGCTGCCTCGCAAGGCGGTTATCGTAGCATCACCGCAGGCATATTATGACACAGCCATAACACTACGCCGCGTACACTATGCGCCCGAGGTAGCAGGCCGCATTTCACCTGCTACAGATACAGAAGATACACTGGCAAGCTTACCTGCCATGAAGGAATTGATGTACACCGCGGGCATACAGGAGGTCATCTTTTGTGTGAACGGGCTTACCTATGCCAACATCCTTAACCAAATGGAGCATTGCGGCCCTGCTTATGAATACAAAATACACCTGCCCGGTAGCGAAAGCTTTGTAGGCAGCAACTCGGCACACACCTCCGGCGACCTCTATACTGTCGACCGACGCTTTAACCTCTCTGTGTTTGCGCAGACACGTAATAAGCGCATATTAGATATAGCCATGGCGCTGGCGTTTCTTGTACTGAGCCCTATCATGTTGTTTGTAGTAAAACAGCCGGGCAGCTTTCTTTCCAATATAGCGCATGTGCTCTTTGGCAAGCGCACATGGGTGGGTTATGCACATGCAGCTGCAACGCCACCTTATCTACCCGTTATTCGCCCCGGAGTGCTGCCGCCGTACAATGTATTGCCCAGCTATACACCCGGCGCTAAAGTGCAGGAACAATTGAATTTCAACTACGCACAGAAGTACACACCGGCCACCGATCTGAACCTGATACTTAACAATTTAAAATATCTGGGAGATTTCTCTAAAAACATTTTGCAGAAATAATTTGTTGACTATTTTTGCAATCCCAATCGAGGGAAACACTCCTCCTTAGCTCAGTTGGTTAGAGCACCTGACTGTTAATCAGGGGGTCTCAGGTTCAAGTCCTGAAGGGGGAGCAAAAAGCCGCAGATACTGCGGCTTTTTCTATTATGTTCTATCTGTATATCCTTTATAGCCAATTTTCAGACATCTATTATGTAGGCCAGAGAGGACATCATCAAGACAAAAATGTATGTTTAGAGGAAATTTACAGTTCTTCTTCAAGCTTAAATATACCTTATAATCACCCGTAGCATTTACTTCACGATACATTGAATGAAAGGGTATGTAGTATTAATCACCAACAACCTTCTTAGTTGCCATCGACATATCAATGTAAGGCCGCAATTGCTTCCTTTGCTATGGGGAAGCGTGCTGTAGTAGCTATCCCATGGGGTTTACATTTATATAAGCTAACAGTTAGTGCGTTGCACTGTTGTTGCTGCAGCGTATTGCACAACGGCACCCTTTTGCAGTACTACTACCAAATATTAATTTATGGGACAAAATCAGAATCCGAATCAAAACCAAAAGGGCAGCGATCGCGAACGTCAAGACAACAAGAAGGGTGAGCAACAAAAAACAGGTGGTAGCCACGAGCAAGGTAATCGCCAGGGTGTAGGCACCGGCCAAAAAGACCTGCAAAACGATGACCCTAGCAAAAAGCGCCAGGACCACCAGAGGAATAAGGGTAATGAAAACAAAGAGACCGGCAAAAAAAGCTAGGCTCTGCGAAGAACTTCTTAACAATTTCGATCTTCGTAAAAGAGCACCTGTCATGCGACAGGTGCTCTTTACTTTAAGCAGCAGATATTTATCCTCTACTGTAAAACCAGCCTTTAAGAAGGGCGGTTGTCATCTATTTTACGTACTACCGGGTAAGACAAGATACGCTCGCGGTGTTGTGACGATATCCTGAGCGCCCAAGGCCCCAGGCTGCCGCTGTTCTCGGGTGTATCTTTTCCAGGCTTAGGGGGATCGGCTTCGGGCCCAGCGTGTTGCCTGTTTTTCATCCTTTGTTCTCTATCTGAGCAATCATCGCCCTGGTTACCGCCTTCGTAGTCCATCCGCTCTGTAGCCTCGTCGTTATCTTCTCTGCATTTATCTTGCTTTGATTGATCTTCTCCGCGTGTCATAAGATTGAATTTATCTGAAAGAAGCAGTTCTCTCAACTGTCTAAATGGTTAAACATCCATGCCCTAAACATACAACATGGTCACAATTCGTTTAGTCTGAATGTTAGCGCGGCAGAGGCAACCATCATAAAAAATGAAGCAGGATGATATGGGTACACGAAAGCAATGAAGCAATACGTTACATAAGTTGAAGTTTAGTACAAAAAGTGTGAATAATACAAGCTTCTGCGAAATAAGTGTAATACATACCAGCTAAATAAAATTCAACTTTGTGTTAATACAAATCCTAATAGTTCGCCCATGAAAACACAAATCACAGACATGCAGGGTGATATATCGGTTTCTTTCGACTTTATCCCCGTTCTCGCACATGAGGTGAGAAATCCACTAACAAATATCAATCTTTCGGTAGAGATACTTGACTCTTTCCTCCACGACTCCGAAATGAAGGTGTATACCGAAGTGATAAGAAGAAATGTAGGACGCATCAATCAATTGATCCTAGACCTGCTCAACCGTCAGAAATTTGCAGATATGATGCCGGTACAGTTATCGGTTCATGATTTGCTGAACGAAGTAGTAGCTATAACCCATGACCGATGCTCACTAAAGCATATAGAGATAGTAAAGAGCTTTGAGGAAGACCGCCTGGTAGTTTGGAACAGGTCGAACATGATCATTGCGCTTACAAACATCGTTATTAATGCCGTTGACGCTATGAGCAGCACAACCGGAGTATTGCAGCTAACAGCTAAGTGCGACGACGGAAAATATGTGCTGAGAATAAAAGACAATGGCTGCGGCATCAGCAAGCAGAACCTTAAAAACATTTTTAAAGCTTACTACACAAGTAAGGAAGGTGGCCTGGGCCTCGGGCTTTCTATTACGCTGGCCATTCTGAAGCAAAACGGTATCGATGTGGTTGTTGAATCATCAGCCGGATACGGCACTTGCTTCATTCTCTCTTTCTAGTGCCCGCGCCGCAAAACAATGATTGCCGGAATAGTTACCGGCAGGTCATACTTATTGTTGTACCTTGTTACTTAGCCTATTGTGTATAAAAACAATTCTATGGGCATAGTATTACAGGTATTATAGTTTACTCTCCTTCCCGAAGACATGCGATGACATGCTGCCGTTCGCTTACGAGTTCAACTCATTGTTATGAAGCTTTATATCAAGTTTATGGTTAGCCTGCGGTGTAAAATGATAGTAAAAGAAGAACTATACAAACTAGGAATAGAATATATATCTATCAATCTTGGTGTTGTGGAAATACCAAATCGTATTACAGCCGAGCAGCGCGAAATGCTAAGTAGAAACCTGTCGAAATACAGGTTAGAGTTGCTAGATGATAAGAAAAGCATCCTTATAGAAAAGATAAAGAAAGTGGCCATCGAAATGGTACACTATGAAGATGAAATGCCGAATATCAAATACTCGGAGTATCTTAAGCAAAAACTAGGTTACAGCTACACTTATCTGGCCAATATATTTTCCGAAGTACAGGGTATAACCATACAGCAGTATGTGATCATCCACAAGATAGAAAAAGTAAAAGAGCTGCTATTATACGATGAGCTGAGCCTTACCGAAATTGCGTACAAGATGAGCTATAGCAGCGTAGCACACCTTTCGAAGCAATTTAAGAAGGTTACAGGATTAACACCGGGATATTTCAAGAAGCTAAAAGATAAGAAGCGCCTCAACCTTGAGGATCTGTAAATTCATTATTATTATAAAATAAAAAGGAGCACCTATATGTCACGAGCAGACTACAGCGGAATGGAAAAAGCGAAGACTTTTATAGTAGTTGAGATTATAGAATATGTACCAAACTCGGTAGTGATCAAGACTATTATAAGGAAAACTACCGGTAATGTGAGTGCGGTATCATTTGACTCGGGCGAGTCGCTTGCTCACAGGCTGGTTCCGTTTGATACCTACATCCAGATTATTGAAGGCAAAGCAGAGATTGTGATCGGTGAAGAAGTGAATAACCTCAATACGGGCCAGTCCATCATCGTACCGGCCAATGTACCAAATACCATCAATGCCAATGAGCGGTTCAAAATGATATCTACCGTAATAAAGAGTGGCTATGATGATATACCTGATATGTCACTGCTGTAGCTACCACATCTTTTAACGCCCCCCAAAATATCACTATGGAGCTATTTGTTAGTAACCTACCCCAAACAACAACAGAGGCGCAGATATTGAATATATTCGCCCAATACGGTATAGTCCATTGCAGCCGCATAAGAACAGTATCGGACGTAAGCAAGAACAATATGAAAACCTTTGCGTATGTGCAGATACCTACCGCTGGCCTGGCAACAGAGGCCATTGCGAAGCTCGACAACAGTATATTCGCAGGAACATGCATCAGTGTGAAGCAGGCGAAGTAACTACCTACCTCACATTGGTACATTCCAGCTTCGGTATACTGATGTAGAATGTGCTGCCCTGTCCGGGTACGGATTCAAACCATATCATCCCGCCATGCAGCTCCACTATCTTTTTGCAGATAGGCAATCCTATGCCTGTATTGTCGGTTCCAGAGTGCAGCTTCTGAAAAATATTAAAGATCTTATACTGATATTTTTTATCGATGCCGATACCGTTATCTTCTACTGAAAATATGTATTCGTCCACCTTGGTATCGCAACGGACGTGCACTGTCCTCTGGCTGCTTTTATTGAACCCGATCGCATTTACCAGTAGGCGCTGAAAAAGCATAAACATCATGCTGGCATCCGCCATAATCTCGGGAAGTGCATCTACCGTTATAGACGTTGCCGGGTTATGAATGTTATCGTTGAGCGAAAAGAGCACGCTCCTTAGTGTCATATTCATGTTTACCGTTATCAGCTTCAGGTTGTGTTGTATATGCAGGTACAGCAAGAGGTCTTCCAGCTTTATGTGCATCATGTGTATGGAGCGATGAATGACACGGCTAAATTTTTTTCTCTTTCCGGGGTCATCCAGCGATCGTTCCAGCAAGCTATAGAACATAGTTATCTTCCGCAGGGGTTCGCTCAGGTCATGGGCAATTATTTTTGTAAGTTCATCCAGTTCTTTATATGCCCGTACAAGCAGTTGGGAAGTGTCGTTTGAAAGATCGTTGGCAACCTTTCCTGTAATGTCAAGAAAAGTGATGATCACACTATCATTAAATTTCACTACAGAGTTTCTGATGCATTTCTTTAAGCCATGTGTACCACAATACTGTTTTAACTGTATACAACTATCATGTTCCAGTACATCCACAAAATCCTGGAAGCAGTTACGGACCACATCGGGAGGCATCATCTGCATCAGCTTTTTCCCAATGGCAAACTTTGACGCAGCATGTCGTTGGCTCGATCCATCCCGCACATACATCGTCTCAAAATCGACGATATTATTATCATTATCTCTAATGGCATTCTGCACTTCGATGGTAATCGAGGTCTGGTTTATCATTTCTCTTATAAGGTCCGAATCCGAGAGGTTCGTAAAAGTCACGATGACCTCATCGCCATGAGCTACACCTGCAATACTCCATATATTGCCGTCCGTTTTTCCTGTTGTAGTCCCAAGGTGTGCAGACGATTGACTGCCGACCAGTGCAATGAACTTCTGCAGGAAATGGTAGCCATCAGGCCCGGGATACAGACTGAGCAACGTTTTGTGCATTACGTCTTCATAAGCTACGCCGGTTATTTGCCGACAGATGTAGTTCATCGCTTTAATGGAGAAGTCAGATATGTTTCCATATGCATCGTAATTACTTTTTACAATTGCAAGTCCGCAAAGACTGCTTTCCAACATTTCGCTAATGAGATAATTTTTTTCCGTATTGTAGCCTTCGGGGTCTTGCCTGTTGTTTGCAACGGGCGCGTTGATGAGTTCCATAGGGTATTGTCGTTTAGCAATTCGCTGAAATTGGATAGAACCGTGCCGTCGTAAGCCTTTGCTAGCAATCAACAGGGTAATGCCATCAGCAGATAATGGTTATACTTTGATAGTAGTAAGCCTATGTATTTTGCAGCGCGATACTGGCACTGGTGGGATATAACATGAGCAAATAAGTACCCTAACTTTTCCCGACTCCCAGGCACATACTTACCATAACAAAAAGCATCATAAACAATGTAAGCAGATATAAAATGTCGAGACCGCGGGTGCAAACGGTAAATCCTTGTTATCATAGGAAAGTATGGCAGCAAAGGCACCATTTTTACGCTTATAGTATGAACCTATTACTAAATAGCAAACCATGAGGTCTCTCCGTATTTTTGCCAGCATATTACCTGTTATGTCTATCTTGTTGTTATTGGTCGCCTGCCAGAGTAGTAAGTCTGCAGACAAAAGAGAGCAAGAGGATATAAATGAAAGTGAGCGCGAAAGAGGTGTTCCGGAGACTACGATCGCAGTCCCACAAGCTCGCACGAGCGATCAGATATTTGTTACAAAAGTGATAGATGACATTGATTGGCTTGTTGTATGGATACATGCCGGCCTTATGAAGAGTACGGATACAAGGCACAAAGTGCATGCAGAGGCCATGCTAAAGGACCACCAGGCATTGCTGGGCAAGCTTGCAATGTATGCATATGGCGAAGGCTACAACATTCCGAAAATTGATACGGGCAATGTAATCAACATAACCCGAAAAGTGGGTAAGGGTTGGGACAAAGATTGGGCAAGTACCATGGCCAGCAAGCAGCAGGAGTTAATAGCAGAACTGGAAGCAAGAAAATCGAAGGCAAATACGAAGGAACTGATCATGCTGATAGATGAAACCTTGCCCGTGTTGCGAACCCATCTTGAAATGACAAGACAGCTTATGGCTACACCAGCACACTAATAACAACTCAGACTGCCATGTAATAAAACAAAAAGTACTACCGGAAGTACTCTAGGTGCAGTCATTAAAGCTAGTGTAGGCCCGGCAGACATTAAGAAATAGATACGCAGCACCAATACAAATGTTTCGATGCGTATCGAGATACATCTGCCGTGCAGTTAGGGGTGTTCGCTAGTAAGTGCACGGAATACGAGTCTACTCCGATGAGGCCCTAGGTACTATAGCTACAGAGTACCAGTCTGACAAACCTGTCATATCGGTTGCTCACCACTTATCCAAATAGATGTCTATGGTCATTCTCTTAGAAAGAAAGGATAAAGCATGCGCCTGTTGGAGCAGCTGTCTCAAAAAGCCTACCAGCACTGCTTGTCTTGAAAATATTCAAAGTAACAGGTAAGTACGACCGGCATTTGCTATGATTGTTTGTAACAAATGCACTATAAACTTTTTCGAGCGATTGTGCGTTGTTTGCGCACACTTCGTCTTCTACCTTTACCATATGCAAGTTATTGCTGAACTGTGCTGTAAGCTTTAGCAAACTACCGGCTGCGTTCATAGATCTGCATGCTTTGATCACAATATTTGCGAGTGTACTTATTATGAATGCATGATTTCGTGTAATACAGCATTCGTCTTCATTTCCTCTTACCTGTTCTATATGTTTTAAATAAAAGCGGTCTTTATCATCGCCCATTACCTCATCAAGCATTTGGTATACCGATAAGTATTGCGAATCTATCCTGGTCGAATTTGTACGGTTGAGCATCTCTATTATCATCTTATTGATCCGGGCGAAATGCATTTCAGTATCATCAAAAAGGGACTTTCTCATTTCTATCGTTAGCCCGAAGTTCGCAGGCAGGTTTGGAACCTTATACCTAACCATTGATACATGTTGTGGTATACTACTCGCGATAATATTTTCGATATTCCGTTCTCCCATTCTTCTAGTCAGTTTTCATCCTTGCAAAGATGGTATTACTTGTGCAGGCAGGTGTTATACAATAAAGCCTCTTTTTTGCATTAATCCCACATTTGCAAAAAGATGCCCTGCGCGGAATAGTTTTTAAACATTCTAAGTACAACTCCTTATAAAATATGACTTCCTTTCCAGGTCGTTATTGCCAGAATACAGAGACACCCGCGATACCTCATAGTTTATCTAGATCCGCCACCATGTCGCTCTCTATATTCTTGTCTGTAAACCCTATGATTCAGCCAGTAGCCCGGATATTTTATTCGGGCTACTTTTTATGAGCGGCGTCCTTAATTGAACGATTGCCTAACGGTAACTGTTGTAAATTCCCGATTGACATTAGCCAGGAAATTATAAGTTTCGTGTGCTTCCGCTTACATACTGCATATCAAATAATACTTTCGGGAAGCAGCCCCTTGCTATACTTACAAGCAACAGATGGTCGCCTGCAATAAATAACGCTATAGAGGATTAGAGCAATCGATTGATATCCTAACGAAGAATATGGCGGGCAGGGGAAGTTGATAGGAAAAAGTGAAGGCTGCACATAAGCCGTAATAGGTGGTTCTTTATTCTTGTACGCAGATTGTTATGATCTAACAAGCACTTGGTAAAATGCGCCGGGCAATTGTTGCCCGGCGCAAATTGAGAGTCTTATACAGTCGCTTCAGTCAACTGCATACATTCTTCTGCACATTGATAGCAAGCCTCTGCACACAGTCTACAGTGTTGTGAACTGTGTTTCGCACATTCGTCGCCACAGGCCTGGCAAATTTCCGCACACATACGGCAAAGCTGCTCGGCGTAACGTCCGTTCATGCACATCACTTGTGCAGCTGCAGAGCAAATAACGGCACATTCAAGATTTAGTTGAATGCACAGCTTCAGTGACAGCGCATTGTCTTCAGACAAGCAGTTGTAAGCTGTTTGGTTGCAAATGGACACAGCACGCAGGCATGCATCAATACATTTTTTGTACTGTTGGTTTTGAGACATGGTAAGATGGATTTTGTGTTCGATGGAATTATCGAGTGCTATGCACACAGCAAAACCATACCCAGAGAGTGTTATAATCCGAACGCTCATCATAACAGGGAGCTCTTAGTTGATAATCTTGACGCACACAATCAATAAAGCAGTATGAGGGATGAGCAATGTTTCGGTGTGCAGGAAACCAGCGGAAGAAAAGCGTTAATGCGTACTGTATAACAATCTGACCTTTCGTCAATGGAGAGGCACAGCTTTTATGGGTTCATATCAGCGATACGGATCCGACTGCATATCCATACATAAGCTTGCTAGGCGATCCGGATCACTAAAAGCACCAATATGGAAAAGCAAAAAGATAGAATAACGGTTTTACAGGAGATGTCAAAACAAATAGCGATAGTGGTAGAGAAGCTACGTCACATGCAGGATAGCGATAGATACGGTGTGCTAGCTCCAACACTTTATGCAGAGTATAAGGCAGAGCTGGATAAATATACCAACCTTGATAATGTACTTAAAGAACTCGGCGAAGACATTGACCATTCTGATAAAAGCGAAGTGCAAATGCAGCCAAAAATGGGCGGATTTCCACCTAATCAACTGCCACAGGAATAGACTTGCCACAGAGGCTAAGGCGTTAACCGATAACGATCAGGTGATAACTACTAGTGGTAGGCTCCAACAAACCGTAGTCATGCTGGTAAAATTATTGTATCAATCTAGTCAAACAGGAAATCAGGTACTATGATTGAAAATGAATACCATCTGCTGGTAGATGCAATTAGGGACCATGCAGTTTTCATGATAGACACTAAAGGGTATATAACAACCTGGAATTCTGCAGCAGAGCGACTCAAAGGGTATACTAAGGAGGAGGCTATTGGTCAACACTTTCGTATGCTCTTTATACCTGAGGACCGTAATGGCAAGCCCGAATACGAGATGCAGGAGTCGCTTTCGGTTGGAAAGTTTGAAGAGGAATGGTGGCGCATGAGAAAAAACGGAAGCAAGTTTTGGGCTCACGTAGTGTTGTCGCCAGTATACGACGTTGACAAGAAGCATGTGGGATTTGCAAAGCTAACAAGTGACAGAACTCAGCAAAAGCGTAGTGATGAACTCAACAGGTTCCTCATGAATTCGGTGGCTGATTATGCAATTTTCTTACTGGATAAGGAAGGAAAGATAGTAAGCTGGAGTAAAGCAGCAGAAGCCATAATTGGCTACGTAGAAACGGAGATAGTCGGTAAGCCTTTTTCAATTTTGCATACAACAGAAGACATCAACGCTGGTGTGCCCGAACAGGAGTTAAATGAGGCATGTGAAAACGGCACTTGCGAGGGGGAAGGGTGGAGAGTTGCCAAGGGTGGGGGAATATTCTGGTCGAGCTTTGTGATAACGCCTTTGCATGATGAGACTGGATTCGTTGCACTAACTTGGGGCCTTACAAGCAAAAAGGAGTTGGAGCAAGTAACTAAGGCCAATGCGATACTAAATGGCTCAAATAAAGAACTTGAGCGATTTGCTTACGTCGCCAGCCACGATCTGAAAGAGCCGGTAAGAAAAATCTCAGTTTATTGTAGCAGGCTTACCGCTGATAGCGATATACAAAAGGGCTACATTGACAGCATCATGGAATCCTGTCGCCGGATACAAACGCTCATTGACAATGTGCTCAGGTACTCCACAATGACCAAGCGCCAGCCTTTCGAGCGTGTCAATCTTAACGATATTCTGAGCAGGGTGCTAGACTCACTAGGAGAGCTTCTGCAGAAAAGGAACGCTCTTGTGCGCTGTGACAAGTTACCTACAGCTTCTGTCATACCCGTACAGATGGAACAGCTATTTCAGAATCTGGTCACAAATGCAGTTAAGTTTTGCTGCAATAATAACAGGAGCCCGGAAGTGCATATTACCAGTCATGTATTGGGCAAAGAAAAGATAGATCAGCATCAACTTGAAAAGCTCTGGCCCGCTGAGGAATATTTGGTCCTTAGTGTAAAGGACAACGGCATTGGTTTTGATCAGAGGTACGCAACAAATATCTTTGATTTGTTTCGTAGACTGCACGGGCAGGATAGATACGAAGGCACCGGACTTGGCTTGTCCATCTGCAAAAAAGTAGCAGAGAATCATGGTGGCACTATAAGCGCGGTGTCAGAAAATGGTTCGGGTGCAGAGTTTATCATTACGCTGCCGGCCTAAGTATGGATGCATGGTGCCGAAGTAATGAGGATCTGTATGACAAGCTAATATATGCCTCAAAACTATTCAGTTATCTGGTGCTCGTGTATGGTTACATAGGTATAATAGCCATCATACCATTCCATCTCATTCCTTTTGGTTAAAGTACTTGAGCTATACTCGTCACTGCTGTTCAATTCATTTACTTTCTGCAAGGCTTTTTCTTGTGCTTTATCCAGTTTCGTATAATAGCCCAAGTCGCCTACAGGCAGATCTCTATGTTGTTCAGTATGCCTGAATATCACTTGATATATCTTCATCTTTCCAGTTTGTGTCTAGTTAGCTTATACAAGTTTTTGTACAAAACTAGTGCCCTTAACTGTTGGCAAAGTGACTGGTCTTGGAATACATATTGTTATACACTTACAGAAAAACGGTCGTTGATCTTGTTTGCCCTTGGTTATTTACAAAGGCAGCTAATCTATACAGGTTTCAATGGAACAAATTGCTACCTAGGTTCTAAGGGTTGGCAAAGTATTTCAGTGTATTTGGCAGTAGTAGAGTACGGCGGCTTATTCAATCTGACTGTCAGCCACCACTGTAAGGAACTGTATGTGAATTGCTGCTGTAAGATGTATCTGTTACCAAAGCTACTCGTCAATATAGAGCGTTATATGTGGCTTATTACCCGCCAGAACTGAAATTACCATTCCATCATGCAGGCCAAGGCAGCTAAAGCCTTGGCTTACGGGTATTGCCTTAACCGGCTGAAGGATATAGCTGGCAGGAATAAACCCCTCAATCCTCTTCACATCTTTTAAAAGAAAGAATCTATATCCTTGCATAGACAATTCCATGTGCCTTTCTTTTGTTAATCTTTCCATCAATATATTGTCAATGCCCTTTATTGCCGGAACATGGCAAGGGACTGACGTTGTATAATATCTGTGATGCTTCGTTTAGTGAATGGCGTTAGAAGCGCTCCACTATCATTATTGTTCCTGTAAATGATGAACTAAGGCAGAAGCCTATTAAAAGAGATTTGCTGGAAAACTTGGAATAGAAGTATGTCTTTCTGTGGCGAAGATACGCTTATGATATCAATTAAAGCAATCTAAAATGTGTATTCATTTATTGCCGAAAGGAAAATAAAAATAGTTTAGGTGCGATGGCTTGATTTTACTAAGTATTGGTTTTTAATATTAGTCATCGTAACAAATAAACCTTATCTATGAAATATAATATTCGCGCACTGGAGCTTAGTATCTTCAAAATAAGTTTTCAAAATAACATAGTTTCTTCCTGTGTCAAGATGCTTAGCGTCTATGCACTAGGCCGAAAGAATTGGTTTATTCAAGATAACGGAAATTTGTTGTTTGCCTATATCGGTGCTGCCACAGCCCAGGAAGCGCTTAAGCTGGTCGGTATATATCACCATAATTATGGAAAGGGTACGAAGTAATGTTGAAACATACTGAGCATCGTCTGTTGCAAACATCTTTATTGCGTCTTTACTCTATAATTCCGGCTGCTGTCCTTACGAATATAGTTTTGAAAGAACATTTCGAAACATAGGTCAGACTTCTTACCAATGAGCAAGTACTGATACAAGTTAACAGCACCCAACTAGCATAATTATATGCCTTACATAGCCGTATTATAGCCCTTTGTTCTCCTGATTGTAAATCTCCGGTCGCCACTTTCTACCTCGTCTACCATTACAATAACTCTTAACTGCCTTTTTCTTATAAACCATCATAATACGTCAAGATAGCCTCCAAAGAGTATTCAAAAACTTCTGTATCAAAATGCATACTAGTGTATCGTTAAGCGCTATTGCAACCAAGAGTAGCATCTCAAATGCACGCTATAGACAAGACCATTTGCTGACGTATGTGGAGAGTGGCTTTTGATATCAGATGCTATTGTTTTATACAATAAAAACTATGTTTTGTATCATTCCCACTATTTGGAAGAAAAGGCTGGTGGAGGTATAACCTTTGAACATTAGATATGAGAAATTGAGAATAGCGATAATCTTTTTAGATTGTCGATTAGTTAAAGCAGGATAAAGCGCAGGCGTAATTGTAGCTGTAAAGGGTGCTTGGCCGTATCCTATCTCTCGGTTGCTAACCTGCGCTTTACATTTTTTACGATAATTCTTTAGTCAACACGAAAGTTCGATTGCAAATGCCGGCCCCTTTAGCCCTATCAATAGCCTGTTAATGTCTGGAAAAATCTGTTGCAAAAGCAATCAAAGGCATGAATTTGCAGGTTTGTAAGAGATTTTCATCCTATGCCGCACCCTGAGTTACCGCTTAAACAAAAAGAAGACCATGCACATCAGCGTGGCGGCGAAGATTATGAGGTTGACTATTTATCCCACCTTTTAAGCGTTTCTCCGTCACTCGTAACAGAAGCAATAGCTTCAGCCGGAACTAACAGGCACAAGGTGAAAGAATATATCAGGAAAGCTCGACAAAGAGATGGAAAACGATAGCTTCATTCGTAGGTACTGATGAGTATTAGCTTAATAAAAAGAACAACCATGAACAAATCAGGACCGATAATAATCATAGAAGATGATATTGATGACCAGGAACTACTCGAAGAAGTATTTGGGAACCTCCGTTATAGAAACCAGGTCATTTATTTTGTAGATGCAAATGAGGCATTGCAGTACCTAAACAGGAATGACACGCATCCATTTCTTATCCTGTCCGACCTCAACCTCCCTAAGATGAATGGGTTTGAACTGCGAAATGAGATATTTAGAAATTTGCAACTTCAGAACAAGTGTATTCCCTACCTATTCTTTACCTCAGGCGCTGATCGAAAAAGTGTGACAGATGCCTATGGACTATCGGTGCAAGGCTTTTTCATTAAACCAGCTTCTATACATGCCCTTCAAGATACGATAAGAAAGATTGTAGAGTACTGGCAGGAATGTATGGCTCCAAGTCAGTTTGAATAGCATGAAATTCGATTAGTAGGCAGGCGAGGTACAATCTGTTTTATACATTCTTTATCCCTGATACTGCCGTCTGCCCTATTTGAGGTTGACGCAAAGCTCTAAGAAATATAAAGACATTATGGCTGATTAGCCGATTGTCCCTGTCGAATGTAGAACTTGTCCATTCATCATATTTTCTAAACTCATTTTAGAAGCTAAAGCCTATTGTCACCGAATAATATTCGGAAAGTCTGATCGCGCGTCAAAACGATGATCTAAGTGGGCTTCTAAACAATATCTAGAGCAAAAACTTAGATAGCATAATGCCTACGCACACTCCCCGCAATAACCCGTCAATAAACAATTCACCCGTTCCACCTTATAGTTTTTAGGTGCAGCATAGGTCACTTCATAGTTGAGACACTCGATCGTATCGCATTTGAGGCATCTGAAGTGAAAGTGGTTTTTGGGCAAGGGTTTAATTTTGCAGTCGAGGCAGGCAGCAAAGTATTGCTTACCATCATCGGCTACAATCTTGTGCACCAAACCGTCTTCACAAAATCGGTTCAGCACACGATATACCGTCACCCGGTCCATAGGTACTGTCACCTGCCGCTCTATCGCATCCTGGCTCATTGCTTTCCTAGTATTGGTCAGCAAATCCAGTACCGCATCTTTCGAAGCCGTATTTCTTCGTTTCATAGAAAATAATTATTGCAACATTGTTGCAATAATAAACCAATCCGTTAGCTTCGCCAAATACTCAACTCAAACATTCGACCAAACACTTTTTGATAGCAATATGAAAACAGAATCGAGTTACGATGTCATTATTATCGGCGGCAGCTATGCAGGACTGTCCGCGGCCATGGCACTGGGCCGCTCTTTAAGGAACGTTCTTATAATCGACAGTGGCAATCCTTGCAATAAGCAAACACCCTACTCACATAATTTCATTACGCAAGATGGTACACCACCTGCGGAGATAGCACGAATAGCTAAGGAGCAGGTATTGAAGTACGATACTGTTACGTTCTATAACGGTCTGGCAACAGCGGCAAACAAAACAGAGCATGGCCTTGAGGTTGCTGCAAGTACAGAAGAAGTTTTTAAAGCTAAGAAACTAATTATAGCAACTGGCGTAAGAGATATAATGCCGGACATACGTGGCTTTGCGGAGTGCTGGGGTATTTCGGTAATTCACTGCCCTTACTGCCATGGCTACGAGGTACGGAACGAGCGGACAGGATTGCTCGCGAATGGCGACGTAGCTTACGAGACCGCAAAACTGCTCACCAACTGGACTATGGACCTGACCGTATTTACGAATGGCAAGTCCACATTAACACCTGAGCAGACAAATCATCTGAAGCAGCATAACATCGAAGTCATAGACAAACACATTGACCTTATAAAGCACAAAGACGGTTACTTGGAGCATATCAGGTTTGCAGACGGGCAAGTATTCCATCTGAAAGCAACGTATGCGAGGATTGGCTTTGAGCAACACAGCGGAATACCCATGCAGCTAGGCTGCCAATTAACAGAAATGGGACATCTGCAAACAGACATGTTTCAAAAAACAACAGTGCCCGGTGTATTTGCTTGCGGAGATAGCACAACCATGATGCGCTCCGTTGCCAGCGTAGTAGCGTCGGGCAATATGGCAGGCGTAATGGCTAATAAGGAATTGATTGACGAGAGCTTCTAGCCTATTATAACAGCCGCAATACTGAATCAGCATCTTTATTGAGGATTGACAAAACGTACAAGGGCTTTAGACTTTCGCATCTAAAGCCCTTGTACGTTTGCACACTTATTCACTCATATCAACTCCGCTTTTGCACTCTGTATCTTCCCTTCTCTATAAACTAAATCAAAAGTGCCGCCGATCTCACCTTGTGGAAACGTGCCTGTAAAAAGCACTTCTATGCGTACCTTGTTTTTACTGGTTGCATCCAGCTTTACCAGCTGTGTCTGCGTATTATACCCAATAAAATAATCTTCAAAATATTCCTGTATCTCATTATGCCCTGCAAATTTGCGTCCCACACATGGGTCGTCAAGGACAGCATCTTTATGCCATTGCGCCATAAACATTATTGTATCGAATGTATTAGCAGCAGCGAGGAAATCCCCGACACGTTTATCGATATCTGTAGTCATTAGTTCAGCGACTGTTTGTACTCACCTGGGGTGAGGTTTGTTTTTCTTTTAAATAGCTTATTGAACGACTGCGAATGCTCGAAACCCAGATGGAAGGCGATCTCGGATACTGATAGTGGTGTAGCTGCCAGATATTCTTTAGCCTTCTCTATCAGCTTTTCGTGGATGTGCTGCTGTGCATTCTGCCCCGTTAGCGAACGCAGCATATCGCTCAAGTAGCGTGGCGACATATTCAGTTTACCAGCCA
Organism: Sphingobacteriales bacterium; assembly: GCA_004144175.1. Lineage (GTDB taxonomy): Bacteria > Bacteroidota > Bacteroidia > Chitinophagales > Chitinophagaceae > Polluticoccus. The sequence continues at coordinate 143,614 of SEFT01000004.1, forward strand.
AATATTCTACTGTAGGCAATCCCTTATTCAGACTATCATCCTGGTCGAAGTAGGAGTTAAACAATTGCTCCATGTTCGCCAATAGATCATGATTGATAGCCTTGCGGGTAATGAATTGCCGCTTATAAAACCGACTGCTATAATTGAGCAATACTTCTATGTGCGATACGACTACATCCTGGCTAAATTCGTCGATAGCATGCTCCAACTCTTGCCTTATATTTTCAAACACCGAAGTAATTGTTTGGCGTTCCTTATCGGATATAAACAGCCCCTCATTAGCCGCGTACGAGAAGAAGCCAAAGTTCTTCATCTTACCTGCCAGCGGATGCTGCCTGATAAAGTCAGGGTGAAACAACAGTGTATAGCCCGAGTAATCGATACCATCTTCGGCACTGGCTATAGTTTGATTGGGTGAGTAAAAACACAGTCCGCCTTCATTAAAATCATAGTACCCCTGCCCATACCGTATCCTACCCGTAAAGTTGAACTTATAAGAAACTTTATAAAAGCCGAGCACCATCAGCTTGGGTATCTCCTCATCGGGCAGTTTGATGTCTGCGTAGTTCACAAGGCTCACCAGCGGATGCAAAGGCTTGGGCAGTCCCAGCGCTTTATGTAGCTCAGATACAGAATTGAATTTTAACGGTGTTTGCGCCTTCATCAGTATGGTATTGTAGCGTTACAAATTTATCAATTGCTGTTGACGCTGTTACTTTAAGGTTTCAGCCAGTTCTATTAGGTTGCCATCCAGGTCGGCAAAGAAGGCTAGGCGCTTACCGATAGCAGGCAGGCCAAACGGCTCATCTATTAGCTTCACACCGCGGCTTTGCAATTCGTGCAGCGTCTCATCTACACTATCTACATTCAGACAAAAGTGATGATAACCTTCGGGGTGCAGGCTTTCATTGAGGTCAGTGAATTTTTCGCGTGGTGCAGGGTTTGCACCTGCCAGCAGTTCTATCCAAAATTTGTCATCATTGGCCGGCGCCAGGTAAGCAAGTTGCAAGTCGCCAAACGGCCATTCATGTACTACACGGAAGTCCAGCTTTTCTATATACCATTTTTTACTAGCCTCAAAATCGGGTACACGGAGTGCTATGTGCGCGCCTTTAATGCTGCTCAATTTACTTGCCGTCTTTCTTGCGGGAATTTGAATTGTTGTGTTCATAAGATCCATTGCTTTTGATAACACAAAATTCAGGCAAGTGAACTTGCCACATGTAGCTATATTGATGAGAGTTGTAGCCAAAATGACGAAACGTTTGAATCAAAGCAGTCAAAAAAAGCGCAAACGATAAAAGCCGCCAATATTAGCGGCTTCAACTATCACAATCCAAAATAAATTATTTTGATCACACAAATACTAGCTCATCGGCAGTTGTATTTGGTAGCTCTTGCCGGCTTTCACCGTCAGGCGCTCTTCGCGCAGCCATGGATTCAGTTCTTTCAGTTTCTTATAGCTCGTGCCCATTTTCTTGGCAAATGATGCAAGGCTGGGTATCGAAGATGTCACAGCTACGATACGCGTCTTCAACGGCTCGTATACATCATGTTCTTCTATACGGAAACCATACTGTTCCGGATTACCAATTAATAGCTTGAATGCAAGTATGCGATGCACATAGCGCATGGTTTCGTCGGAGAGCTGCAGGCTATAATAGTCTTTTGTTAATTGAGCTTTAGACTTGCCATTCAAGCCACCCTGCCCCATGTTATAAGACGCAGCAGCTGCAGTCCATGAATTAAAGCGTTGGTATGCCTGCTTCAAATATTTTGCGGCTGCTTCTGTGCTCTTCGCTACATTATAGCGCTCATCCACCTCTGCTCTCACCTCCAGTCCATACTCAGGTGCGGTACGTGGCATTATCTGCCAGAACCCTACTGCCCCCACTGGTGATGTTTGGTTTTTCAAGGCGCTTTCTGCTACGCATAAATATTTAAAGTCGTCGGGCACGCCGTTGGCTGCCAGTATAGGTTCTATGATCGGGAACCATCTATTGGCCATCTTCAGTACAAAGGCCGTGCTTGTTTGATTATAGTAATTATACATCAATTCACGGTCGAGTTGTTCTTTTACATCAGTTCGCTCCAGTGGTACTTTTTCACCTGCGAAGGTGAGGTTTTGAGGCATGTCCGGAGCATTCCACTTGTACTGTAGCTGGCCATGATTCTGATCTTCCATGTACACCTTCTTTACTACTACTCTCTCTTTTACTGTTGCCTTATCATCAAGCCCCTTGAAGGAAAACATAGTAAGCGTAGATGCACCGATCATCATGCCGGCTACAAGCGTAGTCAGCGTCTTCACATTTCGTTTCATATGTAATAGTTGGATAGAGTGCAAAGGTAAGGTCCACTGTCACGCTTCTGTCACAACATACAGCTAAAGAAATGTTCAATCTACGTTAAAGCTCATTTCTTAGTTACGTTTTCCTGTCACTCTTAAACTATAGCAACGCTTGTTTATCTAATACTCTTTATCCAGATTGTCGAGCCTATCAAAATGCACAAAGAACCTACATTCAACGCAAAACATAAACTTGTGCAAAAGCATTAAACTCCAGCATAACAAGCAACTGAGCAGCAATAATTTTGCCTCCTCTCGGTATAGTGTTTTATACATCGTTGTTGCATAGATGACGGCCATCCCCCACAGTACTGAGCCGCCGCGCCTGCCAGGGCATGTACGTTGCAGTTAGGTTAGTGGAAGTAAAGCGTGCAAGGTTTACACACAGTTCCGTACCGGGGCCATTTGTAAACCTTGTGTGTTTTATGCAGGGCCTGTATATATCGACAGCTTCATTACCTTCGACGATTACAATATCGATTCTTAGATGAATATAGCGCAACCAACAGTCTATTGCTTTGGAGAAGCTCTTTGGGACATATTTCCCGATGACGCAAAACCCGGCGGTGCCCCCATGAATGTAGCATACCACCTGAGCAAACTTGGCATCAATACAGGTATCATCACCAGCATAGGCAACGATAAACCGGGCCGCGATCTGCTAAACCTTCTGAAGGGATGGGATATTGATACGGAGGGATGCGGCATAGATGCTGAGCATGCAACGGGTACCGTAATAGCTTCGTTTGATAGTAGCGGCGAGCCGAGGTATAATATTACCGGCGATGTCGCATGGGACTATATACGAGCTACACCACGCACAGAGCAGAAAGTTGCGAATGGCAATGCATTCGTATATGGCAGTCTTGCCGCACGCAGCGAAACATCGCGACATACACTGCAACGCTTGCTAAGTTTGTCAACCTATAATGTGTTCGACATTAACTTACGCAGTCCGCACTACACCATACCTGTGCTCAAAGAGCTCTTGCAAACTACTGATCTTCTAAAGCTGAGCGAAGCAGAGCTGACACTGCTCGCAGAGATGCACGATATCTTGCTATCCGATGAGGACGGCCTCATACAGTTTATAATGCAGCAATACAGCATAGGCGAAGTACTTTTAAGTAAAGGTAGCCGCGGGGCCGGCTATTATGCGAACTGCAATTGCTATGAAGTACCTGCATTGCCTGTTATAGTAGCAGATACCGTTGGCTGTGGCGACGCGTCTCTGGCTTGCTTCTTGTCAGCAAGGCTGAGCAACGCTGCGACGACACAAGCACTTATAAGCGCAGTTGCGATGGGGGCTTTTGTAGCCATGCATCATGGTGGATGTCCTCCTTATAATAATGATGATGTAGAGAAATTCATAGCTGATACGCACCACCAGCTTAGGTCACAGGTTACCTGTCGATCCATAACATAAGCATTTCCACATGCCATGCTGTGTATCTGTGCAGCGTTTCACCCAGCTTGGGAAAGCATACCCTGCCATTGGCGATATACCTACAATTTTTCTTTTTATTGTGACCTAGTCACTTATATTGTTGTTTCGGTTAGTATCGAGCTGCTGGCATTTTTTTAATAATCTCTCCTGTACAAATCTTTATATTCTATGGCAACAAACAATCCAAACCAGCAAGGTAACGACCGTAACCGTCAGGGCAACCAAGGTGTTGAGCAGCAATCAACCGGCAACAAAGGTAACCAAAGCGGTCGCCAGGGTACTGGTCAGCAAGGTTTGCAAGACGATGACATGTCGCGCGAGCGCCGTCAGAACGACAAAGGCAGCAATCAGAACGATAGCAACCGTCGTAACCTTGACAAAGAGATTGACGAGTAGTAGAAATGCAATTGAACAACGATAAAGCCCGGGCAGTACTGCCCGGGCTTTATCGTTACTCGCAACTTTATTTGTTCCTACTAGCTGCAATACGCTTGTCACCTTATTAGACTCTTGTCGAAAAGCTGGCTCTTATTCTAGCACAGTGAAACGCAAAGCAGCATGACCTATCCTGATGATGTACATACCTTTACTCAACGTTGTTTCCAACCTAACGGATCCGTTTACAACCGGTATATGTTTTTGGTATACTACTTGCCCCAGGGCATTCGATATCTCGACATCTGTAGCGTCAAACGGAATACCCGTTATAACAAAATCCCCTTTGTTCGGATTAGGGTAGAGTTTCAAATTGCTGCTGTTCACATCGCTCATCCCTGCAGGAAACTGCATCCAAACCGTGTCTGATGCATTCTTTTGTTGCGCACAAGGGTCTTCGCTGATGATATCTACATGTATCATGTCCATATAAGAAAGCCCATACAGCTCAAGTGTAGCATACCGGGCACCAGGTAATATTACGCCATTCTTATACCACTGATACTTGGGCGTAGTACCTCCGTTCTTTACCACAGCGGTGAACTTTATTTTGTCGGCAGGGCGAACGTGCAGGCCAGGGTCAGCAGTTATTTCAACCGATGGCACCGTTACGATCGGCAGCACTATCATTTCAAAAGTGTCGGTACTAACTGTTATCGGCACATTACAGACGTTATTGGCGGTCATAGCGCAATACACCTTATCGCCGGTAACCAGGCCAGTCGTCGCATAAATCAGTGCATTGGCTCCAGCTACAGGTACATAGTTCTTATACCACTGGTACGAAGGAACGATGCCCGGCGTCTGCGGAAAAGCAACATAAGTAGCTGTGGCACCCAGGCAGATGGTATCGCCGGGGCTTATATATGCCCCTACTAATGGTTGCGTATTCACCACCACGTCTATCGTGTCCGCTTCCGACTCGCAATTATTCAATGTAGCTGTTACTGTGTATTTGCCACCGTTTGGAAAAGCTACCCCCGGCAATATGTTGTTCCGGCTTGTTGAGGTGTAACCTTTTGGCCCGCTCCACTTATAAGTAGCATTGGGTACAGTAGAGGCCTGCAGATTTAAGTTTTCGCCGACGCACAGGGGCGTATTAGCCGATGCTACCGGCATAGGGGTAGCGGGTTGCACTGTCACATTCACTGTAGTGGTAGGCGAACTGCAGCCATTCACTATTACCTTTACGCCATATGCGCCGGACATGGCAATAGTCGCATTATTGCGTACCGTGTTTTGACCGCTGAAAGAAAATGCCGGGCCTGTCCAGATATAGATAGCGCCTGTAGAAGCCGAAGTAGCATTTAGATTGATTTGCCCATTAGTGCAAACCGGAGAATTAGAAGAAGCCGCGGGTGCGGTTGGTATCGGGTATACTTCAATATATGCTGTATCACTATCAGAACATCCATCCAGCGTACCGGTTACAATATAGCTGCCTGTCATAGCCAGCGTAGCAGGGCTACGGGATGGATTTTGCAGCGTCGAAGTAAACGACGCAGGGCCTGCCCAGCTAAAAGCAGTCCCTGCTAAAGATGCAGATCCCGACAGGTTCATAGTGAAGCCATCGCATACATGAGGATACGTTGCAAATGCAGTCCCCGGCTTTTGTTTAAGCCTTAGATCAGCGCTCATCACCCTGGAAGTGTCGGCAGGCGTTGTTGCTACAATACGCAGCTTATAGCCTGGTCCTGGCGTAATGGTAGAAGGTATAATGCCCTTTATTGTTCCACTGGTGGTACTTGCCCGTGTAGCCAGATTGGTGAATGTAGCAAAGCTGCCCGATGAATTGGACAGTTGCAGCGTAAAGACATTGCCGGCTGTAAAGTAGCCGGGGTTGGTTACTGTATAAGGTATCGATATGGTATCGCCGCGGCATATAGTAGTATCCGGCATGGTAAAAAATATAGGTGATGCCTGCCTTATCACTATCGAGTCGAGGTAATAATACGCGTAGCTCTGTGTTCCGCCAAACGGCACGGTCACAGTGCTTGTTGATGCATTATTATAAAAATTTCCGATAACGAACCGGTCGTAAGAGGAATCGGCCACAAAATATTTGGATACTCTTACCCAGTTGGTTTGGTCGGTAATTGTCCCCAAGCTGTTATAGTCAACATGCGGCGGAATACCCAGCGGCCCGGTACCGGCAACCGATGTGGGTGCATTCTTCAAAAAACGAACACCAATGTTATCAGATGCTATGGCGCACACATCGGCCAACGACAGCGACATGGAGATTTCATACATGACACCTACCGTCATCGGCGTCGACAATGTAGTGCCTACATACTCTCTGTAATTACCAGTGTAGTGTGTGAGAAAGCCCATATAGCCATTGCCATGGGCAGCGGCCTGGTTACCAACAAAGTTTGCAGGCACACCTACAACGCCTCCAAAGTGGCAGGCATTAAAATAGTCCGGAGAACCGGCAGTATAGCTGATCCACCCGGTTGCATTCGGAACCTGGGCTGAAAAAGTGGGACAAGCGGTATAGCTTTCAAAACTACAGTTGGGTACCATATTTTGGCCAAGGGCTACAGATATACTGCCTGCAAGCAATACTAAAAACGTAAAGATCTTTTGCATAGGAGTTAAGGTTATAAAAACACCCGAATATAATAATAATCTCTAAAGTCTCCTATTTATTGGCAACAAGTATTGTAATCCCGTTTGGTACGCCACAGCATTCTTTGTATTCGCAACATTTGAATGCTTGTCGCTAACAGGCAATCATCTACTTCAATAATATTGCTTTTCAAACATTTACATCAACGATACAACGAACCAAAAATCAAATTCAATCTCACTAATAATTTTCATTATGCTACTAGGATTTGGTCTGTTTACGGTGGCGGTTATTGAATTTGCCATAGCACGCGAAAAAGATGCTACAAATGAAAAAAGCAATTGGAATCAGTAGCCTATGTCCGTTGCCTGCACCCTTGGTACGATTTTAAAAATAAGGTAATTGAGACCTAAGAATTAGTGAAGATGGATACAACATTACTCTTTGAGCTGCCCGTAGCTGGCAAGGATATTAAGGCATTGGTCAACAGACATTGTATGAAAAATACAGTTTTCTATTCCGTAGAACTAATGGAAGAAAGCCATACAACCGCCTGTCATTTTATGGCTTACGACACCGTTGAGTGGATGTATAAGTTTATTGGCGACACCACGCCCATTGCTCTCCTTGAAAAGGAAGAAGAATTTTCAGAATTTATATTCAGGAGCTTCCACGACTACTGCCTTAGCTAATATCGGTACCAACAGAAGGCATATACTATACAGCATAAAACGACGATGCCGGCGTACATGCCGGCATCGTCGTTTTTAGTTTATGCATCGCCTAATAACATTTACATACATTGAGGTCCCGAAGGGTATCTTTTATTTCATAGGTATTTACCTTGTATAGCACCGGTATTATTTTGCCACAAACATTTACCGACAGATCGATGGTGCTGCCCACCTTCACACTTCTCGTCTTCCATACACCGTTACGTACCTGCATAGCCAGATTATCATTGTAAAAATAATAACCCGAAGGCCTTATAATGCGCATCTCTTTGTCGGTAGCCTCGCCGCAATGTAGTGTCAGGTCTACAGTTACCACATCGTTCGGCTTTTCCGTCCATCCCGACACCTTGAACGGTTCATGTTTATACGAGGCATTTGTAGCTTCTGTGCTCCATACCTATGACGATCCGTAGTAGGAGGTTAGTTTCGTCTTTGACTGGAAAGACGCTTCGGACCCTGCATCATCGAACAATGCCCTGATGATAACTGCCTGCTTCAGATGTGCGCCCAGCATGCGCGTATAGGATTTTTGCACCGTATTGCCTGCTGCTGAAAAACTCATATCCAGTTTATACATAACCCGCAGGTTCTCCTCATCGGGTATCTGCGACTCCGGCGCCCCATCGAGCAAATGTGTATATTCTTTTATAGATTTTGCCCTATGGAAAAAACCAATGTTGTTGCTCTGCATTTGTACGCGCAGCTGGCCATTACCGGCACGTTTTACGGTGGCCTGGACCGTTTTGTCTCCTTCTATACATCCTTCCAACATATCGCCTTCCTGTAGTGCTTTACTTGTCATGGGGTTATTTGCGCCATCCTTTACCACAAAGCTCGTAAACCAACCGCTTCCTTTGACCGGCGCAAGCAACACATCTTCGCCGCCGACACTTCCTACAAGCACCAGCGCTACAAGCGGCTCTTTTGCTACTGAGGACAACATTAAATCCCTTCGGTTTACTTTTTCGCCCGATAACGTAGATACGAGATCGTTATCAACTGCTCCGGGGCCCGGGTCTACTTCTGAAGTTGTAGCATGCTTCGTCTCAACTGTTGTACGAGTGCTTCCAATATCTGATGCATTCGTGATGTAATATGCTCGTATAGAACCGGTATAGGTTGCTTGGGTCAGCTGTTTGCTTTTATTTATATTCTCTTCAAACAGTTGATAGGTTTCATTCACACTGGCGCCACTTACATTAGAAACCGTGCGGTCAAGCGCGGAAATCGCGTTACCCTCTGCATCTTTGTAATAGTAGAACTGTGTTCCCGCGGGGAAAAAGACAGTGGTATTTTCTTTATCAAAGTAAACCGAATCTGTGGTTTTGGCTGCAGACAATGCACCCGTTTTGGTAAGACCAGATGCACCGGGCCTGCATCGAAAAGCTTCTGATCTTTGTACCTGCGGGCGGGTTCGATACGTTCATTATTTCGACCGAGGTCTCGTAATGCGGATATTTCGTTGAAACGGATACTTCCGTAGTGACAGGAATAAAACCACTGCCATATATCAATACAGAGAATGTAGCATTGTCGCTGCTCATCGCATGCGCTTTCAGCGTTAGTACGACCTTCCCGTTCTCGCATTCAAACGCTTTATCACCTGCATAGGTAAACACTTGGTCTGCATCCTGGCCCCGTACCTTCACTTTGAGGTTAGAGGTAATAGCATCGCCGGTAGCCTGGTTGGCCACGTTTACAATTACGGTAGTGCTGGTTATGCTGGTATTCATATGCAGCCGTACGCCATCATCTACTTTTTTGCAGGCAAAGGGAGAAACAGCAACAGCTGTCAAGAGTGCTGCGATAAGGAACTTTCTCATATTGTTGACGCTAAGGGTTGTAATATCTTTTTGCTTATTAATTTGTACGTAAAATTCAGCTGTACCTGAGGTAGCCACCTATACCCTTTCAAATTTTCGTAAAGAGGTTTCTGGTTTAGTTTATTTGGCTCCAGCAGATTAGTAGCATCTACTACCACCTCGGGCCTGCTCATATAGTATGTACCTACGTCAAACGTTACCCCGAATCGTTTTTTCGGGACAGGGCTACCTACGCTAAAACCGATGTACGGCGCAATGCCCGACCAGTTTGCAGTACCGGCAACCATACCTAGTTCTTCTTTGGTAACCGGCATTTTTGCAAAATAATGGTCATCTACAGATGTTATCGTAGCTGTTATCCTGCTGCTGAAGAAGTAAGCCAGGCCGCCAACGATGGAAAACCGCCTTAAAGGCTTAGGCGTGTACTCGGCCAATAAATGCACTTTGGAAAATCTTCCTTTTGCGTCTATCGCTATAAGCACTTCGTCCGCCTGTATATTATCCCTACTATATCCCGACGATATAATGCTTGCGCCCAAACGCGCCGTGAGACGAGGCAGAATGCCCGCTTTACTTCAATACCAACACCGGTCATAAGACCCAGTGTAGCCGAAGCATTCAATGTATTCTCAAAGGGCAAAGGCAGCCTTGTGTACATCGTGTCCTTCTGAGCTATGCATTTCAATGACATGAGAACGGACAAGATAGAGAGCAGGTATATACGCATAGGAGAGCGTTTAGGTATCATTATTTGCGCTAATATAACACCTTAATGCGAACTTAAGTAACAAAATTAAATTTTATCACCCTTCGGCTGCACGCACCAAATTACAGTAAAACCCAAAGAGCCGTTCTATAGCCATGAGCGCCATTATCAGCATCGTAAGGGCACACCAGCAACGAATCAGAGTAATAGTACGGAAAGCAAATAGTCGGCAAATAAGATGAGAATGCAACTCACCACTACAGCGGTAGTGGATGCACGACCAATCTCTAATGCGCCACCCTCTACATGGTAACCGTAGTATGCAGGGATAATAGAAATAATAAGAGAAAATGTAAATGCCTTTACCATAGCAAAGAACAGATTATACGGCATAAAGCCCTGTGTAAGGCCTTGCTGGAACTGCTCTTGAGTAAGAATGCTCGAGAACATACCGGCTACATAACCACCCCATATCGTAATAGCGATAGAAAGCGCTATCAGGCACGGAACCATAATAGCGGCCGCTATGATCTTAGGCAGCACGAGGTAAGTGCGAGAGTTAATACCCATAATCTCCAGTGCATCTATTTGCTCGCTTACGCGCATATTACCGAGCTCCGATGCTATTTTGGAACCTACTACACCTGCCAGTACAATGCAGATAACCGTAGGCGAAAGCTCCAGGATGGCCGAGTCGCGGATGATCTGCGCTACCACAGGCTTTGGTACCAATGGGCTTATCAGCTGATAGGCTGTCTGGATGGTAAGTACTGCACCAAGGAAGAAAGAGATAATAACTACGATGGGCAACGAGCGTATACCGATATCGTTGCACTGCTCCATAAATTCTTTCCAATACACCTTAGCATTTTCGGGCCGGCTAATAGAGCCTTTCAGCATAATGGCGATACGGCCAAAGTGCGTAAAGAATTTTTCAAACATAGTTGCAAATGTAAGTATTCAATCAAATAAAAATCCCGTACCAAGAGGTACGGGATCTTATTTATCGTCTTAAAAATTAATTGCTTACGCCAGCTTTTTCAGCTCTTCGATGCGTGCTTCACGATCTACCTCGTTCTTCAGCGCGTCGTTCTTATCCATATCTACCAATACCGGCGCAGCCACAAAGATAGATGAGTAAGTACCGGTGATAACACCCACAAGCATTGCAAAGGCAAAACCACGCGTCACCTCACCACCAAATACAAACAGGATAAGGATAGTCAGGAACACGGTAAGCGATGTCATGATCGTACGACTCAGTGTATCGTTGATAGCGCGGTTGATAACGCTTTCTTTTCCTTCATTCGGATTTTTACGGAAGTACTCACGGATACGGTCGAATACGATAACGGTATCGTTCATCGAGAAACCGATAACGGTAAGTACTGCGGCAATGAAGTGCTGGTCTATCTCCAGGGCAAATGGTACGATGCCTTTGAAGAACGAGAACACTGCAAGTGTGATACATACGTCGTGCAACAGGGCAATGATAGTACCCACTGAGTACTGCCACTTGCGGAAGCGCAACAGGATGTAAACGAAGATGGCTGCCAGCGAGAACAATGTAGCCTGGATAGCGCCTTTCTTCAGGTCATCAGATATAGTAGGCAGTACTGTTTGAGAGCTCTGCAAATATTTCCTTTCAAAATCGTCCATGGATGTACCTGCGGGTACCATACCACCTGCCATCAATCCTTCGTGCAATTTAGTGCGAACCTGGCCTTCTACCTGCTGTCCTTGTTGCTCTATCAGGTAGCCGGTAGTGATATTCATTTGATTATCGCTACCGATTGTTTTCACGATAGGGTACTCACCAAATACAGGTTTCAGTTTTTCACGTATCTCCGTTACCTGGTGTGGCTTGTCAAACTTAATAGTATAGCTACGGCCACCCGAGAACTCAACACCATAGTGGAAACCGTTGAAGAACGAACCGATACCTGCCAGCAGCACCACGATAGATACAGCATAAGCTATTTTACGTGCACCGATGAAGTTGAAATGTGCCTTTTGGAAGATTGACTTTGAAAGACCGGTAAAATATTTAAAGTGGCGGCCACGCTTCATGTACATATCGGTTACCAGGCGAGATACCAGGATACCGCAGAACAATGAAAGCAGGATACTGATGATCTGCGTAGTAGCAAAACCCAGTACCGGGCCAAGACCAAAGATAAACAGGATAACCGATGTGATAAGGATGGTAACGTGACCATCCAGTACAGGCGCCAGCGAGTTGTTATAACCTTTGCGGATCGCTTCCTCATACGATGCCCCCCCAGCCAGTTCCTCTTTTATGCGCTCAAATATGATAACATTGGTATCTACCGCCATACCGATGCCCAGTACCAGACCCGCAATACCAGGCATAGTAAGTGTAGCATGCAATGCAGACAGGATACCAATTGTAAACAGTACGTTCAGTACCAGCGAAATATTGGCAACCATACCACCGGTATTATAATATACCAGCATCAGTATGAATATAACCACAAAAGAAATAAGCAGCGAGTTCATACCGGCTGCAATAGACTCAGCACCCAGTGTAGGGCCTACGACTTGCTCTTGCACAATGCGTGCAGGCGCAGGCAGTTTACCAGATTTCAAGATGTTTGCAAGGTCAGTGGCATCTTCTACGGTAAAGTTACCGCTGATAGAAGTGTTACCATTAGGTATCTCACCGTTTACAAGTGGTGCAGAATAAACTTTATCATCCAGTACTACTGCTACGTAACGGCCTGCGTTATCGCCGGTCATTTTCTTCCATACACGCGCACCTGTTATATCCATCGACATAGCTACTTCAGGCTTACCGTTCAGCGGGTTATAGTCCATACGTGCATCCGTTACACGGTCGCCTTCTAGTTTTGACTCTCCACCCGGCGCTGTTCTGATAGCGTACAGATAAAGAGGAGCATTCGCATTGCGCGCGCTTTTCTTATCTTCTGCACCGTAGAAGAAGCGGATGTTATTAGGAAACTTGTTTCTTACTACATCCAGGTTCAGGTATTGGTTCAGCTTTGCAGTGTCTTTTTTCAACACCATACCTACCACAGGGCCTTCGTTTACATTGCCCTGCTGGGTAATATTAGGGTACCATACGGCAAACAGCGGATTTTTCTTTTGTTGCTCCGCCAGTTGCAGAGAAGCAGAATCACCACCTTTAGCGGTAGTCGCTTCGGGCTTATTGCCCAGCAGCGATGTAAGGCTGGCTGTATCATTACCTGCTACAGCAGCAGTGCCCGTAGTATCGCCGGCAGTAGTTGTTGCGCTGTCGGTAGTTGTTGTAGTAGTTTCTGTAGTGCCCGAGAGGTATGCAGCAAGTGCATCGTTGGCAGGTTGCAGCGCACTGATAACTTCGTTATTAGAATAAGTTTCGAAGAACTGAAGTTTTGCGGTCGACTGCAGGTACGTACGTACACGCTCCGGGTCGCGCACACCGGCCAGTTCTACGGTAATGATCCCTTTGTTCTCATCAAGGTTGATGTTAGGTGAAGCAACACCGAATTTATCGATACGGGTAAGGAGTACATTATAAGTACGCTTAATGGCATCACTACCTTCTTTATTGATCTTTGCCAGTACTTGCTCATTAGTGCTTGCCAGTGTCAGGTCTTTTTCGCTTGGCTTAGTAAACAGGTAGGCAAGCTTACCATTGGGGTTGTTCTTTTTGAAAGCTTCACCAAATAGTGTAACAAAATTTGCCTGGCTGTTTGCCTTAGCCTTATTAGCATCAGCAATCGCCTTGTTCAAAGCAGCATCTTTCGGGTTGTTCGACATAGAACGTACCAGGTCGTCCAGGCTCACTTCCAGTGTCACGTTCATACCACCTTGCAAGTCAAGGCCAAGGTTCAGTTCCTGCTCTTTAGCCTCCATGTAGGTGTACTTCTTCAGTAGCGGTACACTTACCACGGTTTCACCCTGCAAGCTGTCAATAATAGCATGATACTGTGCTTCGGATAATTTCTCCAGTTCTGCACCTTTCGCTTCCGGATGTTGTGCCTGTGCGAGACGTTCTGCCTTGCTGCGCGCCTTCTGCTCTACATTACGAACGATGAACGTAAATGATAACTGATACAGTGAAATAAGGATGAGCGCAACGGTGAAAAACTTCACCAACCCTTTTAATTGCATAGGTTTATTTTATGATAACTATTATGATTACTATATGGTTGTATTGAAAACAGAGTGGGCAAAGATAGGATTTAATATAAAAAAATAAAGATTTGCGCGAAGTTTAAAGTTTTTTCGACAAAATCTTTCACAACGTAAGAATCTTTTAGCATTTTTTTAATGAATATGCTATTTTTACGAAGAGTTCCCTGTTTCTAAATAAAATTAGTAACCAACATGATAAGAAAAATTACGCTATTCTTTCTGGCGTGTCTTGGCTTTGCTGCAACCTATGCTCAACCCCTTTGCGGCAGCGATCTGTATCGTCAAAAGCTAATGACCGACCCCAACTACGCTGCACTGCAAAGTGCGGACAGAACGGCATGGTCAAACTACATGAGTTCGATAGGTTCGGGTCTTATTAGCTCTAAGATAAGACTGACCGGCGGCGATTCGGTTTATGAGATACCAACGGTAGTGCACATAATACACGACGGCGGTGCAGTAGGTAGCAACTTTAACCCTACCGATGCCCAGATAGCCAGCATGATCGACTACCTGAACAAGTCCCTCGAAGCAACATGGACAGGTTACCCGACAACAAGTACCGGTGGTACGCGTGTACCAATACGTTTCACGCTCGCGAAGCGTAGCCCATCCTGTGGTACTACCACCGGCATCATTCGTATAAATGGCGCTACTTCGGCTACGCTTGGTACTACGTATGTAAACAATGGCGTTAACGCATCAGGTTCCAGCGGGGTATCTGATGGTACGCTAAAGGCCGTTTCTTATTGGCCCAGCAGCGACTATTATAATATATGGCTGGTGAATAAGATAGATGGCCAGGACGGTATACCGCCGCTTTCGGGCCCTATTACTACAGGGTATGCCTATATGCCTCCGGTATCCAACCCTGCTATTGATGGAATGCTGATGTTGGCTTATTTGTTCAACCCCTCTTCTTACGGTGCTTCTACGCTGCCGCATGAGGTTGGCCACTCATTTAGCCTGTTCCATACATTTGAGGGGTCTTTTTCTCCTGCGAATGCATGCCCTGCTAACACCAACTGTACTCTTGATGGCGACCTGATATGCGATACAGAGCCTGAAAAAGCTGGTGGCGTTAGCTCTTGCCCTACCGCACTTGCAATAAACTCTTGTACAGGTAGCCCCTACGGCAGCCCCGGCATACAGAATAACTTCATGACCTACTCAAACTGTACAGCGCGGAAATTCACACCAGGTCAACGCAACAGGATGATGTATAGCCTTAAAATGCTCCGCGGATCGCTCATCACATCACTTGGTGCCACGAATCCGTCTACCATTACAGCCGCAGCTTGTACACCATCACATACAGGTACATCAGGTTCTGGTCCAGGCCGCATCGTTATTACCCAGGGTACATTTACCCCGCAGGATACGTTGATGCATATGGTATCGGCAGGGTATACAGGCGACGGCAACCTTGCCTATATAGATAAGACATGTAAACACAGAATAGAACTTACTGCCGGTGTAACTTACAGGATTAGGGTATACCGCGGTAGCACTTTCACCACCGACAGGGTAAAAGCATACATCGACTGGAATAACGATGGCGACTTTGTTGACGCAGGCGAACAGATCTGGCACAATGGTTTCCCTTCGCCAACATCAAACAACTATGTAGACACTTCAATTGTACCACCACTTACCGGCATTACCAATTGCGTACCGATCCGTATGCGCATTGTAGCCGAACCTGCAGGTACACCAATAAACAACTTTAACTCATGCTCGCTCGTAAACGGTCAGGCCGAGGACTACGAAGTGATCATCAAAGGCGTAGGTACATCTTCGAGTGTAACCGGCGCAGTAACCCTGACCAAACCGCCGGTTGGTGGCAACCCATCTTGCTTCAATACTTCTCTTACGATACAAAGCAATGTAAGCACGGCTATACTACCCGTTGGCTACCGCTGGTATAAGAAGAGCAGCACAGGCTTTATTACAGCCGGACCTGCAAGCGGTACCGCTACAGAGTGGACCAGCACTGCCTTCCAGGATCGTGATACAGTGTATTTGAAAGTTGCATTCTCCGGCCCATGCGGTATAGACACGGCTATTTCAGACTCACTGGTAATTTTCCGTGTGCTCTCAGTAAATCCCGCTGTAACCATTGGCCAGACATGGGGAACTAATCCGGGCTGCCCTGATGACTCGGTAGTATACTCAGTAGTTAGTAATGTTAACCCCGGCGGCTCGCCGACATACTCCTGGTATCTGAATGGCTCTGCTACACCAATACAAACAGGCAGCCAGACATACCTGAGCATGAAGAACGTGCCGAGCGGAACTACCGTACAGGTTGTGATGCAGTCGAGTGCATCTGCCCCTTGCGCACCACCGCCAGGCCGTGCCACTTCTAATACGCTGACTTATACACACGGCTTCCAGAACCCATCAGCGCAAATTGCGCTTACTATGGGTACTAACCCGGGCTGCCAGGGACAGACGCTGACATTTACGGCTTTAACGACCTATGGCGGCACTGCTCCAACTTATCAATGGAGAGTAAATGGTGTAAATGCAGGTACGAACAGCCCGACATTCTCTGGCGTGTTCAATCATAACGATGTGATCGACTATATCTTCACATCCAACTCTACCTGCGTACAGCCTGCTGACAGAACCAAAACATCTACATCGATAAAGGTGGAGCATGTATTGATCACGGCAAACATCACTATCGCTGTGGTAGCCGGAAACCATATAGCATGCCAGGGCAAACCGGTACTATACGCTGCCAATACTACAAATGCAGGTTCTAACCCAGGCTTTGAATGGATGATCAATGGCGTACCTGTACCAAACAGTAACAGCCCGTTGTTCCAATCATCAACCATGTCGAATGGAGATGCGGTATCGTGCATCCTGCACGCAACAGATCCTTGCGTAGCAAATCCTGATGATACATCTAATGCCATTACCATGGTAATAAGGCCTAGCGCTACACCACAGGTTACGATCGCTATCACGGCAGGTAAAAACCCATGGTGTCTCGACTCGATGGTAGAGTTTACTGCCACTGCTATCAATGCTACCAGCGCAGGTACTACGCCGCCGCACTTCGAGTGGTTGGTAAATGGCTTTGAATCATACACAGGTGCGGTATTCCAGAATGCTGCATACCTGAATGGCGACGTGGTAGTATGCCGCGTGAACCCGACAGACGGAGAGTGCTACCTGCCTGATACGGTATTCTCAGCTCCTTACACAATGATACGCTCTACCCTGCCTGATCCTCCGATCATTCACCTGGTAGGCAATATGCTGATAACAAACAAAGCGGGTACTTACAAATGGTGGGGACCAGCCGGTCTTTATAGCACCGGTACCAATGGCACCTTCCACCCAACCGAGAAAGGACAGTATATGGCTGTAACTGACAACAATGGTTGCTGGTCACTGGCTTCGAACTATCTGATCATAACCTTGCTGGATGTAAGCACGGTAGACCTGGCACCGGTAAACATTTATCCTAACCCGACGAATGGGGAACTGGTATTGGATTGGGGTACACAAAATGTGAACGTGGATATTATGGTACACAATACCCTTGGCCAGCAAATAATACACGACGAAGTGAAAGGCCTGTCGCGCAAAGTGATGGACCTGTCGAAGCTGACACCGGGCATTTACTACATAGTAATGAAAGACGATAATGGTAATAGCGGTACCGCTAAGATCACCGTTAGCAGATAAGTTGACACAAACAGATAACAAACGAGAAAGACCGCTTTTTAGCGGTCTTTTTTGTTGCTTTGTGTTATCAGGTGGAAACGCCGTGACAACACGGAAAGATAGACCTTACGCGGACCAGCGCGAGCTTGATGGTGAAGAACACCAACAAGGGCGTGAAAAGCCTGATGATGCCATCAAGGGTTTCATTTAAAACGACAACGTATCAGTAATTGATTCATACCTCCCATAGGCCTTTAGCAAAGATGAAATTCTCGTATCCCATTGCCGCTGTGTTACGCTATCTATGGCGTATTCGGTTTCATTGTCATATTGCTGTTGTAGCAACATATATTCCTTCATTAAACTATCTATACCTAAGCGGATTTTTGCTCTTGTAGGTTGAGACAAATTGCTTGCATATTGACGAAGTTTTCTTGCGCATACTTCAGAAAGGTCAAAGTGCCCTTGTTCATGCTTTATTGTATAACTATCCAGACATTGACTACTGAGCCAAGATTCATCTTTTTCAAAGTAGGCATACACATTATACCTGATTGTCCTATTCTCCAGTAAGATTATTGGTCTAACGCCAGCATATGTCATTGCACAATGTGGACCTCCTATGACTGGCGTACCCTGAAAATCGCCCGCTTTCAGTTTATAGTTCGGAATCCAAATTATTTGATTGTCATCCTGAAAACTCGTCAGTGTTGTAATGAGCAAAAGTAGGCTCACAAAGCACAAGGTTTGTTTCATCAATAGCAATAATTGTGTAAAATCATAGTAGAATCACAGATTTCGATATAGTCAGATGTTTCCACCTGACTACATTTCCTTACCCTTCATTCACATACACCCGCTTCACACGCTGGGATACGCCTGTCATTATCTCGTAAGGGATGGTGCCGGCCCATGTGGCTAGTTGGGTTACCGGTAGCTCGGGGCTAAAGACGATCACCTCATCGCCTTCGGTAGCCTCGGGTATGTCCGTTACATCTACCATGCACATATCCATACATACTACGCCCGTTATCTTTGCCGGCTTGCCATGTATCAGCACATGTGCCTTGCCATTACCAAGGCTGCGCGGGTAGCCGTCGGCATAGCCAATGCTGATGGTGGCTATACGCATTTTTTCGTTAGCCATCGCTCTACGGCTATAGCCTATCGTTTCTCCTTGGGGTATCTCTTTTATCTGTGCAATAGTAGTTTTGAGCGTGCCAACCTGCATCAGCTTCTGCTGCATATCGCCCGAGCTATCTATGCCGTAGAGGCCAAGGCCCAGCCTTATCATATCGTAGTGCAGCTTCGGGTGGCGCTTGATGGCCGCCGAGTTGCAAAGGTGCAGTATGGGCTTATGCGGCAACTGATCCATGATGCGCTCGCTCATATCGTCGAACAATGCCGCCTGCGCATTGGTAAACTCATCCTGCGCGGCATCGTCGCTAGCAGCCAGGTGGCTGAAGATGCTGGCAATATGCACGTAGGGATTGTATTGCAAATCTTCCAGTAGTTCATCTATTTCAAACCGCTGGAAGCCCAGGCGGTGCATACCCGTATCCAGCTTTATGTGTACGGGATAGCCACGTACTTCAAGCGTCTGCGCTATGCCTGTAAATGCCTGTAGCGACCGCAGGTTGAATATCTCGGGCTCCAGCTTCCAGGCTATCATCCGGTCAAACGATTCCATGTCTGGGCTCATCACCATGATGGGCATCGTGATACCCGCCTTGCGCAGGGCGATGCCTTCATCGGTATAGGCGACCGCCAGGTAGTCTACACCCGCATATTGCAGCAGGTTGGCTATCTCAAAGCTGCCCGCTCCGTATGAGAACGCCTTTACCATAGCCATGGTCTTTACATGCGGTTGCAGGCTTTTCCTGAATACATTGAGGTTGCTGGTAATGGCCGATAGGTCGATAGAAAGTACCGTCTGGTGTATCTTCTGCTCCAACAGCATGCCTATCTTCTCGAAGGTAAAATTACGTGCCCCCTTCAGCAGTATAGCTTCCTTATCGAAGGTGATCAGGTGTATCTTCTTCAGGAACTCCTCGGTCGATTTAAAGAAGATGCTGCGTAGCTTTTTATGCGTCCTGAAGGCCGATTTGTGCTTGTACAATGCCGGCCCGATGCCGATAAACCTGTATATATTCTTCCGGCTCACCATTTCAGCTACTTCTTCGTACAGCTCACCGTCCGACTTGGCTATCTGCAGCATATCCGACAGAATCACCGTATGGTTCTTGTGCTGCTTCTGCTGCTCCAGGAAATCGAGCGCTATCAGCAGCGATGTAATGTCGGAGTTGTAGCTATCATTGATGATCGTGCAGTCGTTAATGCCGTGCCTCA
Source organism: Sphingobacteriales bacterium (assembly GCA_004144175.1). Classification (GTDB taxonomy): domain Bacteria; phylum Bacteroidota; class Bacteroidia; order Chitinophagales; family Chitinophagaceae; genus Polluticoccus. The sequence goes on from SEFT01000004.1 coordinate 163,875, forward strand.
ATTCCAGCCGCATCGATACGGGCTGCAAATGCCCCATACGCTCCTGTATCTTATCTGCACCCATTTGCAGCAATAGCATCACACACCAGCAGTGTATGGCATTCTCTATCGATGCAGGGTCGCTGAAAGGTATGGTGATACCGATCTGCTGCCCCTTATATAGCGCTTCAATTTTAGTATTCCCCGGTTGCTTGTCGATCTTCGTTATACGTAGGTCGCTGTCCGTACGCTGGCTCCAGGTAAAGAGTTGTAGGTGCGGCGTACCGTCGGGGCTTTTAAATTGGTTGATGTATTGTATGATGCACTGGTTCAGCTCGGGGTAGTCCTTGCAATACACCAATTGTTTGGCATAGCGGAACAGGATCAGCTTCTCATTTATCTTCTGCCTTATATTGAGGAAGCCTTCACTGTGCGCCTCGCCAATGTTTGTAAACACGCCTATCTCCGGGTGTATCATTTTCTCCAGTTGCTCCATCTCGCCCGGCTGCGATATGCCTGCCTCAAAGATGCCCAGTGTATGCTGTGGCTCCAGCAGCCAAACCGATAGCGGTACACCTATCTGTGAGTTGTAGCTCTTTGGGCTGCGCACCGCTTTATAGTCTTCGCTCAGCAGCTGGTATAGCCATTCCTTTACAATGGTCTTACCATTGCTGCCGGTAATGCCAATGATCGGTATCTTAAATTGCTTCCGATGCCCGGCGGCTATTTGCTGCAAGGCAGTGAGGGTATCTCTTACAGTAACAAAAGATGCATCAGGGTACGCCGAAGCATCCACAGGATTGCTTACCAGGAAATTTCTGATTCCTTTCTGGTAGGCGTCGGAGATGAAGCTATGGCCATCCCGGCGTTGGGTTTTCAGCGCTACGAACAAGGCCGACGATGGTGTTGCTACCTTGCGTGTATCTATTACCAGTTCTCCTATAACTGTATCCGATCCTTCCTGTACCTGCCATTCGCCATGGCACCATTTAGCTATCTGCGATATGGTGGGCATTGTGTCTGTTATTACCATTCCTATTGTGCTGAGATAAAGCAATTTCCGGCCGGAAAGTTACCAAGAAAACCAGCTATTCATGCCATAGATAACAATGAAGAATGAAAATGAAGGTGTATAAAAAAATTATTCAAAAAAACTTTTATAGCCGCTTAAACACCAAATCCTTGCCAGTGTTATAACATGCTATAAACCATGATATATGACCGTTAGTATTATATAGTTTTTTGCGACTTCGTTCTTGGTTTGTAATTTTTTAGTCTCTATTTTTGCTCACTCTTAAACAGAGCCTCAAGTATTAATATACTCCATCGTTATATTCAATATTTGGTCAAGTTTAAATAGTTATGCAGCATCTGCTGCAAAAGACATATTAGCGAGCCAATCCTGAGTTCTCGTAAACCGGCCATTAACAAATCACATCAGGGGAGAAAGCTTCTGCTTGCAATAAAGCGCAGGCGTAGTTATCTGATGTGGGGTGCATGGCCGTACCTTGAGAGTCAATAGCTACTAACCTGCGCCCTTTTTTTGCCCCCCGACTGTAACTTTCCAACCACTTTTTTACTACAGCTGTTTAGTACACATTCATGAATCGAGCCGTGCTATTTTATCTACGCTGTTGCTTATTATAGCTCATAAAAAAACAGGGCAATCTGCCCTGCTCTATATCTCTTAAAAAGCTAAAACTATTTAGCGAGTTCCATCGCCTGTGGGTTGATCGTTTGCTGCACGGGATCCGCTTCAAAAAACTCATACCCTTTACGAAACAGCTTATCGAATGTAAAGTGCTGTATGAGCATTGTATCCCTGAAGTTATTCATCACCGCATATGAGCGGTCGGCATCAAAACCGTCCGGTATATTCTGACTAGGTATCGATTGGTTCTTACTACGCTGGTTCACCGCCATCCAGTAGATATCTATATGCTGCACTTTACCTGTTACGCTTTCCACCTCTATGGCGGCACGCTTGGGCGCATTGCTTATCAGTGAGTCAAGTTTATGTGTTCCGTTCAGATAGCCCTCCGCGTATATTTCAGTAAAGAATCCCGCATATGCCTCTGCACGTCGTACGTTCACAGGCTTTCCTTTCATCAGCTCTTCGTGCGCCTTTACGTCTATCTTGCCACCATTGTTTGTTAGTGTAAAAGAATTGAGCGGCTCGGTAGCATACTGCAGGTCTATTCTCTTTATTTGATCTCGGCTAAAGTTAAAGACCGTACGGTCGCGCCATGTTTTTATATCGGTACTGTAGCGCGGAGTCAGATAACCCTCGAAGCCCGGTATCTGCACTACGTAAGGGCGCTTTGCCCCGTCCATCAGCATAAACGTACCAAACTGGCCTACCTGCCCGCCTACATAAAATACTTTGATTTTCTTATTACCCTTACCATACAACTCTACCTTGATGCCGCTTGCAGCCAGCCCAGTAATAGCATTATTATGCTGATTCTTTGGTGCAGGGTACTGCGCCTGCTGATCGTTAAGGGTACGCAGGAAACTGCTGACAACCCTGGGTATAGCGGGGTATCTGTCATTGATCACCCAGCCGCTATCGGTGCGCTTCAGGTCTACCTGCTGGCCCATCTTATCGGCCATAAAGATATGCGTGATGCTGCCGGTATCTTTTATGGTAAAGTTTGAGTCGTCGCCGCTAAATGGGTCATTCTCCTTAAAGACAAAAAAGTACACACCTACGCCCAGTAATGCCAGCAACACTAAGTATATAACAGTCTTATTCATTACTTCGTTCTCCTTGTTTTTTTAAAAACACTATTTAGCCTTCACCGCGTACTTCCGCTTGCGGAAGAATATGTATGCCGATGCAAATACCAGCACCAGTGCAAGCGGTATGCCTATGTTCACTACCTGCCAGGTCGTTCTTTCCTTTTTAGCTCTTGCCACATCCAGCAGGCGCAGGCGCACATCTTTCGATCTTGCTTCTATCAACCCGCTGTTGTCGGTCAGGTACTCCAGGCAGTTCAGTATAAATTCTTTGTTGGCAAAACGGTCGCCCGTAAACTGCCAGTAGCCCATCTCCATAGGACCGGTGCGCTGGGTATAGTCGTTCAGCAGCATATCGCCATCGCTTATCACAATCATACGTGTAGCGCTGTCGGCTTCCTCTTTAAAAGCCATATGCAACGAGTCGCGCAGGGTTATCAGGAAAGAAGGATCGAGCCTGTTCTTGAATACCGAAATGAACTTACCCTCTAGCAATACTGCCACTGGCTGGTGCGGCTTATTGAACAGTTCTGCCTTTGGGGGATACATCAGCATACTAATGCTTACACGCGTAGGCGATGCAGTTGTACGGCTATATTTTGAAGACTCCAGCAGAATGGTCTTTTTGATCTCGGGGTTGGCTACTGTATCGATACTATTTACAAACTGCCCCATCACCGCATCCATATTCTTTACTATAGGGTGCGAAGAGGATGGAACGAAGAATGGGAAGTATATCCAGGGGCGCAGCTGGAACTGGGGCCTGCCGCCGCTCTCGCCTACCGTTACCGGCATTTGCAGGCATTGCTGCATATCCTCTACCAGGTTGGTATTGATACGTACACCGTACTTGAAGAGTTGGTCGTCCAGATTGAGCGCGTAGTCGGTAGTGATGAACTGCTTATTGCGTTGCAGGCTATCCATTGGCGTGCGCAGCATATCTACCGCCCACAGTACACGGCCGCCTTTCATTACATACTGGTCTATCTTAAACTTGTCCTTATCGTTTATAGGCTGCGTAGGCTTATTTACGATGATGGCCTTGTAATAAGATGGTATTTGCAGGCTACTGCTAAGGTCTATGGTATCTACCTTATAGTGCATTGACAGTGTAGTAAGCAGGTCGAATGTATGGATGCCCAGGCTCTCGCCATGGCCCATGATGTAGGCGATCTCGGTACGTACAGGGTATTGTAGCTTGTTGATGGCGCTGGCGATCTTATACTCCAGCAGTGCTTCAGAGTAGTTGAGGTTATCGAATGCCGATAGCGATGGATTGGTCTCTAGCAGCTTCACCGGGTATTCTTTGCCATTATACTTTACCAGCGCATAAGGCATTACGTATTGCTCCGAATAGCCTTCGTCGCCTTTCTGTTGCAGGTTCACGGCCATCATGCCTTTCTCAGCCATCTGATCGTATATCTTCAGCTTTTCCTGCTGGCCTTTACCAGCTACAGGGTCTGTAAAGCGGAATACCAGGTTGCCGCCGGAGTACTCACGCAATGCCTGTAGCTTTTCGCGGGTAGATGCACGGAGGCGTTGAAAACCCGCGGGGAAGTCACCACCTTCGAGGTACACCTCTACCACGGCCACATCCTTCATGCCCGAAAGCAGGCGTTTAGTGGCATTAGAGAGGGTAAAGCGTTTTTCTTTCGTCAGGTCGAGGCCATAGTGAAACCTCCCTGCCAGCAGGTTGACACAAATAAGAATGGCCACCATGACAAGCAGGCGTATCACGGCCGTACGTTGTTGCGATTTTCTTTTAGTCTTGTTGGGGGTACTAGTTGCCATAGATTATTGTCTCAGTCTTGCGTAGCGGTATCCCATGTACGGCGGTTAAGCGATAAGCGCGTAAGAGAAACGAATAAAACGATTACAGATAAAAAATAGATGACATCGCGGCTGTCGACCAGTCCGCGGCTGATGGAATTGTAATGGAATGCCATACCTACCATGCCCAGGTAATAGTCGATACCACCTGTAAATGCAGGTATCTTGGCCAGCGACTCGAAACCACTGTACAGCAGGTAACAGGCAAACAGCGCTACCAGGAAACCCACGATCTGGTTGTTGGTAAGCGACGAGCAGAAAACGCCTATCGCTGTAAAACCCGTAGCCAAAAAGATAAGTCCTATATAGGAGCCTATGATACCACCCGTGTCTATATTATTCTCTATCAGCGAAAGACTATCGATGGTATAAACGTAAATGACAGTGGGGATAAGCGCAAAAATCACCAAAGCCAGCGATGCAAAGTATTTGCCCAGGATGATATCAAGGTCGGTAAGTGGCTTGGTAGACAGCCACTCGATAGTACCACCTCGAAACTCATCGGCAAAGGAACGCATGGTAACTGCCGGTATCAGCAGCATCAGGAACCAGGGAGCCATTTCAAAGAAACGGTCGAGCGTGGCATAGCCATATTCGAGTATGCTGGAGTCGGGGATGATCCATAGGAATAGCCCTGTGGCTATCAGGAAAACCAAAATTGCTACGTAACCGACAATAGAACTAAAGAAAGAGTTGATCTCTTTAATGAAAATACTGCGCATGAATGCTAAAGTCGCTTTTCTACAGAAGAAGGCAAATATAATAAAACAGGCGCGGTTTATCCGTCACACTAATGTGTTAAAGGTTTCGACATAACTGATTATAAAAATTTGCTACTCTTGTTTGGTTTATAATATAAACCAGTTTATCTTTGTGACAAATTTATAGACACATGGTAAAAAGAGTACGCGATATATACACTACGCTTTTCTGGCTGGCCATTGTATTCATCCTGCATTACATGCAGTCAAACTAATTCATCAATAAAAATATTATAACACAATTATGGAACAACACAAACCACTCGATCAGCTGGCCATCATCAGCGAAATGATACAGACGGCACGTAAACAATTCAACGAAAAAGGCACCATTTTCCTGATGTGGGGCTGGGCAGTGACCATTGCAGCCGTAGCGCAGTTTATATTGATACAAATGGATGTGGAGGAAAATGCCTGGCCTTGGCTACTGATGCCTTTGACCGCTATAGCGCAGTTTTTCGTGATGCGTAAAGAAAGCAAAGAGGAAAAAGTAAAGACACATGTGGGAACGATCATGGGCAGGCTATGGCTCATCATCGGACTTTCCATCGGGCTTACGCTGGTAATGTCCTACTTCTTGGGTAAGAACACCTACCCCATACTGCTAATGCTATATGCCATAGGTACTTTTGTTACCGGCAGTGCCCTGCGGGTGAATGCGCTGGTATATGGCGCCATTGCCTGCTGGCTGATGTCGATAGCGAGTTACTTTATAGATCTCGAATATCAGCTACTTTTGCTGGCCGCAGCTATGGTGGTATCGTACATCATACCCGGATACGTGTTGAATGCCCGGTACAAAAAAGCGAATAGATGAGACTATGTTTAAACAACTGGATCCGATACTGCACTCGCAGCTAAGGCTGGCCATAATGTCGCTGCTGATATCGGTAGAGGAGGCAGAGTTTACTTTCATTAAGGAAAAGACCGGCGCCACTGCAGGCAACCTCAGTGTGCAGGTAGATAAGCTAAAGCAGGCAGGTTATATAGAAGTAAACAAGTCGTTCCGCAACAATTATCCCCTTACTATGTGCAAGGTGGCGCCTAAGGGTATAGAGGCTTTTGATAACTATGTGCAGGCATTGAAGGAGTATTTGGCCCCTAAGTAAAAGAATAACGCCTGCATATCGCAGGCGTTCCGGTTTTCATGGTTCTATATCTTGCTGCTATTACGCTTTGTACTCTCCACTTTCTTCATTGTGCCAAAACCGCACACGGCTGGCGCTTACTTTCAGCATACAGATGCCCGGCGTATCCAGCCCTTGCGGGAACCACATATTTAGCTCGTCCATCCATTTCTCTTCCATCATGCTGCGCTGCCTGATAATAGAGGCATGACCATAACATTCAATAAACATAGCCTTCGGCGTCTGAAAGATCAAGCTCACTTTCGGGTCAGCTTCTATTTGTTTTACCTTATGGGTATCCTCGTAGGTAAAGAACCATGAATCACCATCATACTCCACCTCACCGTTATTGCTCATGGGGCGCGAGTGCAGGCTGCCACGGCCATCCTGCGTTACCAGCATGCACAGGTCCAGCGATTTCATTTTTTCGGCGATGGCTTTGAGCGAGGCCTTTTTCATTGTTTCCATAGCAGTTGCCTATATATAATTCTACACGCTCACCTGTAAAATCTTGCCATTACCAAATGAGCATGAACCAAATATGCCAAAGCGAAGGCAAACGTTAAACAAAATCATCCGTAGTACTTACATAATATAGAACCTTTGCGGCTCTATCGGTTTGGGCACATCCTGCTCACCCAGTAGCTGCCTTATATTAATGTCGATGGTACGTGCGATGGAAGTGACCGGCACATCACTGGGCCTGTTGCTGAAAGGGTCTTGCAAATGCAGTGCGCTCTTTTCTATCAGGAAAAAGGCTACCGCAATAACGATGAGCAGCGCTATGATAAACAGCCTGTGTATATCCTTCAGCGCAATGGACAGTGTGATGATGAACAGGTAAATGATAAAATGCAGAAACCTGCGGTACGTGGACGGGAATATGGTATTGTTGATACGCTCTGCCCGACCCATAGCATCTACCATCCGCACGCAGGTATCATTAAGCTGCATCAGGCCGATACTGTCGAGCGTACCGCTTTCTTTATGTTGTCTTATCTCCTGGCTATTCAACTGCTGTAGGGCCAGCGGCTTATTGGTATGGGTCGATATGTAGTTATAGTCCTGTTGCGACAACAGATTATTAATACCATCCAAGGCATCCAGCCCGCGCAGGCTCTGCCCCAGCGAATAGCACCAGGCTATCTGTCGGTAGGCAATGCGCTTGATACTCTCGCTATGGGTGCTACCCAGCAGCGACTGCATCTGCAATACAAGGCTGCGCGAATCATTTACGATAGCGCCCCAAACCTTGCGCGCCTCCCACCAGCGGTCGTACGACTGGTTCATCTTAAAAGACAGCAGCACCGATATAGCGGTACCCAGGAAGGTGGGTATCGTAATGGGCATCTCCGGCAGGAAGCTTTCAAACTCAATAGTGACCAGGTTGACCACAGCAGCGATCACCAGCACCTGAACAATATCGCACTTCACTTTGTTCAGTACATACTTCACCGAAAGCATTCTTTCCAGAATCATAAAATAACCAGCAGTAAATTTTTTAAGTGTTATCGCTTCAAAAACAACCCGCTGATGTACGGGCTCTTGAATACCTGAAAAACATATAAAAACTTCACGCCACGCATCACCCCGGTTTTAGCGGCCTTTAAAAGCAAATACCCTTACTTTTGTTGCCACTTTGAAGAAGGTCAAGAAATATTACTACAACACTCATACGCACAAGTTTGAGCGGCTGGAGACTACCTGGCAGCAAAAGGCTGTGCGGGTGCTGGGTTTTATTTCTGCAGCGCTGGTTACTGCGGCTATCATTGTAGCCATTGCCTTTCGCTTCCTCGACTCGCCTAAAGAAAAACAGCTCCGTACCGACCTGCGCGTACTCGAAGAAAAATATGCTTCGCTGCAAAAGCAGATAGACGACGTGAACCGCTCGGTAGCCGTGCTCGAGAACCGCGACAACCGCATCTACCGTTCCATATTTGAATCGGCACCGCTGCCGGATAGCATACGCGAGGGTAAGCAATACACTATAGACCCGAAACAATACCGCTACACCGCTACCGACGAACTGATAACAACCGTGCAGCAAGGCATAGAAAGGCTACGGAACCGGATAAATACGCAAAACCAATCGTTCGATACGCTGGAGCGGCTGATAGCTAAGAAGGAAGATATGCTGAGTGCCATACCTGCCATACAACCCGTATCGAACAAGAATCTGGATATGGTAGCATCGGGCTTTGGCTATCGTATAGACCCCATATATAAGACAGTAAAAATGCACGCAGGCCTCGACTTCGCGGCGGCCATGGGCACCCCTATATATGCCACCGGCGATGGTACGATAGCTACTACTGCCTACGACGATGGTGGCTATGGCAATCACGTAGTCATCAATCATGGCTATGGTTACCAAACGCTATACGGCCATATGATAAAGATCAAGGTAAAGCGTGGCCAGCGCATCCAGCGCGGGCAGGTCATAGGCTGGGTAGGCAGTACCGGTAAGAGCACGGGACCACATTGCCACTATGAGGTAATTAAGAAAGGAGAAAAGATAGACCCGGTACACTTCTTCTTCAACGATCTATCCGCCGCCGACTACGAGCGCCTGGTACGAATGGCTGCTGCCAATAATCAGTCTTTCGACTAAGCATAATACTTATTACTCAAACAATCGCCCCTGCACCAGCTTAGGCGCGGTCATTACATGCGGCTCGCTTTTGTCTTTGCCTTTGATGTGTATCACTTTCCATTCAGCCGTTTTTAGGTAGTCCGACATCAGGGAGCGATGACATTGCCGCCAGTTGGCTTCAGCACACATATAGGCTACCGGGGTGGTTTGCGCCAGTTGCTGTAGTTCTGCTATTGCAGTTACAAAGGCATCGGTAGCCATATGCTCTTTATACCCGCTGAACGGCGGGTGCTTCTTTGCATTGGCATCGGCAGGAGGCTCTCGCTTGCCCCCTAAATCAGGAAAGTGCAGGTACTGTATACCTGCACTTTCGAGCGTTTGGCGTAAAGCCTCTTTATTATAATGCGGATACCTTTTGGAACCGGGATAGCTGCGGATATCAGCCAGCACCTTTATACCAAAGGACTGAAGCATATCTATCAGTACACCTACAGGATGCGTTGAATGGCCTATGGTGTAGATAGCTTTATGCTGCACCGGTTGCATTACGGAAGAATGATATTATTTATGCATTGCACCTTCTGCTTCCAGCTCAGCCATCTCTTCCTCAGCTACCAGGTCATCAAGCAAGCGGTTGTGGCCTGATATAGCAGTATGCGGTACGTTCTTGGTTATGTGAATAATGCCCAGTTTATCGAACAGCAGGATGAATGGATATACCGGATCGAGCTCGTGCCATTTTACACCAAAGTTGGGGCTTGACGCATGCTTGTGGTGGTTGTTGTGGTAAGATTCGCCCAGCATCAGAAAATCCACGTGCAAGAGGTTTTCAGAAGTGTTCTTCATCTTGTAGTTCTCATAACCATACTTGTGTGCAAACCAGTTGATGATAGCACCATGCACCGGGCTTAGCAGTATATGTATCGGCAGCAACAGGTACATCCACCATGCCGTAGCAAAGTAAGCATAGAATGCTACATAAGCAGCTACGTGTATAAGGCGTGCAGGCAGCTCATGCGCAAAGCGGTCGAATGCAGGCCAATCGGGTACATTCTTGGTAAAGCGCGGATCTATCTGCCTTGTTTTGGTATAGATGCTGGAGTAATATCTCCATGTCTTGATCATCATATCCATCAGGCCTGTTGAGTACGATGGAGAATGCGGATCTTTATCGGTATCGGTATAGGCGTGGTGTATGCGGTGCATTACAGCATACGCACGCGGGCTCAGGTAAGATGAACCTTGCGCCAGCCACGTCATCACATAAAATGCACGCTCCCAGCCCTTGCTCATCTTAAACGCACCATGCGCCGCGTAGCGGTGCTGGAAAAACGTTTGGAAGAACAGGGAAATGTAGTGGTGAGCAAAAAAGAAAATCAAAACCGCCATCAAAAAATATTTTACGTTATCACGCTGGTCAACTGTAGAACCCTAACAGAAGATAGCCTTCTTTTGTTTGATATGGACGCAAAGATAACCTGTTTTTCGATAGAAAAATCGGGAAGGCGATGATTGAAATCATAAAAGAATCATATTAAAAACCCTAGCTGCCAGCAAGAAGCATCGCAAACAGGTTGTAAACGAGCATATTACTATATGTGTTGCACTGCTGCCTGTCTTTGCCTGTACTTAGCTACCTTTGCGCCATTATTTCGATACACACATGCAATTCAGGTTCTTATTCCTTGCTTTTCCCGTTCTGTTTATGGCATCTTGCCGCGAATCGCGCCTGCACGACGAAAAAGACTGGGGCAAACATTTTGAGCAGCGCGGCATCAAGAACGCCTGCTTCATACTCCGCGACAACAACCACGAGGCCGTACACTATTATAATAAAGATCGTTGCCTGGAGCGTTTCAGCCCGGCTTCTACTTTTAAGATATTCAACTCGCTGATAGCGCTGGAAACTGCCATTGCACCCGATGAGCAGCTACTGATAAAATGGGATAGCGTACAGCGCCCAATCGCCGACTGGAACAGGAACCTGACCATGCGCGAGGCATTTAAGGCAAGCGCCGTACCCTACTACCAGGAGCTGGCCCGCCGCATAGGCCCCGACTATATGCAACATTACCTGGACACAGCTAACTATGGCAACAAAAGCATAGGCGGTGGCATAGACACATTTTGGCTCAACGATAGCCTGCAAATATCGGCTGATGAGCAGGTGGGCCTGATGAAGAAACTGTATTTTAACGAGCTGCCGTTCTCAGAGCGTACGCAACGCATTGTAAAAAGCATGATGCTGCAGGAAGACAATGCACAATATAAGCTATACTACAAGACCGGCTGGGCACAGCTGGCACAAAAAGAAACCCTGTGGGTAGTAGGCTTTATCGAAAAGCTGGAGCATGTAAAAGAGCACGAGAACTCGATGAACAAAAGCGACGTGCGCATGTACCCCTACTTCTTCGCGCAGAACTTCGACATACCCAAAGGCGACAAATCGCAAGACTGGATAAAGCTGCGGATAGATATACTGAAGGGTATATTAAAAGACTTTGGAGCGATAAAGTAGTACGCCTTTTATCCATATCTGGTCCTTATCAAAAGAAAAATCAAGGCCGTCATTCCCGTGACCAATGCTTTAGCATTGGCTCACACGGGAATCTCCTGAGAGGTAACGGTGTGGTTTAATCAAGGCCTGTCGCGAACAGCTTCAGTCGTCTGATGTTTTTCACCGCAGCATTTCAGGAGATTCTCACGCTTCGTTTCACTTCGCTCAGAATGACGCCTTGATTATTTTGGAGTTGCCCTCTCTCACTATTCCCTTAAAACAGCCGCTTCAGCACATTGTACACCACATGTGGCTTGCCCAGAGTGTAGAAGTGTAGCACAGGTACATTGTTCTTCAGCAGGTCGCGGCACTGTTGCAGCAGCCACTCTTCGCCTACTTTCTCACATTCCTGCTCTGTTTTTGCTTTCATCATTGCATTGCACAGGTCTACAGGTATCTCTACATTGAAGATGCTCGGTATCATGGTTAGCTGGCGCTTGCCGGTCAGTGGCTTCAGCCCCGGTACCACAGGCACATTCAGGCCATGCTGCCTGCAGCGGTCCATATAGTTGTAGAAGTGTTTGTTCTCAAAGAACATCTGCGTGGTCACATAATCGGCACCCAGTTCTACCTTGCGTTTCAGGTAGTCTATATCCACATCCAGGTTGGGCGCTTCAAAATGTTTTTCAGGATAGCCCGCCACACCTATACAGAAGTCGGTCTTCACACCATCAATGATATCCTGCTCGAGGTACTGCCCTTTATTCAGCGATACGATCTGTTTTACCAGGTCCTCCGCATAGCGGTGCCCGTTCGGGTGCGCCGAGAAGAATTTCTCATTCGCGGCAGCATCACCTCTCAGCGCCAGTACATTCTTCACACCCAGGAAGTGCAGGTCTATCAGTGCGTTCTCTGTTTCGTCTTTGCTAAAGCCGCCACATATAAGGTGCGGTATGGCCTCTACCTTATACTTATTCATAATAGCCGCACAAATACCTACCGTACCCGGGCGCTTCCTGATCTCTACACGCTCAAAAGTGCCATCCGTCCGTTTTTTATACACCTGCTCTGCACGATGGTATGTAACGTTTACAAATGCAGGCTTAAACTCCATCAGGGGATCCAGATGGCTGTATATAGAATCGATGCTTTTACCTTTTGTGGGCGGTAATATTTCGAGAGAAATTATGGGGCCATTTGCCTCAGCCAGATATTGTGTGACTTTCATAAGTTGAAGCACAAATATATATACTCTGCAACTAGTTTGTCATTAGCTTCTCTATACAAAATAATTTCAATAATACATCTTGCATGACACTGACCCATATATTCAGTATTTTGTCAGTAGAATTGAACAATTAAAATAAGGGCCTTACAATACAGAACTATTTGCTAAAGCATACCCAAATGGCTAGTCCAGATAATAGTACACTCGCTGCTGCTAAAGACTTCATACACTCTGCTACACAACAGATAAGTGATTCTTTAGGCTCAGATACTGTCAATACAATATTTCATTATCTAGATCATGCAGAATACGAAATGGCATTTGAAATACTATTTATTGAATTAATGAAGTTGAACATGGCGGCTCCAATTGACATTGCAAAAAGCAGGGAGCTCGGAGTATTATTACGACTGAATGAGCAATCAGTATTTGATAGCAACTTCTGGGAAAAGTTTGATAGATACACAGGCAAATATTTATAATGCCTTGTTCTGCTGCAAATGATTGGCACCGCAAATTCGCATACTAAGTAGGACAATGATGCCGTTTACATCCTGTTTGCTATTTTTGTTGCAAACACTGGCAAATTGAGTAACCCCATTAAGATACATACGAAGGGATTGGTGAAACGTTACCGCAGCCGTACGGTTGTGAATAACGTATCGTTCGAGGTGAACCAGGGGGAAATCGTAGGTCTGCTGGGGCCGAATGGAGCAGGCAAGACTACCTCCTTCTATATGGTAGTGGGCCTTGTAAAGCCCGACGAAGGCGAGGTTTACCTCAATGACCAGAACATTACTAAACTACCCATGTACAAAAGGGCGCAGATGGGCATCGGCTACCTGCCGCAGGAGGCCTCTATCTTCCGCAAGCTGTCGGTAGAGGATAATATCACGGCAGTGCTGGAGATGACCAAACTGACCCGCGGCGAGCAAAAGAAGAAGCTGGAGCTGCTGCTGGAAGAATTCCACCTGACGCACGTACGCAAAAGCCCCGGCGATGTACTGAGCGGCGGGGAACGCCGCCGTACCGAGATAGCCCGTGCACTGGCAGTTGACCCGAAATTCATACTGCTGGATGAGCCCTTTGCAGGCATCGACCCGATAGCGGTAGAAGATATACAGACCATTGTAGCCAAGCTGAAATACAAGAACATCGGCATCCTGATAACCGACCACAATGTGCAGGAGACCCTATCGATCACCGACCGTGCCTACCTGCTGTTTGAAGGCAAAATACTGAAGGCCGGCGTGGCCGAAGACCTGGCCGGTGACGAACAAGTAAGAAAAGTGTATCTTGGACAGCATTTTGAGCTGAAACGTAAGAATTATACACAACATTAATATCTTTAAAAAGGATATTTCACACAGACTGGAACGGATTTTTTGACAGGGATTTCAAAAGCGTAAAATCGCATTAGTTAATAAGAGCATGAGTATCATTAGCCCGGCCATAAAAGGATTTATGATGTTGCGCCAGAGCGCAATAGATAACTACATGCACACGCCTGTTGAAACACAGCAACAGGTTTTCAACGACCTGATAGGCTCGGCGCAGTTTACCGAGTATGGCAAAAAATATGAGTTCGAGAAGATCAATAGCATTGCCGAGTACAAGAGATATGTGCCCATCAGCGACTACGATACCTTCAAGCCTTATATACATCGAATGCTCGAAGGCCAGCAAAATGTGCTTTGGCCATCGCCTATCAACTGGTTTGCCAAGTCGAGCGGCACTACCAGCGATAAAAGTAAGTTTATACCCATAAGCAAGGAAGCGCTGGACGATAACCACTACAAGAGCGGTAAAGACGTACTGACACTATACCTCAACCAATTTCCGCAATCGGGTGTACTATCGGGCAAGTGCCTGACCATAGGCGGCAGCCACCAGATAAACCAGATGAGCGCCGACTCGTTCTTTGGCGACCTCTCGGCGGTAATGCTGCAGAATATGCCCGGCTATGCGCAGCTCATCCGCACCCCCGACCTTTCCATTGCACTGATGGATGAGTGGGAGCAGAAGATAGAGATGATAGCGCATACGACCATACAGGAAGACGTAACCCAGATAGCGGGTGTACCTACCTGGACGATCGTGCTGATAAAACGTATACTGGAAATAGCAGGGGCCAGCGACCTGAAAGAGGTATGGCCCAACCTGGAGCTATATATACACGGCGGTGTAAGCTTTAAGCCTTACCGCAAGCAGTTCGAGCAGTTTATACCATCGGGCACCATGCGCTATATGGAAACCTATAACGCATCGGAAGGCTTCTTTGCAGCGCAGGACGACCTTACACAAGAAGGCATGCTGCTGTTCCTCAATCATGGCATTTTCTACGAGTTCATGCCGACGGAAGAATACGGAAAGGATGACCCTAAAACATTAACACTAAACGAAGTAGAGCTTAATAAGAACTACGGCCTTATCATTACCACCAATACAGGCCTTTGGCGCTACCAGGTGGGCGATACCGTACAGTTTACCTCACTCGATCCGTTCCGCATACGCGTAAGCGGCCGCCTCAAGCATTTCATCAATGCATTTGGTGAAGAGGTGATCATCGATAACTCCGACCATGCCATAGCTGAAGCCAGCAAGCAGACCGGTGCCATCGTGAATGACTATACGGCTGCTCCGGTGTACATGACGGGCGATAGCAACGGCGCACACGAGTGGATCATCGAATTTGACCACCTACCCTGCCCGCTCGAGCAGTTTGTGACCATCATGGACAAAGAACTGCAAAAGGTAAACTCTGACTACGAAGCCAAGCGCCATAAAGACATTGCCCTCCGTATGCCCATAGTACATGTAATGCCCAAAGATGGCTTTAAAGCATGGCTAAAAGACAAAGGCAAACTTGGAGGACAGCACAAAGTGCCGCGCCTGAGCAATGAGCGCAACTATCTGGAAGAGATACTCCCTTATACGAAGCGATAGACGACGCATATTCTGCCATTCGCCACAGTTATTTTTCCGGCCCTTATCCCAGTTATAATTTTGTAACACATGTTTTACCTGTGCTAATCAGCACGATGTAAGACAACAGTACATTCATTAAACTATGGGATATGAGACTAAGTCTTATTAGCATTACGGACGAGCACAATAACTGGCTGCTGGCGCTGGACGAGAAAAAACATCTTATCGAGAAATCGGCTACACAGCTACATTTCGCATCCGAAAGGGAAACAAACATTATTACCACCGGCAGTCTGCAAAGCCGCGTTTACTCTACTACCGAGACCATAGACCGCCTATGGAACGAAATAAATGACAACCTGCTGGATATTGCCCGCCAGGCCGAGGAAACAGACGGGCAAATGACCGAAGCTATGGTGCAGCAGCACGAAAAGATGAAAACAAGGTTTTTGTCGGCCGATGATAGCCTGCAGGCTTTTTGTGCCGAGCTATCCAATATCAGCCTGAATTAATATCCCCTTATTGAAATAACCGGCCGGGCTACTGTTGTGGTCCGGCCTTTTTTTCTTCCCAGTATTCCTGGTTCAGTTCATCTATATAGGACAGTATCTGCTTACGCCCGGTAAACTTTACCGTGCTGGTAATGAAGCTGCGTGGTATAAACTCCCACTCCTCCTTCATCTTTTCTATAAAGTTGCGCACGTTCTTTGCCGTCTCCCGTTGCGTATTCTTATCGGCCTTGGTAAATATCATATTGAAGGCAATCCCCTCTTCGGCCAGCCTGCCCATAAATTCCAGGTCCAGCTTTTGGGGTTCTATACGGCTGTCTATCAGTACAAATATGGTCAGCAGGTTCTCGCGCTGCTTCAGGTAGTTCCATATCATTTTTTCCCACGCGGCACGCTGCGTCTGCGATACCTTGGCATAACCATAGCCCGGCAGATCCACTATATACCAGTCATCGTTTATCAAAAAGTGGTTGATAAGCTGCGTTTTACCGGGGCTGGCCGATGTCTTGGCCAGTTTGGTCTGATTGGTCAGCATATTTATCAGCGACGACTTGCCCACATTCGACCTGCCGATGAAGGCATATTCCGGTTTATCGGGCTTCGGGCATAGTTCCAGCTTGGTATTACTTATCAAAAATTTGGCAGAGCGTATTTCCATTACTAGTGTTACTGTACTTTTGCAAACAATGCAGTCAGAAAATCAGGTGAATCCGGCCAGCAAAGTACTTCCGGATGCGACGTCAAATTTAAGTAAGAAAGCGCAGGTTGCGGAGATGTTCAATAATATTGCCGGCCGCTACGATTTTCTCAACCATTTTTTGTCCCTCGGCATCGACCGTGGCTGGCGGGCAAAAGCCATCAAGGAGATCAGCAAGGTTAATCCCAAAGCTATCCTGGATGTAGCCACGGGCACGGGCGACCTGGCCCTGGCGGCAGCCAAACTGAACCCCAGTAAAATAATGGGTATAGACATTGCCGACCAGATGCTGGCCATTGGCCGCGAAAAAGTGGCAAAAGAGAATTTGTCAGGCGTCATTACTTTACAGTCGGGCGATAGCGAAGCGCTGGTATTCGATACAAATAGCTTTGATGCAGTTACCTGCGCCTATGGCGTGCGCAACTTCGAAAACCTGGAAGTGGGGCTAAAAGAGATGAACCGCGTGATGCGCCCCGGCGGCAAATTGGCCATACTGGAGTTCTCGCACCCCAAGTCTTTTCCTATCAAACAGCTTTACCAATTTTACTTCCGCTACATCCTGCCAACCCTCGGCAAGATGGTATCGAAGCACAGTACGGCCTATACCTACCTGCCCGAATCAGTAAAAGCCTTCCCTGAAGGAAGTGTTTTTTGCACAACACTGGAGCGGTGTGGCTTTAAAGAAGCCAAGGCAAGGCCGCTGGCATTTGGGATAACTACGCTGTATACGGCTACCAAGTAGTATAAATGATATGAAAACAGGAAAGGGCGTTACCGCCCTTTCTTTATTATTTCTCTTAGGTATTCCCTTATTGTTTTAATACTCGCAACCCTACTGATTTGCCATCATCTGCTACGATGTTAATAAAGTAAAGCCCGGCAGCACCTTTAATGTCCATCTTTATATCGGCCAGATCATTATAGTTATCTGTGGACATCAATTGTCCTATCTCATTTCTCAGCTCTACGGTTATAAGTTCATACTTCTTGCCAAGCGCAATGGTAATGACACCCGTAGTCGGATTAGGGAAAGCTTTAACAGACGCCAACGATGACTTATCATTGACTCCAAGGCCTGTTATACTATAACACTCAGAGCTATCCACACAAGCTCCATCAGTAATCACGACACGATAATTGCCATTGGAAGCAGGTGTAAACGACTGGGTTGTTGCGCCTGCCAAGCTTGCACCGGTAGCACAATCCTTCCACTGATAGGCTGCTCCACTCAGGTTGGCAGTTAGCATCTTCATAGGGCCTGATATAGTTAAACCTGTATCTACACTGCAGTTGTTGAGGCTCACAAAAAATGCATGACTTACATCATTTAAGCTGGCACCCAGGCTTAAGGAATTGGGAAGTCCCCAATCTACCTTTAACGTGTCCATAAAAGTACCTGCTGCCACAATACGGTCTTGTGTAACAGCAAGAGAAGAACCTACTGTATTGTGATCCCTGTCGCCACCCATTTGCTTTACCCACTCAGTTGCTCCGAGTTGATCCAGTTTCAAGACGAACATATGCTGCGACCTGCCCGGAGCCGTAAGCTTAAGCGACGGTGTTCTTTTACGGTTGAATTCCATTGCAGATTGGAACGATCCTGTTGCATATACATTGCCTGTTGGGTCAACAGCCATTTGATTGAGCCAGAAAAGCCAGCCATTGGCATTCATATATGTGCGAACCCACGATAAAGTACCTGAAGGTGTTAGCTTCAATATGAAAAAACAATAATCCTCATTAGGCCCGGTATCACTATTTACACCCGGGCCGGGATCAAAGTCGACATTCCCCATAAACCACCCCATTACGTAGATATTGTTTGCGCCGTCGACAGATGGTTGAAGTGCGCCAGTTGCGTGGGTGCCAGAAGGAGATGCAGACGCCTTAAATTGTTTTACCCATTGGAAATCCAGACTGCCATTCATTTTTAACAGGAACCCGTTATAGTGAGATACTGCGGTCACGCTATTGATGGCTACACCCGGGTCGAAATCAACTGTCCCTGAAAAAGCCCCCGCAAGATATACGCTACCTGTATTGTCGAAAGCAAGCCGGCCATCCAGGTATCCATTGATCGCCGCCACATCTTTCGTTAGCAATATGCCTCCTGAACTACTATACTTTGTGATGCGGCAGATCGCTCCCAGATCAAGATAACGTGCTTCCCATAAATTGCCGGACGGATCTACTGCGATGCTTGTGTTGCTTTCCTGGGTGCCTGAAGGATTGCCTGTATATGGCGACGCCGCGGTAGCCCATAAAAAATTACCGTTCGCATCCAGCTTCACAATATAGTAAGCATTAAAGCTATAAGGGTCATGCCTTAGTATGTGTGTCCCCGGGCCCGGGTCTGCATCCATACTATCAGTAAAGTAACCCGCGACAAATACATTGCCTGCCAAATCGGTTTTCACATCGGTTGCATAGTCATTCCACCAGCAATTAAATGTTTTTGCCCATATAAAGTTACCTGAAGGGTCAAGCTTTACGATGTAACTGTCGAAGATTTCCGTAAGGTGAGAAGCAGTCGAAGACACATTCACAACTCCGGGCCCCGGGTCCATATCCATAGTCCCCTTAAATCTACCTGCCGATATTATATTACCAGTGGCGTCTACATGAACTTTAGGATTTCTTACCTCATTGCCGGTTCCATTTCCAGGTAGTGATTTGGCCCATTGTGTAGCCTGGCTCTTTGCATTTAAAAAGGACAGTAGCAAAAGGACAAGGACAGTATATGTTTTTTGCATAGGGATATTTATGAGGCTGCAATTTAGATCGTTTGTCTAATTAATCAGGGATTATTGAGATTCATGAGGTAGACCCCAAAAAGGATCCCGCCTCTTCGCAAAGGCGGGATCTTCGTTTTCATACTGATAGGAAAATATTATTTAAAACAACAAAACGGCAATTATTTGTATAAGAGTCCACAAATATATGGCATGTATGTAAACAAGTTGTTAAAGAATATCTATACCTCCTATAAGTTGTCCACTTGTATAAGACTTCACATACCTTATCTTCGTACTTTGCGTTAAAAGAGTCATTTAGCCAGCATGCGCATACGCCACCTGTTTAGTTTATTGATCGCCGGCACTATGCTGTCGTCAGCCGCCTATGCGCAACGCCGTCCGCTCAACA
Source organism: Sphingobacteriales bacterium (assembly GCA_004144175.1). Lineage (GTDB taxonomy): Bacteria > Bacteroidota > Bacteroidia > Chitinophagales > Chitinophagaceae > Polluticoccus. The sequence continues at coordinate 183,907 of SEFT01000004.1, forward strand.
TGCCCGAGCACGACGATAAGAAGTACTATTTTGGCCTTAGTTTCGGCACCAATTTCTCTACCTACCGCATCCGTTATACCCAGTCTTTTGCCGAAAACGATACGTTTATGCGTATCCAGCCCGGCTTTGGGCCCGGCGCTTTGCTGGGCATCATGGGCAACCTGCGGCTTACCAAGTTTGTAGATGCACGCTTTATCCCCTCGCTTGTCTTTTGCGAGAAAAGGATAAAAATACTGGCTAACGACAGTACAGGCATCGAAAAAGCCATCGGCGATAAGTCGGTCGAGTCTATTTATATGCACCTTCCCCTTCAGCTCAAGTTCAAGAGCGACCGTATACGCAACTTCCGCTTCTATGGCATGGTGGGGTACAAATTTGATATAGACCTTGCCGCTAACGCCCGCTCGCGCCGTACCGACGAGTTCCTGAAGGTAAAGCCAATAGATATGGGTTACGAGGTAGGTGCAGGCTTTGAGTTTTTCTACCCTAACTTCATTTTCTCGCCCGAGATAAAGATCAGCCAGGGACTAATGAACCAGCAGTTCAAAGACTCGAAGATACCGCTGAGCAATGCCATAGACGCCCTTAGCACGCGCATGATCGTTATATCGGTACACCTGGAAGGGTAGTAACTGCTTATTCCCGATTCTGCAAATTCATTTCCTGTTTTAGCAAATACATCGTACTGCCGTAGCGTACTTTTGTTTCATCAGCAGCAGCGTAGCGATAGTGTCTGACTCTTCTCGTAACAGATTGTTCTAAGTTAGATAAAGCAACTCCTTCGACATTCTGTACTGCGCAACAGCTGCCCGCCTGGTACTTTCGGGATACTTTATCACGAGATAACAATGTATAAGTGTCTTTTATTTTAGTTGAATGGCTCCAATCAGGGAGCCATTTGGCTTTATACCCTATTCTATTGACCATCACCAACCTGTGCCATATGGCATAATTTTTTACCCTTTTTTCCATTGATGACTACGGCAAAACTTACCGACGCGATAAAGTTCCTATTGTTCATGTTCCTCTTTTGGGGGGCGTTGTATTATGCAAAAGGCGTACTGGTGCCGCTTGCCTTTGCAGGCTTGCTCAGCATGTTGCTGCTGCCTGTTAGCGAGTGGCTGGAAGGCAAGGGTTTGCCGAGGGCATTAGCCATTGTCCTATCGCTGCTGCTGATGCTGGCCATAGCAGGTGGGCTCATATGGCTCATTGGCTGGCAGATGTCATCCATAGCAGGCGACATAGGCAAGTCGGAGCAGGAAGTGCGTAAGACAATCGATGAAGCGCGAAACTATGTCAGCACTAAGTTTGGTATATCTCCTCAAAAACAGCAAGAGCTTTTATCCAAGCAGCAGTCATCGTCATCGGGCCAGATGAGCAGTATTGTAATGTCGTTCTTCAGCGGCCTGTCGGGCTTCCTTACCAATCTGATACTGGTATTGGTCTATATATTCCTGCTCACCTTCTACCGCGGGCGGTTAAAGACATTTGTACTGAAGCTGGTGTCGGATGAGGACCGCGAAAACGCCATCAAGACCATAAAGGAAGCACGTACCGTAGCGCAGAAGTATCTATCGGGTATGGGTATGATGATCGTTTGCCTATGGGTGCTATATGGCATCGGCTTTAGCATAGTCGGTGTAAAGCATGCTATCTTCTTTGCCATACTATGCGGCGTGCTGGAGATCGTACCCTTCGTAGGTAACCTTACCGGTACGGCGCTTACCGTCATCATGTCGCTGACGCAGGGCGGTGGGGCCAACATGGCTATTAGTATAATAGTGGTGTATGCGGTAGTGCAGTTTGTACAGACCTACCTGCTTGAGCCATTGGTAGTAGGTGCCGAGGTAAATATCAATCCCCTTTTTACCATATTGGCCATAGTAGTAGGCGAAACCGTATGGGGCATACCCGGTATGATACTGGCCATACCGCTTACCGGCATTGCCAAGATCATTTGCGACCATGTAGGCCCGCTAAAGCCCTATGGCTACCTGATGGGCGAAGACAAGAAGGAAGAAAGCAGCTGGAAGAAAAAGCTGAAAGGCCTCTTTAAATAAGCATTCCGTCGGTTTACAGCCTTATTTGCGTGTAGCTTTTTCTACATCAGTTATATTGTTATTGCATAACGCCATACAGCAGTATAGGCTCGCAGGTAATTGTTTTTGTGATTTAACAACAAAAATAAAATTATTAATATGGATTAGTTTCATATATAACTAACAACATCACATAAAATAACCTAACAAGCTGGTAGTTCAGCTGGCAAATATGCGCCTGTAGTGCTTTTGCGCTGATACAGATTTATTTGCCCGTGGCATATTCCTTTAGCTAATGCAGCAAGTAAATAAGAAAACAAAAACTAAACTACTATGGCAGAAAACAACAAACGCGGTACAGGCAGCAGCCGCAGTAACTCAGGCAGCTCATCACGTAGCAACAGCAGCAGCACCAACAGCGGTAGCCGCAGCAACACAAGCAGCAGCAAAGGCACATCTAAGCGTGGCTTCGCATCGATGGACGAAGACAAGCAGCGCGAGATAGCTAAGAAAGGCGGTGAAGCGTCGCATGGCGGTGGCCGTCGCAGCAATGCCAGCACTGGCCGTAGCAGCAGCTCTGACAGCAGCAGCCGTGGCAAGTCTGAAAGCAGCCGCAGTAGCACGGGCAGCAGCCGTAGCAACACCAGCACAGGCCGCGGAAGCAGCTCAGAGAGCAGCCGTAGCAACACCAGCACAGGCCGTGGTAGCAGCTCAGAAGGCAGCAGCCGTAGCTCAAGCAGCCGTGGAGGCTCTAGTAGCAGCAGCCGTAGTTCAAGCACAGGCCGTGGCAGTAGCAGCCGTAGCCGTGGTGAAGAATAGTTTAACGAAACATAGGTATCAAACAACCTGTATAAATAAGCCCTTTGCAGCAGCAAAGGGCTTATTTGTTTATCATCAGTGCAGGCAATAGTTACGCACTACCGCTGTTTTCATACCCGCGCCCACAAAGTTGGCAAACACCTGGAGGTCGGCAGTATCGTCATGATACATTACCTCACAGGCGCGGCTTTCACCGTCTACCTGTTGCTGTGCCAGCGATGCTATCCAGTAAGGAGCTGTGTTCTCCTTGCCGGCTACTTCATTATCTCCATGGCCGAAGTAATGCTGCCGGTGCCTGTTGTTGATAGCATGTATACACTGGTGCATCAGCGTGTTGGCCAGGCTGCCTGCCGTGCGGTTGAGGTTCCACTTGTTCAGCCAGATGGTTTGCGGGTTGGTCTCATCGTCGAACGACAAGGCTTTGCTAAAGGGATAGAGCGAATAGTAAAACTCTATTTTCATGTCCATCCGCGTACTGCGGATGAGTAACGACAAGTTCAAGGGGCTGATATCAGCCAGGTCAAAATCGCGGTGGCGGCTGATCGTGTTATAAAAATCGGTATCGAGGAACAATGCGTTTACGCTTGCTACTGCTTGTTGTAGTGCTTCATCGGAGCCTTTATAAATGATCCGGACCATAATTCACGTTTTGAGATGGAGTGTGTGTGTTTAAAAATGTTTTCATGGTGATAGTGCGGTGCGACAACCAATATCTGAAAGAGGGTGCAGGCCTGCGTTTTCCTCACTCATCTATTTCGGGAGGCAGTATGAATGCCTGATACAAAGCTGCAACAAACCCTTTTACCGCAACAGGGTACTATATGTACGGGCAAGGGGGTATTTTTCACGGTATCATAATGCGGGTATTATTGGGAGGCTGGCTTTCTCTATGTATCTTGTAATCAAATCTTTATACCATGCCAGTAAAAATCTCAGCGAATCCTGCCGGCGAACCAGACAAAAGAGCCATCACACAAGATGAGTACGACCAGGGCCGTACTAACTTTAACGAGCACTACACCTCAGCGCAAACCGGCGAGGTACAAGGGCAGATCATCCCGGTAAGCTGGGCTGCCTTTACCAATATGATAAACAGCTATATAGCCACCTACCCTGCCGAGGTAAATGCCGGCAACATAGCCGTGTCTTTTATCCATTGCTACGATACACTGGAAGAGATCCTTTACTACCGTGTAAAGCTAAGCGTCCTACAGCCCACCGAAGACCCAAGTGTATTTAACCTTGTTGGCCCATTTATGTGGCAAACCATCAGGGAGCACAACATAGCTCCCTGCGTGCATCAGTCTTCAGAAGATATACAGTATATGAATAACATACTGTATCTACAAGGCCCCGAAGCTGACGTACAGCAACTTTCAGAGAATCCTGGAATATTCGTAAGGTCAATGACCTTACCCTGGCAAAACGAAATATTGCAAATGTATGTTGATAACGGCAGCCCAATGAATGCAACGCTCAACCTGGCATCCTGCACCTATCTGGATGGCGGCACCGGCGAAGCATTAGTAGAATGGCCGCATGGAATTGTATTGTACTTATCAGTAGGAGGTACAGACCTGTTGAATAATGAAGATTATATATTGCCCTTTAATCACAAAGGTGCCGACCTCAGTACAGTATGTCCTCCTATTTGTCACGAATATATTGTTCCTGTAGGCGTGAGCAATCCTGCTAATACATCCGCATAATTCTTATTTGGATTGCACAAACATTCCGTTTGTGCAATCCTATTCTATATTCTAATTTTAGCAAAAGTTCAGGGAATGCTCTTCCTATTGATGCTCATTTTCTGCAAAATCGTTGCTTTATTTACCGGGGTAATTCTCTTAAAGCATTTAACGCTTCCTTATCGATTGATACTAATACAGGTTTTTATTGCTTTAGCAATAGAAGTCACTGGGTATTATATGTCCATAGGACAAGTAAAAAATGGATGGATATTTAATCTCTATCTACTCCCAGAATTATGGCTCTTTGGATTGGCAGGACGCTATTTTTACCGGAAGAATTACCTTCTGGTAAATGTCCCGATAATGCTGTTGGTCGGGACTGCTTGTCTCATAATCGATGTTTATTTTAATGGAATTAATAATTTGGCTCATTGGGCCATTCTCTCCATCGGAATAATATTAATCCTTATATACCTTAACGCTTTAATTGGTAATAGCCTTTTCACAGACAATATCTTTAGCCAACCAATTTTCTGGATATCAATAGCAACCATATTGTATTACGCTTGTATAATTCCATCATTCGGTTTGTATCAGTACTTAGCCGATAGCCACCCGAATATTTTAAAGAAGCTATACAATATTGTATTTATCTTCAATAATGTCCGCTATATCTTTATTGCTGTTGGTTTCTACTTATTTGCCAAACAATTTAAATCTGGAAAGCTTTCAGCGTAAATTCTAGCTAATACGATACATCCATCGCTAACATCTAATAAGTTCCTATCAGTAGAGTCATTTCTCTATTAAATACTGCGCCTGTAATAGTAGTACCTCTATATTTTTTACTTTAGCTCAGCATTTAGCAGAATTCATGCTCTCAAACGATATTGCAGTTACAGTCATAGTCACTACCCTGCTCATTCTACTCCTCATCCTCGGAGTAGTCATCACCATCGTGCTTGCCAACCGCCGCCATATACGGCAGGAGGTAAAGATGGCGCAGCTACAAGTAACTTACGAGCAAGAGCTGCGCCAGGCCGAGCATGAGGTACAGGAGCAGGTGCTCACCAACGTAGCCCGCGACCTGCACGATAATATAGGCCAGTTGCTCACCTACATCAATATACAGGTAGAACAGGGCAAGATCAATCAGCCGGAAACTGCCCCAATGCTAGGCCCCATCAGCGATACGGTGCAGGATACGATACAACAGGTGCGTATGCTCAGCCGCAGCCTCAACAGCGACTTCCTCGAAAACGGCGGACTCATACAGGGCATCACGCAGGAGGTGAACCGACTGCAACAGTTCCGCTCTATCAGCATAAAGTGGGCGCACGACGATACCGAGCCTGCGCTGGATAAGAACCAGCGGGTAATGACCTTCCGCATCTTCCAGGAGATCATGAACAACACCCTGAAACACTCCGGTGCTAAAGAGATCAGCATAAGCCTAAAGGGGCAGGATGGTTTTGCGCTCACAGTAGCCGACAACGGTCGTGGCTTCGACCTGGAAGAAAAGCGCAAAACAGGCGGCTCAGGCCTAAAGAACATGGAAAAACGCGCTGCACTCGCAAATCTTCAATTCAGCATCACCACATCACCGGGAAAAGGCAGTAGCTTTGCGTTAACTATTTGACATATAGTGTATGCAAACACCTGTTTCCATATTCCTCATCGACGATCATCCCATAGTACGCAATGGCATCCGCTCGCTTATAGAGTCAATGGGTCCCTATAAGGTCATCCGCCAGTTCGATAACGGGCAGGACCTGATAGATGCTATTCCATTCGACGAGGCACCGCAACTAATGATACTAGACCTGGCCATGCCCGTAATGGATGGAAAGGAAACCGTGAAACAGCTACGCGCGTTGAATGTCAACATACCCGTACTGATACTGACGCTGGAGACAGATGAGCAGACCATCATAGAGCTTTTCCGGATGGGCATTCGCGGCTACCTGCCCAAAAGCTCCACCGCCGAGATATTGAAGAAGGCGATAGATGATGTGATACATACAGGCTACTATCACAATGAGATACTGATAAAAGCGCTTACTGCCAATACAGAAGATAAAGCTCCTCAGCAACCACTGGTACACGCCACCGAACGAGAGGCCGAATTTCTGCGATTGGTATGCGATGAGCAGGAATATACCTACGAGCAAATAGCGCACATGATGGGCATCAGCCGCCGCACGGTCGATGGTCACCGCGAGTCGCTATTCGAAAAATTCAATATCAAATCTAAAACGGGATTGGTACTTTTTGCTATTAAGAGTGGTATCTATAAAGTAGAGCAGGCTAAGACACAGCGCTAGCTATACTTGATGATGATCGACTCCAGCACATCGGCGGCATCATGGCATTTGGCAATAAGTGTCTGCTGTATGCCGTAGTGGCCCATCATCTTGATAAGCAGCACAGGGCTATCCTGATCGGCAAAGAGGCCGGCGATCGCATTATCCACCATACCGTCGAGGCTTTGGCTCAACTTCTTTATCTGCATACACTCATCGTGAAGCTTATCCAGCGATTTCTTATTCTTTAATTGCGATACAGCAACGGCCAGCAGTTTGGCTATCTTCTGCACACCCGTAGCCACGTTCTGCGAGGTACGGTTAGGAGAAAGCAGGTTGTAACTCTGTATCATCTTCACATTCGACAGCATATAGTCGATGATGTCATCGAGCGTACCTGCAAGGCCGTGTATGTCTTCTCTATCAAATGGCGTAACGAAATTCTTACCCAGCTCTATGAACAGGCGATGTGTAGCCAGATCGCTCTTATGTTCCAGACGCGACATCTCCACTATCAAAGGACCGTACACCGCTGCATTGGGTTCATACACCACCTGCACCATCAACCGCGACATCTCCTGCATATTGCTACCTACTTCTTCAAAAAGGTCATAGAATCGCTTACCCGATGGCTTAAATAGTTTGCTGATTACAGACATTTAGAAATGCATTTAAGCAAATCTAAATCTGCCACCATGCACAAACATCATGCTTATCGCTATTTAATGAGGATATAACATTGCCTGCACCATCAGTGCTTATGACAGCAAGACGACTTAACTACCTGCTGCTCTATCTGCACTTCAGGGCTCAGGTATGGTATTCCCAGGTTCATACCGCGGAGTACGAAAATGCAGCCGAATACCAGCATCACAGCAGGCACCAGTTTCTTTACCTGCTGTATGCGCAGGAAAGAAGCTTTGCTCTTTAATGCGGTAAGCGCAATCAGCACAGGCAGCGTACCTGCACCAAATGTGTACATTAACAATATCGATTGCAGTGGTGTGGCTGCCGTAGCGGCGGCAGACAGTGCCATGTACACCAGCCCGCAAGGAAGCAGCCCATTAAGCATACCGGAAATGAATAATGAAGAGAGCGACGGGCTGCCAATGAACCGCCCCAGCCTGCTCTTTACAAAACCTGCCCATGGCAGCTCAAAAGACCGCTTGCCGGGAATGAACGAAATAACGCCGATAACAAGTAATACGATACCTAATGCAATAGAAACATACTGCTGCCACTGCGGATGGAACATTGCGCTGAAGGAATGTAGCATAAGCCCCATAAGCGCATACATGCTAATACGGGCAAAATGATACAGCGCAATACCAAACCACTTATTATAGCCCCGCAATACCTGGAACGGCATTACCCATATAATAGGGCCGCACATACCGGCGCAGTGCAGGCTACCTGCAAGCCCCATCATCAACGCCAATGCGATAGAGAATGTTTCCATATTATTGCAGGTTTATGGCTGATTCCTGGTAATAATCTTTACCATCGGCCTGCCAGTTGATCTTGATCTTATAGCTTGCTTTGCTCAGCTCATTGCGGCTCACATACATGCTGTTGGCGCTTACTGCTATATCAAAAGACTTGTCCAGCGTAGCATTTACAGGCGAATAGAAATAGACCTTACCACTGAGGCTCTTTCCGGTAAACTCCGTAGGAAACTTCAATACTACATTGCTTTCATTGGCTTGTACATAAACAGGCGAAGAAAGCGCAGCCTGGTTCTTGCCTGCATCTATGGTCTTTTGATACTCCAGCTCCTGCTGGTAGTAGTCTTTCGATACCAGGTCGTAGTTCTGCCGCATGCTGCCTATTACCAGCGTAGCGATCAGCACTACAAATCCTCCATACAGGAACGCGATCCGGGTACCCCATCCTATCTTCATCGTTGTCATTGTTTACTTGTTTTTAGTTGGCAGAAAAAGGGCCGAGGAATGAGGTAGTGATCGTCTTGATCTTTTCACCGTTCTCATACACGCCAATCCTGAGCTGTGTCTTTCTCTGGCTGATGTCTCTCTTATCTACATATACGAACAGCGCCCCTGCCGCGTAGTCTTCTTTAGGCACATGCAGCCTGTCTTTACCCACCAGCTTTATTTCGCCTTTAAAATTTTCCGGCTTTAGCTGCAGTTGTTTGTCTTCGTAGGTTTTATTCAGGAATTTGTAGTTGTACAGATTACTCAACCTGCCCCCCTCTTCCTGGAAGAGTTGCCCCGGCGTGCGCAATACCGATATACCAACGTCAGTACGGCTGGCAAGCAGGTACACCAGTACACCCAGCAATACTACCATTACCCCGCTATAGGCCTTTATCCTTGGCGTAATGCGCGTTAGCTTCTTGTCAGCAATATTGCGCTCCGATGCCAGGCGTATTAGCCCCGTTTCAAAGCCTACTGCTTCCATCATCTTATTGCAGGCATCTATACAGGCAGTACAATTGATGCATTCCAGCTGCGTACCGTTGCGTATGTCGATACCGGTAGGGCATACCCTTACACATTGCATACAATCGATACAGTCCCCTATTGCACGTTCCTGGTTCTTTTTATACTTGCCGCGCTGCTCGCCACGTACATGGTCGTAAGAGACTACTATAGAATCACGATCGAGCAGTACGCCCTGCATCCTTCCGTAGGGACAAACCACCGTACATACCTGCTCGCGAAACCAGGAATAGACAAAGAAGAACACAGAAGTAAAGATGACGATAGCAGTAAAGCCACCCACGTGGTTGCCAACCGGCTCGTTCATGATCTTATTCAATTCATCTGTGCCGATGATGTAGGCAAGAAAGGTATTGGCGATGACGAAACTAATAAGCCAGAATGCCAGCCATTTCGTACCCTTGCGCATTATCTTATCGATATTCCAGGGTGCTTTTGCCAGTAGCTTTTGTTGCGCACCATCTCCCTCTATCCAGTATTCTATCTTGCGGAACACCATCTCCATAAAGATGGTCTGCGGACACATCCAGCCGCAGAACACGCGTCCGAATACCACAGTGAACAATGCTACAAACACGACGAACACCACCATACCCAGGCCAAAGATGAAGAAGTCCTGCGGCCAGAATATTTGCCCGAACAATATGAACTTACGCTCCAGTATGTTGATGAGGAAGAACGGGTGCCCGTTGACCTTTACAAACGGCAGCAGGAAGAATACGGCCAGGTACAATATACTGAGCCAAGTACGGGCATTATACAGCTTACCCTTTGGCATGGTCGGGAATACCCATACCCGCTTACCTTCCTTATCTACGGTAGCTACTTTATCCCTGAAACTCCCTGCCGGTGCGTTGGTGCTCATCTTCGTTACTGTTTAGTTCATGGCTACTTTCTTCGTACTATCGGCTCCGGCTGTCGGCGTACCTTCTACATACAACTCACCTTGCTTTTCCTTTGGTGCAGCAGGCGCTGTACCTTTTATCGACTTGATATAAGAAGCGATGTCGGCTATTTGCTTAGGCGAAAAATCATCTTTCCAGCTCTTCATGCCCTTATCCGACCAACCATATTTTACACTCTTAAATACATCCTGAATACTACCTCCGTGCAACCAGTAGTCGTCGGTAAGGTTCGGCCCCACACCGCCGCCGCCATCTTTGGCATGGCAGGCTGCGCAACTCGACTGAAAGAGGTTCATACCCGATGCTATGGTCATGGCATCGCCCATTTTCACCGTAGTCTCGTCTACATTATTTGCCGACCTGGCCAGGTAGGCAGCTTTCTCTGCATCGCCTTTTTTCACTTCTGCTACGTATTCATCATATTGGCTGGGGCCATTGCCGCCTGCATGGTAATACCAGATGTACACAAACGAAACAACAATCGTAAGATAGAAGCCATACTTCCACCAGGGCGGAAGGCTATTGTCCAGCTCTTGTATACCATCGTAATTGTGGCCAAGCATGATGTCCTGCTCTTTTTCCAATGGGACGGTATTGTTCAGGCGATCCCAAAGAGGCAGTTTCACTTGCTTGAGTATCGGCGCTAACTCCGGCTTTTCGCTGATCAGCTTCACCATCAGGCGCACCATCAGCAGCAGGAATATCACGACAACAAGCTCCAATGTAATGATGCCCATAAGCACATAAAAATCGAAACGTGGTATTCCACTGATATAGGGAGATACTACTTCCGCGACCACTTCCTCCGCTGCCGGCGCAGCCTCTTGCGCAAATGTTTGCAGTGATGGCAGAGATGTTGCTACTAAAAACAAAACTACTTTTATGACACCCGCAGCCTTTAGTCTATCGCTACGCATCTTGTCCTGGTAAGCTGAAGCAAGCTGGCGAAGCACGTTGCCCAACAAGCCTATAGCGAATAACAATGCTACCACAAGTGCAACCAGCCCTACCAGCAAAGCATTGAAGCTTTCACCATCTTTCGATGCTGGTGCGGTGGCCTCTGCAGCATGTAGCATTGCAGGCGCAAACATCATGATGGCAGCTATGGGTATAAATCTTTTTGATCTTGTACGCATCACTATGATATTTTATTGATTAGTATCGTCGGCTTTTACCAGCGGCATGTTCTTCAATTCATTTATGTAGCTCTTGTTGGCACGGATGGCCCAGATTGCCAATGCAGTGAAGAAGAGAAAGAATATGAGCAGCGACGTAAGCGGATATATTTCTACGCCTGTTATCGTTTCCAGATAGTTTTTAAATTTCATCTTGTAAGTGTTTTTGTTGTGGGTGTTAGTTGCCTGCTACTTCTTCTGTTTTTTGTTGCAGCTTGATGTCGGTGCCTATGCGTTGCAGGTAGGCTATCAGCGCCACTATTTCCCTACTGCTCTTTATTTCTATTTTGTCTTTGGCGAGGTTGCCCTTTATTTGATCGGCCTGGGCCATCAGGTCGCGGTTAGCTATGCGGTCGTAGCCCTTGGCGTAAGGCACACCCAGCGTTTGCATGGCCCTGATCTTAGCCGCCGTCACCGACGTATCCAAGTCGTTCTCGAACAGCCACTGATAGTTGGGCATGATAGAGCCGGGCGACATGCTCGATGGCTCGTACATATGGTTGAAGTGCCAGCTATCGGGGTATTTGCCGCCTACACGCGCCAGATCAGGTCCTGTACGTTTACTACCCCACTGGAAAGGATGGTCGTATACAAACTCACCTGCTTTTGAGTATTCGCCATAGCGCGCTACCTCGCTGCGGAAGGGTCGTACCATCTGGCTGTGGCAGGTGTAACAGCCCTCACGTACATATAAATCACGGCCTTGTAGCTCCAGCGGGGTGTAAGGTTTCACACTGGCTATGGTAGGTACATTCGACTTCACCATAAAGGTGGGAATGATCTCGATAGCACCGCCAATAATAACTACTACCAGGCTGCCTACCAGCAGTTGCACGGGGCGACGCTCTATCCAGCGGTGCCAGTGATCGGTGCCATGTGGTACATATTCTTTGGTAAGCGGCGCTGCTTCTGCTGCTTCGTCGTTTACAACTTTGCCATTCTTTACCGTCTTCCATATGTTCACCACCATCATTACCGCACCTATCAGGTATAGTGTACCACCTATGCCGCGCATCATATAGAAGGGACGCATTTGGTCAACTGTCTCCATAAACTGATACTTTAACTGGCCTTCGGGTGTAAACTCTGCCCATGCAAGGCTCTGCATAAAGCCAGCCCAGTACATAGGCACCGCGTAGAAGATCATACCGAGTGTACCTAGCCAGAAATGCCAGTTGGCCATCTTGGTCGAGTGTAGCTCAGTTCTGAATATTCTTGGCATCAACCAGTACAGCACACCAAACGTCAGGAAGCCATTCCAACCCAAAGCACCTACGTGTACGTGTGCAATGGTCCAGTCGGTAAAGTGGCTGATGGCGTTTACGTTCTTCAGGCTTAGCATTGGGCCCTCGAAGGTTGCCATACCGTAAGCAGTAACGGCTACCACCAGAAATTTCAGCACCACATCTTCACGCACTTTATCCCATGCACCACGCAGTGTAAGCAAGCCATTGAGCATACCGCCCCACGATGGCGCCAGCAGCATAATAGAGAACACTGTACCCAGCGACTGCGCCCAGTCGGGCAAGGCAGTATATAGCAAGTGGTGTGGTCCTGCCCATATGTATAAGAATATAAGCGCCCAGAAGTGTATGATCGATAGGCGGTAAGAATATACAGGACGGTTAGCCGCCTTGGGCAGGAAGTAATACATAAGCCCGAGGTAAGGTGTGGTCAGGAAGAAGGCTACTGCATTGTGGCCATACCACCATTGCACCAGCGCATCCTGCACACCTGCATACCAGGAGTATGATTTCATCCATGTGAATGGTATCTCCCATGAGTTAACGATATGCAGCAAAGCTACCGTTACGAACGTGGCGATATAGAACCAGATAGCCACATATAGGTGACGCTCACGGCGCTTCAGTATGGTACCAAACATGTTCCAGCCAAAGGCTACCCATACCAATGTAATGAGTATGTCAATCGGCCATTCCAGCTCTGCATATTCTTTACCGGTAGTATAGCCGGCCAGCAGAGTTACAGCCGCCAGCACTATGATGGACTGCCATCCCCAGAAGTGCAGCTTGCTGAGCTTATCGCTGTACATACGCGCCTTGCACAGGCGTTGCAGCGAGTAGTACACGCCCATGAATATACCGTTACCGACGAAGGCAAATATTACAGCATTGGTATGTACTGGTCTTACACGGCCAAAGGTGGTAGGTGCCGAGCTGAAGTTAAGCTGCGGAAAGACCAACTGGAATGCTGCAAGCAAACCGGCGAGCATTCCTACTACTCCCCAGAACATGGTAGCGTAGGCAAACCACTTGACGATCTTGTTATCGTAAAAGAACTTGTCTATGCCTCCTGTGCTTTCGATCTTGATCCGGTGCTCCGTAGCAGCCTGCAGGGCTCCGGATGATTGAGAACTGGTACTCATGTATTCAAACTTTATGGATGATTAACTTTTTGAAACCCTATTTGTGTCGTTGTCGTAGAGCATTCTCATAGATGCTCCTTTCTGGTCTTCGAACTGGTTCGATCGGACGCTCCATATGAAAGCAGCGAGGAAGGTACCGGCAACTGCGATACTGGCTGCTACGAGGAGATATAATGCACTCATTGGATAGCTTTCTTCTTTTGGATTTACAAAGCTACCATGGCGCTAAGGGGTACCCTATGACGGCGCTCAAGCCAAAACATGACTGTCGTCATGCTTTTGTCAGCGCTATGGTTAGCTTTTAAGAGAGAGGCCCAACATACGTGCACGCAGACTACTGAGCCCCGTGGTGATGAGAACGATGCTTAGTGTACTCACCGGCATCAGGATGGCGGCGACCATGGGGCTCATCCTGCCTTGTACAGAGATGTACAACCCGACGATATTGTATAGAATGGAGATAACGAAACTGATATTGGTAATGACCCTGCCCGACTTAGCAAGCTTCAGCAACTGCGGAAAGTATTTAAACTTTTTAGCGTCAAGGATCGCATCGCAGGATGGTGTAAAATTATTTACATCATCGGCCAGTGTAATTCCTACATTACTTTGCTGTAATGCGCCCGCATCATTCAGGCCGTCACCCATCATTAACACTTTATACCCGGCCTGTTGCTGTTGCTCAATGTAATTCAGCTTGTCGGCAGGCTTTTGACTAAAGAGAAAATCTGTTTTTTTCTTAAAGAACTGCTGCATCACAGCACGCTGCCGATCATTGTCCCCCGACAATAAGGATAACTGATATTGCTCTTCTAGCGTTGGTATCACATCTGCAAGGCCATCGCGCAGCAGCGGCACTATGTAGAATGCGGTTACCTTATCATTGACACGAACGTATAAGTTTGCTTTTTCGTTATCGGCGGTGTCTATATCCAGGTAGTCCGCAGAGCCGATCATTATCTTATTGCCCGATATTACTGCGTCCAAACCTTTACCCTCTGTTTCTTTCCAATGCTCCGGAGACGATCGATCATGTTGCCCTAAATAGCTTACCAATGCTTTGCTGTAAGGGTGCTTGCTCGATACTGCTACATTGTACACCCATGACTTTTCTTCGTCGCCTAGCTGATGGCCTGTACACACAAGCTGCGTAGTGCCTTGAGTCAGTGTTCCTGTCTTGTCAAAAACAATCTGGTCTATTTTGCCTAGCTCCTCTATCACCACTGCATCGCGCAGAAAGAGGCCATTATTACTAAAGATCCGCAGCAGGTTGCCATCCGTGTAAGTAGCCGCCAGCAACAAGGCACAAGGGCAGGCCACGATCAGCATGGCCGATACACTGGGCAATATCTTAGCGGGATCGTTCACCGCCCAGTACAAGCCGGTAACGGCAGCCAGTGTAAAGAGCACAATAGTAAAATACCGGCTCAGCATATGCACTACACTATGTTCTTTAGCGGTCTTTATCTTGTTCTTCGTAAACGCATGGTGGTTCCAGAGAGAGGTAAGATAACTGCCCGCAACAGGTTTGATGACTTGCAAAGTTATTTGTTCCCCTACCTGTTTACCGCCTGCATATATTACCTCACCTTCCTTTACTACCACAGGCTCGCTTTCGCCGGTCACAAAGCTATAGTCAATACTGGCTTTGCCCTTTAGCACAATTGCATCAGCAGGCACTATTTCTTCGTTATGCAGCTCTACCACATCCTTTTCCTTCAGGCCTTGTATGCTGCGGCTCTCAATGCCGGTAGCCGTTACCACATTTACGGCAATGGGAAAGTAAGATTTATAATCGCGATGAAAAGATATGGACCTGTAAGTGCGCTCCTGCACCACTCTGCCCACCAGCATGAAGAAGACGATACCACTCATGCTATCAAGGTAACCGCCACCTGTGTTTGTTGCTATCTCGTAAATACTCCTCGTGAATGTAATAAGCAAAGCCAACACAATAGGCGCGTCGATGTTCAGCACTCTTTGCTTTACACCCGCCCAAGCTGAGGCAAAGAACTCCGTTGCACTGTAAAAGAACACGGGCAGCGCCAGCACCAGGTTGAGCATACGGAACAACTGCGCATACTGATGATCTATGCCCGAGCTATGCGACAGGTATTCGGGGAAGCTCATCATCATGATATTGCCAAAGCAAAATCCTGCAATACCCAGCTTGTATATCTTTTGCTTGTCGTATTTCTTTTCTGCCTTTTTATCATCGGCATCCTCCAGCGATATATATGGCTCGTAGCCGATGGTACAAAGCAGCTCTACCACCTGCCTTATTGCTATTTTATCCTTCCGGAAATGTATGGTCACTTCTTTTGAAGTGAAGTTGAGGCGGCTGCTGTTAATTCCTTCGTTCAGCCGGTGCATATGCTCCATCAGCCACATGCACGATGTGCAGTGGATGCCGGGGATGTAGAAAGTAGTGATTGTGTGATTGCCGTCGGTAAAAGAGTAAAATTTCCGGGCTATGTCTTCATTATCCAGGTAGGCATACTTGTCCTGCCGGGTAGCTTTTATCTGCGACAGGCCCGGGTGCGACTGCAATGAATAATAATCGCAAAGGCCATTATTGTTGATGATTTCATACACCAGCTTACAACCTTCGCAGCAAAAGACTTTATCTTCCAGGGAGATATTTTTGGTAATACAGGGTGTACCGCAATGATAACACAACACGTCTTTCTTCACCGGCTGCTTTATGATTACCGTATTTTTCTCTTTAGTAAGCATGGATGGCTTTTTGTGCTTTTACGATCTCCGGTATTAGTTGCTGCTCTTCCAGCTCAAAAAGATCCAGCAGCGCGTTTGTTACCGTCAGCTCGTAGATGGAAATTCTATATCCCGCGTCACCCTCACCTACAGATGTTCTACATCGTTGTACATCATCTATCATAGCCCTCAACTTAGCGTGCGAGCCCGACAGACTAGCTACATATATGCCGTGCTGCACCTTACAGCCACCCGAGCATGTACTGCAATTGTGCCCGTCGGCTTCTTTATGCTGTAGCTCCATCAGGTAGGGCACCAATATGGCACGTCGCTCTTCCATTATCGATGACACCAAGGCGCATAACTGACGGCATAGATCAAGATATATCCCGGTGGCCGGTGCGCCGCCCAATAGTGCTTTAAAATTTCGGTTGAGCTGGTCGATCACCACATAATATTCAAGGTCAATTTTTTCTGTAACCTGTTGCAGATCGATTATTGCAATACCGGATATATCCATATTTAAATTCTTGAAGCGAAAATAGCCCTGCTGACTGGCTTGGCTTATGACGCCCGGCAAGCCCGCCAATGATATATATCATCGGCTGTACTGCCTAAACCTTACACGGCTTGCTAAACCGTTCAAAATACTCCCGCTCCAGGCTTTCGCGATGGTCGGGGTGAGCAATGCCGATCAGCAGCTTTGCACGTTGCTCCAGGTTCTTTCCATACAGGTTTACAAGGCCATATTCGGTGGCCACATACTGTATATGCCCCCTCGTAGTCACTACGCCTGCTCCTTGTTTCAGGAACGGTACTATTCTCGATACACCCTTATTGGTAACGGATGGCAATGCAATGACCGGCTTACCACCTTCCGACAAAGAGGCACCGCGCATAAAGTCCATCTGCCCGCCTATGCCGCTGTACTGGCAAGTACCGATAGAATCTGCACATACCTGGCCCGTCAGGTCTATTTCAATCGCACTGTTTACTGCAACCATTTTCGGGTTCTTCCTGATAACCGACGTGTCGTTCACGTAGCTAGCCTCGAGGCAATTGACAAATTGATTGCCGTTTATAAAATCATATACTTTCTTTGTACCGAGCACAAAGGAGCTGATGATCTTACCACGGTGTATTTTCTTATGCTCATTCGTTATTACACCTTTTTCTACCAGCGGTACTATACCGTCCGAAAACATCTCGGTATGTATGCCAAGGCCTTTGTGATTATCCAGGCAACTTAGCACTGCATCAGGTATGGCCCCTATGCCCATTTGTAATGTTGAGCCATCCTCTATGATCGAGGCCACGTGCCTGCCGATCTCCCGGGACTGCTCATTCAGTTTTGAGGAGAAATCCAGCTCCTGCAATTCCGCCTTCTGCCATACCATGGCATCTATCTTCGATGCATGTATCAATCCCTCTCCATATACCCTGGGCATCAGCGGATTTACCTGTGCTATAATCTTTTTTGCATTGCGCACTGCGCTCATGGTTACGTCCACCGATGGGCCTAGGGTACAATACCCGTGCGCATCGGGCATAGACACCTGTATCATAGCTACATCCAGCGGCAGTATGCCTTTATCAAACAAACGCCCTATCTCGCTCAAAAAGACGGGCACGAACCCGCCTCTGCCCGAATTAACCCAATCGCGCACGTTGGATGAAGCAAAGAGCGAATTGAGATAGAATCTATTCATCACTTCTTCGCTTCGCCAATTGATATTGCCATACAAACTAATACATGTCAATTCAACATCATTTATCTCCCCTGCCCTTGCCAATAAGGCATTTATAAGATACAGCGGTGTAGCCGCACCGCCCTGGATAAATACCCTGTTACCGCTCTTTATGTGTCCTACTGCCGCCTCTACTGTTATGTATTCTGCCATAGTGCAAAGCTATTTCACCCTGCACCGGGCGATGATGATTATGGTCATCCATGCAACTGATGCTGATCGCAAATGAGCAGCAATGATTATTTTTGAGGGTCATTAGCATTATGGTGAACGCCCAGAATACCCAGCAGGAATACGAAGCATTGTTCAACAATGCGGCCATAGGCATTATCACGGTAAACAAGCAGGGCAATATAGTCCTGGCCAATCAGTTTGCACTCCAGCAGTTCGGCTATGCGCTAGACGAGCTGGTAGGGCAAAAGATCGAGATACTGATACCGCAACGCTTCGCGCACAAGCACGAAGATCACCGTAACAGATACTACTCTCAAAATCCGCACAGCAGGCCTATGGGTAGCGGTATGGATCTCTTCGCCGTAAAGAAGAATGGTATAGAGTTTCCGGTAGAGGTAAGCCTGAGCATCTACAACACGGCCGAGGGACAATTCGCTATAGCCTTCATTAGCGATATAACCATACGCAAGCAATCGGAGCAGGCGCTGGTACAACTGAATGCAGAGCTGGAGCAAAAGGTGAAAGAGCGTACACAATCGCTAACTGAAGCACTTGAGAAAGAAAAAGAGCTGAATGAACTGAAGTCAAGATTCGTATCAATGGCTTCTCATGAGTTCCGCACACCGCTCAGTACTATTTTGTCATCAGCCTACCTGGTAGCCAAGTACACGCAAACAGAGGAGCAGCCAAAACGTGATAAGCACATACAGCGCATCGTGTCGTCTGTCAATATGCTGAATGATATACTCAATGATTTCCTGTCGGTAGGTAAGATAGAAGAGGGACGCATACAGGTGCGTTATTCCAGCTTTGTTATCACCGAGTTTTTAAAAGGTGTTATATCAGAACTACAGCCGATATTCAAGGCCGGGCAAACAATGGACTATATGCACGCCGGTGCCGACACGATAAAGCTAGACCCCGCATTGCTGAAGCATATTGTGATGAACCTGCTGAGCAATGCGATTAAGTTCTCGCCGGAGCAGTCGGCTATTAAAGTGACAACAGCGGTAGAAGGTGACGAATTGCTGCTTTCGGTACGCGACCAGGGGCTGGGTATATCTCAGGAAGATCAGGAGCATTTATTCGAGCGTTTCTTCAGGGGAGCGAATGTGACCAACATACAAGGCACGGGCCTTGGACTACATATTGTAGGTAAGTATACAGAGCTGATGAACGGCCACATAGCCTGCAACAGCGTACTCGAAGAAGGTACTGAATTTATTATTAGGTTTAAGCTACAAAACACGAACGATGAAGACAGTTCTGCTTATAGAAGATAATACGGACATCAGGGAGAATATGGCCGAGATACTGGAACTGGCCAACTATAAAGTACTGACCGCACCCGATGGTAAAGAAGGTGTGGCAATGGCTGTGGCAAATGAGCCCGACATCATCGTATGCGATATAATGATGCCGGTACTGGATGGCTACGGTGTGATACATATGCTACAGAAGAATGAGAAGACGCAGAATATCCCCTTCATCTTCCTGACGGCAAAGGCAGAACGTACAGAGATACGAAAGGGCATGGAGCTGGGTGCAGACGATTACATTACCAAGCCATTCAACGGAACGGAATTGCTCAATGCCATTGAAAGCAGGTTGAGAAAGTCGGCCTTTGTAAAACAGCCTATCAGCCCCGACATCAAGGGTTTTGACAGTCTGATAACTACGGTTAGTGGTGATGTAGTGCTGGAGCGCCTCAGGCAAGACCGCAGCACCGACGTATATAAGAAGAAACAGATCATCTACCACGAGGGCAACCATGCACTGAGGCTGTTCTATGTAGAAAAGGGAAAAGTAAAAACCTATAAAGCGAACGATGATGGCAAGGAACTGGTGATAGACCTGTATAGTAAGGGCGATTTCTTCGGCTATAATGCCCTGCTCGAAGGCACGCCTTATAAAGAAACGGCCGAGGCGCTGGAAGATGCAGAAGTAGCTGCGATACCCAAAGATGAATTCGAGCAGCTCATCAACAGCAATAAAGAAGTGATGAAGAAATTTGTGCAACTGCTGGCAAAGAATGTGTCGGAGAAGGAGCAACAGCTGCTGAACCTGGCCTACAACTCGCTGCGTAAGAAAGTAGCCGATGCATTGGTAGCGATCTATAACAAGTACAACGCTACAGAGTCTTCAGAATTCAGCATTGACATCAGCCGCGAGAACCTGGCCAATATTGCAGGCACTGCAAAGGAGTCGCTGATAAGAACACTAAGCGACTTCAAAGACGAAAAACTGATAGACATCCGCCAGGGCGAGATCATTGTGAGAGAGATCAAAAAGCTTCGGTCATTAGCCAACTAGGCCGATGCGGGTAGCAACACACCAAAAACATATTCATTGAAATCGGACTTCAGGCGGCTGAATTCTGTTTCCATCTTTTCCATATCACGGCGCAGGTGCTCTTCTTTCTGAAGTGCCTGTTTTGTTGTACGCTCATCCTGTAGGTCCACTTTCGCAGCCAGTTCTATCATGTCATGGCGCAACAAAGACAGCACCGCATCCTTATCGATAAATTTATTGTGGAAGTATTCTATTTTATCCAGGTAATCGCTATGCACATCGTACTGTAGCAGGTCGGCCACTCTGTTTTTCAGGTATATATTCTCCTGTTGCAGATAGTCGAGGGTGCGCAGCCATGTGTTCACTTCGTGTCCATATTGCTGCGCACGCGCATCTTCCGTTATTGCATTATATCGTTTTACAAGGCCCACCGGTTGCTGCTTCAGTTTTTTCAAAATTAAGGCAACACACCAAACCAGTTAATGACACCCGGCATCTTAAAAAATGATCTTCGTCACCCCTATATTCCTAGGCCAAATTCCTGGTGCATATCGGGTATCTCCACGTCCGAATAGCCCTTGCGTATCAGGCGCTGCCTGAAGGCTTGCTGCACATCGTACTCGCCATGTACCAGGTATATCTTCTGCACTCGCTTCTTGTCCTGGCAAGCCAGCCATTGCGACATGTCTTCATAGTCGCCATGGGCGCTCAGTGTATCGATGGATGCCACTTCGGCCTTTACATCGTATGAATGGCCAAAGATACGTACCTCGCTTGCACCTTCTTTCAGCTTACCACCCAGCGAGTGCGGTTCGCAATAGCCCGTAAAGAGTATGGTATTTTTTGGGTCGGAGATATTATGTGCAATATGGTGTTTGATCCTGCCTGCTTCGGCCATGCCCGATGCCGATACGATGACGCATGGCTGGGTGCTTTCATTGAGCGCCATAGAGTCTTCAACCCCTTCGGTAAACTTCAGGCCTTTAAAGTCAAACACATCTTCGTCTCGTTCCAGCATCTTCTGCACGTCTTTATTAAAGTCGCCCACATAGCTTTTCACCATCTGGGTGATCTTGGTCGATAGCGGACTGTCTACAAAATAGTCGACCTTTGGCAGACGGTTTTCCAATTCCAGCCTGTTCAGCAGGTATAGTATCTCCTGCGTACGGCCCAGGCTAAAGGCCGGCACTATGAGCTTACCTTTCTTCCGCAGGCAGGTCTCTTCTATCCATTCTGCAAACTTATCTATGGCCGTTGTTTGCAGGTCGTGCAGCTTATCGCCATAGGTCGATTCCATAATGATAAAATCTGCCTGCGGGAAAACCTCGGGTGAACGCAACAGCAGATCGCCATAGCGGCCTATATCGCCACTGAACGTAAGCGCTATTTTTTTATCCTTTTCTTTCAGGCGCAGGTTTATCGCAGCGCTGCCTACAATATGGCCGCAATCGGTAAAGGTCACATCTATATCCTCGTCTATCCTGTGTGTTTGTCCGTAAGGCACAATCTCCAGCAGCGGAAAAACATCTTGCGCATCCTCAACCGTGTACAGCGGCTCTATCAGGTCGTTGCGGCCTTCCTTCTCTCTTCTCTTATTGGCAAACCGTATATCGGCTTCCTGTATATATGCCGAGTCCAGCAGCAGTATCCTTACCAGGTCGGCAGTGCCGGGGGTGCAGTATATTCTACCTTTGTAGCCATCCTTTACCAGCTTTGGCAGCAGGCCCGAATGGTCGATATGGGCATGAGATAATACTACATGCGTTATTTCCATCGGGTCGAAGCCCCAGTTACTGTTCAGCCTCACCGTATCCTTGCCCATCCCCTGGAACATACCGCAGTCGAGCAGCAGCTTCTTTCCGTTTTTAAAGTGTATAATGTGTTTGGAGCCTGTAACAGTGCGCGCCGCGCCGTGGAAAGATATCTTCATATGAGTTGAAAAGCTTTAAGGATAAAAACCTGTTGTAAATATAGAAGATAAAAAATGTCTGCCATCACTCGCGCATTAGCGGGTTTCAACTTTAACAACAATTGAGTAGCCCTGTCCTATATTCTAAATATCTTGCAAGTCACATGAAAGATAAGTTCGCGAAATATAGCCTGCTGGTTTTGCTTACTATATGTTTGCACCATAGCCATGCATGGGCACAGCTTGCACAGCCCAGGGCCACACGCATATTACTGGTGCTGGATGCATCTTCCAGCATGTCGCAGGATTGGAAGAACAGCACCAAGTACAAAGATGCTGCAGCCTTCATATTACGCCTGATGGATGAAGCGTATAAATACGATAGTACCATCGAATTTGCCATGCGGGTATATGGGCACCAGTACCCCGCGCGCTACCGGCAGTGCTACGATAGCAAGCATGAAGTACAGTTCAGCCGCGACAACAAGCAGCAGATGATGATGCGGCTGGAAAACATACAGCCCAAGGGAGTAGCGTCTGTAGCTTATTCAGTAAAGGAGTCGATACAGAACATCAACTTTAAAGACCGGTATGAATACATCCTGGTAACCATCACCGATGGCGGAGAAAGCTGTGAAGGCAACTTCTGCGAATCGCTGGAAGCCCTGAAGAAGTATGCACCCGTAACCACCCACGTACTGCACCTTGCCGACGTAAAGGAAACACGCCTGAGCTGCGCCGATTACTACTATCTGGCCAACGATGCATCGATAGAGCAGCACGCCATAGAGAATATACTACAGAAGTATAAAACACCGCGCGGACAGGCACAGCCCGTGCCTACTATGGAGCGACTCGCACCAACGCCCGGCAGACCGCAAATACAACCGCAACCGCAATCACAAACAACACCACCTGTACCTAAGCAGGAAGTAGCAATACCTAAACCCAAGCCCGAGCCTCCGGTGATCAAAACAGCACCTCTGGCGGAACCTAAGCCGCAACCAGCTACACCTGCAACAGTTCCGGCTACTACGCAGCCCCTAATAACAAAACCTGAACCCGCACCGGTATCTATATTGGCGCCAATACCCGCTACGACGCCTGTACCAACGCCTGCATCACCAGCAACTGAGACAGAACCTATTGACGAGGAACCACAACCTGAGATGCTAATGACGTCACCCGCCGACGATGTATTGGGCTATGGGGTACTATCCCTCACCGGCCTCGATAGCGCCGAGGTGAAAGACCTACAGATAGAAGACCGCGGACGATACGCTCATTATGACCGCTATAATGCCAGCATGCAGCCGCAAGGCCCTAAGATGGTACATAAGCTAAAGCCAGGCAACTACAAGCTGCTATACCGCAAAGGAGTCGACCAGGTATGGCATAAGTTCTTCACCATAAAGGATGGTCAAATAACAGATGTGAAGCTGTAGATAGAAACAGTAGTTCTATTCTGCCCATTCGCTGTATTCTTCCAATACTGTATCATTCATATACTCTAATCTTTTCTCATTCGACAACTCTTCTACCGATGAATATGATATGAAAGAACAGCTTTCGGAAAGAGGTCCTTTGTCAAGTAAGGTAAATACCGGCCTCGATATTTCTTGTAACACTTTATCTTTTCTTTCCACAGGCGCCACAATGTGCGCATTAATATTGAGATTAGGCTGTAAGGCCATTAAGTCAGCCATTCTCAGTATACCAGAATATATAGACGTAGTATGCTCTACTTTAAAAGCTCTTACAATAGAACGTCCGCGTATCCATAAGACATCTATATTTTCAATTGTTTTCAATGTAGCATCATCATAATTTAAAGGCAGCAGCTCTAAAAGAGATTCGGCCCTTGGGTGCCACACTTCAATGACTCGCTGTCTGTCAGACCGTGGTATCCATATCTTAAGATTCATCCTTTCTCCAATTTCAGCTAGTAATGCCTGGATTTTGATCGAATCCCGATGATTAATCTGTATATCAATTTTAGTACCGACTTGAGTATCGTCTTTTTCAGGTATTGATACCGCTACTTGTTTGTTTTCACTTGTCCGAACAGTCGGCGACTTCAGTTTCCTTTCATCCGATTCCGATAGCGCATATATAGTCCCATTTTCCTTCTGTCGTAACAGCAATCTTTCGATAAGTGCACCATCTGCATCTTCAATTCTACGCAAGCTGCTCCTTACCATTATAGTCCAACCAGTGTGCCCCTTCTGAAATGCTTTGGTAAATGAAAGGCCGTTCCACACTTCATCGGTATCGATAGGTAAAGATAAATCCAATGGCAGCCAAACTTTTGAATCGATATTAAACCGAAGAATGTACGGATCAACAATGGGAGAAAAAAGAGGTGTTCTGTCTAGTTTATATCCACCTTTCACTTCCAATAATCCGACCCATCTAGACAGCTTGGTCACATAGCAAATTAGCTTATCACCAGGTTTAATATTGGCTATCCCCTTTTGATTTTCCTTGAATCCTGAAACTGTACGGCTTGACTCGCTATATGCTTTATATGTGTCCGGAGAAAAAATGTTAATGTAGTATGCCATGTTATGAAGGTAGCATACTAATATAAATGGAATATTCTAATGAATGCAGAAATATAGGTGGTTAAGATTGAAAATGAATTTTGCGTGTTGAATCAATCCGCTTCTCTGATTATGTATGGGCTTGAACAGCTGGCCTTTCACTTGTAGTCCAGTACATCCCGTATCAACTATGAATAAAACTTTTTAGCTAGCCACTGTACTAATGGCATAGACGAAGGAAATAGTGATAATTGTAAAAAAGTTAGAGTACCTTTTAGTTTAGATTAGCCAACATCTATGCCTAATCCCACAACTCTTCAACTTGATCCAATGAATCTCTCCTGATTCTTAATCAGCTCTGGTAAAACAAAAAGGGTTTCAAACTTACGCTTGAAACCCTTGATTTTGTTGGTGGAAGCACACGGGTTCGAACCGCGGACCCTCTGCTTGTAAGGCAGATGCTCTGAACCAGCTGAGCTATGCTTCCATTCCTTCTTTCGTTACCGTTGTCCCGAAATGGAATGCAAAGATAGGGACGGTTTTTATTTCTGCAAACCTTTTTTTAAATTTTTTTATCCTTAATCTACCGCATTGCATCAAAACCCTTTACCGGAAAGGGTTGCAGCCTCAGATAAAAGTTTGTTGCTGCAAATAAACGCATGCCTTCTTATTTTCGCCGCAAATAGTTTGACACATGCAACAGCAATGGCAGCAAAAAATTGAAGCCGCATACCAGAACAGAGAATTACTGAAAGAACAGGAATACCAGGATACCGTACGTGCTTTAATAGAGGAAGTAGATAAAGGCAGGCTGCGTGTAGCCATGCCTACCGATAATGGCTGGCAGGTGCAGCAGTGGGTAAAACAAGCCATCCTGCTCTACTTTGGTATACAGCCCATGCAAACATGGACCGTTGAGCCTTTTGAGTTTTATGATAAGATGCTGCTGAAGAAAGACTATGCAGGCCTGGGCGTACGCGCCGTGCCGCACGCAGTGGCGCGCTATGGCGCTTATGTGGCCCGCAATGTAGTGCTTATGCCATCGTACGTAAACATAGGTGCGTATGTAGATGAGGGCACCATGGTAGATACCTGGGCTACAGTAGGCTCTTGCGCACAGATAGGCAAGGGCGTTCACTTGAGCGGCGGTGTAGGCATAGGTGGTGTGCTGGAGCCACTACAGGCTTCACCGGTCATCATCGAAGATGGATGCTTCATAGGCTCGCGCTGTATAGTGGTAGAGGGTGTGGTCGTGGAGAAAGAAGCCGTGCTGGGCGCCAATGTAGTGCTTACCCAAAGCACCAAGATAATAGACGTAAGCGGCGACAAGCCTGTGGAATACAAAGGCCGCGTACCCGAGCGTAGCGTAGTGATACCGGGCAGCTATACCAAAAAGTTTCCTGCGGGTGAGTACCAGGTAAGCTGCGCGCTCATCATAGGCCAGCGCAAGGCCTCTACCGACCTGAAGACAAGCCTCAACGATGCCCTCCGCGATTTTAATGTATCTGTATAATACTGCATGCTGAACCTACTACTGCAAATAAGAGGCACCGGCCTGGCCACACGCATAGCAGGCGAGCCTATCGTGAACCTTATATGGTGCTTTGGCATCATAACGGCTACCCTGCTGCTCAAAAAGCCACTTACCAGGCTTATAGCACGGGTTAGCTCGGGCATTGCCAGCCGGTTTGCCAGCCGCGACCAGAGCGCGCAGTTCTGTACGGCGGTGCATGGCCCACTGGAGGCATTGCTGCAAACGGTACTGTTCTTTATCGCCATCAACCAGCTAACGGTATGGCTCAACTACTTCATCGTAAACCGGGCTAAGAACAAGAACAATGTGCTGGCCATACGTTATGGCGATGCGGTAGACCATATAGCGCTGTTCTTTTTTATCCTCTACCTTACGCTGGTAGTTTCGCGCATTGTCAACTTCGTATTCGAGGTGCAGCAGGCCAAGGCGGTAGCGGAGAAGAACAAAGAGCAGCAACAGTTGCTACCACTCATCAAAGAGATCATCAAGCTCGTACTCTGGACCATCGGCATCTTCTGGATACTTGGTTCGGTATTCCAGGTCAATATCCCGGCGCTTATTACGGGTCTCGGTATAGGTGGTGTAGCCATCGCGCTGGCAGGTAAGGAAAGCGTGGAGAACTTCTTTGCTGCGGTTACCTTGCTAGTCGATAAACCGTTCCAGACGGGAGACACCATACGCATAGGCGGGCTGGAAGGTGCGGTAGAACGCATCGGCTTCCGCAGTACCTGGATGCGCAATAGCGACGGCTCGGTGTACATCATACCCAACAAAAAGCTGGTAAACGAAAACCTGGAGAACCTTACGCAGCGTAACACCCGCAGCGTGCAACTGGTACTCAACCTGAAATACGGCATGCCGCACAGCAGCCTGCAGCAGATGATAGATGAGTTAAAGAAGATGATCGTAGAAACAGCGCAGGTAATACAGCCGATAGATGTAAATATCGACAGCTTTGGCGAATCAGCTTTGCGACTGGCGCTTAGCTACCATTTGCCGCCCGCCGGCCCCGAAATAAAGGACGGTGCCATCAAGCAAGACATCAGCATGCGGGCTTACGATATCATGAGCCGGTACACCAGCGGCGAGGTGAAGCAAAATCACTAACACATCCTAAGACATGAACAAGGCCCATTATGCTACGCATGACGGGCCTTTTTTATGTCTTGACTTATCTTGTACGGCCGGACTATTATTAACCGTTCTGTATTAGCTCGTATTTTAAGCAGATATTAAAAAAGTGGATCGGGGTGAGACGCTTCGGCTAGAGGCTGTCTTTTATTTGCACCAGTTTGCTAATACAGAAAAGCCGGTAGATACAAATTGAATGTCGCGCCTTCATTTTCCCTGCTTTCGGCTGTCACAAAGCCACGATGATTATCCATAACCTTCTTTACAATAGCAAGCCCAACTCCGCTACCTGCATATTCAGAATTGCCATGCAACCGGGTAAAGACATTAAATATCTTGTCTGCATACTCCTGGTCAAATCCAACTCCATTGTCTTTTACAGAGATGATATAATACTCATCCGGCGTTTGGGTATTGAATGCCGGTGGCAACTGAGATGATGGAACTCTTAAGCAAGACACTTCAATTTCGGGCCGTTCACGGTTGCGGCTATATTTTATCGCATTACCTATTACATTCTGAAACACCTGCCGCAATTGCGAGAGATCACCGAGCACCTTGTCCAACTCATCAATATCGATTTTGAAACTAGCTTTTGATAGCTCTACTTCAAAATCAAAGTCTTTAACTACCTCCTCTACAATTGCCCTGAGGTTCACTCCACTAAAGGTCTCCGGCTTAATGCCCGACTGGGAGTATGCAAGCAGATCATCAATCAGAACGCTCATACGGTTGGTTGCACGATCAAGTCGTTGAAAATAATCCCGCTCATTAGCATGTAATCTGTCTCCCAGATTTGCATATAGTTTTTCGGAAAAGTAACGGATCTTCCTGACCGGCTCTTTTAAATCATGAGATGCGATGGAGGCAAACTCCTCCAAGTTCTTATTCGCTATGGTAAGCTCTTCAAGATACCGCTTTAGTTCAGCCTCACTTTTCTTCCTTTCAGTAATGTCGGCAAACATATTGAGCAGGCGATTGTCGTTCATTTTAGCTATTGACATCTCCAGCCACGATTGGTTCACCTTGTCGAAATATTCGGTCCTGAAAGTATTACCATGCTCAAGAGCTTGCAACGCCTGAATAAACAAAGGCGAATCCCTTAGCTCCGGCGAAATCGTTAAAACACTTTTGCTAAGTCTTTCCTGCGTTGGGATTCCCGTAAATGTTTCGGCAGCCTGGTTGCTCGATATCGTACTAAAATCTTCTACTACGCCTGACTCATTCCTTATTGCTTCATGCACAATAATGCCAGACGGCGAATGTTGTAATATATGCTCCAGCAAAGACCGCTGCTCCTCTATCTGTAGCTCTGCCAGCCGTTCTGAAGTAATGTCCTTAATGGTCAATACGAGCTGGTATTTCCGCAGCTTTACAATAACATACTGATACCATTTGCCTGTTGCCGGAGAATTATAAAGGCTCTCTACATATCCTTGCTCATTTGTAAGCACATCTTCAAAAGACTTGAAAAGTGAACTATTGCGCAAATAGGGGAAGACCACTGATAGTTTCTCTCCAACAAGCTGCTCCGGCGGCATAGTAACAAATTGCCCTATCCTCTTGTTAGTAGACAGGACCCTATAATCAGATATAGACCCTTCAGGTCCGGCAATTGCTTCTAAAGCCACTATACCACTATAAGATGCATCAAGTATGCTTTTATTGAATTCAGACTGTTCCTTTAGCGCTTGTTGCGAAAGCTTCACTTCGGTAATGTCTGTAACCATTACCATCACGCCGTCATCGAATTTTATGGAAGATACTGCTACCCATTTACCCGACTTAGATACAAACTGCTCCCGGTTTATTGACACTCCTTCTTCTACCACCCGTACATATTCTGCAAAGACATGGTTGAGGCCCAAATGGTTCAGCAATTGCCGGAAGGTGTATGCCTCCCGCAGCCTTCCCGATATGCCGGTAAGTTCGTTGCTACGTTCATTATGCACCCTTATTACAAAGTCGGTTATTGTGCCTTCGCTGTCGCGCACTGCCTCATACAGCACTATTCCAATAGGAGCATTGTCAACCAACGAAGTAAGCGACCTTTCGGTTTTTTCATGGCGCTCTTGTGTATCACGCAATTTCCTTTGGTCTCTCGTTATTACCAGAACGCCACCTTTATACTTCTTTCTTATCGCATCTACCCATGCCTCAGCCCTTCTTGAGTAGTACTGCGTTTCGGATGTTACGCCTGTCAAATAAACCTCTTTAGTGAGGAGGAATATCTCAGCCGCCACTTCCGGGATTGGCATTCCATCCCGCAATATATATTGCCCAAGCGCATCCTTGACAGGGACCGGCGTGAATTTTTGACAGGATTGATTCATATAGCCAATGCGGAAGTCCGACAACTCATCTCCTTCAAACGCGGGCGTCAACCATATAATAGCGTCCGGCAATTCGTCATACAAATCATCAAAAAATCCACTTTCTTCTGTCTTGGCAGGCATTACAAGATCTTTTGGCTCTGAGATATCCATATTCTATTGCTATTCTAGACGACATGGCATCCAACCTTCTGTTGAAGAAAGTCTGGCACAAACTGCCGATTGATCTGAAATATAACTAATTACAGCAAAAATTATGCCTTCGATTCACTAAATACAGCTATAGTTTGCATGTTACTAAGGATGCGCTGAAGCTGACACCATGCTACACCTGCTTTCACACCTTTTTGGAACATCCCACAGAGCATGCCGAATTATAGTTATAAGCCATGCTCCGAACGGCATTCAAACAAAACATTTGAAACAACAAAGCCTGCAACATCATAAGCCTGAATACAAGTGGCGTGGTGAAGCAAAATCACTAAGCCTGTTTCAATACATAAACTAATTCGACAGGGTTATGCTCCTGGTATCATACATGGCATGTTATTGCTGGCCAGTCAAGACGATACCTATGGACAAGTACATTCTATTACTTACATTGATCGGGGCAGCTGTCTTCTGTATGGCCTGGATGCCTACGCTGACAAGGAAGATCGGCATTTCATATTCGGTCATATATGTGATGGCCGGTGCCGTCCTATACATTCTTTTACCCGACATGCTTCCTTCACCCCTGCCGCAGCATAATGAGACGATTACGCTCCGGCTTTCAGAAATGGTTGTCATTATATCCCTGATGGGAACAGGCATTAAGATTGACCGCCCCTTTACTTTAAAAAACTGGAGGACTCCACTCAGGCTGATATCTATAGCGATGATCCTTTGTATAGGAGCTGCAACTTCCATCGGGTATACTTACCTGGGATTGGATATTGGCGCAGCCATATTGCTCGGGGCTGTCTTGGCGCCCACCGATCCCGTACTGGCTTCTGACGTGCAGGTAGGGCCGCCTAACGAAAAGGTAAAATCAGAGTCGAAATTTGCCCTTACTGCCGAGGCTGGCTTAAATGATGGAATGGCATTCCCCTTTACCTGGCTTGCTATAACGCTGACCGCAATGCGTGCGGGAAGCGAAGATAGTTTGCTGCACTGGTTGGGCTATGACCTGCTTTACCGGATTATCGCCGGTATAATCCTGGGGTATTTATCCGGTAGAGCGGTAGGTTTCCTGATATTCAGCCTTGCGAAAAAATATAAGTTCCTCCATACGCGCGATGGTTTCCTGGCTATTGCGCTCACGCTCCTTGTGTACGGCATTACGGAACTGCTTCATGGCTACGGTTTTATTGCTGTTTTTGTTAGTGGCCTTACACTGCGTCACTACGAAAAAGGACATGATTACCATGATGAACTGCATTCCTTTACAGATCAGATCGAAAGACTATTGGTAGCTATCCTCTTGATACTATTAGGCGGGGCATTGGTAAGCGGCATACTGTCAGCCCTCTCCTGGAAGATGGTACTTTTCACGGCCATTTTTTTGCTGGTGATAAGGCCTGTAGCTGCATATTTAAGCATGTACCGGTTAAAAATACACTACAAGGAGAAACTTGCTATCAGTTTCCTGGGCATCCGCGGACTGGGTTCTGTTTTCTACCTGGCTTTCGCGTTCCACGAGATTCAGTTTCCGCACGAGCGCCAGTTGTGGTCTATGGTCTCTTTCACAATCCTTTGCTCCATCGTCCTTCATGGATTTACCGCAAGCCCTATCATGAAGCGGCTGAAAAAGGATCTGCCGGAAGAACGTATTCCGGACTGAGCACAAGCATTACTGCTGCGCGGTCTTACCGCCGTTCTTTATGTATGATCCGCGTGTTCGTCCTTGACGGCAACAGGCGCGCCACATTTATTGCAATAGATGCTGCCATACGGCAGATTAGCCTGGCAGGCGGCGCACTTTTGCTTTGCATTGTCCGTAGCACGGGCAATCTCTACCGACACTATGCCGGTAGGTACAGCAATGATGCCGTAACCGATAATCATAAGAAGGCTTGCTAACAACTGACCGAGCGGTGTCTGTGGCGATATATCGCCATACCCTACTGTAGTAATCGTCACTATCGCCCAGTATATCGATATGGGAATATTGGTAAACCCGCCGGCCGCTCCTTCAATCAGGTACATCAGCGTACCCACGATAGTTACCAATGTGATAACAGCCGTCAGGAAAACAGTGATCTTATAGCTGCTGGCTTTCAGCGCATTTATCAGCACATTCCCTTCGTTTAAAAACCGGCTCAGTTTCAGTATACGGAATATCCTGAGTAGCCGGAACGCCCGTATCACTACAATGTAGTGCGCACCTGCATACACTAAACTAATGTAGGTTGGCAAAAACGCGATCAGGTCAATGAGGCCGTAGAAACTGAGCATATATTTTGCCGGCCTGGGGCTGGCATATACGCGCATAAAGTATTCGATCGTGAAACAGATGGTGAATATCCATTCCGCTATCCGGATATAAAAAAAGTAACGGGCTTTTATACTGGCCACACTTTCCAGGAAAACCGAAAGTATGCTCAGCACGATCAGCACCAGCAAACAGACGTCAAACAATCTGCCGGCTTTCGTGTCTGCGTGAAAGATAGTTCTGTATAACCTGCTCCTGAAACTAGTGTTTACCTGCATGTCCATTTGATCGCTGAAAATAACGAATAAGCAATATATTACGAACCTTCAGCTGTTCAAGATGTTCCGCTGGGCACCGTATTGCGTATACCCTTCGGAACATCCGGAACAACGTGGGGAGCATTGATAAGAATCAAAAAATCATTAAGGGTCGATATACAAACTACAATGCGTATTACTTTCACCCTTCGGTAATCTCAGATGCTTACAGATATTACCGCTTCAACTCTTCTATTGTAATGAGATATAGCATAATAATACGTTGATGGCTCGATAATTGAATATTATAAACAGATATTATCATTCCGGCTATTCTAGCATACTATTTTAGCACAGCCATTATTGTCTGATCGTTTAGCGCCCGACCTCTCTCTGATAGCAGTTTGCCTGATACGCATATTTCCGGACCATTTTCAATGAAAACATTTCTATGCAGACACCTGCTATACTGACAAAACAATTTGTTGCTACCGGCGACCAGATGATCTTCATGAGCTCATTCTTTCGCAATATTTTTCGTCCAGGCTTCGAATGGAACGAATTTCTGCGTCAATGCTTCATTATCGGTTACAAGTCGTTTTCTCTTGTAGGTATCACAGGGTTTATACTTGGCTTTGTACTTACACTGCAATCGGAACCAACAATGAAAGCGTTTGGCGCAGAAAGCTTTGTACCCAGCATGGTGGCTATATCCGTGATACGTGAGATCGGGCCTGTCATTATTGCGCTTATTTGTGCAGGAAAGGTCGCTTCAAGCATTGGAGCAGAATTAGGAAGCATGAAGGTCAGCGAGCAGATTGACGCAATGGAAGTTTCAGGCGCCAATCCGGTACAATATCTAGTCGTTACACGCATACTCGCCTGTGTTATGATGGTACCGCTACTTACATTAATGGCTGACGCGCTGGCTTTATTTGGCGGCTTTGCCGCATCTAACATCAGCAATAGGATAACAGCTACCTTATACTTTAGCAAAGCCTTTTCAGCACTCACATTTACCGATCTGGTTCCTGCTGTGCTCAAGACAATATTCTTTGGGTTTGCTATAGGATTTGTCGGCTGCTATAAAGGCTATAATTCAGATAGAGGTACGGAAAGCGTAGGTATTGCTGCAAATTCTGCGGTTGTAGCTGCGTCACTATGGATCATTATGCTTGATGCAATAGCCGTTCAGTTAACCTCTGTGTTTGCGTACAATTAATTTTATGATGAGAGAGATAATCGACCCTGATAAACCGCATCATGGCGAAACGATAAATCAAGCAAAAGAAGCTGTCGTTTCTATACGCAATCTAAAAAAGTCCTTCGGCAGCAAAAACGTACTATCTGATGTAAGCATGGACCTCTATAAAGGTGAAAACCTTGTGGTACTCGGCAAATCCGGCTCGGGTAAGTCAGTATCTATAAAATGCATGGTGGGATTACTAACACAGGACTCGGGTAGCCTAAAAATATTTGGTAGCGAAGTAAAAGATTTATCAGAGCAGGCTTTAAAAGCATTGCGTATCAGAGTTGGCTTTTTGTTTCAGAGCGCTGCATTGTATGACTCCATGACGGTATACCAAAACCTGGAGTTCCCGTTAACAAGGGTGATAAAATTGAACGACAAAAAAGAAATACGAGCACGAATAGAGGAAGTGTTGGATGGCGTTGGCTTGCTTGACGCAATAGATAAAATGCCTTCTGACCTTTCAGGTGGTATGCGGAAGCGGGTTGGTCTGGCACGTACGCTGATCCTGAAACCCGATATCATGTTGTATGACGAGCCTACTACAGGCCTCGACCCAATTACATCGCGCGAGATAAGTGAGCTAATGTTGCAAATGCAACAGAGGTACCAAATATCATCCATCATCATTACCCACGACATGGCTTGCGCCAAAATTACATCCGACCGTTTGCTCGTATTGAGCGAAGGTTCTTTTATAGCAGAGGGCAATTACGAACAATTGGAAAATGGACCTAATGAATTAGTTCGCTCCTTTTTTAAATAAGTCATTATGAAAACAAACGCATCGCAAAAAGTAAAACTAGGCATATTCACGGTGGTAGGCATACTACTATTCGTTGTGGGAATCTTCATTATTGGCAGTAAGAAAAATATGTTTGGAGATACTTTTCTTATATACGGAACCTTCAAAAATGTAGGCGGTTTGGCTATCGGGAATAATATCAGGTATGCTGGTATCACTGTTGGTACAGTAGAGGACATACGTATTGTTTCCGATACAGTGATACGCGTAGACATGCTAATGCAAGAACAGGTAAGGCCATTTTTGAAAGCTGACGCACTCGCCTCCATAGGTTCTGACGGACTGATGGGAGACAAGCTAATAACAATAGCACCAGGCTCTGCCAACATGGTACAGCTGCTTTCTGGTGGCTCACGCATCCGTACAGTCAATCCATTAGATTTCGATAAGGTATTAGGTCAGTTCACAAGCGTAGCAACTAATGCTGAAATCATTACCCAAGAGCTGGCCGGCATGGCCGTCCAGATAAGAGAAGGCGACGGAACTATAAGCAAACTGCTTTACACCGATGATCTATCACGCAGCCTGGAAGGCACCGCGAGCAATGCTGAAAAGATCACAGGATCATTAGCAGGTATTGCAGCTCAGATAAGGTCGGGCAAAGGTTCTATTGGCAACCTGGTTTATACTGATACGTTATCGAATGTGCTAGCAACTGCCGGAGCTACAGCTAATTCAGCCATGCTCACCATACAGCAAGGAGCAAACGGCTTCAGCGAAAATATGAAAGCCTTGCAAGGAAACTATTTCTTACGTGGCTACTTTAAGAAAAAGGCCAGGGCGGAAAAGGAGATAGAACTGAATGCGGGTTCGACCACAACGACAGAGAGTATCGATACCGAAATGGACGAAGAAGAGCTACGAAATATAATAGCTGAAGCGCAGAAAGCATTGGATGCTAAAAAGAAAACTAATTAAACTACCGTATAGGTAAATATAAGATCAAATACTAGGGAAATTGTTATAAGCAACCTTAATATTACTACTACTGAGAGCCAGCTAAAAGAACTGCTAGTACCCTCGTTGTTCGAGATGTTCCGCAGGGCATCTCGAACTTAAGATAAGAAGCCGTTCTCTGAAGGGTATTCAGCTAAGAACTTCTTCTCTCGGGTAAAGCAGCAGTGAAGTCCATCCAGAGAATGGCTGTATATCCTGTATTCCGGATGCCCTTTGGAACACCCGGAACAACATAAATGTTCTTCGGAACATCGGGTAAGCAAAGCGTCGCACAAGTGAAGTGCATATTGAAGATGCCTTCCCTCGTTATTCTTCTCTCCCGGTAGTATCAAACGCAACTGTAAAAACTAAAACTTAATAACTATTATCTAAAAAATACAAGCTTAAAAGTTATATTTATAGACAAACACGCACCATTGAAAACAACAGTACGTCAATTACTGTTCTTGTTACTCTTATTATGTGCCTGCCGTATTTTACATGCACAGGAATTTGAGCAGATAAGCACCCGGCAGGGATTGCCACACAATGTCGTAAGTTCCTTATATCAAGACAAAGAGGGCTATATATGGGTAGGCACCTATAATGGGTTGTGCCGCTACGAAGGCAATAAGATAAAAATATTCAATAATATTTTTGACAGTGCGCAAACTCAGGACTGGCATCAGGCAATAGAGATTATATTTGAAGATAGCCATGACAATATTTGGGCGGGCACTAAAGGCGGACGTATTTGTTGCTTCGTACGAAAAGACCAGACATGGAAAATATTCAACACTACATCAGGTAGTAGCAATGCAGCAAGTTGCTTCTTTGAAGACAAGTCTAAGCGGCTTTGGTTCGGAACAATGAACGGTGCAGTGGCGTTCATTCATAATGATAGCATCAAGACTTTTAAGATTACCAACAATACTATACGCTGTATTGGATCACGGGGTGACGGTACGCTAAACATCTTTTCCGAAAATGGCGCATTCCTGCTCAATGTGAAGGCCGGCATCGTCACGCGGCTGCCGTGGCCCCACGACGACTATTATTTTAATATTTATTGCCACTGCACACCCGATAATCATGTTTTTATAGAAGATGTGAGTCATACATCACTCTTGAACCTTAGCAAACTAAATGAAAAGGTGCGCATCCCTATCCCGAAATCTTTTCCTTTCAGAGCAACGAGAAAATCTGCTTTATCACCACAGGGTAGCTACTACCTTACAGACCTAAGTCAAATCAACGAGTACAATTCGTCAGGCACACTTATCAACTCTATTCAACTTACAGACTTAGCGGCACTTAGCCAAAGTAATCAAGTCATCAATTGCATACTGGCCGACCGGAACGAAATACTCTGGATAGGTACAAATAGTGGCCTGCTCAAAATCGATAAAAATAAATACCGTTTTAAGCGATACTCAAAAAACAACATTAGTAATAAACTCACAGACAACTACGTGCGAACTGTATATGCCGATCGGCAAAATAACATTTGGGTGGGTTTTAAATCTGGTAAGGTCAATAAACTATTTTATGACAGTTTAAAGTCGTCTTATGTACTGCAAAAGAGTTTCAAAATGCATCATAGCGAAATTACTGAACAGTACACAGTTAATGCTATGCTCCAATTAAAGAGTGGAGTTGTAATAAACGGCTGCAGGGAAGGCCTTTTCATGGTCAACGACCGCACAAGCGTTCTTGAGCCTTATTTACATGATACAGATACATCCAGAATAAGATCTATATGGTCTTTATACCAAGACAAGGAAGGATGGCTATGGATAGGCACAAAGGGAAATGGGCTTTTCCTTGTAGATCCGCATTTGAAACAGAAATATCATTATAAGCACACCAAAAACAGCTTGCGTAGTCTGCCTGATAATAATATATGGAACATCTACGAAGACCACAAAGGATATGTATGGTTGCTTACCAATAACTCGGTAGCGCAGGTTAATCCGAACCTGGATAAGTCAAATCTTCATTTCAATTGGTTGGAATTAAATAAAGAAATCTCGGAGCCGATACCCACCTGGAATATGCAGGAAGATGATTCAGGAAATCTATGGGTCACCACTACTGGATTTGGGCTTTATAAAATCAATAAAAACAGAACAGTCGTAAAGCCCGAAACCTCGTTTCCCCGCAAAGTGATTTCAGGAATTCTCCCTAACCATAATGGTCTGCTTTGGATAAGCACAATGAATGGCCTATACTTATACGACCCAGTACATAAAACATACATCGCCTACGATGAGTCTGATGGCCTACTTAGTAATGACTTTAATTTTAAAGCGGCTGCGGTGTCTTCTACCGGCTATCTCTTCTTTGGCACCAAAATGGGGCTGATTAGCTTTCAGCCCGGTAGTGTAAGCGTAAAAAAGAATATACACGTACCTGTATACATTAATACACTACAAATAAACGGCAACGATAGTACAGGTCTTCTATATCAGCGATCGGAGTTTGAACTCAGCCGACAACAAAATGCCCTACAGTTCACTTTTTCTATTCCCGACTACTCGAAGCCGCATGCACATAGATACCGCTACATACTGCAAGGCTTTGATACAAAATGGAATACTACCGATGCAATACAGCCTTTGGCAATGTACACCAATATTCCGCCCGGACATTACACACTTGTTGTTGAAGGTAGTATTGATGGTATTAACTGGAGCCGTCATAAAGATTATATTTCATTTTTTATACGGCCGGCTATTTGGCAGATGCCTCTATTTTGGGTATCGGCCGGTATTGCGCTGGTCGTCTTTGCATGCTTTCTAATTTATAGACGTGTAACAGCATTGGTAAATCAGGAACGGGAGAAGCACAGAATTGAAAAACAAATTGCCTCGCTGGAGCTAAATGCATTACAGTCGCAAATGAACCCTCACTTTATCTTCAATTCTCTTAATGCGATACAACATTACATTCTGCACAGCGATGACCTTGCAGCTAATGAATATTTATCGCGCTTCGCCCGGCTGATGCGTCTATTCCTGGAGTCATCCAAAAATAAGTACATCTCTCTAGCCGATGAGTTGGAATTATTAGACCTATATATGTCGCTTGAGAAACTACGCTTTGAAGATAAATTCGATTATACCTTAAGTCTAGGCGGTAACTGCATCCGAGAAATGCTCATTCCTTCTATGATGATTCAGCCATTTGTCGAGAATGCGATCAATCATGGCTTGTTGCACCTTTCTAGCAAAGGATTATTAAACGTTACGTTTTCTTGCAACGAGCAAGAGGGTATACTACAGTGTACGATAGATGATAATGGAATTGGCCGCGAAAAAGCGACAGCTATCAAGGCAACTCTGAATAAACAGCATATATCACGCGGTATGCAGTTAATAAAAGAACGAGTAAAGACATATAATTTCCTGGAAGATTCAGATATAGACATCCTTATTACAGATAAAACGCATCCTGAAGAGGGTACTATTGTCCGGATATCAATACCTACACACCCTGCATTAAAAAAAGCACCATCTTATGATAAAAGCAATTATTATTGACGACGAGGCCAAGAGCAGGCAAACATTAGAAGTATTAATAAACAGGTATTGCGATTCCGTAGAGATTGCAGGTACGGCATCCAATGTTAAAGAGGGCATATCAATACTTGAACATATACACCCTGAACTGCTACTGCTTGACATTTCACTATCCGATGGTTCCGGCTTTGATTTGCTGTCGCAGATAAAAGATATAAGTTTTGAAGTAATATTCATTACTGCATATAACGAATATGCGCTACAAGCAATCAAAGCAAACGCACTGGACTATCTGTTAAAACCGGTTAATATACGCGAACTGCAGGCGGCGATAGCCAAAGCAGAAGAAAAGATCACTTCCAAAGAAAAAAAACTGGATATAAAGGCACTAGTCTATCAACTAACGCACACAGAGTCAGCGCCGAGTCGGATTGCAGTACCTGTAACGGACGGCCTTAAATTTATCTTTCTGAATGAAATAACCCGGTTAGAAGCGGAGGGCAGCTACACGCGTATATTCTGCGATACGGCTACAATGCTTAGCTCTAAACCACTGAAGGACTATGAAGATATACTGCCCACGGAAACGTTCTTTCGGGCACATCATTCTCACATTATTAACATCAATCGCATAAAGCATTACCATCGCGGAGATGGTGGCTATGTAACTATGACGGACGGATCGGTGATAGATATTTCCAAACGGAGGAAAAAGAGTTTCCTCGGTCTTTTCCAGTTATAAGAAAAATACAGCCGCCTATGTGCCGGATAGTACTACTTATAGAATAGTGTTAGGCATAGTCTCAAAGTCAAAGGAAATTGGTATCAAATCACCTTTTTCTTAACCATTCTAAATTTTTTCGACTATGAGAAAGCTTATCCGCATTGTTGCAGGCTTAATGCTCCTGCTTTGCAGCCAATTTGTAAACGCCCAGCCGTTGCCTCCCGGCCCTCCTTGCGACCCCTGCGCAGGCATGCCTTGGAGTGCCGATAATTTTGTAACCACCACTATTTACTTATCAGCCCCGGCCGGTTGTCCCTTCAAGGTTTACATTAATTATCGAACACGTATCTGTAACGGTAAGCTTCAGATCGATTGTAAATTTCCGGGAGATGTAATTATCGAAGATACTACTGCCGGCGACTCTTGCAATATAGCTTGCATGCAAGTACCCGAACTTATGAGGAAAGTATATGCACATATTCAGGGCCTGCATGGCTATGCTGCTATCTTCCGTACATTGCCATCACCATGTTTTTATACCGGCACCATCACAGTTCCTGATGCAGCCAGGGTATGCTTTGGCATGAAGCCGGGATCTAGGCTGAGCGTCCTAATGCCATGCGACCCGAATGGTTGCTGCCACTCGGAACTGATTCACGTGATGACGTCTGACGGCCCCTCTTTCATTCAAAATGTCATTAATAGCAGTACATGTCCTCCTTTCCCTATTATTCCCCCTACTGCTACTATAGACTGGTCTTGCGACATACTAGGTGGAGGTAGTGCCACATTCACGGTACCTTTCACACCCGACAGCCCACTGATATGCAAACCTGCATGCAACCCCGGCGTAGCAAAGAGTGACCCTACGGCGATTGACATCCTCGATATAAAGACCAATATATCCAACCTTAAGATTTATCCTAACCCGGTTGAGGATATCCTCAAGATCAGCTTCACCACTACAGAAGAAAATATGCCGGTACGGATAGAAATGTTCGATGTTTCGGGCAGAACAATCGTAAACATGGAGCATAAAACTACTATTGGTAATCAACAAATAAGTGTAGACATGTCGGCCATGCCGCACGGCAGTTATGGCATTCGTCTTTCTTACAAGTCAGAAACCATTACTACTAAAGTAGCTAAATAGAATCAGCCCCTTCAGCTATCG
The DNA here is from genome assembly GCA_004144175.1 of Sphingobacteriales bacterium. Classification (GTDB taxonomy): domain Bacteria; phylum Bacteroidota; class Bacteroidia; order Chitinophagales; family Chitinophagaceae; genus Polluticoccus. The sequence goes on from SEFT01000004.1 coordinate 225,142, forward strand.
ATAAAAAGGCCACCTAACGGGTGGCCTTTTACTATGCAATACCATTAAATTACAATCTGTGATCCCAAAGCAGATTGACTGTTGCTAAAACAAGGGGGTGTACATTTCCACTCATCCGCTCAAACATCTGCATCTTTACGGGTTATGTACTTGCTGTCCATACTAAGCCCTATCATCCCAACATGACCGCCCGCAAAACATATGAAAACCGATATGGCAAAAATGGCAGTATTTACAACCATTACACAGCAGCTGAACAACCGCGCAACGGCAGCGCAGCAGCAGCTCAACATCAACACAATAACTGCGCGACGACAGCACGACAGCACCATAACAGCAGCTTTACAGCAGCGTACAACGCTATCAGCTGTATAGCAAACGTACCGCAAACCAATACTAACGGCCTGTTTTGTAAAACATTTGCCTTGGTACCCACCTCATGCAATGCAAACCGCAATGTTACCTGCCAGCATGGCGCATGGTACAATGTAAAAAGGCTGCCATGCAGCAGCCCCTTCTTAAATTATATTGTTGGTATACTATGCAAGTTTTTCCACCTGCATGTAGTTGAGCTCTACCGGCGTAGCACGGCCAAAGATCTTTACTACTACCTTCAGTTTCTTCTTCTCTTCGTTCACTTCTTCAATAGTACCATTGAAGTCGTTGAAAGGCCCATCGATGATCTTCACCGTTTCGCCTACTATGTATGGCTCTGCGTAGCCTATACCCTGCTCGCTCACCTCGTCCATCTTACCAAACATCTTATTCACTTCCGACTTGCGCAGTGCAGTAGGGTTGTCCTTACCCAGGAAGTGGATAACGCCCGTGATGTTTTTGATGGTCTGTATCATATCATCATTCAGCTTGCCATCAGCTGCTTCCAGCATCAGGTAGCCGGGGAACAGGATCTTCTCGCGCAGTACCTTCTTACCGGCTACTACTTTAAAAACCTTCTCGATAGGGCACAGCACCTGGAATATAGCCTGTGTCCACTGGTTTATCTTTACTTCTTTATCAAGATATTCTTTTACCTTTTTTTCCTTACCGCTTATTACACGCAGCACATACCATTTTGTATCCGGGGCTGGCTTTGCTTCCGGGTTGATCCCCTGATTCGTTGTAGCTTCTGTCATCTTGAATTACATTATTTTCCTAGAATATCATATACGAAGGTGAGCACGCGCTCAGACACTGCGTCCATACCAAAGATCACAACCGTGAAGATGATAAGAGATACCAGTACGATGATGGTTGTCTGCTGCAGCTCTTCCCATGATGGCCAAGTTACCTTGTGTAACAACTCATCATACGCTTCACCTATATAGCTACCGAATTTGCTCATAACTAGAGCCCCGAGGGCTTATTTAAAATGTTTTGAAAAAGAAAAAATAGATGATAAATATAGTCATTATCACCCTTTTATCCCTGCCTCCATTAAAAAAAATCCCTCCGGGAGGCGAGAGGGATGTTAGCACGGGCACGCGGATTCGAACCACGATCAAAGGTTTTGGAGACCTCTATTCTACCATTGAACTATGCCCGTAAATAAAAAGCCCCTTCAACGGGGTTGGCAAAAGTAATAAATTTTCCGTTGAATATGCAAACTATAATTCAAACATCATCCGAAAATTATTTACGCCCGCCGCAAACCGCCACCCGCTAGCCTTTGAAGGCGCTCAGGCAGTCAATCAGCTGGTTCACCTCATTCTCCGTATTATGAAAGTGGAAGCTCAGGCGGATGTTCCCGTTGCGGTGTATAGCCAGGAAACCATTGGCAGTGAGGTGCTTATGCAACGCTCCGCTATCGTCGCGCAGCATCACTATCGAGCTGCGGCTATCGGTAGTGGCGGGGCCCAGTATAGGGGTATCGCCAATGTTATCGAGCAGCAGTTGGGTAAGGCCCTGGTTGTGCGCTGCTATGGCGTCCATGCCCTTGGCCAGCTTCTCATTTACCGCGGCCTCCAGCACCAGCAGCCCATGGAAGTTAGGGTGCCCCGGCTCGTAGCTGCGTACAGATGGCATATACTTCATCGACTGCCCATCGTAGCCATAGCTGCCAAAGCCGCCTACCACAGGCGGGTACTTAGCCAGGAAGCCGTCGGACATGTACATAACTCCCGTACCGAAGCCGGCGTTCATCCATTTGTAGTTGCTGGAGATGAGCACATCCACATGCATCTGGTCGATACGCAGGCGCACGGCGCCCAGGCTCTGGGTGGCATCTACAATGAAGACGATATCATTGGCCCGGCAGAAGGAACCCAGCTCCACGATGTCGATCTTAAAGCCCGACAGCCACTGCACCTGGCTGATGACCAGTATCTGTATCTTATGCGCTATCAGCTTTTGCTTGATCTCCTCCATATCGATGCTAAAGCCATCCGCGCTATCTATCCAGGTGATGTCGAAGTTGTTGATACGGAAGGGTTCCAGCACCGAGGGATAATCGCCCTTAAAAAGCATCACCTTCTCCGAGCCCTTGAACGCCTGCACAATGCTGCACAGCGCATAAGAGAAGTTGGGGATGAAAGCTACATTAGAGGCAGGTGCACCAAGGAAGGTTGCTACTGCCTCACGAATGCGTGGTATGCCTGTCTCGCGCAGGGCTTCCGCAGCAGTGCTGCTTTGGGTGAGCATGGCGTTGTACAGCTCATTGGTAGCGGCTACGCTTTGCTGGCTCAGCAGCCCGCAGGAGGCGGTATTGAAGTAGATCATCAAATGGATTATGATAAGTCAAAAGTAAAAAGTCAAAAGCTAAAAATAGGTATTCGATTGATACATGAAGTATGAGAAATGATAAAAACAAAATAGCCACCGGAAGACCGATGGCTATTGAGCTATTTCAAGCGGCAGATAAAATCTGCTAATGCTTATTTCAGGATTTCAGTAACCTGACCTGCACCTACTGTACGGCCACCTTCGCGGATCGCGAATTTCAGACCTTTTTCCATCGCGATTGGAGCGATCAGTTTTACAGAAAGGTTTACGTTATCGCCAGGCATTACCATTTCTACTCCTTCAGGCAGCGTGCACTCACCTGTTACGTCCGTAGTACGGAAGTAGAACTGAGGACGATACTTGTTGAAGAATGGAGTGTGACGGCCACCTTCTTCTTTGCTCAGTACATAAACTTCACCTTTGAAGTCTGTGTGCGGAGTGATGCTCTTAGGAGCGCAGATAACCATACCACGACGGATATCTTTCTTCTCAATACCGCGGAGCAGAAGACCTGCGTTATCACCAGCTTGTCCTTGGTCAAGAAGTTTTTTGAACATCTCAACACCAGTACAAGTAGAAGTCATAGGCGCATCATTGAAACCAACGATCTCAACGTTCTCACCAACTTTAATGATACCACGCTCGATACGACCGGTAGCAACTGTACCACGACCAGTGATCGTAAATACGTCTTCTACCGACATCAGGAATGGTTGATCAACTGCACGTGGAGGAAGAGGGATGTAGCTATCTACTGCTTCCATCAGTTCTTCTACTGCTTTCACCCACTGATCTTCGCCAGCCAATGCGCCTGTTGCAGAACCTTTGATGATTGGTGTGTTATCACCATCATATTCGTATTTGCTCAGCAGTTCACGGATTTCCATTTCAACCAGGTCAAGGATCTCAGGATCGTCAACAAGGTCAACTTTGTTCATGAATACTACGATACGAGGTACACCTACCTGGCGAGCCAGAAGGATGTGCTCTTTAGTTTGAGGCATAGGACCATCCGTAGCAGCAACCACCAGGATAGCACCGTCCATCTGCGCAGCACCGGTGATCATGTTCTTCACATAGTCAGCGTGACCCGGACAGTCAACGTGTGCATAGTGACGGTTAGCTGTTTGGTACTCTACGTGTGCAGTGTTGATGGTGATACCGCGCTCTTTTTCTTCAGGAGCTGCATCGATTTCATCATATCCTTTTTTCTCTGCCAAACCTTTGTTTGCCAGGATAGTAGTGATGGCTGCAGTCAAAGTAGTTTTACCATGGTCTACGTGGCCTATGGTACCAATGTTTACGTGGGGTTTTTCCCGCTTAAAGGTCTCTTTTGCCATTGTTATTGTTGTTTAAAAAAGTTTGAGTCGTTGTTGAAAAAGTGTGCAAATATAACTTTATTTCGTTTCAAATAAATTTATTTTTCAGGAAATAACGTTCAGGTCATTTACCGCTATATATACGGTGCACTTCCCCTCATTACCACATGGCCCATCGCCTGTACTTACCTCCGGAGTATCCGTACTGCAAAAAATATATGAAAGCAAAAAATAAATAGAGAGAGAAGAAGAGCTGTTGAGCAGGATTGAACTGCCGACCTCTTCCTTACCAAGGAAGTGCTCTACCACTGAGCTACAACAGCTTGAAAACTATAAAGTTTTTACCGCGGGGTAAAAACTTTCAGAACTTTCTTTTTATTGAAGAGCGGGAGACGAGGCTCGAACCCGCGACCTACAGCTTGGAAGGCTGTCGCTCTACCAACTGAGCTACTCCCGCATGTTATCTGTGACCCGACAACTATGTGCAATCTACAAAATTATCATCTGCAAATTGCAAGATCAAAGAGCACAAAATAAAGTGGGCAGAGAAGGATTCGAACCTCCGAAGTCGTAAGACAGCAGATTTACAGTCTGCCCCCGTTGGCCGCTTGGGTATCTGCCCGGTTAAGGACGCGCTCATCTTGCAACGAGCGCATAGCCATAAAAAAAACAAAAAGAGCCGCTTGCCGGAATCGAACCAGCGACCTACTGATTACAAATCAGTTGCTCTACCATCTGAGCTAAAGCGGCTTTTGTGTGTTTTATTTAAAAGAACTTCCCGTGAAGGGATTGCAAAAGTAGACAACAAATTGAAAACTGCAAATTTTTTGCAAGCAATTTTTAAATGAAAGTATTGATAATGTTTAGGAGCGTTTACTTAGCTGCTTTAATCCCTTTGAGGATACATAAACGACTGCCTTACTGCTTATAGGTCCCTTCAAAATTGATGGTATCAACAATGGGCAGGTTGTCAAATATATAAGCCAATACATACTGGCCTGAGACCATTGTACCTATACTATTGATCGAACCGAAACCCCTTGCCAGCCTTGTGTTATACGGATCGTTCGGAAACACCTTTGCATTGATGATAAACTCTGTTGGCGTACGGCCAGACTTGCCACCAATGATAGCTTCCACATCTTTAAAGCTGCCATTGCCCGCAAGATTTTGCATAAAGAGCATATGTGGTTTACTGTGCGCCTGTAGCGTCAGTATGTATTTGCGCTCCTTGCCTTTGTTGCCGCTGGCTACGCTGCCTACAATCTTCTCGGTCACATCCCATGTGCCGGGGTAAGGCGTTATCCAGGGAATCTCACAATTCTTACCGTCAAAACCTGCTATGCAGGTACAGCTACCTTTGAAACATACGCCGCCATTCTTGCACGTCATTTGGGCGCAAGGGTCGTTAGAGGTAATTGCGTTATCTTTTTTGCAGGCCATATAGCCTACCGACAAAAAAGAAAACAGGGCAAGGAAAACGGTAATCAGCACATGACCCTTCGGATGGTTCATCGAACAATTAGAATTTAACCGAAGTTAAAGCTTTTATCTCCTCCAGGCGAAGTTGACTGTAATGGTAGTGTCTTTTTTGTTAGCGGTATCGCTGTAGTTTTTGTAGTTGAAGATATACAGTCCTGATACCGTATTACCGTCGGACGATATGGTACCGCGCCCCAGCTTAATAGTCACAAAGCTATCCGGTCGCTGCTCGGCCCTGAAGGTGAACTTAAGCCGTGTATCTCGCTTGCATTGCAGAGCACCCAATGTATCGGCCAGCCCTGTTATATAGAAGCTGTCGGCATTGCCCGATATATCCAAATCGTATATGCGGCGTGTACCTGTGGTATCCCTCGCAAAGGTTTCATTTGCGTTCCACCTGCCTGAAAACTTGTCGATCCACCTGTCTTCGCAAGATGGGCCTTCGTACAGATATGGACAAGAGCATACGCCCTGTACGCAAACGCCCTGATTGTAGCAAGCCACCCGCGAGCACTGATCTTTGATGCACGAGGTGTACACAGTGGCCGAAAACACGAGCAAAACAAATAATGCAGTTAGTAAACGCAGGCGAGGCATATGGATGTTTGGAAGCGTAAAGATAAGGAGTGAGCCATTTATACTACCGGTGTGGCCACAATTCCGATAATGAATTAAATCCAATTCATTATATTTAACTATAAATTGAACCCCTGATTATATGTTCCGGCTTGATACAGTCTATGTATTAGTATTTCTGTTGCTTCCCTTCATAAGCATCGGTAAAACCGAATATGCTGCAGAGAAAGCGATAAAACCACGTAGCGGGCAGCTGTATTTTATAGAGAATAGCGGGCAAATAAAAGATCAGTACAACGTAGCGCGCAGTGATGTACATTACAAGCTGGAAGCCGCGGGTATGAGTGTATTCGTAGGCAATGGCAGACTAAGCTACCAATGGCGAAAAGACATACCTGCAAAGGTGAGCAATACGCCGGGTAATACCGAAATATACCGGCTGGATGCAGTGCTGGAAGGAGCGAACAAGGATGCAGTGATAACTACCGAAGCACCTGTGCCCTACCAAGAGTATTATTATACCAGCAATTCTAATTTCACTGCGCGATCTTATCAAAAGATCACTTACCAAAACATCTACCCAAATATTGATTGGGTACTATACACAAAAGACAACCAACTGAAATATGACTTTGTAGTACATGCTGGTGGCGATACTCGAAAAATCAAGGTAAAGTATGCAGGCGCTACCGGTATGGCTATTGCAAATGGCAGTTTTATAATCAAGACGCCATTTGGTAGCATTACGGAAGAAAAGCCATATACCTATCATCGATTGGGTAAAGGAGAGGTAGCTTCAGCTTACGCATTGCAAGATGGCACGCTAAGTTTTGATGTAGCACCGCATGATGGCGAGATTGTAATAGACCCTGTACTAAGCTGGGCTACTTACTACGGCTCGGATGCACAGTGGGATTATAGCACAGGCCTCGGCACTGATCCATTGGGCAATGTGTACATTGGCGGCACTACCTTCAGCACCAATAATATTGCTACAATAGGTGCGCACAAAACAGCACTAGGCCCCGATGATGGAGATACCTACCTTGTAAAGCTAAACCCTGAGGGCATCGTGCAGTGGGCAACCTACTATGGCGGCGAAGCGCTCGACGGACCATCGGACATTGTAGTAAACCCTGCAGGCGACGTGTATATCACCGGATATACCGCCAGCCAAACGGGCATATCCACCGCAGGCAGCCATCAGCCAGCATACGGTGGCGGGGCCGTAATGATCGGCGATCTTTACCTGGCCAAGTTTAATACAAATGGGGTACGCCAATGGGGCACTTACTACGGTGGCTTTATGGGTGAGTATAATGCTCACCTATGCCTGGATGCTGACAACAATGTGTACCTGAGCGGCAACTCCATAAGTTCGGATAAGATCGCTACGAACAACGCATATCAAACCTCACTTAATGGCGGCCAGGACGGTTTTGTGGTGAAGTTCGATAAGGATGGTAAAAGAATATGGGCTACTTATTGCGGTGGCAATTGGGATGATGAGATAGAAGCTGTTGCCACAGACAGGCAAGGCAATGTATATGTAGCAGGTTTTACATTTAGCGAAACCGGCATAGCCAGCGCAAACGCCCACCAGGGCACATACGCCAACCTCAATACAACCGTAAAAGATGGCTTCTTAATAAGCTTTGACAAACATGGCAATAAGCGCTGGGGCACTTACTATGGAGGAAACGGTTACGACTATATAAAAGCTGTAAAATGTGACTACGCCGGCAACGTATATATAGCAGGGCGTACGTCAAGTACCAATAAGATCGCTACTGCTGGCACCTACCAGCCAGCCTATTCCGACTCGGTAGATGGCTTTGTTGCAAAATTTGATGCAAACGGTGTAAGAAAATGGGGTACCTATTTTGGTAGCGTTAGCGACGATGAAATAAATGACATATCCGTATCGCGATCGGGGCATGCATTCGTGTCCGGATTCAGTCATAATACCAACCTGGCAACGACAGGAAGTATCCAGCCGGTCAATAAGGGAGACCAGGATGTTTTCCTTACGGAGTTTGATGAGGATGGCAGCAGGCTCTATACTACCTATTTTGGCGGCAATGGTTTCGACCAGGTATCGAAGGTGCTTCACGACCGCAGGGGCAGCATATACCTCACAGGAAATACAGCAAGTAAGATAGGTTTAGCGACAGCTAGCGCGCACAAAGCCTCGCTCTTCGGCACATCATACGACGCTTTCCTTACCCGCATACAGATGGATAGCTCCTTATACTTCGACCAACTATTCACACAGTCCGTGTATTGTACGGGCGATACGTTCAAGATCGCGTACAATACAGCAAAAAATTACAATGCAGGCAACTCATTCTACGTACAGCTATCTGACTCAACCGGCAACTTTGCAAGCCCTACTCCCCTGGGTGTTGTAGCAGCCCAGTCAGGAGGCATTATTTCCTGCCGCATACCAAAGACTGTGCTTACAGGCAATCGATACCGCATACGCCTTACGGCTACGGGAAATCAGGATACGTCATGGGATAATGGCTTTAATATGTACATAGGCGAGATGCCTGTTGTAAAGGCAACGAGCAACAGCCCTATATGCTCAGGCGACACGCTGAAGCTCAATGTATCTGGTACACCTTCGGGGCTTAACTACAGCTGGAGTGGTGCAGGTGGTTTCTCGTCGGTCGGTAACAGTGCGCCGATAGTGCCGGGAGCTACGGCATCGGGGAGGTATATAGTAGAGGCTACGATTCTGGGATGCAAGGTGCGCGACACTACACTGGTGACTATTAAGGCACTGCCAGACACGCCTAAGATAACAAGCAACGGCCCGTTATGCCTGGGAGAGACACTGACGTTAAGTGTAACCAGCACTCCCGGCTCTACCTTCAAATGGACAGGACCAGATAGTTTCAGTTCTACAATTCCCAATCCTCAGTTGCAAAACGTCGGCATGTCGGCCTATGGCGTTTACTCCGTTGTTGCACAAGCCAACGGCTGCACATCTGCAACGGGATATTATACGGCTGTGATCAAACCTTCTCCCCAAAAGCCTAAAGCGTCGGCGAACAGCCCGGTATGCGAAGATGACTCCCTATGGATAGAATCGTTAGAGCGTGAGCCGGGCATACTGTATACATGGACAGGCCCTAATGGCTATACATCGCAGAATGCAACCACACTCTTTACAAAGGTGTCGCAAATGCAGGCAGGCATGTACCTGCTTACGGCTACAATGGCTGGCTGTAGCCAATCAGACACGGTATCTGTTATTATAAAACCCAAACCAACACCTGTAATCGTTAGCAATAGTCCTGTATGGGAGAACGATGATTTGTTCCTGCAGGTGGGTGGCACTAAACCTGGAACCAAATACCATTGGACGGGCCCGGGAGGCTATTATTCTTACAGCGAAGCTCCTGAACTACGCGGTATAGCACAGGCCCAGAGCGGCACTTACTTTATAACTGCGGAATACGATGGTTGTAGAGGAACGAATAGTTCCTTTGTTATGGTGCATAAGATGCTCGACGACCTACTGATGCTCTACCCTACTACCAACAATGGAACATTCACTATTAAGGCTAAAGTTAGAGATGTGCAAAACATTAACTGGCAGGTTGTAGCTGCCAACGGCCAAATGATATGCCGGGATATGATTGCAAACGCACGGACGTCCATAAACCAGACCATACAGATGGAAGACAGGGTTGCAAATGGCACCTACTTCTTCCGCATACAGATAAACGGAGCATTGAGGTCTTTGCCATTTACGATAATGAAGTAGAACCGACACGAAACAAAGTAAAGGAGCCATGCAATATTTGCATGGCTCCTTTACTTTTGAAGAAATTCGGCTCTTATACTTGCTTCAATTCCGATACTAAATCCTGCAATACTTTCTTCGCATCGCCAAACAGCATTGATGTTTTTGGCTTGAAGAAGAGGTCATTCTCAATGCCTGCATAACCGGGCTTCATGCTGCGTTTATTTACGATCACATGTTCTGATTTTTCTACTTCCAGTATAGGCATGCCATATATTGGGCTCGATGGGTCTTCTTTGGCTGCGGGGTTCACTACGTCGTTTGCTCCTATTATCATCGTTACGCTCGTGGTGCTCATCTGGTCGTTGGCATCTTCCATTTCCAGCAGCTTTTCATATGGCACATCTGCCTCGGCCAGCAGTACGTTCATATGACCCGGCATACGGCCTGCTACGGGATGTATGCCATAGCATACCTCTACCCCTTTATCCTGTAATACTTTTTCCAGCTCGTGGCAGGCATGTTGTGCCTGCGCTACAGCCAGCCCATAGCCGGGTATGATCATTACCTTCTGCGCATAGGCCATCAGTACAGCCGTATCGTTGAGTGAGATCTCTTTATAATTGCCCTGTTCTTTGGTTACCCCAGGCCCTGCCTTGGCACCACCGCCAAACGAACCGATAAGCACATTTTTTAGTGAACGGTTCATTGCTTTACACATCAGTATAGTGAGTATGGTACCCGCAGAACCTACCAGTATACCACCGGTGAGCATTACGGGATTGTTGTACAGGAATCCACCAAATGCCGCAGCAACACCCGTAAAGGAGTTGAGCAAGGATATAACAACGGGCATATCTGCACCACCTATCGGCATTACAAACATCACCCCATATACCAGCGACAGCGCTAGTATGACATAGAACAGGCTTATAGTTTGGCCGGGGCGTATCCACAGGATGTAAAAGGTGAGGACTGCAATAATACCCATCAGCCCAAGGTTTACGATATGCTGGCCGTTGAATGAATAATCTTTGATCTTGCCATTGAGCTTACCCCAAGCTATGATACTACCCGCAAATGACACACTGCCTATAACCATACCAAGGATGATCGTGATGAGCAATGTGCCGGGTATGTAGCTGAAGAAAGTATAGCCCGACTCCTCCAGTAGCTCCTGACTGAAATCGTGGGTGAGGTGTTGAAACTCGATAATAGATATGAGCATGGCGCAGGCACCGCCCATACCATTGAACATACTCACCATCTCGGGCATGGCAGTCATCTGCACCTTCCTTGCTGTGAGTGTACCTACAACGCTGCCTATTATCAACCCGGCAAATATCCAGCCGTAGTTACCCAATGGGTTACCATGATCGTCGCGGTATAGGAATATGGTGGTAAGTATGGCGAGGCTCATACCGGCAGCGGCGACAAGGTTGCCCTTACGTGCGCTCTCGGGATGAGACAACATTTTGAGGCCCACGATAAAGGTGATGGACCCGATGAGATAACTCAGTAATAATATTGTTTGTTGCTGCATCATAATGCTGAACTGAATTGTTAAGTGTGTAATGGATCTGGCTATCGGGAGTACCTATTTCGGTTTCTTTTTCTTGCCGAACATCTCCAACATTCTATCTGTCACTACAAAGCCACCGACTACGTTGAGTGTACCGAGTATCACCGCCAGCAGGCCGAGTATGAGCGCAACGTAGTCGTTTGGGTCGGCCTGTCCCATCACTATGATGGCGCCGATGATCACCACCCCATGTATGGCATTGGCACCGCTCATCAACGGTGTATGCAATACCGACGGCACGCGCGATATCACCTCGATACCAAGGAAGATGGATAAGATGACAATGGTAAGCAGGCGATATGATGCCTCGTCGTTGAATAAAGACTCGATGAACTCCATATAATCTATGCTTTTGTAGTTGTGGTGAGTAATGATTGTACACGGTCATTTACCACCTGTCCATTGTGTGTGATGCAACAACCTTTCACAAGGTCGTCTTCAAAATTCAGGTTGATGTTGCCGTCCTTATCCAGTATCAGCTTCAGGAAGTTCAGTACGTTCTTGCCGTATAGCTTACTGGCATCGGCAGGCATGGTCGATGGTAGTGTAGAATGACCAACGATAGATACACCTTTGTGGTGTACCGTTTCGCGGTCTTTTGTTAGTTCCGTATTCCCGCCAGTTACAGCTGCCAGGTCTACGACGACAGAACCGGGTCGCATGTCTTCTATCATCTCCTTCGTAATAAGTATTGGCGCCTTTCGCCCAGGTATCTGTGCTGTTGTTATGATGATGTCGGCCTTACGTGCATGTTCATGTATCTTCTCCTTCTGCCTGCGTTGGAAGTATTCGCTCTGTTCCACTGCATAACCTCCCGCTTTAGAGGCATCTGCGGCTCCTTCTACCTCCACGAACTTAGCGCCAAGGCTCATCACCTCTTCTTTTACAGCCGGGCGTGTATCGAATACCTCTACCACCGCGCCTAGCCTGCGTGCGGTAGCTACCGCCTGTAGGCCTGCCACACCTGCGCCCAGTATCAGCATTTTGGCTGGAGCAATGCTGCCCGCTGCTGTCATGAACATCGGAAAATACCGGCTGTACTGCATGGCAGCCAATAGTACGGCTTTGTAACCAGCAATATTGGCTTGTGAGCTTAGCACATCCATCGACTGCGCACGTGTAGTACGTGGCAAGGTATCGAGGCTGAATACAGAATAATTCTGACCTGCCCAGCTTTGCATCCTATCGCTATTGAACAAAGGCTGGTAGACACCCAGTAGAATGGCATTCGGTTTTATACTGTCGGGTATTGCTTCTTTGTTAATGGCTAGTAGTACATCAGCTTGCGATGCTATAGCGGCCTTGTCCTTTATTTCACCTCCCGCATCGGTATATGCGGCGTCTGTATAGTAGGCACTCATGCCTGCCCCCTCTTCTATCCAAACCGTAACCTTCATCTTTACCAGTGCTGCAACTACTTCGGGCACTATGGAAACGCGCGTTTCCGGTGCCTGTTCTTTTAATACCCCTATGATCATAAGAAGATGGAATTCTTTAAGTCATATGAAAAATAATAAATTCTCATGGTAAAGTCAAGCTGCGTGCAAAATCGAGTGTAGAACCCAACCCTGCTGTATACAGCAGTTTTCAGATCATATTTCTCATTTTGTCCCATATCACAACATCAGTCCGCTCTACACTAATCTATTAAGATAATTTTAAGAGAACATTAGCAGTTAGCCACTTACGATATAAATTTTCTGTTTAGCACAGACTGGCATATTCCTTTACTAGATTGAACAAGCCAGAATAAGGTGCAGAAAGATGAAGCGGCAGGAAGATAATATCGCTACCCCCCAAAATGAAATCGTAAGCGACAACTGGTCGTGGGAAATAGGAACAAAAGAGAAGTGGTTTAATTATGACCTGCGGGAACTTGCAAGCTATAAGGAACTTTTATTCCGGCTCGTTAGAAGAGACCTGCTCAGCACCTATCAGCAAACCATCATAGGAAGATTTTGGATCTTTCTTCAGCCGCTACTTACTACATTGGTTTATGTTATAGTATTCGGCACCATACTGAATACATCCACATTGGGCATTCCAAAGATTCTGTTTTACCTGCCGGGTACAATCATCTGGAATTTTTTCGCAGACATTTTTGTAGGGACGATGTACACCTTCCTATCGAACTCCCATATTTTTAGTAAGGTCTACTTCCCAAGGATACTGATACCATTAAGCGTATGCTGCACACAGTTTATCAGGCTGGGGATACAGCTTGCGTTATTTGCCATCATCTATACTATATATAGCTTTTTCACTCCGGGGCTATATGCATCAACAGACTTTATACTGATACCGCTGTTGCTTCTGCAAATTGCCGGTTTTGCTTTCGGCGCCGGCCTTATAGCCAGTGTCGTTATAGCTAAGTACCGCGATGTGGAGAACTTCATCCAGTTCATGCTGCGCCTGTTCATGTTTGCAACGCCTGTGTTTTACACCACCACCATTGTCCCTAAAGAATATATCGACATCATATGGATTAATCCGCTTACATCTGTAATAGAAACTTTCAGAAGCGTGTTTCTGTCGCATGAAGTATTGCCGGAGCAGAGCTTCATGTCAGGTACTATTACCGTTGTTGCTATTATGATAGCAGGTCTGGCCCTTTTCAAGAAACAAGAACTTAAAGTAATGGATGTTATCTAACTCCTATGAACAACGTACTACAAATAGAAAATGTATCAAAGCAATATCAGCTCGGAGTCATTGGCTCCGAATCGCTGAAGCACAGGATGCAATTATGGTGGAACAGAAATGTGAGCAGAGTGTCTCAAAAGGAAGTAACAGAAGCTGCGGATAGCAATAAATCTATATGGGCATTACGTGATGTTAGCTTTAACGTACAACAAGGCGATGTCCTTGGGCTCATCGGAAAAAACGGCTCGGGCAAATCAACACTACTTAAGATACTATCGCGTATTACCAAACCAACTGCTGGTATAGTAAGAGGGAAAGGCCGGATAGCCAGCCTGCTGGAAGTAGGCACAGGCTTCCATGCAGAGCTTACGGGCCGCGAAAACATTTATCTGAATGGTCAGATACTCGGCATGAAGAAGCGCGAGATCGATAACCGCTTTGACGAAATCGTAGCTTATTCTGGAGTTGAACGTTTCCTGGATACTCCTGTAAAACGATACTCCAGCGGCATGTATGTTCGCCTGGCATTCTCAGTAGCCGCGCATCTGGATGCAGACATTCTGATAATAGACGAGGCACTTGGCGTTGGCGACTCTGACTTTCAGCGCAAGAGCATTGCTAAGATGAGAGAGATCGCATCGCAGGAAGGCAAAACTGTATTATTTGTAAGTCACAATCTGCAAGCACTCCGAAACCTCTGCAACAAAGCAGTATATCTGGACAAAGGACGTGTCGTCGATTTCGGCCTTTCAGAAAAGATCATTACAGACTACTTGAAGAGCGAAAAAGTACAGTACCTGCGGCAGGATTATGAAGCGCCCGAAGTTGCTCCCGGCAATCAACATATTCGCATCAAAAAAGTAGAAGTTTGCCCGCAATACATAAAGAAGGATGCTATTGATATACGTACCCCATTGAAGATAAAGTTTGAGTTCTGGTACAATAAGCTGGCCCCCGGAGACTTGATCACAGGTGTTCACCTGTTCAATTTTGACGGCGACTGCATATTCGACACTTGCTCGGAAAGACATCATCTGGACAATGGATTGATAAAAGGTGAATGCCTGATACCGGGAAACTTCCTCAATGATGGATCCTATTATGTATCCATTGTATTTGTACGGAATACAGTGGAGCGGCTCTATTATTTCGAAGCTTGCCTGTCGTTCGATGTAGCAGATTATAGAGAGAATATTGAATGGATTGGCAAATGGGCGGGATTTGTCCGGCCGAAATTTGATGTTGTATTAAAACATGAAAACGCAAATACTCAAAAAGATGAGAAGGTTCAGACCGTATAAGGTGCAACACCTGGAGCTTAGCTGGCTTAAGACTTTTTTACCCCCGACGGAGAATAGCTTCCTCGTTTTCTGGTGGAAAAAAATTCCGCTGGGGCATCTTTGGATAGACGGGGATAAGCTCAATCTCCGCATCAATGAATTTCAGAAGCTGGTGGCCGACGCTGTCTGGCCTACCTTATACCATTACTTGCAAAATGTAAAAGAGTGCGAAGGCCTATACCAGTCATTGTTACATGATGAACAGGCGACCATCAACAAGACTATAGAGCATGGCTTTACTATTGCTCCACCGCATTTCGCTACAGAAGACAATGCAAACAAACCGATATCGGTGGTCATCTGCACACGTAATCGCTCCAGGCAACTGTGGCATTGTCTTGATGCACTGATGGCGTCAACAGACCAAAACTTTGAAGTAGTAGTAGTGGATAATGCACCGGACGACAATAGCACGGAGGAAGTAATAAAGTTATTTCCCAAAGCGCGTTATGTACGGGAAGATAGAAAGGGCCTTGACATAGCACGCAATACAGGCGCAAAGAGTGCTACGTTCGATATTATAGCGTATACCGACGATGACGTAATCGTAGACAAAGATTGGATCAAGAACATAAAAACATGCTTTAAGGATCCGCTTACTATGGCCGCTACCGGCCTTGTGATACCGGTAGAGCTAAAAACAAGATCGCAATACACCTTCGAAAAGCACTGGGGTTTCAACAGAGGCTATCTGCCTATTGTATTCGATCATAAATATTTTATGGATAACCTGGCCTATGGCGTACCGGTATGGAATATAGGCGCAGGCGCTAATATGGCCTTCAGAAAAGAGATCTTCCAGCTAGTGGGATATTTTGATGAAAGGCTGGATGTCGGCGCCTCTGGTTGCAGCGGCGATTCTGAAATGTGGTATCGCATATTGGCGGAGGGATGGAACTGTAATTATTTCCCCAATGCAGTAGTATATCATCAACACAGGGAAACAAAAAAAGACCTACGCAAACAAATATTCAACTACATGCGTGGCCAGGTAAGCTCTTTGATGGTGCAGTACGAAAACTACGGCCACGAGGGCAATCTTGACAGAATAGGCAGAGGCCTGCCTGAATACTATAAGACCAGGGTAAAAGATTTCTTTACACGAAGAGGCAATCCTCAGATAAGAACTATAATAACCGAAATGAAAGGCTGCTATTCGGGCAAAAAATTCTACGAGCAGCACAAGCACCGGAAACGTGTGGACGAGCCGGCAATTCCTGAAAGCCTGAAAAATCATGTCAAAGTAAAAGACAACACCATTGTTTCCATCGTAATACCTTGCTTTAACCATGCGCACTACCTGCATAGCGCATTGCAAAGTATATACAAGCAAACCTACAGAAACTTCGAGATCATTGTGGTCGATGATGGTTCCATAGATGAAACGCCGGATATATGTGCTCAATATAAGGAGGTAAAATATCTGCGGGTAGAACGTGTAGGGTTATCAGCTGCGCGCAACATCGGTGCGCAATGCAGTACGGGCAGTTTTGTAGTATTTCTGGATGCAGATGACATACTGTACCCGAATGCACTCGAATTGAACTTGTTCTATTTTAAGTTGTACCCATGGGCAGCATTTATCTCGGGAGGGCACGATAGAATTGATGACAACAACGAGATTATCGGGTCGCTAGAGAAAGCTCCATTGCAAAAGATAGGTGACAACTATCCAAATCTGCTTCAAGGCAACTACATAGGTATGGAAGCAACGGTGATGTACCGCCGGGACCTGTTCCCTGCATTTCATTTTGATACGAAGCTGCGTGCTTGTGAAGATTATGATCTGAATCTGCGTATATCCCGCCATTTCCAGACGGTTAGCCATACGACAAAAATTGCAGGGTATCGTATGCATCAAAGCAATATGTCGCACAATAAGGAACTGATGTATGAGATGGCTGTATGCGTACTAAAGAAACAAGAGAACCAGTTGCTGAAACAGGAAGAAAAAGACAATTATCATTTGGGACTCGAACACTGGAAGAATTACTATAAAGTAGCATAGACTTATCCATAAAATAAAATAAACATGGAAGAACGGATACCCCTGACTCCTCCCACAATAAAACCCATAAAAGACAATCTGCCCCGCCCCAGATGGTCGGTAATGATACCAACCTACAACTGCATAAGATACCTGAAAGCAACTATTGAATGTGTGCTGGCACAGGGCATCGATCCGGAGGAAATGCAGATAGAAGTGATAGACGACCATAGCACAGATGGCGATATTGGCGCACTGGTAGCTCAAGTAGGGCTAGGTCGTGTAGGTTTTTTCAGGCAGCCGGAGAACCGTGGAAGCCTGCGAAACTTTGAGACCTGTATCAATCGTGCACGGGGACAATTTGTACATATACTGCATGGCGATGATCTGATAAAACCAGGCTTCTATAAAGAAATAGAACGCTTGTTCAACCAACACCCCGAAGCAGGTGCTGCGTTTACCGATCATATCTATATCGACGAAAACAACAATGAACTATATGCCGAAAAGCCGATTATGGCCGAATCAGGAATCCCCGATAATTGGCTCTCGCAGATTGCCATGGGGCAGCGCATACAGCCCCCTGCTATTGTTGTAAAGCGGAGTGTGTATGAGGACCTGGGCAGCTTCTTCGCGGTACACTATGGCGAGGACTGGGAAATGTGGACACGCATTGCGTCTAAATATCCTATGGCTCATTCTCCTACTCATCTTGCCCGGTACCGTATACATACTAACAACATCACCAGCCGGTCTTTTTTATCGGGACAAAATGTGAGAGACATCAAGAAGGTGATCGGCATCATCAGGGACTACCTGCCGGCAGATAAGAAACAGCAGCTATCGAGGCAGGCCAGTAAAAACTTCTCCATATACTTTGCACACGTTTCGCACAAGATATATCATGACTACAGGGATCCACGTGCAGCACTGAAGCACGCGGGACAAGCACTACACATGCACCTGAACAAGACAACAATACTTGCTTTTGCCAAGCTATGTGTAAAGTACTGTATCAAATACCGGCAAAAAGAAATGAATAAAGTACAAGGTGATCATGTAATAGCAGTAAGCACTACATAACCGATACAATGCTACTATCCATCGTTATACCAACATTCAACCGAAACAACCTACTCTGCAACTGTATCGACAGGCTGCTGCCTGCTTGCCAGCTGGTAGACAATAACCTGTATGAAATAATTGTAGGAGACGACAATCCCAATGACACGCTACAGGGTATCATAGCAGAAAACTATCCGACGGTCATCTATAATGCAGGGCCCAGAAGAGGCCCTGCAGCCAACAGAAATGCTGCAGCAAGGCAGGCGAAGGGCCAATGGCTGCTTTTTATAGACGACGATTGTATACCGGATGAAAAACTGTTGTCCTCTTACCTGAGTGTTATAAAAAACAACAGGGGTAGAATACTGGAAGGCTGCACCATTACCGACAGGGCACGCAAACGCGTAGACGAAGAAGCACCGGCTAACTCGAGCGGAGGCAACCTATGGTCTTGCAACTTTGTTATTGACAGAAATCTATTTCTCGATTTAGGCGGCTTTGATGAAAACTTCAGATTTCCTTATCTGGAGGATGTTGACTTCAGATACAGGGCTACTAAAAAGGAACGGATCACTTTTGTTCAGCAGGCTGTGGTGATACATCCCTGGCGCAGGCGCCCGGCTTTTGAGCACATGGGAAAGCAGGTAAACGCCCACCGCTATTTCTATAAGAAACACCGGGAGCGAAGCCTGAAACACAAGTTTCTGCGCTTTTTGGCCTTCTGGAGAGAGTCGATACGTCTGTCCGCACAGTTGGTTCGCTGTTCGTTTCGGGGGTTTGTCGTGTATCTTGAAAAACTGATCATGTATTTTTTGCTCATATTCTGCTAGCCTCAACTTACCGGCTTATGCGTACCTTTGCACTCCATTATCAAATAAGAATAGCAGCTCAGAGTCATGCATTATGTTACGGCAGAAAGTATCAGCAAATCGTTTGGTGTAAAACCCTTGTTCCAGGATATTACTTTTCATATAAGTGAAGGTGAAAAGATAGCGCTCGTGGCCAAGAACGGCTCGGGCAAGTCGACATTGCTACGTATACTGGCGGGGCAAGATCAGCCGGATGACGGGAAAGTATGGATACATAAAGACGTAACGGTTGCGCTATTTGAGCAGGAGCCGAAGTTCAATGAAGAGCTTTCGGTAGTGGATAATATATTCCACTATAAGCACCCCGTGGCCGAAGTGCTGCGCGACTATGAGCGCATACTCAACAGCCCTGAGCGGGATGATGAAAAGCTATCGGAAACACTGGCGCGTATAGATGACCTGGGAGCATGGGAGTTTGAAGCCAAGGTAAAACAGATACTGGGCAAGCTGAACATCCACAACCTGGACCAGCCCGTAAAGACACTGAGCGGCGGCCAGCGCAAAAGAGTAGCACTGGCGCAAACGCTGATAGACATCGGCTTTGAACATAAGCACGTACTGCTGATAATGGACGAACCTACCAACCACCTGGATGTAGAGATGGTGGAGTGGCTGGAGCACTATCTGAACCAGGAGAATGTGACGCTGCTAATGGTGACCCACGACCGCTACTTCCTGGATGCGGTATGCGACGAAATATGGGAACTGGATGGCAGCGAACTATATGAATACAAGGGCGATTACGAGAACTATATGGAAAAGAAGGCCGCCCGTATGGAAAGTCAGCACGCCAGTATAGACAAGGCCCGCAACAGCTACCGTAAAGAGCTGGAGTGGATGCGCAAGCAACCTAAAGCCCGTAGTACAAAATCGCGCAGCAGGCAGGATGCCTTTTATGAAATAGAGGCTAAAGCTAAGCAACGCATAGAAGACAATAAGGTAGAGCTGCAAATGAAGATGAACCGCCTGGGTGGTAAGGTGGCAGAGCTGAAAAAGGTTTATAAGAGCTTTGGTGAAAAGACTATCCTTCGTGGGTTTGATTATACATTCAAGAAAGGCGACCGTATAGGAATAGTGGGTAAGAATGGTGCCGGCAAATCGACCTTCCTGCAAATGCTGCAAGGCCTTGAGCCTGCCGACAGTGGTAAGATCAATATTGGCGACACGGTGATATTCGGCAACTTCTCGCAGCAGGGGTTGGAGATAAAGGAAGATATGCGGGTGATAGAGTATGTGAAGGACATTGCAGAAAACTTTCCGCTGGCCAATGGCGGCTCGTTGAGTGCAGCAAAATTTCTGGAGCTATTCCTCTTCCCGCCCGAGCAGCAGTATACGTACTTGTCGAAGTTGAGCGGAGGAGAGAAGAAAAGGCTACAACTGCTGACGATACTGTTCCGCAACCCTAACTTCCTGATACTGGATGAACCTACCAACGACCTGGACCTCCCCACCCTTTCGGTATTGGAAAACTTCCTGAGTGAATACCAGGGGTGCCTGCTCATCGTATCGCACGACAGGTATTTTATGGACCGGCTGGTGGACCACCTTTTTGTATTTGAGGGCGAAGGCCACCTACGCGACTTCCCGGGCAACTATACCGACTACCGTATATGGCTGCGCGAACAGGAAAAGGCGAAAGCCCTAAAAGACGCCGCAAAGCCGGAGCCTGTGGCAGAAATCAGCACTACTACTACTGCAACAGCACCTTCGCTAGCCACTAGAGAGAAGAAATTTTCGTTTAAAGAAAAGCGCGAGTTTGAACAACTGGGGAAAGATATAGCAGCATTGGAAGCAGAGAAAGAAACCATTACTGCGAAAATGAGCGATGCATCGCTCCCTTATGACGAACTGCAAAAGCTAAGCGCTCGCGTAACAGAGGTAACAAACCTACTGGAAGAAAAAGAAATGCGCTGGCTGGAACTGAGCGAGTATTCATCGTAAGTATGGACAGAGCAATATTAAAGTCCAAACTTGACGACTTTGGCATTGCCCCAATCTATTACTCGCTTGACGGCGAGCTTATCCCGGATTGCATCATACTATTCCATAATTATCACGCGTGGGAAGTATTTTACCTGGATGAACGTGGAGATAGAAATAACACAAGAAATTTCGAGTCAGAACACTAGGCTTGTGAGTACATCCTTACAATGTTTACGGCATCGAAGGACTTGGATGGTAATTTAAGGCTTAAAGCCTGAAGTAAGTAACTAAGAATAATAACGAAGGCCCGCAACTGCGGGCCTTCGTGCTATAATTTCATTAGGCTCTTATTGAGCGCTACTGCCACTTTCGTTTGTTTTCAGCTCATCAAAGTCGAATAACAGGGAGAAACGGAATGTGTTAGACAGCGGGTTCCTGTTTACGCTGCTGCCTGAAGGCACCAGGTAAGAGAAGTTCAGGTTGAACACATTGTAGCGCACACCCAGACCTACTGTAAAGTATTTACGGTCACCTTTGAATTTGTTCTCGTAGAAGTAGCCTGCGCGTACAGCAAACTGGTTTTGGTACCAGTACTCAGCACCCAGCGATACCTGGTATTCTTTCAGCTCTTCCTTCATACCACCCGGCGCATCGCCAAACGAACCGAATACGCCCGATACAATACCTTTTTCAGGGATGTAGTAGTCAGGATATGCCTGATTCAGATCGGTGTTAGAATCCAGTGGTGTAGGCACCATCAGCTTATTGATGTCGAGCGCAAAAGTGATCTTATTATACGCATCTGCCTGATACGTATAGGCACTACCCAGGCCGAGGTTGATCGGGATGAAATCGCGGCGGGTAGAGTTGTAAGATATCTTAGAACCAAGGTTGCTGATAACAGCGCCAAGGCTCAGGTTATTGCTGCGGAATTCATCTATCTCTTTGGTCTTAGTATAATACAGACCCAGGTCGGCAGCAAAGGCGTTACCCGGCTTTATATCGATACCCGTACCCGAAAGGCCCGAAGCGATAGAAGAGTTGATGTAACGGAAAGCAAGACCTGCTGACAAATACGGAGACAGCTTGCGCGAGTAACCCAGATCAAGTGCAAACTCGTTTGGTTTACCTGTACCTATTGGTTGTGCGTTGATGTCGGTATAATTGATCTCACCGAGGTTGAAGTAACGCAGTGATGCACTTACAGCCTGGTTGTTCTCCTGCCCGAACTTGGCATAACCCGAAAGGTAAGCCAGGAAGATATCAGGTACCAGGTCCTTCAGCCATGGAGTGTAAGTAACCGATACTCCGTATTTCTTTTGTGCAAAAGGTATCTTACCGACGTTCCAGAACTGGGCGTTGGCATCCGGTGAAATAGCCACACCTACATCGCCCATAGCGCCCGAACGAGCGTCAGGAGATATACGCAGGAATGGTACAGCAGATGTAACCGTATTTGCACCACTAAGGGATTTTTTCTGTGCTATTGCAGATGATGATAGGAGCCCGGCCGCCAGACTTAAGCCAATTAGAGCAAAGCGTTTTGCCATTCTATTATTGTTATTTAAAGTGTCAAAGGTAGTTTTTATTTACTTTTTCAGGTACATGGTGCCTAGAGGCAGGCAATATACTCAAAAACAGCAACATACATCATTAACGCGTGATCACCAGTTTTTGGTATCCCATATCGCTGATTCCTGTAGCTGTTGATATGCGCATCCTATATATATATATACCGGAAGGCAGTTTTGCTCCCATATCGCTGGTACCATCCCAGGTTATTTCATTACTACGGCTGATTCCTGCGGTAAAGGTTTGCTTAAGCGATTTTACCAATGCACCGCCCGATGTGTAGATATTGATCTCGGCATTCATGCTCTCATCCGGGTGGTTGTGCTCAAATACAAAATGGGTCTCATCGCGGAACGGGTTCGGATAGTTCATCAGATTCTGCACCTTCACTACATTACCATTTTTCACTTCAAAGTCTACGTATCCTACTCCCGAGTTGTTGTTTACATCCCATGCCTTTACAGTCATTCTGTGGCGCCCTTCAGTTACGTCGGTCAGAGGAAAGGTAACATAACCACGCTTGTAGGTATTAGGTGCTGTTTCGTAGTAGTCGTTCAGTATATATGGCTTACTTACGTCGCCATCCAGCACAGCCACCAGATCGTGGCCTACGCTATTACCCGATACATTAATGCCGGTAGCATCTTCCAGTATCACATATAGCTGCGTATTAGGCCCTGTCAATCCACCGCTCCGGAACGTACTGTCACCAATATATGGACGAACAATAGGGCCATTATTTTCAATAACCGGATAGTCGGAATAGCCGCCAACGATAACGCCATTGTCAGAGCCTGCACCATCAGTGCTTCCGTTCTCGGCATAGTAACTTACTTTACCCGGGCCAAACTCATAGTTCAGATCTTTAGGCGCTATAAATGTGACAGAAAATTTACCGTTCGTCGCAGTAGCCTTACCCCTATAGATGATGTTATTGCGCATCAGTATCTGCCTTTTGGCCAGGTTGGTGGTAGCATCCACTACCCTTGGCTTGTCGAAGAACGAAACAGATACCCTGCCGTTGAAATCGGGCAACAGGTTACCTTGCTCGTCAGTTACGCTACCTTTTATTACATATTCACCCAGGGCCTTTACAGAATCGACCGGGTTGCCAAATCCGTCGAGCACTTCGTCTGTACGCACATTATGCTCGGGAAAGTTCGGTTCCAGCGCAGGGTCGCCCAGCAATGCAAATTTTCTGAAGTTGATGATATTTCCCACATCGGTATCAGCCTTGCTGTACATAAAGTTCTTACCTATGCGATAAGCATCGCCGAATGTATTCCAGTGGCCATCTACTTTCTTAAACTGTGCATCGAGGTATTCACGGTTGATGATACGGTTAGAATATTGATATACGAGCTGTGTGGTAGTGAGTGCAGAGATGACGCCACCATCATACTTCAGCACCATACGTTCGCCAGCCGATACATAGTCAGGATGATCGAAACGGCTGAAATCGCAGGTAGCAGTTACCATGAACGGCATCTTATCAAGGTTCTTCCATTTGCTGTAGTCATCCAATGTCAGGATGCGCTCCTCTGCGAGCACCTGTGTATTACCATGGCCGCTATAGTTGAGCAGGAAGGTACCTCTGAATACCTGGTCGTTGATAGCCTTATTTGCTTCGGGTGACCGGTTACCGCCTGGTGTAGATACAACCGGTATTACGTCCTGATATACTTTCACTGAGTTATACAGGCTACTGTTCTTAATAATGGTCGAGTCCATTACTTCGCCATCTTCAAGATGCGGACCGGCATCGTCTTCGTTATCGGTAATGATAGTATTATTAAGACGCCATGGGCCAAGCGAAGCAGGAGACTTGTAGTGTTTTATTTTGTTCACTACATCCTTTGCTTCGTTACGCGACTTTATTGGTAGTCGACCTACACCAATATCCAGCGTGTGTGCAATGCTGATGTTCTCGATATTTTCATTATCGTCGAGGAAGCCAAAGAAGTCGTCATTGCAATAAGACGAGATGAAAGAGAAAGACTCGGCAGTCTCGAACGTAGGGACAAAATTGGTATTATTAGCAACCCTATTGCGGTAGTCGTACGACGCATCGCCAAACAACAAAAGGTATTTCGGCATTTCAGCAACATTAGTGCCTGCTCTGTCGTAAAACATCCGGGCAAAGTCACGGATAGCAGAGATATCCTGCGATCCTGACGAAAACTCATTGTATATCTGCTCAGGGCTTGCTACTATTGTACGCAGCCCTCTGCGCTTTTCATGGAAAGATGCCAGCTCAATGGCTTCATTGGCAAATGCTGTAGGTGTTACGATAATATAATCGACCTGGCCATGACCATGCAGGTTTTGATTAGCAACCTTACTTTCGAACGAAGGTACTGGAAGCGATGCACCTTTGAATGCTGCAAACTCATAAAGCGTAGCGCCATCCTGGTTGAATACAAACGTGCTGCCATCGAACGAACCATTCATAGCTGTTGCGTTGTAAGGATCGGTAATATCCCACACCTGTGTTGCGCTACCAGCGTTGTCTACGCGGTAGGTAGCTACTTTACCTGTGCCAACGCTGCCAATACTGCGGAACAGTAGTTGATCTTCGGTAAAGGTTAGCGGCCTGCGGCTATTCACCTGTATGTAGTCGAGATACCCTGTACCATTAGATGCCGATGGCTTGTAGGTAAGCTTTATGCTAACTTTACCATTAGCACCGGTGCTGGTGGTAATAGCGTTTTGCACTACGGGCATATCGTCACTGGAGTACATAAACGATACAGAACCAATAGGCTGGCTATTGAGCGTTGCGCTGAAATTGCCACCCAGTGACGAAGCAGAACCCAGGTTGATAGCAATATCAGAGCTAAAGGCATTCTTCAGGTCTATCTCAAACGTACGGTTGTCTACCTTACCGGGCGACGTACCAAAGTCTTCGCCCCACCACTTCTTGCCAAAGCCTGCTGGATTGGCCTTCTCTTCTTCGTGCAGCAAATAGTCATTAAACTCTGTGATAGTAACATTTGCTGAAGACGGGCCATTTGCTGAGCCCACACGCTTACCATTACCCCCATCGAAGTTGAGGAAATAGAAACTCTTGTCCTCGTATATGTTGCGCGAGTGTACAAATGCCGAACCGTCTTTATTGAGGCTCCAGCCATTGGCACCTATTGCGTAAAAAACAAAATAGTCGCCGGGGCCAAACGAGCCGTCGCCTCCATCGTTCACCCATATGCTGTTCTCAGCCAGGTCATTCACACGCGGTGAGTTTTGCTCCGGCAGCATGCGGCCGCCATTACCGAACACGCGTATCGCAGAAGAGCTTACAGGCGAAGAAATACCCAACTTTGAAGATAGAAAATCAAAATCGACTTTGTACAAACCTGTACCCGGTACTGATATTTTAAACCAGTTACCCGTAGCAAGCACCGAATTTTCGGGTGCTGTTGTCTTTGCAGCGCTTGCAGTAGATGTAACCTCCGTTTCATTTACAACCAGGGTAAACTCAGCTAGTTGTTTTACAGTCTTGCCATCAGCTGAATAAAAGGCCGGTATGCGCACAAGTGCAAACGGCTTCTTTCGGTCTTTTCCCAGTATTATTTCCAACTGGTCGGGACGGCCGGGTAATGCGTTGTCAGGTAGCTTTACATCAGACTTATACTCCATGCCGCTAAGGGATACATTAGGTTTGACATAAGACTGAAGCCATACCTGCTTCACGATGTAGCCATTATGGATATCGTCGCCCGATACGCGATAGGTATTTTTTTCTTCGGCAAACAACAGGTTGTATGAGGAAAGAAAAAACGTAAGTGCCAGTGCTATTTTTTTCATGTTATTCAGTAACTTACAGCTACCGGTTAGGTTAGTAACTGCAATCTTTTCAAAGTTAAGTATTATAAGTGACTCCCCTTTCCGGACAAGTGAGCGCTATGTAATAGTAACGTAAAACTTCACATAATATTATCAAGTGTTGAAGCGCAAAGGGGATAGCTGAAAATTCATAATTTTTTTTATTCTCTGATTTTGAAAGCTTGACATTCTGAAAAAGATGCTCTATCATTGTAACACTTTTAACATTGTTCAAACATTTTTCGTAGCAAATATTTTTCTCTGATTATGAAAAGATCTCTCATAGGCGTGAGCTTGCTTTGCATCGGAGCGGCAACTCTTCTTTCGAGTTGTCAATCTAATAATGTTGGTGTATCCAATGCAACCGGCTGGGATTATAACGACCCGCGCCTGGGCGGTTTTGATGTGCCAAATTACCCCGGACAGCAAACTGGCCCTGGCCTTACCTTTGTAGAAGGTGGTCGCTTTACAATGGGGCAGACGGAAGAGGATCTGACCATGGAGCGTAACAACCAACCTCGTACCGTATCTGTTTCATCTTTTTACATGGACGAAACAGAGGTTGCAAACGTTCACTACCGCGAATACCTTTACTGGCTTTCACGCTCGTACGGCGCTGACTATCCTGCAGTTGTAGTTAAGGCGCTGCCTGACACTACTGTATGGCGCAGATCATTGTCATACAACGAGCCGCTGGTTAAAATATACCTCCGCCACGCATCTTACGGACAGTACCCTGTTGTAGGGGTAAACTGGTACCAGGCAAATGAATTTTGTAAATGGCGCAGTGACCGTGTTAATGAATACATCCTTATCAAGAATGGTTTCCTGAAAAGGAACCCTAACCAGGTGAACGAAGAGGTATTTACTACAGAAGGCTATTCTGCTGGTCAATATCTTGGTAACCCAGGTAGGGGTCAAAAACGTGATCTTGACCCGAATGGTGCTGGAAAACGTAACATCACAATGTCTGATGGCTACCTGCTGCCTGAATACCGCCTTCCAACAGAAGCTGAGTGGGAATATGCAGCCCTTGGCCTGATAGGCAACAACCCTGAGCCTGCAACTAAACGTCGTCGTGGTGAAGAGGTTATCACAGATCGCAACATCTACCCTTGGGGTAATGCTACCGATATCCGCTACGGACTTCGCAACTCATACCAAGGTGAATTCCTAGCTAACTTCAGACGCGGTAAAGGTGACATGATGGGTGTCGCCGGCGGACTGAACGATAACGCTGACATCACGGCACCGGTACGTTCTTATCAGCCAAACGCTTATGGCCTATACAACATGGCAGGTAACGTGAGTGAGTGGGTATTTGACACTTACCGTCCTAACTCTTCTGAAGACGTGAATGACTTCAACCCTGCCCGTGGTAACGTATATGATGCACAGGCACGTGTAGCTGAAGACTTCTCAGTAGAAGAAAGAGATAGCCTTGGTAACATTCCAAGACGCGGTATGACTGCTGAAGAACTGACTGCAAGAGAACAGTTTGACGGTAACAGCCCTGACCTGAGAGACTATATGGATGGTGACAGTGCTTCACTGTATACTTACAACTACGGTAACAATACGCTCATCAGCAACGAAGCTAAAGTTTACAAAGGAGCTTCGTGGAACGACCGCGCTTATTGGATGTCTCCTGGTACACGCCGCTTCATGCAAGGCCGCCAGTCGAGCGCTATGATCGGTTTCCGTTGCGCAGTGAACCGTATGGGTAGCCCTGATGGTGTAAACAGCAACAGACCGGGCAATTCATTTGGCCGTCCGTCTTCAAGAAATACAAGAAGAAGATAATAATTCTGATAAATCTTGAAAAACCCCTTCATTACGGAGGGGTTTTTTATTTTTATAACCTTAAACGGACGGACTTGGAAATTTCAGCTTTATACGAGATTTATAAGCAATACCCATCGGTACAGACGGATACCCGTAAGCTTCGCGACGGAGATATTTTCTTTGCACTAAAAGGACCTAACTTCAACGGTAATATCTTTGCTGCACAAGCACTGCAAGCCGGCGCTGCCTATGCAGTAATAGATGAAGCAGAATACCAGACCGGCGAGCGCACTATACTGGTGCCCGATGTGCTCACAGCACTGCAGCAGCTAGCCAAACACCACCGGGAGCAATTCAATATTCCATTCATAGCTATAACCGGCTCTAATGGGAAGACGACTACCAAAGAGCTGATCACAACTGTATTAAAAGAAAAATTCAAGACCTACGCTACCGAGGGCAACCTGAATAACCATATAGGCGTACCACTTACCCTGCTGAAGACAAAACCTGATGCCGAAATGGCGGTAATAGAGATGGGCGCCAATCACCAGAAAGAAATAGAAAGCTATTGCAAGATTGCCATACCTACGCATGCGCTTATTACCAACTGCGGCAAGGCACATATAGAAGGCTTTGGCGGCGAAGAAGGCGTACGTAAAGGCAAAGGCGAACTCTATGACTCGATAAGAAATACAGGCGGAACGATATTCCGTAATACCGACCTGGCTTACCTGGAGGATATGGCTAAGGGTATCAATCATCAGATAACTTACGGCAGCGCTAATGCACAGTACATAGGACGCCCTATAATGGACGATGTGATGCTGCAGGTAGCCATATTATCGAAAGGCGCAGAGACGCTGATACCTACTAACCTGGTGGGCAACTACAACTTCCCGAATGTGATGGCGGCCGTGGCTATAGGCCTGCATTTCGATATTTCTATCGATAAGATAAAAGAGGCTATCGCGCATTACAATCCGGATAACAGCCGTTCTCAATGGCTGCAGACAGGGAGCAACAAGATCATACTGGATGCATACAATGCCAACCCCACTAGCATGCGCGCCGCCATTACCAACTTCGCCGTAGCCGACCTAGATAACAAGATACTTTGGATAGGCGGCATGAAGGAAATGGGCACAGATGAAGAGAAAGAGCACCGCGAACTGGTACAACTGATAGCTGAATATAACTGGAAGGATGTAATACTGGTGGGCAAAGAATTCAATACCGTAGCCGGTACGTATCGTCAGTTCGAGACATCCGTAGATGCCGCTGCATACGTAAAGCAACACAGGCCCGAACAATCGGCCATATTGATAAAAGGATCGCGGGGCAGTAAAATGGAAAACCTGCTGGAGGCGTTAAAGAGCAGCTAATCGGCACCAAGCGCATCGTCTATGCGGGCTATCATATCTTTCAATCCCGAAAGTGCTGAAGCATCTGGCGTAGCTGCGGCTGTAATGTTTTCGGTGGCATACATCAGCAGGCACATAGCTACAAAATCCTGATCGTCTTTGCCTGCAAAGTGCGCACGCAGTTCCATGATCTTATCGTCGGCCTTCTTGGCTGCTGCAAGTACGGCTGCTTCTTCGCTGGGCTTGATGCGTATGCGATAACTGCGGCCTGCAAGCCATACGTTCAAAGGTATTAGTTCATCAGCCATTGTGCACCGCTGTTTTAGCAGCAGGAGGCTCCTGCCTGTGCACCAGCTTTTTCTGGAAGAATACCAATATCAGTACGCCTACCGATATAGCCGCATCGGCAATGTTGAATACCGGCTCGAAGAAGGTAAAGTTCTTACCACCCCATATAGGCACCCACGATGGCAATTGCGTATCTACCAGCGGGAAGTACAGCATATCTACCACCCTGCCATGAAACAGTTTGCCATACCCTTGCCCGAATGGTACCATCTTAGCAATATGGAAGCTGCTTTCGGTAAAGATCATTCCGTAGAATATGCTATCTATCAGGTTGCCCAGCGCACCTGCAAGTATCAATGCACCGCATATGATAGCGCCTTTGGAATAGCCCTTTACGATAATGCGTTTCAGCAGATAAAAGCCGAAGCATACCGCCACCAGCCTGAAAAGCGTGAGTATCAGCTTGCCCGTATCGGCATCGCCCAGCCTCATACCGAAGGCCATGCCTTCGTTCTCTATAAAGTGAAGCTTGAACCAATCGCCTATCACATTTACTTCCTGACCGTAGTAGAAATTTGTTTTGATATATATTTTAAAGAACTGGTCGGCTAGTATCACTAAAAAGACGATCAGTAATGCATGACGGTATCTCACAGATAGTGCTTTGTATAATCTGCCAAAGATACATTCTTGTCCTCTTAAATATCCTATAAGAATGTTTAAATATATCCCTGCATTATGGCTGATGCCAGTTCTATAAACGCATAGAAGCCCGCAATTTGCGGGCTTCTACTGCATCAAGTCAATAAAATTATAGCCTGGCCCTGAGCGTAGCCACCAGGTTGCGGCCCGGTGCGCTGATGCCCGAAGCAAATACCCTGTAGTTGCGATCGAGTATATTCTCAATGGCCAGTTCCGCACCAAAATGCGCATTGAACATATAACCCGCCCTTATATTAAGTGTATACCAAGATGGCATACCGGCAGGCGTCGCATATACCAGGTTGTCCTCACCCGAGGGACTGTAGTCTGCTACTTTCTTCCAGCCGTTGTACAATGCGAAGAACTCGCCTGTAAAGTTTTTACGATTATATATCAGGCTCGTTTTGCCATACACTGGTGGTATATGGTCTAGCGGCACTTCCACACCGTTCAACCCTTTATACCTGCCATAGGTATAGTTGATGGTGCTGTATAAACTCAATCCTTTTTCGATGCCCACGGTAATAGCCGCATTGAAGCCAAGTACATTGGCAGTTGCTTTATTCTGGCTGGCCATTACTGCCGTCATTTTACCATTGTACATAATGCTGTCCGCACCGCCCAGCTTAAATTTATCAGTCACGATCGCATTCCTGAACCAGGTATAGAAACCCGTTACCTCAGCCTTAAAGCGTTCACCCGATGAATAAGCGATACCCAGATCGAGGTTGTAGGTATGCTCCGGTTTTAGGTCAGGGTTAGGTACTACCAGCATGCCGCCACCCGCCGACTCAAATACCTTGGCAAGGTCGTCTACGTTAGGTGCACGGAAGCCCGTGGCTCCGTTCAATACTACCCTCCAGTCTTTTGCCGGCATATACACCAGTCCAAGGTTGCCACTGGCAGCCAAATGCTGCTGTTTGGCTTCGCTGTACGGGAAGGGAAAGAAGGTTTTGTCCGTAAACTTAGCATTCAGGTCTACATAGTTCAGCCTTACACCATCGTTCAGTATCAGCTTGTCGGCAACTATCTTGTAGATATGCTGTCCGTAGATAGCGCCGTACATCATCTTGCTGCCACCGCTTGGGTATCTGGTGTCAAGCGGGGCCTCTACTTCCGTTTTAATATTACGGTTGTGTGCCTCCGACTTTACATCGTTATACTGCCCATCCAGGCCTACGATCAGCTCATGCCTGCCCATTCTTCTTCTGCCGTCCACATTGTACCCTATCACGTTTACCTTCTCTATACGCGCCTGCAGGTTATTGTTGCCATAGTTGCGCTGGTAGCGGCTTTCCTCTATCATTTGGTAGTTGATGCCCACATTCACCTCATCCACCAGCCCATTCAGGTTGCGGGCTTCCAGTCTGTAGCCTGCCAGCGTACGCAGCTGCGGACCATAGTACCACTCTGCAAAGCGCAACTTACCGTTACGATATTCGGTAAGGCGGTCGTAGCGTGGTATATTGGTACTGTTCGAGAACTGCAGGTTCACCTGGTGGGTGAGCTTGTCGTTCTGCCGGTATAGGAATTTCTGGAGGACGTCTATTTGGTCGTAGCCGCTCTGTATCTGTTTTTCTGGGTCCGGGTTCGCCACCATGCTGTCTACACCGTTTATCTGTGTTACATAGTTGTAACGGAGCCCCAGGCTATCCATATCTGCGCTTCTTTCAGTCCCTTGCTTCAGGTCACCAAATCTGCTGGCCGTTACAGACGTTAGTGAGGCAAAGTTCTTGAAGCCCAGGTTTACGTCGGCATGGCCAGTTTGCTCCCCATAGGCCGAGCTGTAGCGCACCATGGCATTGCCGCCCACCGTCATTTTACCGGTTTCGGAAAGCTGTGGTCTTTTGGTATTGAACAGCACTACTCCCCCAAGTGCATCACTGCCGTATAGCGTAGATGATGGACCGTAGAGTACTTCCACCCTATCCAGGATATTGTTATCGATGGTAATAACATTTTGCAGGTGGCCCGCACGGTATATGGCGTTGTTCTGCCTTACGCCATCAACCACCAGCAACACGCGGCTGGCTTCAAAGCCACGCAGCACGGGACTGCCGCCGCCTGCCTGGCTGCGCTGTACAAATACATTGCCCGTCTGCTCCAGCAGTGTAGCTGATGTCTGCGGCATCATCCATTCTATTTGCTTGCGGTTGATGACCTGTATGGATTGGGCAATGTTCTTTTTGTTCTCTTCAAATTTGTTGGCGGAGATGATTGTCTCATCGAGGCCTATGGTATGCAGCGAGTCCTGCGCCATTGCAGGTACAAGCATACCGCTGGCGCATAGACATAGCGCTGTAAGTCTAACTTGCATGTAAAAAGTTTAGATTGAGTAATTAACGTGTGTAAATAGGAATTAGCTGTAGACTACACCAGCTATCGGTGGATGGAATGGCGCTGCGGGTTCATACAAAGGCACACACGATTGTGCGAAGTGCATTTTTAATTTATCTACCCAGTAATATACAGTTGGCAGCGTGGCTTTGGCTTCGGGCATTATGGCTTCGCATAGCCAGATGTTCACCCGCTTGCCATGTGCATCGTTATCTTCTTCGTCTTCGCCAAACAGCGAATCGAGTACATTAAACAGCTTATCGTCCCGTTCATCGAAATGCCCGGTAAGGGTGAGCACACCATCATTCCGGCTTTGGGTTTTAATGTCGAACATCCTTCCCTTATACTTAATCTCATGCTCCTCTACCCACACTACATCTTTTGCTATATCAGTGAGCGATATACTCAAGGTATCGCTCGCTGCTTCCCCCTGTTCTGATATGTAATGCACTTTCCGAATGCCATCCCAAGCTATATGTCCTGCGCACGCCCATACCATCGCCAGCAGCATTAGCCAAAGTCCATGTTTATACAGGGAATATTTCAGTGTCGGATGCACGGGAAAAACAAAACCCTGCACAGGGCAAGGTTTTGTAAAGATATATTAATAATCGTAGTAATTACTTTCCTGTGAGGTGGGCATCTGCGGCTTGCAGTACTTCTTTATTCTCACCGTTATTGCTATGCACGAATGCTATGAGGTGACATTTCTCAGCTACCCGGGCATCCTCCACTTTGTACTTGAACCTACGGATATATACACGGCCGGCTTCTTTTGTTGTTGACCCAAGATAGGCTACACCTACGGGAGAAGTAATATAATCTCTCAGCACGTGGTTAAAAACATAATCTTCTACCACAACGCCTGTCTTATCCTGCTTGTCTATCATTCCGTCCTCTACCAGTGCAAGCGACAGGAACTGCTGCCCTTCCATAGCCTTGTTATAGGCTATTTTCACTTCTATAGTAGCCATGCGTGTTTGCGCATTGTAAGTACTAGCCACATCCAGGTTCACGGTCGCTGACAGCTTAAGGCGGTCTTCTATCGACTTGCCCCATGCACCCGTTGGCTGCTGCATGTCACCAGCCAGGCTCTTTGTGCGGTCTATACCGGCATTGGGCAGGTTGTTGATGGCTCCGTAGTAGGTAGTAGCAGCATCGGTACCATCCTGTGTACGGAAGTCATATTTAGCACCCTTTACAGGCCTTGTCTGTGACACGTTCAGCACGTGAACGGCCATTATAGCCAACCTACCCGGGTTCTGCGCCGAAAAATTATTGAGCATCACCTGCGCATCCGGGCAGTTCGGGCAGGTAGCACCTGTAAACTCTTCTATCAGTATCTTCTTGGGCTGAACGGTGCCCACAGTACCTACATAAGTAGTATCCTCAGCCGGTTCGCGCGGCTCCAGCTCTATGATCGGCCCTTTTTCTTCGCAGGAGGTCATCAGCACAATTCCGGCAAGGCCTGCCAGCAGAGATAGTTTTTTATACATTTATAACTATTTGAGGCTACGAAAATACTAAAAGAAATTTTATGGCGCACAAGATGCGATAGCCATGAGTAGCCAATTGATTACCTTTACGTGATTTTAAATACGTGCAATGGAAGAAAGCAAAAGACAAAAACAGGTAGGCAAGCTGATAATGGAGGAACTGAGCGCTGTTTTTCAGAAAGAAGGATTTAACGTAGTGGACGGGGGGATGATTTCCATCTCGAAGGTAATGGTAACGCCCGACCTGCTGGAGGCGCGTGTGTATCTAAGCTTCTTCCAGATAAAGGACCCGGCAAAAATGCTGCACGACATAAAAGAGCGCGGCTGGGAGCTAAGGAAGCTGCTGGGGCAAAAAGTGAAGAACCAACTGCGCCGTGTACCCGAGCTTACCTACTATGCCGACGATACGCTGGACTACGTCTTCAAGATGGAAGAGCTGTTCAAGAAAATAAACGACGAACGCGCTGCCCGCGAACAATCACCCGAGCAAGAATAGATGAACCGCACACTGGTATGGCAGCTTGCCTGGCGCTACATGCGCGGCAAAAGGAGCGCTAATGCAGTGCCGATACTATCGCGCATCAGCATGGTGGCTATTGCTATAGGCACCTGTGCCATGATCGTGCTGTTCTCGGTATTTAACGGCTTTGAGCTGCTGGTGCGCGACCTGTACAAAGCGTTTTACCCCGAGCTACGCATCACGGCGGTGAAAGGAAAATTCTTTCCTATAACAGAAGAAGAACGACTGCGTATACAGCAGGTAAGGGGGATAAAAGACATCAGCTATGTGCTGGAAGATAATATATTGCTGAACAGCAACGACGAGCAGCGGGTAGCTACCGTAAAGGGCATCGACCGGAAATACTTTGATGTAAACAACATACGCCCCTTCCTGATAGATGGCAGCGATTCGGTAACGGCCTACCCTGCACCTACGGCTATTGTAGGCATGCAATTGCACAATGAGATGGGGCTGGATGTACATAATGTATTCAGCATACTGACGCTGTATTACCCTAACGCCAAGTCCGACAATTTGACACTCGACCCGCAGAGTGCTTTCCAGTCATTAAAACTGAAGCCTGATGGTATATTCCAGGTGCAGGAGGAGTTTGATGGCCGGTACTTACTTGCGTCGCTCGACCTGGTGCAGAACTTGATGCAGGCCGAAGGGCAGTTCTCGTCGCTGGAGCTAAGCCTGAAAGATGGCGAGGACGCCGAAGACGTAAAAGAAGACTTGGAAAAAGCGCTGGGCCAGAAATACAAAATAGAGACCCGATTTGAGCAAAACCGCACCCTATATATGGTAATGCGTACAGAGAAATGGGCGGTGTATGCGATACTATTGCTCGTACTGCTGATCGCCTCCCTCAATATGATAGGTGCCTTATCGCTATTGGTGCTGGAAAAGCGAAAGGACATGGCTATACTCAGCACCATGGGCGCCCAGCCATCTACCATCCGTAGCATATTTGTTTCAGAAGGTATCCTTTGGTCGATGACGGGCGGTGTTGCAGGTTTATTACTCGGTACAGCGCTTTGCCTGGGTCAGCAGCATTTCCAATGGATAAAGATGCAGGGCTCTTTTATAATAGAAGCCTATCCCGTAACGATGCAATGGCAGGACTTTGTGCTGATACTGGTTACCATAATTATCGTAGGGCTGTTAGCTGCCTGGGTGCCAGCAAAAAGGGCCTCAAAAGCTGAGGCCCCATCACTGAGAAGTACTTAAATATTTCAACTACATTCTCTCAGGTAGCTTGATGCCGAGCAACTGCATGGCCGAACGCATAATCTGCGCTGTCATAATCGCTAACATCAATCTTAGTTGCTTTTTTTCTTCATTCTCAGCTTTTAAAATGCTGTGTATATCATAAAATGAATTGAATTCCTGCGCTAGCTGGAATGTATAGTTGCATATTATTGAAGGATTAAGTTCTACAGCAGCAGCATCCAATATCATCGGATATTGTTCCAGCATAATAGCAACTTTCTTTTCCGCCGGTGTTATTTCCTCTGTCAATACAAATGACTGGAATGTCGTGCTATTAGGCAACAATGGTACACCAATCTTTTGCAAAATTGAACATATACGCGCATGAGAATATTGTATAAAAGTAGCCGTAAACCCATGCAGGTCGATAGATTCCTTAGGATCGAATACCATCTTTTTCTTGGGATCTACCCTTAGCAGATAGAACTTCAAGGCCCCCATACCAATGGTCTCATAAAGTTTTTCCAACTCTTCCGCGCTAAAACCTTCAGTCTTATTAGCTTCCTCCGTTTGCTTGCGCGACAGCTCTATCATCTCGTCCATCATATCGTCGGCATCTACCACGGTACCTTCACGGCTCTTCATCCTACCCGTTGGTAGCTCTACCATGCCATACGATAAGTGATAGATACCATCAGCGCAAGGCTCACCCAGCTTTTTCAGTATCAGCTTCAGCACCTGCATATGGTAGTTTTGCTCATCAGCTATCACATATACCGACTGGTCGAGCTTAAAATCATTGAATTTCAGCTTCGCTGTACCCAGGTCTTGCGTAATATATACCGATGTACCATCGGCGCGGAGCAGTAACTTCTGATCGAGACCTTCGTCCGTCAGGTCTATCCATACCGAGCCATCTTCTTTTTTAAAGAGTACACCTTTTTGCAAGCCTTCCTCTACGATCGCCTTACCCAGCAGGTAAGTATCGCTCTCGTAGTACATCTTATCGAAGCTTACCCCAAGGCGCTTATAGCTTCCCTCAAAGCCTTCATACACCCATCCATTCATACGCTGCCACAGCTCGCGCACTCCGGCATCGCCTGCCTCCCATTTACGCAACATTTCCTGCGCAGCTTTTGTTAGCTCCGCATTAGCTACAAATATGTCTTTGATGCCCGATTTTGTTTTTTTCAGTTCTTCTGCATCTGCAGAATCCAGCTTTGCCATAAGCGGCGCCAGTTTAGCTTTTTCTGCATCATTCAGTACATCAGGAACTGTTCTATTATTAAGAACAGCATCCAGATGCGGCGCTATTTGCTTATTCAGCTCATCATTGAACCTTACATAATAGTCGCCCACCAGGTGGTCACCTTTTACGTTGGCCGTTTCAGGCGTGGCACCACCCGCGAAGCGCTCCCATGCAAGCATCGATTTGCAAATGTGTATACCACGGTCGTTTATCAGGTTGCCCTTTACTACCTGGTACCCATTAGCATGAAGCACGTTCGATACCGCAAAACCTAAAAAGATGTTACGCATATGCCCGAAGTGCAGCGGCTTATTGGTATTGGGCGATGAGTACTCCACCATAATACGCTTATCCTGCTTTGGTTTTTCGCCATAGCTGGTATTGTTAAACTCATTGAGCAGGAAAGACACCCAATAACTATCCTTCACGGTCATGTTCAGGAAGCCGCTTACGATGTCAAAGCCAGAGAAAAGCTGGGTTCTCTCCAGCAGGTAGTTGCCGATCGTAGTGCCCAGTGCATCGGGCTTTTGTCGCAGCAGCTTTACAAAGGGGAATAAAACTATGGTATAGTCGCCCTTAAATTCGGGCTTGGTAAGGTTAATAGTAATAGACGAAGCAGGTATATCTGCCTCTGGAAAAAGGTTCTTCAGCGCATCCTCTACAGCATGTTTTATTTGCAGCGCAAGTGTCATCTATCGGTTGGTTTTGTGGCAAAAATAGCTTTTTATAACTACGAAGTCCGGGCGAATGATGGCAGCAAACATTGTCAACAAAATATCATAATAACA
Organism: Sphingobacteriales bacterium; assembly: GCA_004144175.1. Classification (GTDB taxonomy): domain Bacteria; phylum Bacteroidota; class Bacteroidia; order Chitinophagales; family Chitinophagaceae; genus Polluticoccus. The sequence goes on from SEFT01000004.1 coordinate 263,517, forward strand.
AATCACCCTGCCCTGTTCTGTAATCTTTCACCTAATCCCCTATCTTTGTCCGTCTCTGACCGACAAGTATATATGAAAAAAAATATCCTGTCTTTGGCTGCTGTTGCTATGCTGGGCATGGCGTCTTGCTCCGAAGATTTTGAAGTAGCAGCACCCTATAAAGATGTAACAGTAGTTTATGGTATTTGGGATAAGGACGATACCGCCCATTACGTACGTATCCAAAAGGCGTTCCTCGACGAAAAGAAAAGCGCTTTGGATATGTCGAAAGTGTCGGACTCCAGCTATTACAACAACATTTCGGTAGTTGTCCGAGAGATTTCGGCCGCCAAACAAATTATCAGAACACTACCTCTTGAGAAAATACCTGACCTTGCAAAGGAAGGATATCAAAAAGACCCACCAGCTAATGACCAGGGCTTCTTCCAGAATCCGAACAATGGATACAAGGTTAAGACGCAGCTTGACTCCAATAAAACATACCGCCTAGTTATTACCAATAACCTGACCGGCAATGTAGACTCGTCTGAGATACCGATAGTAGGTACGATATATACCCGTACATTAATGCTGGGTTATGAAATGTTCTTCGCCCGTTCCAGCTCAAAATTTGCGCTGAATATAGAGAAGACAGCGAACGCCAAGTACTATGAGGTAATCATCCGCTTTAACTATACCGACCTGAACGTGGTGACAAATGACTCAACAAAAAGGCATGTTGATATGACCCTTGGCAGAATACTGGCTACAGGAGAATCGCTCAGGCTGGAAGTGGTGAATTCTCAATTCTATAGTTTCCTGGCGGAATCGATAGGCCCACCTCCCAACAGCAACATCAGGAGAAAAATGGGGTATGTTGACTTCCTGTTGTATGCAGGTAGTAATGAACTATACCAGTACGAATTGGTTTCCAACGGACAAGGCGGTATCACCAACGACCAGATCAGACCCGTATTTACCAATATCAAAGGCGCAAATACGGTTGGCCTGATGGCATCCCGCTCGCATAATTTCTACCTCAACTACAATATTGCTGCACAAACAATCGATTCACTGATAAAGAATCCGGTAACCAGTCCGCTAAATATTATTAAATAGACGTACTATTTGTCATTATAACACGTCTTATACATTTAAAATGCCTTAATGTTAGTTCATTAAGGCATTTTTATTTCAGAATGACAGTAAAACTGCCATTATTACCGACCCGTACCAAATGGCATATCAATTGACTAGTCTTCTTTACAAAACTTGTAAACAACACAAATAAATAAATAATAAAAACTTACTATGGCAAAGATCATTGGCATTGACTTAGGAACGACCAACTCTTGCGTAGCGGTAATGGAGGGCAACGAACCTGTAGTTATCGCGAACGATGAAGGTCGCCGCACCACGCCTTCAATTGTGGCTTTCTTGAAAAATGGCGAGCGTAAGGTAGGTGATCCTGCAAAACGTCAGGCCATCACCAACCCTTCTAACACTATTATGTCCATCAAGCGTTATATGGGCCGCCGCTTCGACGAAGTGACAGGCGAAATGACGCACAATGCATACAAAATTGTAAAAGGCGACAACAACACGCCGCGTGTTGACATCGACGGACGTATGTACACGCCACAGGAAATATCAGCAATGACTCTTCAGAAAATGAAGAAAACAGCTGAAGAATTCCTGGGCTATGAAGTAAGCGAAGCGGTTATTACCGTACCGGCATACTTCAACGATGCACAGCGCCAGGCTACTAAAGAAGCAGGCGAGATCGCCGGCCTAAATGTACGCCGTATCATCAATGAGCCTACTGCAGCAGCATTGGCTTATGGCCTTGACAAGCAACATAAAGACAGCAAGATAGCCGTATTCGACCTTGGTGGTGGTACGTTCGACGTATCGGTACTGGAGCTGGGCGATGGCGTATTTGAAGTAAAATCGACCAACGGTGATACGCACCTGGGTGGTGATGACTTCGATAAAGTGATCATGGACTGGCTGGCTGACGAATTTAAGAAAGACGAAGCCGTAGACCTGCACAAAGACCCGATGGCTTGGCAGCGCCTGAAAGAGGCTTCTGAAAAAGCTAAGATCGAGCTGTCTTCTTCGCAGGAAACAGAGATCAACCTGCCTTACATCACAGCGGTTGACGGTGTGCCTAAACACCTGGTGCGCAAACTGACACGCGCTAAGTTCGAACAACTGGCTGACAGCCTGATAGAGCGTACACTGGAGCCTTGCCGCCGTGCATTGAAAGATGCCGGTATGAGCACCAGCGAAATAGACGAAGTGATACTGGTAGGTGGTTCTACACGTATACCTAAGATACAGGAAGTAGTAGAGAAGTTTTTTGGCAAGAAGCCGAACAAGAGCGTAAACCCGGATGAAGTTGTAGCGATTGGCGCTGCGATACAGGGTGGCGTACTTACAGGTGATGTAAAAGACGTACTGCTGCTCGACGTTACTCCGCTTTCACTGGGTATCGAAACAATGGGTGGCGTAATGACCCGCCTGATAGAATCGAACACAACGATCCCTACTAAGAAGAGCGAGGTATTCTCTACTGCCAGCGATAACCAGCCTAGCGTTGAGATCAACGTGATACAAGGTGAGCGCCCAATGGCTAAAGACAACAAATCGCTGGGCCGTTTCATACTCGATGGTATACCACCTGCACCGCGCGGCGTACCGCAGGTAGAGGTAATATTCGACATTGATGCGAATGGTATCCTGCACGTAACTGCGAAAGATAAAGGTACTGGTAAGCAACAGAACATCCGTATCGAAGCAGGTAGCGGTCTGAGCAAAGACGAGATCGAGCGTATGAAGAATGAGGCTAAAGCCAACGAAGAAGCGGACAACCAGGTACGTGAGCGTGTTGAGAAAATCAACATGGCTGACGGACTGATCTTCAATAGCGAAAAGCAACTGAAAGAATACGGAGATAAAATACCGGGCGATCAGAAATCTACTATCGAATCGGCACTGAATGCACTGAAAGAAGCTAAAGCTTCTGAGAACATCTCAGGCATCGACAAGAGCATGGAAGACCTGAACGCAGCATGGCAGGCAGCAAGCCAGCACATCTACAATGCACAAGGCGGCGCTGATGGCAACCAGGGCGGTGCTCAACAGCAATCTGCAGGCCACGACGATGGCGGTGTAGCTGATGCAGAGTATGAGGAAGTAAAGTAAAGCTCCCCAGCCCGCTAAAGGGGGGAGGCAAGGTTAATATATCGGAAGGATGGCTTAGGCCATCCTTCTTTGTTTTACAGAAATAATAAAGTTCCCCCTTTAGGGCGCGGAGGGGGCTGTAAGCAAATGTTAAGATTCCCCTTTCAGAGCGTTGACGGGCCTTTCCTGGCTCACTTTTTTCATACTTGTCTTTGCAACAAATTGTTATGACGATGAAAGGTTCAAGAGCGCAGGAAAACAGACAAAGCAAACAAGGCCCAACAAATATCCCGAAACCTGAGATAAGGGACAATCTGGATAGCCGGGAGCGTAAAGAAGTAACATATAAAGAACGCACGAATAAGGCCGGTAGAAAGCCAAATTCGAGAGATAAAGACAAGCATGGTGCTTAAACATTATAAAGGCTGCGATTGCAGCCTTTGTTGTTTATGGTATTTTTCCTCGCCTTATCTTTACTAAACATCTAACACCTCTTAAGATGAGGCTTATTATATCATTATTATTTCTTCTTGGGGGTATAACGTCGGCGCGGGGTCAAGATAGAGACTGCAACGTACCAATCAACAAAAAGAGAATTGTAACTAATGCCAACTTAGAATATTTCGTTAAGCGCCTGAAGGAAGATTCTTATACGATCAGCCGTGATAAACATATGATGCCCCATTACATCAAGGGAACAGTAGAATGTCTGTTAGACACCATGGCTAATCCCGGCGAAGCCTGGAACTCAAGCTGCGCATTTTTACCTAATAGACCTGACAGTGAATTGGTATTATTCGCGACTAATACGTTAAACGACATTTTTTTGATCATGTACAGAACCGGGGGTATGTGGACGTGCGAACATCTAATGCTTCTTAAGTTGGAGAACAAGGGATTCAAGCCAGGCAAGCTCAAAGCTGTAGAAGATGTTTGGATTGGTCATGGGCTCTTCAAAGGCCATTCAATAACAGATATAGTCAAGTTTATAAAAAAGAATAAAGGTTCAGGGAAGGGCGACGAAGAAGACGTATATTACTAATAAACTACCCAATCCTCCCCATTATCCACTCTGCATTAGCCGCCTGCACTTCTGGTGTTGATACCTTTTCTACCCTGCCTATCACCATTGCTATGGTATGACTGCGTAATACTTTTTTCCAGGCTTCTTCCGCTTCATACATCGCCGCTGCAATAGTGCATATGGGTGTAAACTTTTTTACTAGATGAGCAGCAGGGGCACGCTGGCGTATCTCGGTACATTGAAAGGCTCGCTCTTTGCCTTCTATTGCTTCAACAACATCCAACAGCGTAATGTCTTTAGCCGGTTTTGCCAGTTTATATCCGCCTTTAGGTCCTACTCCGCCAACTACAATTCCTGCAGCCGATAATTTCCTCAGCGCCTTTCCTAAATACTCCCTAGGTACCGCATGGAACTCCGCCATCACCATGCCCGGCACAGTCGCCCTATCGGGCATATGGCCCAGCATTACTACACAGTGTATGGCCCACTCTACCTGATTGCTTAGTTGCATACTTCAAAAATAGAAAAAGTGCTATCAATGATAGCACTTGATAATCTCTAATACTTATATCAAACTGTTGCCGCCTTATGAGCGTAGCGCTTGCTGATGTATTCGTCCATAGCGCCCGGTACCGTGCGGAAGCTTACCGCTATCCGGTTCCAGGTATTGATGGTAGCAACTGCCAATGTCAGGTCGATGATCTCGTCTTCGCTAAAATGCGCCTGTAGCCTTTCGAATACCGCATCCGGCACATGTGTTTCTGATAATAAGGTAACTGACTCCGCCCAATCCAACGCAGCCCTTTCTTTGTCTGAAAACCAAGCGCATTCCTGCCAGGTAGCAACGGTATTTATCCTTCTTCTATCCTCGCCTTCGTACTGGGCCTCCTGCGTGTGCATGTCAAGGCAAAACGCACATCCGTTTATTTGCGATACTCTTATATCAATAAGGTGCAGCAGAATTGGATCTACCGTCTTTTGCGTGTATTGCGACAGTGCAAATACATGCTGGATGCCCTTGTGCATATTGCCTGCTTTAGAATAGTCGATACGTGATTTCATTTTTTAATTGATTTGCAAACAAAATTACGGACAATAATTATCCGCAATTATAGTTTTCTAATAGTTGACTATTTAAAATCTCTATACTTAGCCGAACTCTACCTTGGAATAATTTTTTAATCGCGCATAGAAACTGATTTTCAGAGCGATACATTTTACAGCATAATTAACGTGTAAGAGCTTCGGAATGGCTAGCAGTATAAGTAATAAATTGCCACACGAAATCAAGAATTAGATATGAGAAAACTGACACAACTCAAAACAGCCATTTGCCTGCTGATGGCATTTTCCCTGACCAACACGGCATCTTATGCTGCATTTCCCATCCAACAAACGGCAGTAAATGAAATCGTAGTAAATAACGCGGTGGCGGCAACTACTACTCCCGTTGTAGCAAGCCCCTTTTCGGCTAATGTGCAGGCAGCGCCTGAATTTGAAGGAATAAAAGCTAAAGGTAAAAGTGACCCCGGTGTACTTTCCTTTATACTAAGTATGGTAGGACTGGCACTACTGGCGCTTGGAGGCATTGTTGGTGGTATTTTGTTTCCACTGCTGGCGCTGATACCGGCAGGCATTGGTATCTACTATGGTGTTAAAGGTTTTGACCGCCACAACAAAGGCTTTGCAATAGCAGGTTTCGTCATCAGCATCCTTGTAGCATTATCAGCATTGGGCCGCATCTTATAAGCAGCCCAATGCCTCTTCTCTATAAACCCTTCTCCTAGTCTGCTACATTGCTTTGCAGCAGCAGTGCAGCGCAGGCATTTGCGAAGAGGAATTTTTCCTCATCGCTGCCGGGCCCGAGGTACACACGGCCATTATCTATCAGCGATACTGCTGCCATCACATCACCGTCCTTATTCACTATCTCAAAGCCTGCACTGCCAAATGGCATATCACCAATGCGGCCATTTTTACTTTGCACCTGCCATACAGGTTCTATTGTATAGTATTCATCGCCGCGGGTAAGGTAACCTGCCGGGTGCTTGCGGCGTATCTGCGCCTCATTGTTATCCAGGAACAGCTCCCAGGGCTCGTCGCCTTCTTTGGTCACGATCGACACCGAATAATTATTCTGGTAGATATCTGTTTGCTTATAAAGCGATAGAATGGAACCCGGTAGCCGTTTTTGTCCGCCGCGGGCAGTGCCCAGCAGCAGATCGTTAGCCGCCACACGGCTCACAGTCATTACATCGCTGGTATATTTTTCATCCGTCAGGCGGAAGTGTATCGACTGCCTGCCGTGCATATGCTCCGTCCATATCATACCAGGGAAGCCGTTGACTCCCGCCCATTTCTGTATAGCAGAGCGTTTCACCATGGTAGTGCGGTAGTCTCCGAATGTGAGCTTCTGCTTTATCAATATGCCCATACGGCCCCTGGCCTTTAGCTCTTGCTGCTGGCTACGCAGCGGCTCGCGGGTAGCAAGGGAGAATCCCTGCGCAAAAGCAACAATGGTACAAAAAACAGTAAGCGCAGATAAAATCAACTTCTTCATAGGTAATCATTCTTTCGCTACTATAACGCATCGAGATAAAATTACCCCTACCCACCACGCACTACACTATATCATCCGGCGACCCTACCCTCAACCATCTATAACCATAAGCTTCTAACGTCACGGTACGTTTACGGCCTTTATTGGTAAAGGTCTCATGATGATCGAGCAGGTTGGTGAGTTGGCTGGTGTCATCTATCTTGAGTGTCAGCGTTACCTCGGCTGGCTTATTATTAAAGTTGTGCAGCACGATCAGCACCTTCTCCTTTCTGGTGTACTGCAAGGCCAGTACGCCTGCCACTTTCGTATCCAGCACCACCCATTCGCCCGTGCCTATTTCGGGGCATTCCTTTCGTAGCTGTATGATACGCATCATCCAGTTGAGCAACGAGCCCTCGCTGCGGCGCTGATCCGAAACATTGACATGCTGATAACTAAATGGCCCGACATCTATAACCGGATGCACCAGTTTAGCTGCCTGCGAGAAGCCCGCCTGCCTGTTGCCCGACCAGTGCATCGGCGTACGCACGGCATCGCGCTCATTCAGCGTCAGGTCATCGCCCATGCCTATTTCGTCGCCGTACCTTATCACCGGAGTACCGGGCAGTGAGAACATAAGACTATAGGCCAGCTCCACCTGCTGCCTGCTACCCAGCATAGGGTTCAGACGGCGCCTGAGGCCGCGGCCGTATAGCTGCATATTTTCTTCGGGGCCAAAACGCTCAAATACTTTTTCTCTTTGTTTTTCCGTTAGCCTGCCCAGGTCCAGCTCATCGTGGTTGCGCAGGAACTGCGCCCATTGCGACGTTGGCGATGCCACCCTGGTGTCTTCCAATGTCTTTACCAGTGGCGCTATATCGCCCGTTGCCAGTGCATAGAATGTATGCTGATTTACCAGGAAGTTGAACATCATGTGTATACCCTCGCCCTCGTCACCAAAGTATTTGATGCTTTCCTTAGGTAGTACATTGGCCTCACCCAGCAATATGGCATCGCGGGTGCGCCACTGCAAAAATCGCCTGATATCCTGCAGGTACTCAAAGTGCATTTTAGGCTTTACCTTTTTCTCGGTAGATATCGTTTCTATCATAAACGGTACAGCGTCTACACGGAAGCCCGCTACACCCAGCTGCAGCCAGTAACCCATGATACGTTCAATTTCCTTTCGCACTTCGGGGTTGTCGGTATTCAGGTCTGGCTGATGCTCGTAAAAGCGGTGATGGTACCAAGCTCCGGCTTCTTTGTCGTAGGTCCAGGTCGATTTCTGCACACCTGGGAATACCATTCCTTCATTCCAGGTCTCGGGTTTCTTCTCCGACCATACATACCAGTCGCGATAAGGAGAGTTCTTGTCTTTGCGGGCCGACTGGAACCAGGGATGCTTGTCTGAGGTATGATTTACTACCAGGTCAATGATCACGCGGATACCCCTGCGCTCGGCCTGGTGCATAAAGTCGACAAAGCTGCCATTACTGCCATGCCTCGGGTCTACGCTGTAATAGTCCTTTATATCGTAGCCATTGTCTCGGTTAGGTGTCGATTGGAAAGGCGCCAGCCATATAGTATTGATGCCCAGCGTATGCAGATAGTCCAACCGGTTACAAAGCCCTTCAAAATCGCCAATGCCGTCGCCATTGGCATCCATAAAAGTTTCCAGGTCGAGGCTATAGATAATGGCATTCTTGTACCAAAGGTCTTCCGTCATAGCAACAGCAGTATTAGCTTTTTAAGATGATACTACTGTCCCATTAGAATAATGCCAAAGAGGCGGAACTGACCGTTACTCCCTGAAGCCGAAGAATAAGTACAGATACACAATGCGCGAAAACCGCATAAGCCATGGCTGCAGCAGGATGACAACTACGATAGAGGTAACGAGAAAATAATAAACGCTGTTGTCCTTATAAGACATGCCGAATATGGGCCAGTACCAAAGGATATTCAGGAAGAAGATCATAACGGTAAGGGCATAATTTATACCCGGGCCATTATTGGTTTCGTAGATCAGCCTTTCGCCGCAGTTGTTGCAGTTATTGCGCATCTTTACACAGCTACCCAGTGGGAAGATGCGTTTGTTGACAAACACATCGCCTTTCCTGCATACAGGGCATTTCATCCGGAAGAGGCTAATAATAAGCGATGGTTTTGATTCGGACACCTTTGACATTTTCAGCCGCAAAGTTAAGATTTTCAACCCCGTTAAAGGCTTTCAAATAAGTACGCTCAATTTATGCGATATTGTGATGATGACAGAAGCTGGCAATGGCATACAACACCGGGCTTTACTACTGCAAAGCGACGTTAATTTCAACCAGCTATACCCCTTTAAGATACAGAAGCTGGCAAAAACCCACTGGACACCGCTGCACATTGCCCAGAAAGCCGCAGCGTTCCTTACCGCATGCGATGGTGCCAGAATATTAGACATCGGTAGTGGGGCAGGTAAGTTTTGCCTGGCTGCAGCGTGTTATCATCCCAATGCCACGTTCCACGGTGTAGAACAGAGAAAGACATTGATAAACCATGCACTGAAGGCAAAAGAGAAACTGGCGCTCGATAATGTGTCTTTCATACACAGCAATTTTACGGAGCTGGACTTCTCAACATACACAGGATTCTATTTTTTCAATTCCTTTTACGAAAACATAGACGATTCGCTACCTATTGATGAAGCGATAACGGGATCGGAAAAGATGTATGAGCAATACTTACAAGAGCTGCAACACAAGCTAAGAGCGATGCCGACGGGCACGAAGATCGTCACTTACCACGCTGCAAATGAAGCAGTCCCATGGGGCTATTACCTGGCACACACCGAAGAGCAGGGCAACCTGAACTTCTGGATCAAAAATCTGGATTAATCTTTTGGCGGAATACGCCCGATAAATGCCGTAAATGCACCTGCACTTACAGCCGTCTGTCACTATGTTTGCAGTGATAACACGATACTGAACAACTAAATAACAATGCTATGCAAAAGATAACGCCGTTTCTCTGGTTCGATAATAATGCAGAAGAAGCTATACAACTATACACATCGCTTTTTAAGAACTCAAAAGTAAAAGACATTGTACGGTATGGCCCTATGGGACCCGGCCCGGAAGGCAGCGTGATGACCGCTTCGTTCGAAATAGAAGGCCAGGAATTTGCGGTGATCAACGGCGGGCCAATGTATAAGTTTACAGAAGCCGTTTCCTTTGTTATTCATTGCGATAGCCAGGAAGAAGTAGACCTCTACTGGAACAAGCTATCGGAAGGCGGACAGGAGCAGATGTGCGGCTGGCTAAAGGACCGCTTCGGACTGTCCTGGCAAATTATTCCGCGTGCAATGATACAAATGTTCAAAGACAAAGATGGCAAACGCGCGCAACGCGCCATGCAGGCCATGATGAAAATGCGCAAAATAGATATACCTGCACTACAGCGGGCATTTGATGGCGAGACAGCAGATGCGTAACCCTGCTACTGCTTCTTGTCCAGAAATTCTATCAGGTCTTTATGATACCGACCAGGGATTTCGAGATGTGGCAGGTGGCCTACACCTTCATACGATATGAGCTTTGCGCCTGGGATTGCATTAGCAGCTTGTTTGCCAAGTGCACGGTAGTCGCCCAGCTTTTCGGCTAAGGGTCCGGGTGCATTCCTCGCTAGTTTGGTTCTATCTTCGGTGCCCACCACTACCAGTGTGGGCACTTTTATGTTAGCAAATTCATGCACTACCGGCTGGTTGAAGATCATATCATAGGTCACGGCACTCACCCATGCATTGTTATCGGCCATGCGGCTGCGCGTCATGCCATACTGCACATCTATCCACTCCTGGTATTCAGGCTTCCACTTAGGGTAGTAAGATGTTTTATGGTATTGGGTAATACTTCCGTAGCTGGCTTTCTTTTCGTCAGCATACCACTCATCTACCTTACGATAAGGAACACCTTTACTACGCCAGTCCTCCAGGCCCAGCGCATCTTCCAGCACCAATACCGTCACCCTATCAGGGTAACTTAGCGCAAAACGGCTGGCCAGCATACCGCCCATCGAGTGACCGATGATCGCAGCTCTGTCTATATTCAGTGTGTCAAGCAGTTGTCTTGTAAGATCGGCCAGTAATGAGAAGCTGTATTGCACCATAGGCTTTGAAGACTTACCAAAGCCCAGTGCATCGGGCGCTATCACTCTGTAGCCGGCACCTGTGAGGGCATCTATCGTCCCCTTCCAGTAGGCAGATGGAAAATTCTTTCCGTGCATCAATACAACGGTGCTGCCGTTAGGCCTGGCAGCCTGCACGTCCATATAAGCCAGTTCCACAGGCGTTTGCTGTACGTTGGTACGCATATAGCTTACCGCAAATGGGTAGGAGTAATTTTCAAGACGTGCGCCCAGCGTATCGTATTTCTGAGCATTGGTATTCAATGATGTGCCAATCAGCAAAAGCAAAACAGCTATGATCCTCATACCCGGAAAAGCAAAAAAATCAGGCCGCCTCTAATGTGCTCCTATTTGCAGATATAATTATATGGCATAGCCTTATTGCACATATCCATAGCGCACCATCTATACAATGCTAGCTTTGCACCATAAATAATGACCGGACAAAACGAACTGAAGCAAGATAATCACCTGGAGCGGGGTCTATCACTCACCCAGGCTACAGCTATCAATATGATAGACATGGTGGGCATCGGGCCGTTCGTTACCATACCGCTCATCGTCAGTGCATTTCAGGGACCGATGTCTATACTGGCATGGCTACTGGGCGCACTGCTTGCCTATATGGACGGTATGGTATGGGCCGAGATGGGTGCCAAATGGCCGCAGGCAGGTGGCAGCTATGTGTTCCTGCAAAAGCTGTTCGGGAAAGGCGGTAAGCTCATGGCCTTCCTGTTCATTTGGCAAACGATTATACAGGCGCCCCTTGTAGCAGCCAGCGGTGCCATAGGCTTCTCGCAGTACCTTACCTACCTCATTCCGCTGGATACTATGCAGCAAAAGATGGTGAGCGGTGGATTAGTCATATTGCTGGTCGTCCTGTTGTATCGCAACATCCAAAGCATCGGCAAGCTATCCATTGTTCTTTCTGTTATTACTATTGGCACTATACTGTGGCTGGTAGTGGCAGGCTTACCAAAGTTCAGCGCAGCACAGGCATTCGACTGGCATAGCTCAGCAAGCAGCAGCATATCACCTTTGTTCTTTACAGTACTGGCGCAGGCGTCGCTCAAGTCGGTTTACTCTTACCTGGGCTATTACAATGTATGCCACCTGGGTGCCGAGATAAAAGACCCAGAGCGAAACATACCGCGCAGCATATTCATATCCATCACAGGTATCGCCATCCTGTACCTCAGTATGCAGACCGTATTGCTAGGTGTATTACCCTGGCAGCAGATAGCAGGCTCCGAATTTATCATCAGTACCTATTTCGAGCATATTTATAACCATACTGCCGGGCAGATAGCCACGGTGCTGGTGCTATGTATTGCAATAGCCTCCCTTTTTTCTGTATTGCTTGGGTACTCACGCGTACCCTATGCGGCTGCGCAGAATGGCGACTTCTTTGAGATATTTGGCAGGGTGCACAGCAAGCATAAGTTTCCGCATGTGTCGTTACTGGCTATTGGCGGATTGGCATTTATATTCAGCCTGCTCTTTAAGATGAAGGAAGTGATCACGGCCATCATCACTATGCGTATACTGATACAGTTTGTATCACAGGCAGTGGGCGTTATTGCCTGGCATATCAATAAGCCTGCCGAGCACAGACCGTTCAAGATGCCCCTATTCCCGATACCTGCTATCATCAGCATCATTATCTGGCTGTTTATACTGGTACTGAGCGATATTTTATTCATTGCTATTGCGCTGGGCATCATCGTCACAGGCATTATACTCTATTTTATCAAACAAGCTTATACGAAATGAAACCTACGATACTATATGTAATGGATCCGCTCTGTGGCTGGTGTTATGGCTTTAGCCCTGTAATGCAGCTACTGCAACAGAACTATAAAGACCAATTCAACTTCAGAGTAGTGCCGGGCGGCATGATAACCGGGGCAAGAGTAAAGGCGGTATCTGTAATGGCCGAATACATACTAGGCGCGTACACAAGGGTAGAAGAATACTCGGGCGTAAAGTTTGGCGAGCCGTACCTGGACCTGCTACGAAAAGGCACTGAAATAAGCGACTCAGAACCGCCATGCCGTGCCATCCATACCTTTCAGCAATTAATGCCCGAACGCGGACTCGGCTTTGCCCACCATCTTCAACTCAAGCAATTCGTAGACGGCAAAAGCTTCAATGAAGAAAATACCTATAAAGAACTGGCGCTGGAGTTTGGCCTCGACGCACAGGCGTTTGTTACCACTATGAACTCAGAAGAAAGCCGCTACGGCACACAGCAGGAGTTTCAGTGGGTACAGGCTGCGGGCATTACAGGCTTTCCCTGCACTATTATGCAAAAAGATGATAAATACTATATGCTGGCACGCGGCTTCCAGGATTATAAAGGCGTGGAAAGCGTATTGCAACGGGTATTAGCTGATATATAAAAACCGCGGCAGGCTACATCACTCAAGAATGACATGGTCGTTCAGGCTCCGTTCCTTTCTCATACGGAGTTCGGCGCTTTTGTTTCGTTCTTGTTGTTCAAAGGTATTGAGCCCTATTGAAAATCGTTTTCGGTTTAATGAATCCGTATTGCCTTCAATATCATGAAATTCGTAGTAGGAAGCATCCTTGTATTCCGATCGTTTGCCGTACAATGCCAGGTAATCATTGATACGCGCGTATTGGTAAGCAGGCAAGTCGCCTTTGTCGATACAGGAATATAGCTTTTCATTCAATGTTCGGCCTCTGCTGCTGTAGTAGTGTAACAGCATAAAAAATACTCTTCTGTCTTGCATCTCCAGCCCTATTCCATTATTAAGTACAAATCTGGCATTGTTCGCAGAATCCTGTTCCGTTAGCGGAAGCCCTATCAGCCGCTCACCTGGATAACCATAAGCACCTATTATACGGGATATTTCCCTATACTCCTTCTTGTTGTTTCGCACCCATTGCAGTCCATACAGTGTGTGCCGGAACAATATGAACCCATCATTTACTTTACGTGTATAATGATAATCTTTTACAAGGAGTTCGTTTACCTCGGCTGCAAGTGCAGTGTTGATTTTAGAGCGGTATATTGTATGCAAACTATCCTTTTGCAAGGTTGTCTTTTGACAAGGTATGTATTCCAACGCTTTTTTCGTGATATTATTAGATCGGATGACCCAAAGCGGTACCCCCTGTAAAAAAGCCCTTGTAAGCCATGCATCAGCACGAACGGTATCATTAAGCGCACAACTTATCTGCAATGCTTTGATGCAATGCCTGGCGTATACAAAGGAGTAGCTATGAAAGATTGTATCAAGTCTGGGTACTGCATCTTCAAGCCTTTCCGACAACACATCTTCATCTACACGGTTAAAGACATGCTGGTAAGCAATGTAGCTCTGAGCTGATGCCATGAAATGCAACAATGTACAAAACAGTACAAGCAATAAACGCATACGATAACATGCAGTGTACCAACTGCACGTCTAAAATACTTTATATCAGTGTTACTTAAGCAACCTTTTTCGCCAATACACGACCACTGATCTTAATACTCGCCTCGTACAGGAAGGTAAGCGGTATGGCCACCAGCCATATCGAGAGCCAGTCGGGCGGAGTGATGACAGCTGCCAGCACCAGGATAACGATGATGGCGTATTTCCTTTTTTCACGCATCAGCTTAGGCGTCAGCATACCTATGCGCGACAGGAAATAAACGACCACCGGCAACTCAAATACCAGCCCCATACCCAGTATCATATCATTCAGCGTATCGTAATAGTTCGACATGGTGATGATATTCTCAAACGATGGGCTGAGCTGATATGCCGCAAAGAAATTGACCGTGAAAGGCACGACTACAAAGTAGGCGAACAAAACACCCGAGAAGAACAATATAGACGCCCATAGAACGAGCCCGCTGGCTGCATTCGCCTCCTTACTGGTAAGGGCAGGCTTAATGAACCGCCATATCTCCCAAAACACATAAGGCGAAGCGATGATAAAGCCAATGATAAAAGAAGAAGAAAAGCTCATCATGAACTGGCCGGATAGCTCCGTGTTCTGAAACTGCATATTGATCTGCTTCATACAAAGGCCGTCTACATGTACCAGCCTAGCCAGTGAGCACATAGCCTGGTACGACACAAAGTCGACATGCGCCGGGCCAAGGATGATGCGGTCGAATATCCACTCGATATTGAAGAAGATAACAACCGAACACACAATGACCATCAGCAGCGATCTGATGATATGCCAGCGCAACTCCTCTATATGGTCGGTTACACTCATGGCCCCATCGGGGCTGCTCTTGCTCTTTGCTATAATGGCTCTTATAATGCTCACGATGTATTGCTGGTATTGGTAAAGCCGCGGTTATTATTGTTCGGTAGATTTTGCTATTTCAGGCACAGCATCTGTTTCTTTGCCTTCTTTTGCATTCTTAAACTCGCGCATGCCTTTACCTAGGCCCTTAGCAAGTTCCGGTATCTTTTTACCGCCAAAGAGTACTACTACTGCCAGCAGTATAAATATCCACTCGCTGCCGCCCGGCATCGATATCAGTAATTGTGGTTGAATGTTGAGCAATGTCATTGTAAAGAGTTTTTATAATTATTATGTAGAATAGTAAAATTTGGGAGGTCGCATCGCTGCAACCTCCCTGGTTATACAGAACCAGTATTATACTATGGAACGATGAACGGCTCCACGATCTTCAGTACCTGATCTTTGGTCAGTGGCTCGTCGAACGCCTCTGTAGCTGCGTTAGCAGATATACCACCAAGGCCTGTTATCGTAACACCACCTTGTACTGCCAGGTCTTCACCATCATAAATAGCTTGTACCATCGGGTCCGGCGACTGTTTGCCTGTTATCCACGGCTTGTTAGCAGTCTGGCCGGCGTTCATGCGCATCCAGCGTATATGCGACGCGTGGCGTGCTTCTACCGAGTGGATGTTCAGCGCTGCTGTCAGCACGTCGTTGTTAGTTATCAGGTTGCCTGCTTGTCCTTTATAAGCACGCACCCCTGTATCTTCAAATGCCTGCGCAACAGTCAGCAGCAGCGAGTAGTTTGAAAACGCAGTAGCAAATGGACCTGTTCCCGAACCCTTACCACCTGAAAAATCGAATTTGGGTTTTGGTACCGGCGTTCCATTGGCTGCCGTTATTGCCGTTTTCAAAAAGTTTACGTGTGCATTCTCGTGATCGCGGATGGTAATAAACGCGTTCTTTGCTGACTCCGTAGGGAATGTAGACATAGAAACGGCCATTGTGTAGAACTCCGCTTCGAGGTACTCCAGCGTCAGTGCGAAGTTCAGCGTATCTGTGATCAGGTCCGTAGATTTACCATAAGCCTTGTTGAACAACGAGCCCAGTGCAAATGGCATCGCAGTCAATGCTATTTTGCGGCTCCAGTTCTTTATCACGCTTCTGCGTTCGCTGGTGCGCTCAAAGAATTCCGGATCGGAATTGGCTATTTCATTAATTATATTGGATAAGTTCATTGTTGTGGTTTTTATTGAGTTGGTAAATTGCTTGCGTTGATCTTGGTCTTGATAAATTTGGCAGCTGCAGCTAGTACCTCGTTTGGCATCAGTGCTTTATCCAGACCGTTAGCGTCGATCACGGTGCTATCTGCAAAAGAACCCGGACTGATGAGATCGCGGATGTACGCAGCGTGGCGTGCCTCTACCGACACGATCTTACCTGCAAGCAACAGGTAATCTACACTTGTGATCAGTTTACCGGCTCCGTTGTAGGCCTGTACGCCCAGGTCTTCAAATGTTTTGGCAGCAGCCAGTACGCTGGCCCTGTTACCAAAATCGATGCTGCCGAAATCTGCTTCCAATGCGGGTATTGCGTTGGTATTCAGTGCTGCCTTGAAGAATTCGCGGTGTCCTACTTCATGGTCGCGGATGTCAGTCAGCAAAGCTGTTTCAGTGGCAGTGATGCCTGAATACTGAGATTGGATAACCTTTGTGTAGAATGCAGCTTCGAGCTGTTCCAGTGCATAGGCATAGTTCAGTATTCCTACGTCTCCACTGCCCAGGTTTACAGCTTTGTCTTCGTCCAAAACGATGCCGTTATCATCGCTATCTTTGTTACAAGAGTCGAGCAGAATGCCGGCGGCAAACAGCCCACCGGTAAGGCCTAAGAAGCCTCTGCGCGAAAATGCCGTAGCTGTCTTATTGTCGGCAGCAGCAAGCTCGGAAAGCAAGTCTTTCTTCATAGAAATTATTGGTTAGAGTAAAAAATCAGTTTGGTGTCAGTTACCTTCTGAGTACAGTTACGAACAAAAAAGCGAAACGGATTTTTGATATTCGGAAATTATAGTGCCGTGTATTTTATGCCCAATCATCTTGCTTAACGTTCCTGTCCTTAGGCTATCCAAACATGCTACAGAAAAAAAATGATTACACTGATTATCACCGAAGTGTAGAAAATTAAATTTTTTATGAGATTTCTTTGAAATTTCTGGTGTTTCCAGAGTTGGGGAATAATAGTATCAACTACCTGTATGCTGCACAACAAAATTTTCAAGCTTTTGTAAAAAATCGCACAGTTGTTTAATGTTTAGTATTGCCGATACGACAATGGTTAAGCGTTTTTTTATGTGAAGTAATTGTTGTGGAAATTGCTTAACAGTTGCACCACGTAAGCATTTCTTTAACATCTGCTTGCCAAAGTGCTGCGTATATATGACCCAGAGGCCAAGCTGGTATGAGACTATTTTCGATTAAGGAGCTAGAACGATTTTCGGACATTAAAGCGCACACCATACGGACATGGGAGAAACGCTAAAGTATATTCACCCCGCAAAGAACGAGTGGAAACATCAGGCACTACCAACCTGACGATGTACAGCGGCTGCTACATATCAGCCTGCTTTCCGATCAGGGCTATAAGATATCAAAGCTTCAGCAGCTGAGGGGTGATGAATTAAGGCAACGCATACTTTCTATAAAGTCTGAATCGCTGAGGCAGCGGTTCAACGTGCATCGCCTTATTATGCACATGTACGCCAGCAATACAGATGAGCTTGAGGCTGTGCTGGACGAGTCGATGATGGCCTGGGGTATAGATGCTACTATTGAGAAGGTGATCATTTCTTTCCTTGAGCGAACGGAGACGCTATCTTACAGAGATACCAGTATTGAGGCGCATTTTGCAGTAACCGCTATACGCAGGAAGCTTATACTTGGCATTGAACATGCAAAACCAGTTGCAGCAGATGCTAAGACAGCACTCTTGTTCTTGCCAAAAGGTGAGCACTTCGACCTGATACTGCTGTACATGTGCTATGTGCTGAAGAATAAAGGGGTAAAGGTATTTTACCTCGGCACCAATATATCGCTGGAGAACCTGAAGCTTGTTTATAAAGACAAACTACCCGATAGCCTCTATTGCTATATGGCCAATAAGAGCAGTTTTCCGCTAAGCGACTATACTGCGTTTGCCAATGCTACAACTTCATTGACCAACATGTATATAACACATGCCGAAGAAGAGGCGCCTTATGGCGATAACGGTAAGCTATCCTTTCCGAACTATAAGGACGCTTTAGGACTGCACTAGATAAATTTGTTATCCTTCGCCGCCTTTATAGCATCTGCCTTTGAATGGACATTCAGTTTGTGGTAGATGTTCTTGATGTGCGACTTTACTGTCTCAAGATCGATAAATAGCTCCTGCGCAATACGTTTGCGGCTTTTGCCGGTGGCTATCTGCTCCAGTATCTCCGTTTCGCGGCGGGTAAGCGGAGATGCCTCATTGCGCTGGAAAGACTTGATGACCATACGAGCAATGTGCGCACTCATTGGGCCACCGCCCTCCATTACCTCGTATATGGCGCTGATGATCTTTTCGTGCGGGGTATTCTTGGTAAGGTAGCCCGATGCACCATTACCCAGCGCACGGAAGATGAGCATATCCTGTTCATATACCGTCAGTATCAAAATATACGTTTCCGGTATCAGTTTCTTTAGCTTGGGCAATGCATCTATGCCTGATATACCGGGAAGCTCCACATCCAGCAGCAATACATCAGGGTCGTCCTGGGCTATCTTCTTAGCGGCATCTTCGAAGGATGGGTAAGTAGAGATCACCTTATAACCCTCGGTCTGGCCTATTAGGTAGGCATAGCCCTCACGGATGGTTTTGTCGTCTTCTATAATGCTTACACGGATGTCCAGGTCACGGCTCATGGGCGCGATAATTTGTTTAAAGTTCCTTTAGTTTCCGCTCATTTACCTCACCCCCTTGAAGTTATTTTTGCCATCACATCGTTGAAAAACGCACTATTTCCGACCCTTAGGTGGCATCCGGAACGTCAGCGTTATAATCGTACCCCTGCCGGGATGCGTATCGATATAAAACCTACCCTCCAGGCGTTTGGCCCTAATGTGCATATTGTCAAGGCCATGCCCTTTCTGCATGGTGTCCAGGTCGAAGCCTTTACCATTATCAGAGAACACTACCTGTAGGGCATCATGCGGCTTTATCGTCACTTCCAGCTTGGTCTTGTTAGCCTCCGAGTACTTCAGTGAGTTGTTCATGGCCTCTTTAAAGATCATGATAAGGTTGCGGCTCACATCCAGAGGTAGTTTGTATTGAGGCCACTTTTCTTCGTTGTTACCCACAAACTCAAACTCTACCTCGGTATCCTGGTAAAGCTCACCGCCAAAGTCGCGTATGCGATGCAATATCTCCTCCAGGCTATCGTTCTGGGGCTTCAGCGACCAGAGTATATCGCGGGTACCGCCGTATAGCTGGGCCGTATTTTCCTGTATCTGTTCAAGAATTCGCTTGGTGTCGGCGTTCATGTAGCCCAGCTTATTCTTCAGCACATTGGTCAGTACATTGATGCGGGTAAGACGGTTGCCCACCTCGTCGTGAAAGTCTTCGGCAGTACGTTGGCGTACTTTGTTTTGCTCTTCGCGGCGCAGCTTTTCCAGCAGCCTTTCCCTGTTTCGCCTGCGGCGGCTCAGGATGTACTGTATCACGATACCCAGTAGTATACTGGCTGCGATAACCGCCATGCGGAACCAGCCCGTCTTATGGAACGGAGTAACGATCTCAAAAGGATATTCCAGCCGGCCTATCTTATCACCCGCTGTACTCTCTACGATCAGCTTATAGTTGCCGGGAGGCAGCGCAGAAAAGGTAACTGAATTCACCGGCGACCAGTCGGACCATGGTGCATCTATGCCCTGTATACGGTAACGGTAGCGAATCTCTTCCAACCCGCTTAGCGATATAGCCTGGAAGGTAAAGGTGATGTTGTTCTTCTTGTGTGGCAGGTGTAGCTTATAAGGCACCTTATACCAATTGTCAGTACTGTCGTACCATTTGTCATCAGTAATGCTTTCGCCAAATACCTTTATGGACTGCATGACAATGCTGGTAGGCTGCGACTTCACTACCGTAGCGCTGGGGCTGTAGTGCAAGGCCCCGCTGGTAGTACCAAACCATATGCTACCATCAGGCATCTTTAGTACCGCATTATGGTTGCTCTCCATACCGGCCACGCCCTGCCCACGGCCATAGAAGCTGATATGCGTACTATCGCCAACGGTAGATATGCGATGAATACCATAGCCCGTACCTACCCATATATTGTCGTTATCATCGTTGATGATGTTGTAGATAAAGTCAGATTGGAGTCCATTACTTTTATTGACGATCTCCGACTGACGCGTATCGAGATTATAGCGTATTACACCATTATCGCTGGTACCTATCCATAGCTCACGGCCGCGTAGTGCGAAGCATTGAGAATTGGAGCTATCGGGTGCAGCGTTAGTCTTAAAATCGTAAGTGGTACCTGCAGTCCAGAGCTTGAGGCCATCATTGGTAGCCATCAGGATACTGTCCGCCCCTATCGATATAAAATCCTGCACGGCAGTGCTCTTCATATTGATGGTATTAAACTTGCTTCGGCGCATATACGCAGCGCCGTTTACAAAGCCTACCCATAGCCTGTTAGAGTCATCTACATACATGGTAGTGATGAAGTTGGACAAGATAGCCGGAGCCGTATACTGCCAGAACAACGAGCCATTATACTTCCATAAGCCTGCCCCGCGTGTGCCTAACCAGATCTCGTAGCCATTGCGCACCTTCATCGATGTAATGACGTTCGCGGGGTTGAACGGCACATCAATTTTATATATCTGCCCGCCTTCGTAAGAGTAAAGCCCGGCATCGTAAGTACCCAGGTACAGGCGGCCATTTTTTAGCGCGGTCATACTCATGATTTGCCCACTGGGCAAGCCCATACCCTCATCCAGCACCGTAAACAAAGAACCCGAATAACGGAAGATACCCTGCCCATCAGAAGCAAACCATACATTACCCTCAACGTCGGTAAGTACATTGCTGATGACGTTATCGGTAAGGCCGGCGCGTTTGTTATAATACTCCAGCACAGAGTCTTTCAGGCGTACGGCGCCACTATTGGTTCCAAACCAAATGCCGCCGTTCCGGTCTTCCGTAGCATTGTACAATGGCGGCAGCGAATATAGCGCCACTCCATTGGCCATTACAGCAACTACAGAATCGCCCTTAATGTTGTATACCCCACCGTTCGTGGAGAGCCAGATGCGCTGCTTGCTATCGCGGAATATATCGAGCACCACAGGTGCTGCTAAAAACTGCGCGGGCACGCTGAAGCGGATGGTATCGCGCGATTTGCCATTGTTCTTGTATCGGTAAATACGGCCACCCGTGAGCGCCACCCATACATTTCCATTATCGGGCAACACCGCAGTAACCATCGCATTGCTGTCCGGCACATCAAAGCGACTGAGCTTTTCCTGCTTGAGGCTGTAGAGCCGCCCGCCGGAGCGGAACCATACGGTACCATCATCTGCTATGCGCATCTCATTCACATTGTTATTACCTTGTTGGTCGGTGCCGCTAACCGGGTAGTGCTTGAACTGCCTGCCATCGAACCGGGATATACCCCCCACATAGCCTATCCATACATTGCCTGCATTATCTGCCGCAAGCGTGCTTACAGAGTTTACCTGCATGCCATCGCGTACGCTGTAATTGATGAACCCCTTGCCATCGTAGCGCGATAGGCCGCCGATGGTGCCTATCCACAGGTGCCCCAGCTTATCCTGCACCAGCGAGCTGGCCTGCGACTGGATGAGCCCATTTTCTACATTGAGGTTGTAGAAAGGGTATCGTTGCCCCAGTACCTGCATATTACAAATACAGATAAGGAACAATGTATAAAGGACGGTCTGGATTCGGCCGGTTCGTTGCTTCATTCTACGAGTGAAATTAAAGCATTTGAATGCTTTTTGTAAAGCGCTTTGCTTCATCTGATTAAAAAAACGTGCTAAGCCATATAAATTCACCCACCACGGGTGACAGGCTGCGATGAAAGCTCCGATAGCTTTGAAGCTGTAAACTCAAGCTATGGGATATCGCATAATCAGCCTGTTATTAGTCTTCATTTCAATCTCTATAAATACTGCCTTTGCAGGGCAGGCAAACATCACGGGCCGGGTCAAAGACGAGGGCGGCAAAGCTCTCGAAACCGCGAACATCGTACTGCTGCAAGCCGGCACCAATAAACTGGTACAAGCTGCACTCACCACCGAGAACGGCAGCTTCGTGCTCGAAGGTATAGCGGATGGCCGGTACCTGCTAAAGGCTACCCTGCTCGCCCATCAGGACTTTAGCTCTGACACCCTCACGGTGCAGGGTGCCGATATCACCCTACCCGACATTACCCTAAAGGCTAAAGGCACTGCACTGAAAGAAGTAGCCATAAGAGCCCAGAAGCCATTCATCGAGGTGCAACCCGACAAGCTGGTGGTGAACGTCGAGAACAGCATCGTTAGCACTGGCTTATCTGCACTGGAGATACTCAGCAGGTCGCCGGGGGTGCGGGTCGACCAGAATGATAATATCTTGCTTAAAGGCAGGCAAGGAGTGCGGGTGATGATAGACGGCAAGCTAACACCTATGGCGGGCACCGACCTGGCGAATGTATTAAAGAGCATGCCTTCCAACTCGATAGACCGCATAGAGATCATCAGCAACCCCGGTGCACGATACGATGCTGCAGGTACAGGTGGTATCATCAACATACGCATGAAGAAGGACCAGCGCCTGGGCATGAACGGCAGCGTGAATGCCTCTTACGCGCAGGGTGTATACCCCAAAGCCAATGCCGGCATCAACCTGAACTACCGCAACAAAAAGCTGAATGTATACGGCAACTACAACTATGCTCACCGTTATTGGTTTAACCACCTGATGCTTGACCGTCGTTTCTATACCAACAACAATGATGTATTATTGTCATCTTACGTACAGGACAACTTTTCACTCTTCGACTTCAATAACCATATAGGCAGCGGCGGTATCGATTATTCGCTGTCCGACAAAACCACCGTAGGCCTATCCGGAACTGTAGGCAGCAACCGCTTCAACCCGAGGGCCGATAACAGATCGCGTGCGCTGGATGGTAATAATAACCTCATCTACTTCTTCAACACCACCGGGCGGCACAAGAACCGGTACTACAACTACTCGCTAAATGGCAACCTGAGACATCGTTTCGATAGCACGGGCCGGGAGCTGAGCATCGACCTGGACTATGCAGCCTATGGCAACCAGAGCAATCAGAACTTTATTACCACCTATACCGCTGCATCTGGGGCAGAGTACCAGGCACCTTACTATATGAACAGCGACCTATCGGGCTATACGCAGATACGCTCGGCAAAGGCAGATTATACCCACCCGCTGAAGGGCAATGCCAGGCTGGATGCGGGTGCCAAGCTAACCTATGTGACCGCCGATAATGAGCCATTGTTCTACGAGCTACTCAACGGCATCAATACGCTGGACATCACCCGCAGCAACCACTTTGTATACAGCGAAAACGTGAACGCTGCTTACGTGAACCTGAACAAGAGCTGGGACAAATGGGGCACCCAACTTGGCCTGCGCGCCGAAAACACCAATGTGAAAGGCGAGCAGATAACACTCAACACCAGCTTTACGCGGGACTATACGCAGCTCTTCCCAAGCCTGGCCGTGCAACGCCACCTGGATAAGCAAAACGACCTGGGCCTGACACTCAGTCGTAGAATAGAGCGACCCGACTATCAGCAACTCAACCCGTTCAAGTTCTTTATAGATAAGACGACGTACAGGGAAGGCTATCCTTACCTGCTGCCGTCTACAGCTTATTCGGTGGAGTTGGCGCATACATTTAAGCAGCGCTTTATCACCACGTTTACCTACAGCATTACCAACAACCCCATAGTAGAAGTGATACAGCCAAGCGATAATGATACCGGCAAGGTGACTGTGCAGACCAACAAGAACCTGGCGCGCATGTCTTACTACAGCATCAGCGGGTCGTACAACTTCCAGGTGACCAAGTGGTGGAACAACACCACTAACTACAACGCCTACTATGCCCGCTACGAGGGCTTTGTAGCCAATACGAGGCTGGACAAAGGAGCACCTACGTTCGACATCAACATCAATAACAGCTTCATACTGCCAAAGGACTTCTCGGCCGAGATAGGCGGCTTTTACCAGGCCAGGCAGGTGTATGGCTTTATGACCGTGAACCCTGTATGGATGCTGAATGCCGGTTTACAAAAGAACTTCTGGGACAAGAAAGCCACACTAAGGCTGAATGCACAGGACATATTCTGGAAGGGCTTCCCGAGCGCAACATCTACCTACAGCGGCTACCAGGAAGACTTCATTGCCGAGCGCGAAACCAGGCAGGTGACTCTTGCATTTACCTACCGCTTTGGTAAGCGTACCGTAGCACCGGCAAGGCGCAGAAGCGGCGGTGCCGAGGATGAGAAGCGCAGGGCGGGTAATGCATAATACACATACTATATAGTAGCCTACTTACAGCCGTGTTGTATTGCAGCACGGCTTCTGTTTGTTATGCCATTCTGCCATGCGGCTTGCTGTTTACACTTTCAAAAAGCCTGTATCGCTACTGCCTCTTTGAAAAAGCGCTTTTGTAGGTGGTATTGTATTCGTTTGGCCTTTGCTTAATGCTTTTTCACGGTGCTGTAAAGGTGTTGTTCTGCTGCTGTTGGGCTGTCGTCGTGGTGCTGCTACGTTGCTGCTGTGCTGTTGCCCCGCTGTCGTTGTGCTGTCGTTGCGCTGCTGCGGAGTTGCTGTATTCTCTGCCATTTTTGCCGCATTATGGGCTATGAGGCTAGCCGGTGGCTGCTCTTCTGCAGAAAGCATTGAGCGTATAGATGATGGTGGTGTGGTGCGCGTAGCGCCGGGAGATGATAGTGGTGTGATACGCTTAGTATCAGGCGCAGCACTGTCTTGCAATAGGTCGCCCTCCGGTTGGGCGGGCTCTTTCTGTTTACGCGGTTTGTGATAGGTAAGTGTGGAGGTGAGATAGTCGTCTTGTACTACAAAGAGTTCATAATGCTCTATTAAGTCTTGCAACAGGTGGCGGAACTGCCTGTGCTCTATGCCCGTCAAGGATGCCATCCATCGTATCGTCTTATCGGTGTGGGCAATGCGCATGCCGGGCTGCCGGTAGAGGAATTCGATGATCATCCAATAGACACCATAGCCCATAGCGCCATGGTCGGCAATGAGGATAGAAATGCGGTCGTCGTGGCGAGTATTGAGGGGATGGCGGAAGCCCGTAGGTTTTCTCATGCGATAGGTGTTTGTGCAAAGGTGAGGGATAATAAATAAGAAGGTGCTTATGTACACCTCCTTATTTTGCGGATTGCTATATTGTGGGGAGTTTGTGCTGGAGTCTAAATGCGGTTACTTTACGCGAGCTTGTTGGTTGAGAACACCACAAGGGCGGGAAAATGTGTTATAACTGAGTGATAGTAGTTTTACCTTTTTCAGTCAAAGCAATAACATCGCCATCCAGCTTTAGCAATAGTCGATCGTGCAATAAATCAGCAATGCGTTTGGCCTCTTGCTGGCTGATACCGCGATAATTAGCTATCTTCTCGATGGTAATTATCTCTGTTTGTTGGATTGATACAAGTTCCTGAATAACGTTCAACAGCCCGGACTGCTCTATATCTCATTATTTTTTTGCGTCCGTAAAATTACAGACTATGCTATGCTTAACAAGCATCCAATCAAGCAAAAATGTCTATAGCTCAATCTCTAAACCAAATACCGTCGATGTATTTTTAGAGGTTATATTTGCGTAACACGAACATATAATGAGAGCCTACCAGAATATATTGCTGATAGACGACGATCAAGATGATACAGAGTTTTTTATGACGGCAATGGAACTGGTTTCTGATGAAGTGCGTTGCACTGCTCTGAATAATGCCAAAGATGCATTGAACCGGTTAACCCGCCGTGACCTTGAAACTGACTTGATCTTTCTTGATTTGAACATGCCTGTGATGTCAGGGCAACAGTTCCTTACGGAGTTGAAAAAGGATGATAAATTGAAAGAGATACCTGTTATCGTACTATCTACTACATCGCATAAAGGCACGGTCGAAAAGACAATAGAGATGGGCGCACAGAATTTTTTTACCAAGCCCGATAACTTTAATGATTTAGTCTCTATCTTAAAGTCAGTTATAGATTAACAATTAACACATTCATACAGACTTCTATTTTAATATAGATTTGTTTACTGCCATTTGTAACAAATGAATATTGAAAAAGAAGTTCTCTCACTGAACGGTGCTGCGAGACAGATTTTACAGTCTCTGGATTGGGCTTTTGCCATCCTTACCGGCCCTCAAATGGTACTTGAATTTGCCAATGATGCCATGCTCCAGATATGGGCAAGAGACAAGTCAATTATTGGCAAACAGCTTTTGGAGTTTATGCCTGAATTGCGGGAACAGGAGTTCCCTAATATTTTGCAGGAGGTTTTTACAACAGGAACGCCTTATAAAGCAGAAGAAGCCCTGGTATATCTGCTGAGAAATAACCGTCTCGACACGGTTTACATGGATTTTAGCTATAAACCGTTTCGCAATGAAGTTGGTGAAATAACCAGTATCCTCGTAATGGCAACGGATATAACCGAACGGGTAGTTGCAAAAAAGCAACTGGCATTAAGTGAAGCTAATCTCCGCAATACCATCTCGAAAGCGCCAGTGGCAATGTGCATCTTCCGCGGCCCGGAATACCTTGTAGATATTGCCAATGACCGTATGGTTCGCTTTTGGGGCAAAACAACTGATGATGTGATTGGTAAGCCTATTTTTGAAGGATTGCCCGAAGCAAAAGCACAGGGTTTTGAAGAGCTTCTATATCGCGTCTTCGCCGCTGGCGAAACGATACAAGCCGATAACGTCCCTGTCACTTTACCTCGTGGTGAGAAAATAGAGATTGTATATGTGAATTTTGTTTACGAGCCATACCGCGATCTCGACGGGAATATTATAGGTGTTATCGCAGTTGCCCACGAGGTGACGGAACAGCTAAATGTGCGTAAAAGGATAGAAGAAAGTGAACAGCGCGTAAGAGCGGTTGTCGAAAGTGCACCTTTCCCGATTGGCGTTTATACAGGGGCCGAAATGCTTATCGAACTGGCCAACCAATCTATCATAGATGTTTGGGGGAAGGGAGCCGATGTTATCGGGAAACGCTATACGGAGATATTGCCAGAACTGGAGAACCAGGAGATATTTGAGCAACTTGCCCAAGTGTATCACACAGGTATCCCTTTTCATGCACGCAACCAGCAGGTCGATCTTGTTGTTGAAGGCAAATTGCAGCCTTATTATTTCAATTACAGCTTTACGCCGGTCTATGCGAATGGGCAGATTTACGGCGTGATGAATACTGCCGCAGAAGTAACAGACTTGGTTTTGGCAAAGCAACAAGTAGAGCAGAGTGAAAGGAATTTCCGCAACATGGTGCTGCAAGCGCCTGTAGCTATGTGCATCCTGTTGGGGCCACAACATGTTGTAGAGGTAGCCAATGAACTAATGCTGGAGATATGGGGGAAGCCTGTCGAGAATGTGTTGAACAGGCCAATCTTTGAAGGGTTACCGGATGCCCGTGAACAGGGATTGGAAGACTTGCTAAACCATGTTTATAAAACTGGAGAGACATTTACCGCGCATGAAATGCCTGTTGTGCTGCTACGGAATGGCAAGACTGACACCGTTTATCAAAACTTCGTCTATGAGCCTTACAAAAACGCTGAAGGGATAATATTGGGTGTATTAGCAATCTCCATCGATGTATCTGCCCAGGTTCTGGCAAGGCAGAAGATTGAAGAGGTCGTTGAGGAAAGGACAAGAGAACTGGCAATCGCCAATAGCAATCTTCAGCGCTCTAATTCAGATTTGGAGCAGTTTGCCTATATCGCTTCGCATGACTTACAGGAGCCGCTTAGAAAGGTAAAGACGTATGCGCAAATGTTGGAACATAGCCTAACTGATATCCCCGAGCTGGCGCAAAACTATTTTGAAAAAATATCCCGGTCAACTGGCAGAATGAGTGCGTTGATACGCGACGTTTTAGCCTATTCGCAACTAGCCAATAAGAAACAGACATTTGAGCGAGTAGACCTTAACGAGGTACTAAATGGTATTAGGTCTGACTTTGAACTATTGATTGAGCAGAAGAATGCACAATTGCAATGGAATAACCTTCCGGTCATTGAGGCCATCCCACTTCAGATGTCGCAGCTTTTTAGCAATCTGGTTTCAAATGCACTTAAGTTCAGTGCTGAAAATATACCGCCCGTTGTTTCAATTACGACACGAAAGGCCACCCGCGAAGAGGTGTCCAGTCAAGGATTGCCCTTGATTGAAACTCATTATAACATCGTTGAAGTACAAGACAATGGAATTGGCTTTGAGCAGGAATACGCTGACCAGATCTTCAATATCTTCCAGCGACTGCATGGCAAAGATGAGTATTCAGGGACTGGTATTGGTCTTGCCCTTTGCAAGAAAATTGCGCTGAACCATAATGGCGATATATCGGCAAGGTCAACCCCCGGCCAGGGAACGACTTTTACAATTTTTCTGCCCTTAAAACATGATTAGTCTATTCCTCAGATTTGAGCGTAAGACCATACTCACAACTTACGTTCGTAGAGTTGGTACAAATCAAGAACAAGAATATGCATAAATAACAAAGTAGCTGACAAAAAGGGAAGTGGCACAACGAAAACTATCAGCGACAATAGACTATGAATGCTTCAGATAATATAGATCTGCCAAAGTGAACACCATAAAGCAGCTTAAAAAAATCAATACCGATAGGCTGGATTTTCCGATTAGATATAAAGGAATCAATTTCTACCCTTTTAGATTTTCTTTACCAACAAGAATGAGAAATCCCGCACTTTAGTACAGCTCTCTCCGCGCATTCTATTCAACACTTTAGAGTGTACTCCTTAAACTACGAGGCCCCCTATCCGTTATTTACATTCACGTTTTTTGATTGACCCTCAAAGTATCGTGAGTTATAACCTCGCTCCAATCCTGTCTTTGCGGGCATTTCATTGCTGATAGGGCATAATTTTTGTCCATTCTTATCATCGTGATACACGATGAACTCAGCAAACAAACATAACATGCAAAAAAACTGGTGCTATCTATGCTCCTTTGTATTTGTGCTGCAAGTACATGGGCGCAACGCGGCCTCCCTCCAAAGAAAAAAACAAGCTCAAGACATGTGACTAAGTACGCCATGCACATGGACTTCCTACCCAAGATGGTAAATATGCTGAAGGTACCTGACGGCTGGGAAGTGAAGGTAGCTGCATCGGGTCTGGGTATGCCAAGGATGATCTGCGAAGCACCGGGCGGCGGACTGTACATTACCCGTCGCGATGCAGGTGATGTGATACTTCTGAAGGACATAGATAATGATGGCATGTTCGACGATGTAAAAACAGTTGTTTATCCGTTCAAAACAGTGCATGGCATCACGTCGAAGGATGGCTACCTGTATCTGTGCGGCAATGAAGAGCTGAGACGTTACAAGATCAACGCAGACGGTACATTGGATAACAAGGAAACGCTTATAAATGACCTGCCCAGTGGTGGCCAGCACCCTAACAGGACCATTGCTTTTGGCCCCGACGGCATGCTGTACATATCGGTAGGTACATTGTGTAATGACTGTAAAGAAAGCGACCCGGGTGTAGCTGCCATGCTGCGTGTAGACCCTGCTACCTGGAAGCGCGAAATATTTGCTACGGGCCTGCGTAATACCATCGGGTTCGACTTTCACCCGGCAACTGGCGAGCTATGGGGCATCGATAACGGCGGCGACGGTAAAGGAAGCAAATGGCCGCCAGAAGAAGTGAACCGCATAGTAAAAGGCGGTAACTATGGATACCCATTTGTATATGGCAAACGCGAAGTAGACCAAAGCCGCGAAGATCCCGCAGGAGATACGAAAGAAGCGTTTGCCAGGAACACAGAACCGTCAGTATTAGAACTTAGGGCACATATGGCGCCAATAGGATACACCTTCTTTGGCAAGGCACGTAATATACCTGCCGACTATGCCAATGATGGCCTGGTGTGCTGGCACGGCTCGTGGAACAGCAGCAAGCCTGTCGGCTTCAGGGTCGACCGTATCAAGTTTCAAAATGGTATGGCTGTAGGCAGCGAAAAGTTTTTGAGCGGATTTCTTAAGCCCGGCTTCCTGATGTTTAAACGCAAAGCCAGGTTTGGCCGCCCTGCGGGTGTTATCGTTACCGACGAGGGCACCATATACATTTCAGACGATGCCAACGGAGTACTTTATGCAGTTAAAAGAACAACTAAATGAGAACAATAAAAACGGTCATATATAGCTCACTACTGCTACTGGGCAGTTGCATAGCGCAGAAACCTACAGAGCGTGTTGAATTCAACGCTGTAAACTTCTACCCCGAGGGTGTAGTATATCATCCCGGCACAAATGCCTACTACATTGCATCGGAACGCCTTGGCAGCATAGGAAAGGTAACACCCGATGGAAAGTATACCGAGCTATATGCTGATAAAAATATGAAGTCGGCATATGGCATTAAGGTACACCCTGATGGCAAGAGCCTGTATGTATGCGTAAGCGATGCTAACTATAGCATATACAGTACACCCGACACTAAAAAGAAAATGATACGCCTGGTAGGCATCGATATAGCAACCGGCAAAAAAACAATGGATGTAGACCTGTCGGGCCTTGTACCGGGTGAGCATTTTGGAAACGACCTAACATTTGACGGCGACAATAATGCCTATATTACCGATAGCTATGCAGATGTTATCTATAAGGTTACTCCCTCGGGGCAGGCATCCGTATTCTCTCAGAATAAGATGTTCAAGACAGAAGGCATTAGCCTGAATGGTATTGTATTCCACCCGGGCGGCTATTTGCTTGTGGCCAGTACAGGTGCAGGCGCGCTATACAAAGTTGATATAAAGCAACCTGAGGATGTGAAGAAAGTTAAGATATCGCAGTTGCTACTGGGTGCTGATGGTCTATTGCTCAATGACGCATCGCATATTACGGTTGTTATCAATGGCGGCTCGGGTAAGATCATGAAGTTTGAAACGATGGATGACTGGGGCAGCGCAAAGCTGAATGCCACTACCCTCCTATCAGACCGCTTTACCTACCCTACTACAGCAACAAAGAATGGCGAAGACGTATGGGTAGTCAATGCAAAATCTAACGAGCTGAATGACAGCACAGCTTTTCCCTCCAAATACTTCGCGATCCAGAAGGCAGTAATGAAGCCTATACCTAAAAAACTGGCTGAATAGTATTTGTCAGCCTGAGGATGCGACTGCGCTGCTCAGGCTCTGAGGAAGATTAGAATTTAATAAGATAGAAAAGCCTTTCAAGTTTGTCGCTTGAAAGGCTTTTTTGTGACCTTATGCCGGCACCCACTTGCACGTAAGCTCCCAACCCTTTGCTTTTTAAAGAGTAATTTATATCCAAAGACATTGCACAAGGTACGTGCTATCTGTATCTGTCAACATTGCTCAGGCAAGTAGTTAGCTGACATGCTCCTTACTACTATTTGTACCAAATAATTTTTCATATCACTATTGCATTCTATATTTTGTTATTCTATTTTTAATAAAAAAACCAATCATTATGAAAACAAACCGCTCCGCCAGGAGAAGCCTTGCCATTGCGGCAAGCATTGCTTTTGCATCTGTGATGTCTAACGTGTCTACGGCACAAGTTTACCAACAGGATTACAAGCTGCTGCACCAGGTTGACCCGAACCTGAAATCGTGGATCGGTAACGATGCTGTTTACAGAGACGATGCTAAGGGTGTCTATTATGTTGCGCAATCCATCCGTCCTGAAAATTCACAGTCCGTATACCTGGGACTCAGC
The DNA here is from genome assembly GCA_004144175.1 of Sphingobacteriales bacterium. Classification (GTDB taxonomy): domain Bacteria; phylum Bacteroidota; class Bacteroidia; order Chitinophagales; family Chitinophagaceae; genus Polluticoccus. The sequence continues at coordinate 295,691 of SEFT01000004.1, forward strand.
ATCTGCGATAAGGACATGAAGCCTGTTACGTCGTGGAGGTATTCTAACAATGCCACGCTTACCGCAGTACGTGTTACCGAGATCGATGAGATGAAGGCGAATAATGCAATTATCATCGTGGGTGAATACATCAACGAGGGCTATTCTCAGGCACCCTTTGTTATTTCTATCGACAAGACAAGTGGCGCGGTAAACTGGTTTAAACTGTATACCAACGTTGCCAGAATTACCGGCTTGAAGACCGGAGATAAATATGCGATCATTACCGGGGAGAGAGACCTGCCTTACCCGCAGCAAACACCGGGCGACAGGATCTACCCTTATACCATACAAGCCGGCCTTATCTTCCGTGTAAATGACGATGGCTCGGTAGCATGGGCACACCAGGTAGAGGATGATAAAAATGCAAGCAGCGGCTATAATATACAGGGCGTATACCACATGATGAATGCAGTGGCACAGCTGGAAGATGACCGCTTTGTAGCGGTAGGAAACTGTAACAGATTTGTAGGCGGGAACTTTAATGATATATGGGAAAATGACGTTGCCCTGCTAAACGTTGATGCATCGGGTAATGTATACCAACACTACCGGCTGGGAAATAACCTGCCCATCGACCCGAACGGACAACAATCGATACAGTTTGAGCAGGCGCTGACTGTAACAGTAGATCCGAAGGACGGAAACGTGGTGCTGGCCGGTACACGCTACGAGCATCCTCAGACCTATATAAGCAACCAGTGCCCAGTGCCACAGGCCTGGGGGTTGTGGGCAACTAAATTTGATCTGTCAGCAGGCAGCAGCGTATGGTCTACACGCTACGAAGAATCGAGCGGCCTTGCTTACTTGCAAGGGGCAAAAATTGATTGCGACGGAAAGGGAAATTATGGTATATCCTACAACCAGTCGGGCAAGCCTATCGCTACAAAACTGGATGCCAATGGATCGACCATGTACTCTCGCCATCACTACATGAATTTCCCTAATGTCGGCGCAAAACGCTTCAACGACAACACGCGCAGCTTCGACTACAACAATATGATCATCGTTGGCCATGTAGAGCCGGATGTAAACCAGTACTACTCTTCTTATGGCTTTAATGTAGAGGCGTATGATAACATTTTGCAAGACTGTCAGTCGCATGACTATCCCGTACACGAAATAGACGCGCCGTATGATGTGGACGAAGTTGAAGTGATGCCTACAACGATAACTGTAGTAAACGAGCCGATGAAAGAAGTGAAGATAAAAGTGCTGGAGAAAACTGTATGTAGTAAGATACTGGTGAGTTACAAGCCGGAGCCGGGTGTGAACGATGCCGATGTTGCCACTACGGTGTTCCAGGATGAAGCGTCTCATGGTCTGGTTATAACCACCAATCAACCATCGGATGACCGTTCTGAATACTCAGCGACACTCATCAACGCGCTTGGCCAGAAAGTGATGCAAACGCAAAAATTCACACAGACGCAAAAGATGGACCTGACTCCGCTATCGACCGGCGTTTACTACATCATAGTAACAAACGGCACCGTGCGCTCTTCTCATACTGTTATAGTAAAATAAGCTATCATTGCCCGTGGGCAATATTGAAACAAAAGACGTGCGTATGCACGTCTTTTGTTCGTTTATACCGTTGTTGTTTACTGCTGTAATCAACCAAAAACAAAAAAGCCTTTCAAGTTTGTCGCTTGAAAGGCTTGTCTTTTGTGTGGTGCGGGAGGGAATTGAACCCCCGACACAAGGATTTTCAGTCCTTTGCTCTACCAACTGAGCTACCGCACCAAAACCCGTACAGTTGTCTGATTGGGATTGCAAAAATAGAACTAATCCTCAAATTTCCAAAAGAAGATAAAACTTTTATTGTTTAATGATTCTTTGACGTGCCAGTACCTTGTCGTCGTGCGATACTTGCAGCATATATACACCATAGGGCAATGCAGTCAGATGAATATTTTCGCTACAGCCGGCTATCTCGCCATCTATCAGTGTTTTGCCTAGTACATCGGTTATTTTATATTTCACGTCATCCCCCTCGCTGGTCTCACGCGTACACATGATGCCGATTTCGTTCGATTCGTTATCGGTGCGTATCAGGATGCTGTTGTCGGCATATTGCTGCGGTATCTTTCCTTCAAACTGCATTACTTTTTCTTCGCTTATCTGCACTTGCGCCATAGCTGTTTCGGTACAAGCTATTGCAACGGCGGCCATTAACATCTGCTTCCACATAACATTACACATTGTTACTTGTATAATAATGAAATACCATGCCAGTAATGGATGGTACTCAGTATTTTGCAACCCGAAATGGACATGACCGAACTGCTGAGCCAGACACGATACGAACTATTGCACACGCCGCTGATAGAATGGATAGCCGTGCTATTTGGCGTAGCGCAGGTATTGCTGGCCAAAAACAACAATGTACTCCTCTATCCCGCTGGCATTATCAGCACGGCGCTTTCTATCTATATACTAGCCAGGGTAGAGCTATATGCCGAGTCGGTGCTGAATGCGTATTACCTGGTGATGAGCATATATGGCTGGCTGCACTGGCTTTATGGGCGCAAGAACGAGGACCTGCCCATTACCAAAGCCAGTAAGCACGACTGGATAACTACGGGCGTGATCGTTGCCGTCAGCTGGATCATACTGTACCTGGCATTGCAGCGCTATACCAACTCTGATGTGCCAGCAATGGATGCGTGGGTATCGGCAACGGCATGGGCTGGTATGTGGCTACTGGCCAAGCGCAAACTCGAGAACTGGATACTGCTGAATATCTCTAACCTGTTTGCCATCCCCTTGCAGCTGTACAAAGGCATACCGTTATACGGCATACTCACCCTGGTGCTCTTTATAGTAGCCATATTTGGCTATTTCAAATGGAAGAACATCTACGAAGAACAGCGTCCTAAGCTTGAACCGCAACACTAAACGCATAGTAGTAATAGGACCTGAGTCGACAGGTAAAAGCACGCTGAGCGAGGCTTTGGCAGATGCTTTGCATACGGTGTGGGTACCCGAATATGCGCGGCAATACCTGCTGGATATTAACAGGCCCTATACCGAAGCCGACCTGCTGGAAATTGCTAAAGGGCAAATAACACAGGAAGATAAAATGGCTGAAGAAGCCAATAGCTACCTGGTGTGCGATACCGACCTGCATGTAATAAAAGTATGGAGCGAGCATAGCTACAGCCGCTGCCATCGCTGGGTGCTGGAGCAGATAGCCACCCGCAGGTACGATCTGTACCTGTTTACCGATATAGATGTAGAATGGGTAGACGACCCGCTGCGCGAACATCCCGGCCCTTGGCGGCAGTACTTCTACCATGTGTATCACGACATCGTGCAAAACACAAATACACCTTGGGCGCTGATAAGCGGTAGCCACGAAGAACGCTTACAAAAAGCATTGACAGCCGTCAGACAGCACGGCTTATAGGTATGGTTTTGCTGTCTATGTGTTTGTAGTCAAATAGTCTAACTTTATATCCATGCTGATCCATATTCATCCGGACAATCCGCAACCACGAAACATAAAGACCGTCGTAGATTCTCTGCGCAAGGGCGGTGTCATCATCTACCCTACCGACACGATATATGGTATTGGCTGCGATATTTACAATACTGCTGCAATCGAGCGTATCTGCCGCATTAAGAATATTGATCCCAAGAAAGCGCAGTTCTCCTTTGTATGCAGCGACCTTAGCCACCTCAGCGACTATGCCAAGAGCGTGGATACGCCGATCTTCCGTATGCTGAAGGCAGCGCTGCCGGGGCCTTATACCTTCATCCTGGAGGCCAGTAAGGAAGTGCCTAAGATGCTCAAAACAAAAAAAGACACCGTGGGCATCCGTATACCCGACCATAAGATTTGCCAGGAGATCGTGAAGGAGCTCGGGCATCCCATCATGAGCTTATCCTTACCAATGGTAGATGAAGTAGAGTACTATACCGATCCCGAGGTGATGCATGACACGTTTGAGAAGCAAGTAGACATTGTAATAGACAGCGGCATCGGCGGGCTGGTATCCTCTACCGTTATCGACTGCACTACTGCACCGCCCGAGCTGATAAGGGAAGGCGCGGGCGAATGGGAAAAGCTACTTGGCTGATGCAGGTTTGATAGTTAGCTTTACGGCAAAGTTTAGCTTACATGTACACCGGCAAAGACGAAAAGCATCTGTTTGAACAGGCGAAGACGCTACTAGCAAAAACATCTGATAACGTTGAACAAGAGATAGAGCAACTGCGCGAGGTGATCAACTACGCCGATTGGAAGTACTATGTGCAAAGCGAGCCTGTACTGGCAGATGTGGAGTACGATGCATTGTTTAAAAAGCTGAAAGACTTTGAGGAAAAATACCCCGAACAGGTAACTGCCGACTCTCCTACCCAACGCGTGGCGCTGGGCCTGAGCGAAAAGTTCCCCGCAGTGGCGCACCTGGTGCCTATGCTAAGCCTCGACAACACCTACAATGCCGAAGACCTCCGCGACTGGGACAAGCGCTGCAAGCAACTATCAGGCGCCGATAAAATAGAATACTGTGTAGAGCCCAAGTACGATGGTGCCAGCGTATCGGTAGTATACGAAAACAACAAACTGACCCGCGGCGCTACCCGTGGCGATGGTGTGATGGGCGAAGAGGTAACCACCAACATCAGGCAGATACGCTCTATACCGCTGTCGGCACCGTTTGGTAGGGACGGTGTGCAGCATATGGAGATACGTGGCGAGGTAGTGATACACAAAGAAGTATTTGCAGAATATAACCGCCAGCGCACAGCCGAAGGTTTGACACCACTGGCCAATCCCCGCAATGCCGCATCGGGCACGCTCCGCATCCTCGACCCTAAAGAGGTAGGCAAGCGTAAACTGAGCGCGGTACTGTATCACATCAGTGACTATTCGTTAGCTAAAGGCGCTGAAGTACCGGAGGCACTTACTACACACTATGGTTCGCTGCAATGGCTCTATCAGCTAGGCTATCCCACGCCTGTGAAGGAGATGCATGTATTTGATAACATCGATGATGTCATTAAATGCTGCGATGAATTTGAAGGCAAGCGCGACGACCTGCCATTTGAAGTGGATGGGCTGGTGATAAAGGTGAACAGCTTTGAGATGCAGGACAGGATGGGCATGACCACCCACCACCCGCGCTGGGCAGTTGCCTATAAGTTCAAGGCGAGGCAGGCTACCAGCAAGCTGCGGAGTGTGGAGTTCCAGGTGGGGCGCACGGGTAGTATTACCCCCGTAGCCAAGATAGACCCTGTACCTATTGGTGGTGTTACAGTTACTTCTGTATCGCTGTTCAATGAAGATGTAGTACGTGAAAAGGACCTGCACATAGGCGACACAGTACTGGTAGAGCGTGCGGGTGATGTGATACCCTACATAGTAAAGCCGCTGGCAGAGCTGCGCTCGGGCGATGAGCAGGCAATCGTATTTCCGAAAGAGTGCCCCGTATGCAGCGAACCTCTGGACAAGCCACAAGACGAAGCAGTATGGCGCTGCATCAACATCAGCTGCCCGGCGCAGGTGGTAGAGCGCATCATCCACTTTGCCAGTAAAGATGCTATGGACATCCGCAACCTGGGCGATGCTAATATTCGTAAGTTTTATGAGCTGGGGTTGTTGAAAAACATTCCGGGCATCTATAACTTGGACTGGGAAGAAATAGGCAAGATGGAGGGCTTCAAGTCGAAGTCGATAAACAACCTGCAGACCGCAATAGAAAACTCCAAGCAGCAACCGCTGAACCGTGTCATCTTCGGCCTCGGCATCCGCTATGTGGGCGAAACGACGGCTAAGACCTTAGCGCGTGCTGTTAACCATATCAACGAGATGTATGACTGGAATGAAGAGAAACTCTGCACGCTGGAAGATATAGGCCCTAAAGTAGCCGGCTCGGTTACACACTTCTTCAGCATACCTGAGAACAGGCATATGCTGGAAGACCTTGAAAAGTCGGGCGTGAACCTCGCCAACCACCATACAGGGCACAAGCAGGCAAGCGGCGAGCTGGCCGGTAAGACCTTCCTGTTCACCGGCACACTCACACAGTTCAAGCGCAGCGCAGCCGAAGAAATGGTGGAAGAAAAAGGTGGCAGCCTGCTCAGCGGTGTAAGTAGTAAACTCAACTACCTGGTAGTGGGCGCAGATGCAGGGTCGAAGCTGGAAAAAGCCAAGAAGCTGGGTACCGTTACCATACTTACAGAGGATGAGTTTTTAAAGCTGATTGAATAATAGCTAAAATAGACTAGCCAGCAAATAATAAAAGCCGATTGATGCAGCTACAACGCAAGCCGCAGTACCTAATACCTAACCTATTATTGCCAGAGCCTTGCCTTTCTTCTCGTTGCTGATCACGTCATCGGCCAGTAAGATAGATGGTATACCTACAACTGCGCATATAATGGCTACCACAGGCGCTGTAACCGGCGTATACACTGCAAAGAATGCTATGGCCAGTAATGGCAGCACAAAGGATATGATACTTCCGGCACTGATGCCCTCCTCTTCTGCATCTTCGTATGGAGCAGGTGCGATGCGGGCACTCTTTTTCTTTTGCTTAATGAGCGTTTGCCCTGCATATTCCGGAACCTTTTGAATGGCTATTTGGTCAACAGGTGTATGTTCGCTTTTGATGGGGAATGCTGCAAATGCGGTGTTGGCAGATGATATAATAAACAGCAATAAGAAAAGTAATCTGATCATCAATATAAGGTTATGGGTTTATCAATAGGATAGTAGCCATTACAAGAGCACCCACTGCGCCTATCGCCCCCAATATTGCTCCTGCCTTTGCCAATCCTGCATATTTCTTGCCTCTGGCCGACATGGCGAATATAACTGCCAAGGCACCCATTACTACACTTGCTGCAAAGAGCGGAGGCAATGCGGTGGCTACTGCTGTAAGGAACATGGTAATGCTACCCATCGAAAAAACGAAGGCGGTTAGCCCATCTGTATTGGACGCACTGCCCAAAGCCACCTTTTCAGGACAAGCAGCAGGTGCCGTAACGGCACTAACTAACTTTTCTTCTTTAATATCAATGCATGCAGGCGCCTGGGGTGCAACCGGAAAGGCTGCAAGAACCGGAACGGAAATCCCTTCGAACAAAAGGATAAAAGACAGGATTAACAAGTAACGCATAAAGTAAAAGCTGGAAAAGCTAAATCAAATCGCAGGCCGCAATTATAACCAATAGCAATCAGACATTCTAATTGACACAATTATTACAATAATGCTGTTAGCAAACTAGCAATCTCGATAACAACTTTATGACGAGCCTAATTTACTTCAATGTATTGAGCGCCATAGCTACCAATACGATCGTCAAAAGCAGCAAGGTAATTTCTACAATACCAAGCACCAGGCCTGCAATGGCCAATCCCCTGTTACGCTGTTTAAGGCCTATGGCACCGGTAACGATAGCCCCAATGCCACAGGCAATACCTACCAGCGCTAGTATACCGAGCCCCGGCATCGTCGCAGCGGCAAATAATACGAGAGCACCAAGGCCCAGCCCAAATGAAACAATACCTAATGTTCCATCTCCGGCTTTGCTGTCTTCCGCTTCGGGCGCTGGTGTCTTTAACTTATGTATCACTTCTTTCACCTTCGCATGAAAACCCGCATCCGGTGCAGGCGCATCAATGGCCGCAGGCATCATATCGTGCGACTTTATGGGGTATGCTGCATAGCTATTGCTATAAGAAGCTATAGACAAAAGAGCGGATAGGACCAGGAACAGATATTTCATAGACTGATGTTATTATCCTAAGATAAGTATTGATCGCTACAAATCCGGACTATGGCTATTATATAGTATTACTTAGCTAAATTTGCAGGCATTTTAATATATACAGCAGGATGTCTAAGATACAGCCGTTCCTGCGGCTGAGCGGATTGGAACCGCTCGTCGTAAGGCCGGAAACCAACTTTGTGAATGTGGGGGAGCGTACCAATGTAACCGGCTCCAAGAAATTTGCCCGCCTTATCAGGGAGAATAAATACGAAGAAGCATTGTCGGTAGCACGCCAGCAGGTAGAAAGCGGCGCGCAGATACTTGATATAAACATGGACGATGCCCTGCTCGACGGCGAGCAGGCCATGACCACATTCGTGAACCTGCTGCAGAGCGAGCCCGATATAGCCCGTATACCCATCATGCTCGATTCATCGAAATTCTCGATCATCGAAGCAGGATTAAAATGCATACAGGGCAAGTGTATCGTCAACTCGATATCGCTGAAGGAAGGCGAAGACAAATTCATAGAGCAGGCATTCATCTGCAAGAGTTTTGGTGCGGCTGTCATCGTAATGGCCTTTGATGAGAATGGCCAGGCCGATACCCTGCAACGTCGCGTGGACATCTGCGAGCGTGCCTATAAGATACTGACAGAGCAGGTAGGCTACCATGCCGAAGACATCATCTTCGACCCAAACATATTCGCGGTAGCTACCGGCATCGAAGAGCATAATAACTATGCGATCGAGTTTATAGAAGCTACGCGCATCATTAAGCAAAAGATGCCGCTGACTAAAGTAAGCGGTGGTGTGAGTAACGTATCCTTCTCGTTCCGCGGTAATGATGCCGTGCGCGAGGCTATACATAGCGTATTCCTGCTGCATGCCATCAAGGCGGGTATGGATATGGGCATTGTGAATGCAGGGCAACTACAGGTATATGATGAGATAGAACCGCAACTACGCGAGTATTGCGAAGATGTGGTATTGAACAGGAGACCCGACGCCACAGAACGCCTCGTAACCTTTGCCGAAACCGTAAAAGCCAAAGGCAAGGAAGAGAAGAAAGACGATGCATGGCGCAGTACAACCGTACAGGAGCGCCTGAAACATGCACTGGTAAACGGTATAACCGACTATATAGACCAGGACACCGAAGAGGCAAGACTACAATACAGCCGTCCGCTGGAAGTGATAGAAGGGCCGCTGATGGCAGGCATGAACGTAGTGGGCGACCTGTTTGGCAGTGGTAAAATGTTTCTGCCGCAGGTGGTGAAGAGTGCACGCGTAATGAAGAAGAGTGTGGCTTATTTGTTCCCGTTCATTGAAGAAGAAAAGAAGAATAACCCGAATGCACAGCAGGGCGGTGCTGCCAAAATACTGATGGCTACCGTAAAAGGTGACGTGCATGACATAGGTAAGAATATAGTAGGTGTGGTGCTGGGCTGTAATGGCTACGAGATTATAGACCTGGGCGTAATGGTGCCTGCCGATAAGATACTGGAAACGGCTGAGCGGGAGAACGTAGACATCATCGGCTTGAGTGGCCTTATTACTCCATCGCTGGATGAGATGGTGCATGTGGCTAAGGAAATGAAGCGCAGGGGTATGAAGCAGCCGCTATTGATAGGTGGCGCTACTACATCGCGTATGCACACGGCAGTGAAGATAGCCCCGCAGTACGATAATGGGGTAGTGTATGTACTGGATGCCAGCCGCAGCGTAACCGTAGCCAGCAACCTGCTGAGCAAAGAACAAAAGCCGCAGTTCCTCGAAGGCATCGATGCCGAGTATGGAAAGCTGCGCGATGACTTTGCAGGCAAACGTTCGGCCAAGCAATACATATCGTTTGCAGAGGCGCAGAAAAACACGGTAAAGATAGACTGGCAGGGATATACCCCACCGGTGCCGCAATTCACGGGCAATAAAATTTTTAAAGACTACGACCTGAGTGAGATCAGGCAGTATATAGATTGGGGGCCGTTTTTTATAGCATGGGAAATGCGCGGCAAGTATCCGGACATTTTGAAGGATGCCAACGTGGGTACGGAAGCTACCAAGCTGTTTAATGATGCCAACGCAATGCTCGACCAGATCATCAATGAAAAATGGCTGAATGCGCAAGGTGTTATCGGCTTCTGGCAGGCAGAGAAAACAGCGCCTGATACGATTGCTGTAAAAGATTCAAGCGGTAAAGAGCTATATAAACTGGAATCGCTGCGCCAGCAGATAAAGAAAGCCGCCGATCAACCCAATTTTTCACTGGCAGATTTTATAGCTCCCGACAAGCAAGACCATATAGGCGCATTTGCAGTAAGCATACATGGCATAGAGCCACACCTGGAGCGCTTTGTGCAGCAGCACGATGACTACAATAAGATAATGCTGCAAGCGCTGGCCGACAGGCTGGCCGAAGCCTTTGCCGAAGTGCTGCATAAGCGTGTGCGTACCGAGTTTTGGGGCTATGCAACGGATGAGCAGCTGACCAATGAAGAGCTGGTGAAGGAGACCTACCAAGGCATACGCCCGGCACCGGGCTACCCTGCCTGCCCCGACCATACCGAGAAGTACAAGCTGTTCGATATGCTGGGCGCAACCGAACATGCAGGCATACAGCTGACCGAATCGCTGGCGATGTACCCTGCGGCATCGGTATGTGGGTGGTACTTCAGCCATCCGCAAAGCACGTACTTTGGTGTGGGCAAGATCATGGACGACCAGTTGCAGGACTATACCGCACGCAAAGGCATGAGCATTGAAGAAATGACCAAATGGCTATCGCCGATACTAGAAGGATAATTTGATGATGACAGACGTAACAAAACCGACGATAAAAGAACTGCGCACGCGCTCGAAATTCAGCCGTGCCGTAGCCACTATCATATCTTATATATTTCATCCGGCGCTGATGCCTACCATGATGACGCTGGCCTTGTATAAGCTGGCGGCAGTAGGCTTCGCAGGCGTACCGCTGGCGCAGCTTGGCAAGTGGGTAGCTATAGTAGTGCAAATGACCTTGCTCTACCCTGTCTTTATCGTGTTCCTGCTCAAAGGCATTGGCTTTGTCCGCAGTATTCACCTGGAGGATGCCAAGGAGCGCATTATACCGTTGCTGCTCACGATGATCTTTTACTTCTGGGCCTATCTGGTATTTAAGAATATCGATGCGCCGTTCCTGCTGAAGGTATTGATGCTGGGCAACTTTTGGGGTATCATCGTACTCTTTATGGTGAGCATCTTCTATAAGATAAGTATGCACAGCATGGCAGCAGGCGGCATGCTGGGCCTTGTAGTAGTGCTGATGGTCATCAGCCCTGTAAACATGGCGATACCTTTATTTGTCGCCCTGATAATAGCAGGCCTAATGGGTACGGCAAGGCTTATCCTCAATGCACATAAGAGCAACGAGATATGGCTGGGCTATATACTGGGCATATTAGTAATGATAGCAGCGTATTTTTATTTGGTGTAAAGGCTACTCCGCCTCCAGCGCCATCTGGCTGTACATGGCTGCAGTATCCAGCCTTCTTGCCTTTTGTGTAGCGTCGGGTGTATGCTCTGCGAAATCTTTGTAGATAGAAGATAGCGTACTGTACCCGAGAGCTTCACCATCGAACGAGCCAAGGTCTTGCTTCAGCAGCTTTACAGCAAGGGGGTAGTTCTGTACCTGGTTGTAGAACATGGCCGACTGTATCGATGTATATCGCTCATCCTCTTCTTCATACTCATTCATCGGGTTCATTAGTTTTGTAATGGCAGTGGCCCATCCCGGCTCGTCGGGCTCTTGTGGCCAGGTAAATAGCCGCTGTATGCTCAGGTTCTCATTCACCGATCTATTCACCTCATTCGTCTTCAGGAAGACGGCGGATACGGGATCTACATATACCAGGTTATATCCCTTGCCCCAGTATAGCAGCCGCTGCATGCCCACCAGTTGCCCTGTGCTTACCACTACATAGTTGAAGTTGTATTGACTGTCGAGTGAGTAAAACTTCTCGGGATGTTCGTGTAGCTCCATGTAATTATCAAAGAACGATGCCGGGAATATGTCGAGGTCGCGGAGATCGATATATGATTTGAACTGCGGGTAAAGATCCCAGAGCAGGTAAGATGATATGAAATAGTCAGAGAACGCAGGCCCTTGCAGCTTGTTGTCTTTAATAAATGCCGATGCCCCCGTAGGGTTGTGCAGCATATTTACATGCGCACCGAAGCGATTTACTGAGTCCGTGGCTTTATAGTAGCTGTTGTTGACGATGCTTATATAAAATATCGCAGCGATCAGCGAAACGGCTATGGCAGCGTTTCGGGTTTGTTTTTCTGCATTGCCTTTTGCCAATCTGCCTGCAACATCCGTCAGCAGCAGTACGATGGATGGGAATAATACGATCTGTGCAAAAGGGATGTTACGGTTGGCCGTCAGCGAGAGGTAGCCCATAGCGGGCACCAGCAACAGGTAACCTGCCAATACCGGGTTTATACGTTTGCTCTTGATGATACCGGCTATTTGCACGCCCCAATAAACAAGCGCTAAAACTAATAATCCAATATGCGCCTTTGCCTGTATGGTCCAATACTCGGCTTGCGACCAGGAGTATAGCTCGGTGGTATACTTATTGGCCCATACCTGCCTGTATATCTCGAAAGGTTGCTTCCAGAGTACAATAGTATTGGGGTTGAGTAAAATGACCAGTATGGAAGCAACTAATGTAATGGAGACACGCATAGCCTGTTGCAGCGCATCTTTCTCTTTGCTTAATAGATACGACAGAAAACTGCCCGCTGCAAAAACGCCTATCATCACCACACCAACGGGGTAACCCTCGTGCATATTGGCCCAGAGGCATTGCAGGGGTACTAGCCATATGAGTCCGCGCCACTTCAGGTCCGGGTTCTTCCAGAACAGATATAAATACAGCGCACAGAAAAGATGACTGAACATCTCGGGCCGGCTGGCCATACGATACTCTACTATAGCCAGGAAGGCAAGTGCTACAATGGCTATCGCGCTATACCTTGCTTCTTTACCAAAATACCTTGCGATAAACTTCGCTGTCTTGCCAATAAGGAGAACAATGACCACGTTGACTATGGCCTGCAATAGTACCAGCCCATGCGGCCCCAGCATGTTTACCAACCCTGCAATGAATATCTCGTATAGCCACTTCACATTAGTCCAGGGTGTGCCCTGCATGGTGTACGAGAACATATCGGCGCGCGTAATGGCGCCGTGCTCCAGCATCCATTGCCCCGATAGTATCTGCCACCAGATGTCGGGTTCGCGCATCTGCTTCATACCGAGGGCAAATGCGACCAGGTAAGCTAAATATAAAGGCAGCTTTTCGAGCTTGAATTTCATATGCACACGGGCAGGTTATGCCCTGCTCAAATATAAGATTGCCCGCTAATAAAACATACAGCGCGTCTATTATCGCTGCACGTCTATTTCTACATCTTCGGTAAGCGGGTGGGCCTGGCAGAGCAGCGTGTAGCCGTCTTTCAGGTGGTCGTCGGACAGGGCCAGGTTGCGCAGCAACTTTACCTCGCCCTTCAGCACACGGCCATAGCAGGTGCCGCAGGTGCCGTTCTTGCACGAAAAAGGGATGGGTATCTTATCGGCGTGTGCTGCGGTCATGATGTCCATGCCGGGCGGCACTTCTACCAAGTTGGTTATTTCGTTGTAGTGCAGCAGTATCTCATAGGTCTTATCAGGCAGGCCTTTCAGCGATACCGGTATATTATCGTTTTCCTCTATTACGAAGTGCTCGGTAAGTATATGAGCATCTTCAACCCCTAGCTCCGATACTGCTTTTTTGTACAAATCCATCAGGGCTTCAGGCCCGCAGATAAAGAACAGCGCATCGTTCAGTTGATCGTCCAGGTAGTCTTTAATGGTCTTCTTTATCACCACTGCATCCAGCCTGCCGGTCAGCACATCTTCGCTTACTATCTCCTGCCGCGACAGCGCATGTATCAGCCTGAATTTCCTTTTATCGCTAAAGCCGGTAAGCGCCTCTTTGAAGATGATGGTCTCCATGCTCTTATTGGCAAATACCAGCAACAGCTTCTTTGCTCCATGCGCCAGCACATTTCGCATGATGGGCATCAGCGGGGTTATACCGCTGCCACCTGCTAACAGTACTACAGGTGTATCGCTATAGTCTTTCTCGGGTGGGGTAAAGTTGCCGAACGGCCCTTCTATCTCCCACTCGGCTATATTATGCGCATTGTGCAGTATGTAGCTGCTCATCAGGCCGCCGCGCAGCAGCTTTATCGTTATGGCAGGGCTATCGTCTTCTTCGCAGTACGAGCTGAGGGAGTAGGAACGGGTGACGCGCTCGCCATCAATTTCCAGCGTTAGATTCACAAACTGGCCGGGCTTGTAGCCGAACGGCTCCTTTGCATCAAAAACGATGGTGATCGTATCGGCCGTTTCCTCTACTATACGCGCTGTCTTCCAGAGATATTTCTTGAGCTGCATGCTTCCTTGCTTCTATTCGTAAGGCAATATTAGTTAAAACTTAGCCAAGGCAGCTTTAAGACAATTTTCCGCTGCTGATATATTAGTATTTATCTTTGGCCTCCAAGGAACCGAGCTGTATATATGAAGTTTGAAGATTATAACATTTCGCCGCTGATAAAAAAGAGTCTGGCAGAACTAGGATTTAAGCGCCCTACCGATATACAATACAAGGCCATACCGCCCATACTAAAAGGCGATGACGTGCTTGCCATAGCCCAAACCGGCACCGGCAAGACCGCCGCCTTTGCCATACCCATACTGCACCTGCTGCAACAGCGCAACAGTCACAAAAAGAAAGCACAGGTAGCCTGCCTGGTAATGGTACCTACCCGCGAGCTGGCCATTCAGATAGCTGGCGTGTTTCAGCAACTAGCCTCGCATACGCACCTGTATATACTGGGCCTGCACGGCGGCGTGGACCAGGACCCGCAGATAGAGGAGATAGAATTTGGTATAGATGTGCTGGTGGCCACACCAGGCCGCATGTTCGACCTGCTGAACCAACGTGTGCTGGACCTGAGCAAGGTGGAGATACTGGTGCTGGACGAGGCCGACTATATGCTGGACCTTGGCTTCATCAAAGACATACGCGATATAAAGAAACATCTGCCACGCAAGCACCAGACGCTGTTCTTCTCGGCTACCATCAATAAGGATATCAAGAGCCTGGCCTACTCGCTGGTAGATAGCGCCATCAGGATACAGATATCGCCGCAAGACCCGGTATCGAAGAATATAGACCATGCGGTGGCCTATGTAGAGATGGATGATAAGCGATTCTTCCTGGAGCGGCTGGTGAAAGAGTACCCTGACTATAAGATACTGGTATTTGTACGCACCAAGGTACGCGCCGAACGGGTACATGCTGCTATGCAGCGGGTGGGGATAGCTTCGCTGACGATGCATGGTGACAAAGAACAGGAAGACCGTATGCAGGTGATGGAGTCGTTTAAGACCGGAGAGGTAAAGATGCTGATAGCTACGGACGTAAGCGCGCGTGGTATAGATATACCTAACGTAGACTATGTTGTGAACTACGACCTGCCCGAAGAATCGGAAAACTATGTACACCGTGTAGGCCGCACCGGCAGGGGTGTACAGAAGGGGCATGCCATATCGTTTTGCAGTAAGGAAGAAAAGCCGATACTGGACGAGATAACGAAATACCTGGGCAAGAGCATCAAGGAAATGAAAATCGACAGATCGGACTATCACGAAACGATCCTTTTCTCTGAAGAGACACCTAACGACAACTGGAAGAAGCTGCTGGAAGACGACGAGAAGGAAAAATCGAAACAAAAGAAGAAGAAGAAATAAGCTGCACCTGCTGTGATAGACGAAGAAAAGATAGCATTCTACCTGAGCAAGTTCAAGACCTTGCAGCTGAGCGATCTGTTCGCGATCTTCCAGCTGGCTAAGATGCGCAAGCTATCGGCAGGCGATGTATACATTAAGGATGGCACCACGCACCGAAAACTTACCTACCTGGTAAAGGGGCTGATACGGGTGTACAACGTGAACGACAGCGGCGAAGAGATAACGATACAGCTCTACTGGGAAGACCAGTTCTTTGCTTCGCGGCACAATGTCATCTTGCACCAGCCTTCTCCCTACATATTCCAGGCAGTGGAGGATACAGAGCTGCTGGAGGTGGACTATGACGAGATGCAGGCGCTGCTGGATGCCAATCCGCAATATTCCGGCCCGCGCAATTACTTCACCCTACAGATGCTGACCGACTCGATGGAGCGTGTAGAGTCGTTCATCTTGCTATCGCCTGAAGAGCGCTACCTGAAGCTGCTGAACGAGAAGCAGGACATCATGAGCCGTGTACCTGATAAGTATATTGCTACCATGCTGGGCATTACCCCGGTATCCCTTAGCCGTATACGTAAGCGAATTGCATCGCGCCACAAATAGGAAATTATCTTTTGTTAATCTGTGCCGGTTGGCAGCAGTCTAATTTTGTCGCAACAACAATAAAAATTATGGTTGCGATGAAAGAGCTTTGGTTTCAGTTGGTACAGACATTTGCCCTTAGTGCGGTTAGATACTTCCTGTTGGCGGGCATCCCGTTCCTGCTTTTCTATAAATTCTTCAGCACCACTTTCGCAAAGCAGAAGATACAGAAGCGGCTGGCAGCGAAAGCCGACTTTGTAAGGGAGATACTCTACTCGATGTTATCGTCCGTTGTATTTGCCTTGATAGGGGTTGCTATCCTGTTTACGCCGGTAGTCAACTATACACAGATATATCAGGACATAAATGCCTACCCGCTGTGGTGGATACCGCTGAGCGTGGGGCTGAGCCTTGTGCTGCACGATACGTACTTCTACTGGATGCACCGCTTGCTACACCATAAGGCGCTGTTCAAATATGCTCATTTGGTGCACCATAAGTCTACCAACCCATCGCCCTGGGCTTCCTATTCTTTCCACTTTCTGGAGGCGGTGGTAGAAGGTGGCATATTGGCGGTGGTAGCCTTTGTATTGCCGATGCATCCGCTGGCTGTTATCTTGTTTATTCTATCCAGCTTTGTCATCAATGTATATGGCCACCTGGGGTATGAGCTGATGCCAAAGGGTTTCAGACATTCGGTATGGTTCGAGGTATTGAATACATCTGTACACCACAATCTGCACCATAGCAAGTTTAAAGGCAACTACGGCCTGTACTTCAGGGTATGGGACCGGCTGCTGGGCACCGAGCACCCCGACTATGTAAAGGAATATGATAAAGTACAAACAGCCCGCTTTGGCACATCTACCGAAGAAGCAAGAGCAGATGCACCGGCACAATTCCAAACCCGCCCCCAACAATAATGCAGCCCACCAAAAAGAACATACTGCTTTACCTGAATACAGGCGCGCTGGCTATATTCATCATTATTGCCCTGAGCTTTTACATCCGGACATCGAGGTCGGCGGCGGCAATGGCTGAAGAACTAAAGCTGCTGGGCAATGAGTACATTGAATACGTAGTAACGATAAATGATACCATACCGCTTGTATCCAATATCAGCATCAGCAACGAGGCTGCTATAGCGCTGGATATGCAGCTAAGGCATGCACTACCCATAAAGCTTAACCAGCACATCCGCGATAGTTTTTCGCTGCCGGTCAGGCTGCACCTGTCTCAAATACTGCATGTAGATACCAGCCTGTCTTTATCTGACAGCCTGCAACTCTTTGCCCGTGGGTCGATACCTGTCGATCAGAAGTTTGCCATGCTCGGTATGGATGGTTTTAAGATAAGGACCAAGGCGACCATACCCTTGCAGCAGGTGTTGAATGTAAAGATGCTGCACCGCACCAACTATGTAAGCGACATACCAGTGCGCCTGGATATAGACGAACAGATACCCGTAGCGCTCAATTTGAATGTGCCCATAGAACAAGTTGTTCCACTGGAGCTGCCCATAAAGTCTACTGCAAAGGTTTCCTTTCCCGAGCAATTACATATCGTAGGAATGATTCCCGTAAAAATGGAAGTGCCTATCCGGATACCACTGGCTGAAACACCACTAAAAAAGCACCTGGATAAGGCGGCTGATCATCTCTCTGATATGTTCTAAAAAAACGAAAGCTGCTCCGTGGAGGAACAGCTTTCGCATTATTTATATACAACAGATTATTGCTTGCTGAACTTCATGCTCTGGCTATTGCCATTTCTATCCGTTAGTGTAAGCATATAGTTACCTGTGGGGATAGCATTGATGCTAATCTTACCACTTTCGGTATTGCCGGTCATTAGTGTGCGGCCGGTCATGTCTTTTATATTGTAGTCCAGAACCTCCTTTGCAGTAATGTTCAGCACATCGTGAGCCGGGTTAGGATATACGCTGTATTTAACGATCGCCTTATCATTTACGCTCAGGAATTTGTCGACCCTAATATCATCAATATGCAACACACTGCCGGGCATATGGTCGGACATCAAAGAGGAAGACTGCATCATAATACCCACTGAAGCTGTTCCATTTGGCCTGCCCGTTAAGTCGTGGGCAATCTGCACGTAGTTCGATGCATTGTTTAAGAATATGATGTGTGGCGTTCCCAGCATAGCGCCGTTTGCTCCATAATACTGTATTACCATTGATGCCATATCTCCGTTGGCACCGGAGTATTTGTAATGAAACTTAAGGGAATCGAGGCTACCAACTGCCACAGGCCCTACCGGGTGTTGAATTGCTACCTGCCCCATCAACGTGTCCATAAAGAAGGAATCGACAATTGTAGATAGCTGTAAAGCGTACATGCCCGACTTCTTATCTGTACTGCGTACTACAAGGCCGGGGTATGTGTCGCTCCATACATCCCAATCTTCGGGAGTGTCGTAATCGTGTTTCACCCAGCGTTCAAAATTTGCATCGGGCAGCAATTGAGGTACACCACTAATGGTAAAGGTCAATGAATCGAGTTCCAGCCAGCTACCGGGTGTAGCCGGTATTCCTTCAATCGCATCGCCAATTACTGCAAATGCGATAATGGTGTCCGGCTTATCGCTCATATTAAGCGGCAGTGTAAAATCAGTAAAAAAGGGATTATTGCCATAAAACCTCATCGTGTCGCGAGACAGTACTGCTCCATCTTTTTTGAACACCAGGTAAATATGAGCAGTATCGGTGTTTAGTAGATTGTACCTGCAAAAGCCCTGGAATGCAGTTGGCAAGCCCTCGCTATACGGTTTGCCACCAGCGTCTTCAAAAAAGCTTTCTACATCTTCATTTGCAAAGAAAGGGAACAGGGTATCTCTACCTGCTTTTTTCACTTCGAGGCGTATAGCTTGTGCCGATTGGTGTCCTGCAACTTTCGACATCGGCGATACACCGGTTTCCATTGTAAATATACGGTTGCCTGTTATCCAATAACTGGAGTGCAGGTCTTCGTAGTCAAGCGTGTCCCAGGATTCGAAATCACCATTCGGGAAGGCTGTTTGTGCCTTGCCGGGGCTGCTGCAAATAACAAGCATGAGAATAGATAGTACGAGTAGTCTCATAAAAAAGTGGTTTAATAAGGATGAAGAAAATATGACCAAATCTAGTTCAATTTTGGCCAGTGCCCGTATGCGCTAATATGCAGCAGCCTGCTTATCGTAAAAATTAACAACTCTTTAGCGGCTGTATCTGACACATAGCAAACGGAGGACTGAGCTGATTAATTGTGCATCTTTGCAGCAGAAATAGAATAGCATTGAAGAACTTTAAAAAATATATTCCGCTTCCTGCCCCGCCCGAGGATGTGTACCTGGCACTTACTAAAGAGCTGAGCATACAGCTATGGACGGGTGCCCATGCCGAATTTGAAGACAAGCCTGATACGGAATTCTCGTTTTGGGATGGTGATATAGTAGGAAAGAACCTAGAGCTGGATTATGGGAAGAAGATCGTACAGCAATGGTATTTTGGTGAAGACAATGAGCCTTCTATCGTTACTATCAAGCTGCATCCTGATAAGACCGGTACATCGATGGAGTTCTTACAGACCAATATACCCGACGAAGATTTTGAAGACTTTATAGAGGGCTTACAGGAATATTATTTTGATGGCCTGCGCGACTTTTTTGAGGAAGATTAATATTTCTAACGCGTTAGTCGTTGAGGCGATAAGAAGGTTGGCACGGCATTTTATAACTACTTAGTACAAGAGACTTGTGCAGATAGGTTAAGTGAAGTTTGGTTAAAAGTTTATGACTTGTCGGGGCTGCGGATGCAGCCCCGTTTCATTTTGATGACGACGGCAATAGATCTAGATTTATATCGTTTAACTGATATGAGAAAAATTGTGCTGATCGTTATTGCATGTTTTTTCATGCTTTTCATAGCAGACTGGCTTTCACGCGCCGTGCCACCTCGTCCCGCGAGGAGTAAATGCACTAAGATATCAGGCACGGTCACCACAATAGAAAGAAGTGCTGATACCCACGACATAATAATAGGGCTGGAAAACGGTGGAGGAAATACCTACTACATCAACAGGGGAGTAGAACTGATACCGGATGGTAACACCCTTGACAGCATCATACAGAACAGACGGGCAATGATAAGCTACTACGATGGTGGTTGGAACCTTTTCGGAAACGGGACGACCCGACATATTTGTGAGATAGTAGTCAATAACAAAGTTGTCTACACAGAGTTTGATGACCTATAGTGGCGCAAAACATAGCGGTATAAAAGATATAAGCCACTGCCCTTTTATAGCCTTCTATTTCGTATCTTTACAATAATAGAAATTCAATCATGGAGCAGGTACTGGACGGAAAGCGTAAGCTATTCCTGGGAAGCGATAAGACACAACAAATAGGCTGGGTTGAGGTCTATAATGGTGTAAATGTGATAGAATACACAGTAGACAAAAACAGTATAAAGGGCACTAGGGAATTCCTAATACTGCCTATTGGCAACAGCCTCGTAGAGGAATGTTTTGGTGCGTTTGAAAGAGGCAAGCACCAGATGCCGTTTTAATTGACTAAACAGATCGGTTATTAATATGAATAAGCAGCCTGTACAGGCTGCTTATTTTTTGCCCTCTATTTTGACCGCGCTATCGATGTAAGCGATTCAATACGGATTGCAATATTGGTAAGGCAAGGCTTGCCTGGACGCAGCATAAAACACACAAACAATAAAGTGTATCCGTTTTATTATACAGTGTATAGATTGATCATAAACAGGATTCTCCGGGGAACCTGTTGTATTCGATAACTGTTAAAAATATATTGCTAACGCTATCCGTCTTTTGTACTCTATCTGCATAATGGTAAATTTGAGGATACAACGAACCAGATTGAAATATCCCGCAGCTTCTTTACGCTTAGTTTTTTCTATTGCTTTGTTTCTATTGCTTATCACAGGCAATATCATACCTGCCGTTGCCCAGCAGGCAAAACATAAGGCTATCGCAGGTACGCAATATGCGATGGTACCACCGAAAGAATTTGTGCCTAGTAAAAACATATCGGGATTTCATCACAAAACAAAAGATGCTTCTATCATCTTCTCTGAAGTGCCGGCTACGCCGCAATCCATTGTTGCCAGTTTCTCGGGCCTGTCGCTAAAGGGTAAAGGAATGGAACTGCTGGACAAAGAGGATGTGCCGTTCGATACAGCCATGGCAACATTGATGACCATAAAACAAACAGCGAATAAGAAGACCTATTTTAAGCAGGCGCTTGTTTCGCGGGTAGCAGGCCGTACCATCATGGTAGTAGGCACCTACCCCGATACCAAAATGGCAGACGCTATCAGGTCTGCTCTTTTATCGGTACGCTATGATGCAGCGCAGAAGGGGGATCCGCTGGAGGTCATCAATTTTAAGCTCACAGTTGACCCGGCGCTTTTTAAGCTGGCCATGACTTACCCCGGCAGCATGATCTACACTACGGATGGCAACATCAACTCGAAAAACATTGTGTTTACCGCCAGCGAAAGCTTTGGTAAGATACCTGCTGCCGATCAGAAAGACTTTACACTCGGCAAGCTTAGGAAGGCTCCCCATGCTGCTAATTATGCCCTTAAGACCATCAGCCCTACGCATATAGACAGCCTGAAAGGCTACGAGGCTATTGCCTCGGGCAAGACAGAGAAAGGACGGGACGAATCGGTATATATTGTACTGCTTTTTGATGACGCAGGCAAATACTATACGATGACCGGCATGGCTGCAGATGATATAGAAGTAAGCCTCAACCGCTTCAAAGCGATTGCCTATACATTTCGTCGTAAAACAGATAAATAGATACGCTGTATTAACGTTCCTTTTACCCGAACTCCACGGGTTTCTCCCTGTACACCACTTGCATTTTTTATGGGTCATGCGTAGAAGTACATTTGTATCAGAAAGCGGGAGACATTGGTTTATACTAAGGCAAAGCCGTAAATAAACACCATAGAAAAACAGACGTTATGGAGCAGGCACGTTTTAATATCTCAACTGACAGGTGTACAACAAACTGTAACGGTGCAAATACGCCAGCTGCTGAAACCGAAATGCAAGTAAGACACTCCGGCGAGCCATGCGCACAGATGCCCGGCAATATTTCTTACAGAAGCGGTGAGGTATCGGCCAGAGCATTACCTGTAAGACAGACTGTGGTAAATACCAGCGAGTACTGTTCGTCAAAAAATCCACGCCTGCGCAGGGCATACCGCACTTACACACCGAGGGTGAACAATGCAGGTGCGCCGCGAAGCTAGCCCCAAACACGATCTTATACTTTAGAACGATATACAAACCAGCCCACATAGGGTACAGGGATATTGCCGGCCGGTAATATCCCTTTCTTATTGTGTTCAATCTGCGTGTACCTTACTGATATTTTAGTGATAATTAAGCTATAAATCTGTAATCTTGAATAGGCAAGGTATTCGGCTTAAAATAAGCTGTGGGTACCTGTATGAATAGTTGGGCAACACATATATCTTTATATCGGCAACGAATAAAGATTGCTCTAAAAACGGCACTAAGCCTACCGTATCACCAAAAATAACATGCAACATGATAAAGGCTATTGCACTAGACGACGAACCACTGGGCTTAACGATCATTGAGGCTTTCTGTAAGAAGATAGACTTCATTGAACTGGAAAAAACATTTACCGAACCTGCGGAAGCCCTCCGGCATGTAAAGAAATTTCCCGTAGACCTCATATTTCTTGATGTCCGTATGCCGTCGATGTCGGGGATAGATTTTTATAAAACGGTACCGCAAAATACGATGGTCATATTCACCACTGCGTTCAGCGAATATGCCGTTGAAGGTTTTAACCTATCAGCGGTCGATTTCCTCCTCAAGCCGTTCGAATTTTCACGCTTTCAGCAGGCGGTCAATAAAGCAAAGGAGTATTACAACTTCCTGCACGAGAAAGATCCACAAGCCAGCAAATACATCTTCCTGAGGGCCGACTATAGCCTGCACAAGATCGACGTAAACGACATCCTCTTCATAGAGGGGCTGGACAACTACCTGAAAGTACACCTAAGCAATGCAAAAGCAATTATTGCCCGTATGAGCATGAAGTCGATGGTGGAGAAACTGTCGCCTAAGGCGTTCCTGCGTGTGCATAGGTCCTTCATAGTGCCCATCAGCAAGGTAGAGGCGATACGGAACAAGAACATCTACATTGGGGAACACAAAATACCAATTGGCACCAACTATACTACGCAGGTAGAAGAGATACTGGGTACCAAAGGATGATATTTCGGCAAACACCCCAACATTCAATTCATTGACAACTATAATTTTCATGTATTCAGCCACCTACCTACTTTTACACTGTTGCTTAGGTAATCATCCAAGGTGAGGGTCGGATGAGCTGAAACAACAAAGGATTTATAATAGATGGAGAAAGCCTGGTATTCTTACCGGGCTATTTTTTTGCGACGGTTTCCGCGGGAATGATTTTTAAGCTGATAGGCACTACATAGTAAGCGAAAGCAGTGTGTAAAAGAACAGAAACTATTGTTAACTAAAAAAACAACACTATTATGAAGACTTCAAGACTATTGATGCTGGCAGCAGGTGGATTGGCTATTGCAGGATTGCTGATCTACACCAAACAAGGCAAACGCCTTACAAGCAATATTTCATCCTCAGCAGGAGATCTAACCAACAAGCTGGGCGACCTTACTAAAAACACGCGCAGCAGTATCTCTGACTTCACCAGCAAGTTAAGCGATCGTTTTGCAAAGAATCATTCGCAGGAAGTGGTTAATTCATAATCATCTGCTTACCAGATAATAGAAAAGCGAAAGCGGAGCATATGCCCCGCTTTCGCTTTTCTATTTCAACTGTATCTTAGTTCTTATTCTGTATATCGCGTACCAGTTCGCGCTGCAGCTCCACTACCTCATCGTGAAAGAACTTCACTTTGCGTTCGGCCTGCTCACTCACGCATTTGTCGGCAGCAGTACCCGCCTTTTCAGCACGATACTTCACTACATATTCATTGGCTACACTCGTTAGCCCCGCCCTCTTATTAGTAATGCGTTCGTCGTTCAATATGTCCAAAGACTTCAATTGAACCTCATGTAATAATTTTATCATACCCGTCTGCTTATGCGCAAAGATCGGCAATAATCCTGCCATCCGGCTAATTCGCCGCTATAATAAAATTCTATCGGGCATTATTTATATTATACCCAAAATAAATTCGATTGTATTGACGCATGTTTCAGGGGATTCTAATGTAAATAATCTGGCATAAAAATTTTACGGTATATATCCAATGTGTGTGCATGAATAAACTTCCGGTTGTAATTATTTCCACTCTATTATGTGTAGCATTTTCCCAATGCTCCCCATCGGGCACTGCTACTGACGACAAGCGTTATGAAGATTATACCGCCACCGCTATGCTGTTTGAGCAGCACACCGTAGATGACATTGCACTGTCGATAGACCGCGAACAGGAAGCCCACCCCAACGATGTTGAACGCATGAACATTAGCGGTGTATACCCTGACGAGTTGCAACTAAACATGTTTTACCAAAATGGATATGCGCGAAAACTGCAATTCAGCCTGTTTGGCGATGATGGCAAACGCAGCGGCGACGTAGGAGCATTCTATTTCGATGAGAACGGCAGGCTGATCATTGAGAAGATGGGACAACACCCTTCAGAAGATTTTCTTCGTTTCAACACATTCACCGGGGAGATCAAAGCCTTTCAAAAATTCCAGGGCAGGTTCTTCGAATTGCCGATGGACAATGAAAGCCGGTTAACGAGGATCGCGCTTACATCTCGCTATGTCGCTACCTATATGCAGTTCTTCCCCGCGCTTAAGTTTACTAATATACGCCCCCTGAGTACCAATAAGACGCCCGGTATGGTAACATACGATTCTATCGCATTAAAGTCGGTGCCTGGTGCAAGGGGCAGCACCCTGGAGACGCTACCCTATAATACGCAGCTGGTATACCTGGGTACGAACGGTAAATCTGATACTGTGGACAGCAAGTACTGGATATGGTACCGTGTGGCTACCCCAACAGGCAGAGAGGGTTGGGTCTTTGGCCATCCTACTTATGTAAATGACCTGAACGAGGAGGCAGCGGAACCAACATCCCCACCCGCCGATTCGACCGGCAATAATTAGAAGGTCTGCTATTGAAAGGCGATAACATGATTAAAAAATATGAAATGTTATTTTATCTTTAAGATTCATTACCTAAAAATGCCTCTAATGATAAAAAAACTACATTTCGTCATGGCGCTTATAGCGATGGCTGTAACCGCCAGTGCCCAACCCCAGCTCAAATGGGCTGCATCTTTTGGGTATCCCGCCGGCATCAAGCCTACGGCAATGGCTGTAAGTAACACCGGCCAGATCGTCACTGCCGGCAATTTCTTTTCTCAAACAGATTTCAATCCCGGAGCAGGGACTGCTAACCTCAACTCCGCAAACGGCGCGACATACATTACTAAACTTGACTCCAATCGCAATCTGGTATGGGCCAGGCAAATGGGATTCTCACAACCTACTGACAGCACTTTCGTTAACGATATCTATATCGACAGCCTTGGTTTTATTTATGTTACAGGCAGCTACCGGGGCGATGCAAATCTTGACCCTGGCGGACAATTCCTTACAGTTTCTCAGATGGGAACTATGCGTGAGGCATTTATCATAAAACTAAGGCCGAACGGTACGCTCCTCTGGGGCCGCACCTTTACGGGTGGCAACACCAGCGTAGGTACATCTGTATATGCCTACAAAGAGAACTTATATATAGCAGGCTATTTTAGCGGAAACGTAGGCATATCGGGGCTGGGCAATATTACCAGCTCATCGCATGATATGTTCCTGGCTAAGCTGGATACCTCAGGTGCGCATCAATGGATAGTTACATCGGCCGGTACCGCCATGGCCTACAGTGTTACCGTCGACGAAGCCTCAAACGTATATACTTCGGGTACCTTCACTGGTACGACCGACTTCAGCCCTGGCGTATCGGGCGGCAGCCTTACCAGCGCCGGCAACCGCGACGCGTTCGTAGCGAAGTATGACGATGCAGGCACCCTGCTATGGGCCAACCAGCTAAGTGGCACAGGTAATGAAGAGGCACACAATATAGTAGCAGACAAAAAAGGGCATATACTTATAGCAGGCGGCTACAGCACTTCTATCGATTGCGACCCTGGTACGGCTACGTTCATGGTGGGCGGTAGCCAGCCCCCGTTGGGTTGCTACGGATACTTCCTTACCAAGCATACTACGGCAGGTAATTTTGTATGGGCAGTGAGCCCTGCGGCATCGGGCACCTGCAATCCGCGGCTGCCGCTGTCGCTCGATACTTTCGGCAATGCTTATGTTGCGGGCGACTTTGGCGATACTATCGATTTTGACCCAGGCACCGGCACGTACAATCTTATGCCTAAAGGGCCGTTGGTGACTAGCGGAATACCCGTACTGAACCCTGATATATTCGTGAGCCGCATAAACGCAAACGGTAGCTTTGCCTGGGCAAGACGTTTCGGGTCGGCATATGCGAAAGACCGCGCCGAAGCAATAGCTGTAGATATAAAGGGTAATGTACACATTACCGGCACTTATACCGATACCGTAGATTTCGACCCGGGAATAGGCACGACCAATCTGACCACTACATCGATAACTGCAATACCTGAAACAGGAGCGTATGTGCAGAAAATATGGCAATGCCCGGGCATCAAAGACTCGCTGAATGTCACGTCGTGCATCAACTATACATTCAACGGCACTACCTATACAACATCGGGGCTGTACACCTGGGTGATTCCTACGGCTGCGGGTTGCGATAGTATCACTAAACTAAACCTGACCATTAATGGCATCAATACAGGCGTTATGCAAACGAATACTGTGCTTACATCACAGGAAACAGGCGCTACCTACCAGTGGATCAACTGCCTTAACAGACTAAACCCTGCGATACCAGGCGCTACACAAGCCACATTCTCATCAAGCGTAACAGGTTCCTATGCAGTTGTTGTTACCAAGAACGGCTGCTCCGATACTTCGGGATGCTTCTTCCTTTTTGGAACAGGAGCAGCAGATGTCAACAGTGCAACAAAACCGTCACTGTACCCTAACCCGGCGACTGAAAAAGTGATGATCGACTTTGGCGGCATGCATAGCAATATGACCGTAGAAGTAAGCAACATAGCCGGCCAGCTAATGCAAACAAAGACCATTACCAATGCATCTGGTACTGAACTGAAGATCGACGGACCTAAGGGTGTCTATCTCATTAAGCTTACAAACGATAAAGGCCAGGCATCATACCTGAAACTGGTGAAAGAGTAAAAAAACCTATTTAACAGATACGCAAATGCCGGGCTTATGTCCGGCATTTTGCATTATTGCTTTCTGCGAAATGGCAGGCGGTTGAGCGTGATGAGATATATGATAGCAACTACCGACAGAATGATACCGATCTGCAAAGCGGGGAAGAAACGGCGTTCTATTACCTGCTCAACAATCAATACAGCGATGGCGCCCGTCAGGTAAGGCCGCTGCGCCCTTTCTACCTCGTTTTTGCGATAAACCACAGCCATGGTATAGTTGAGCGCAAACTGGCTGAGCGATGTAAGCAGGAACAGCCACAGGTCTTTGAGCTGGAGCATATTGAGATTGCCTAATGCGAGGCCACTGATAGAGCCAACTACGATGCAGCCTATATTGGTGATGTTGACAATAGAAAAGTTGTTCTCGTCGCTGGTGGATCGTTTGATGAGCAGATAGCTTAGCGATATCATGGATACGGAGATAAGTGCCAGCCCAAGGCCAACGGGCTGCTCGTGTATAAAATCGGCAAAGAACAAAATGGAGAGTACCATCAGCACTACAAAGACAGACAACCCCACCTTGAAATCTCTGGCCCGCTTACCGGCTGCATAGCCAATCAACACAGCCATGGGTATATCCAGCCGCGCTACCATAGCCACGGTAGATGCAGTAAGCCTTTTGTAAGCCTCGAAGGTGAGCATCAGTCCTATGCCCGAGTTGAGCAGGCGGATGATATTCAGGTGTATGTTTTTCGGAAATACAGACTGATTGCTGTAACGAGCAACTATCATCGTCATAGCCATGGTAAACAGTCCGCGATAAACCAATACGGAAGGCGAACTATAGCCACGTGCCATCAGGTGGTCGAGCGTAAGGTTGTATAGCACAGCGCTGATAACCACGGTGATGGCGCTATACTTAAAAACATAAAGATCGAACCTGCGCATTGCTACCTGGGGATGCGCAATATTACGCCCATTCCATTTTTGCTGCAAGCGCAATGTGCCCGTGGCTGTTTTCGGTCAAAATGCCTTAATTTGGCTATACAGACAATGAACCCCCTGAATGAAAAAGCTCCTCGCTGCTGCCCTAATTATTCTTTTGCCCGCGATGGCCATTGCACAAAAAGCAGAAATATCCTTCCACATCCGTAATGGTGTACTATTTAATAAAGGAGATATGGAGAGCACTTACGGTAACCGCATCATTACCAATGTAAGGAATACTTTCACCCAAAGCATCGGCGGTAACTATCACCGTCACCTCAAGAAGGCCTTCTGGCTCAACCTCGGCATTGATATCGGGTATGAGTACTATAAGACCAATGTACCCTACCCTTTCGAAGACTACGGTTATGTAAAGGACCCGATCCTCAGCTCGCACTATACGCAGGAGGCCTATATACCGTTTGGCAACATACAGGCAGGCGTAGGCTACAGGGTGAAACAGATAAAAAGAATACAGCCAGAGGTAAGGATCGGGCAGGTACTGCACTTACCTATTAAGCAAACGAAGGTAGACGCTTACTCTATTGCCCGGCCTGTGAACGGACATAGGGGCAACAACTTTGTACTGACAGGCTGGTATGGCAATGCCCCTTTGGGTTCTTCTTCTGTGGAGTTCATAACGATGGCCTATATAGGCGCGGGCATAGCCAGCAAAATGAAAAATGTAAGCAAAGTAAACCTCGGTCTGCAACTGCAAAGGGAGCTGTTTGGCAAGCACGATAACAATTACCTGTCGGGCACGTACAATGACGGTGCAAATGTGATGCGTTCAGCCGATGTGTTCAACGGCACCCATACATCGGCCAGCCTTGTTGTGGGTTTAGTGTTGTAGTTTTGCGGCATTGAATGCTTACGGCCGCATGATTCGCTTTCCAAGACTTACTTTATTATTTATACTGCCCGCTATACTACTGGTAGCCGGTTGCCAGCACAATAACAAAATGAAAGAGGCGCAGCAAAGCGCAGAAGAGCTTTGGGCGCAGATAGCCAATGGCAGCGCTGCCGGTGCCTTCCCGCAGTCACATTTCCCTGCCACCGACCGCGACCGCATACTTATTCACCTGAAAGAAGATTGTCAACTGCAACCTAAAGACGGCAAACTTGCAGGCAGACGCTACTTCAAGGATCGCAAGAATAAAATAGAAACAGCCAGCCTTGCCTATGAGTTCCCGCTCCGGTGCGATACGGTTAGGTTTGTGCTGTCTTACGACCTTACTAAAGAACCTATTGAGCTTTTCCAGTTCCGCATCGACCAGATAGAAGACTCCAACATCCTCGCCGACCGATTTGGCGGACTTTAGTCTGTAACTGCTGTTTGACCGATTTCATGGCGACTGTGCTTAGTCAGCTTGATTGTCCATTTTCTGATGGTGAAACTAATAAGGGCCGAACCTACCACCGTTGGTAATAGCCATGGCAACCAGAAAGGTACACCCTTGACATTTATCACCAGGAACGCTGTAACAGCAGAGATATAGGCGCCGCCCATCGTGCCTATATGTTTCAGCAGCCAATCCTTATTGCGCGGGGCAAAATATGGGTGCTTGCGAAATACGGTAAAATCACGGATGGTACCGAACAGCATAATACTGCCAAAAACCATAGATACGGGAGACATACGGCCGGCTCCGGCTATCATTTGCCAACCAGGCACCAGTATCATAATGGCAGCCATTATGAATGCGGCAAGCACCGGCAGCTTTTCTGCTAACTTCGGTTTGTGCTGCTCCGTCAGCCGCCAATAAAATATTGCTTGTTTGCCACTCCAGGTAAGGTAAAGTGAAAAGACGCCTACCGAGAAAAGAAAAGGATTCCACTTCAACAACGACATTATCAATGCCGTTGCCCCGACTGTATACATGGCTACATAAAACCATGTACCTGCAAGTGTATGGCTGCCTTTGCTCTTTCGAGCCATCATAGCAAAGATCCCGGAGGCCAGGCTGGCAGTGCCTGCGACAATATGCAGCAATAAAAGCATCTGGTACATAACAAAAAAGATTTGCTGCAAACGTAACCCGCCAACGGGCGCTGCTCCAAATTTATGGGCTGTCGTACAGCCCATAGTGGCCAGTAGCATGCGTTAGGGACAAACTGCAAGCTACCCGGTGCTATTCAGCAAACCACGTATAGCCGGCACCATAGCCCGGGAGACGGGCACCAGCATACCTTCACTATTCCGCACCTCCAGCTTCAAGCCCTGGGCATTGCCTGAAAAAGAAGCCACGAACTGTACATTAATGATATATGCCCTGTGACAGCGGACTATACCGGGATGATTGCCAAACAAATCCTCCAGCTTCTTTAGTGTAAAGCGGATCATCTTTTCCCGCAGCACACCCTGCTCTTCATAAAAAACCTTTATGTAATTGTCGGCCGACTCGGCATACGCAAATGCAGACGGGCTGAGTTCCAGTTTGTCATATCCGCTTTCTGCTTTTATGAGGAGCAGGTCGTCTGCCGGTGCATTTGTATGGTCCTCCTGATACGTTTCCAGGCCTGCATTCAAGCTGGTAGCAGTTTGTATATTGCGCTGTAGCAGGCGTATGTGCTTGTACATGGCCAGCACCGTATAGGGCAGAAAGCCAACTAATAAGGTTGCTAACTGAAAAAAAAGGAAGCCCCGCCAGCTTAGTTCATAGTTGAATACCCAAACAGAATACAGCAGGTTGCAAGTGCCTATGATCAAAAAACTGAGCAGACCATCGTAAAACAAATCTTTACCAAAGGTCCAGACCTCCTTCCGGTAAATGGCAGGTATAAATGCGGGTACGACAATACCTTTTATAACAATAACCAGAAATGTAATAAGCCCATAGCCTGCAATAATGGCATTTTTAGCCGCGCCATTTTCTACCAGGAACAATCCAAACGGCTGAAAAACAAACAGCACTCCACTGATCAGCAGCCCTATACCGAGCGCCGCGACGAGTACATTCCGGCTGGTAGGCACCGGATGCAGCTGCTTTAGTTTTCCATAAACCGTGCTTATTGACATAACGAAAATACTATCTACGCGAAAGTAGCAGGATTTGGCAAAACCTGATGGTCAAACGGAGTATAATGCCTTGCTGTTTGCGGCACCCGGGACATCCGCCCAAACCGCCCGCAGTCGTTTTACCTCCGTACCAATCTGCGGTACTTCCCGGGGCTTAAGGTAGGTATGCCGTCAGGGAAAGACGTGCGTTTTGAAGCACTGGAGGTGAATTTTATTCAACTGGTGCTCTTCCCCGGCAGAGTGTTCTAAGTCACATCAATTCCATAACTGCTGCTGATGGCCGCGGAAGGTTACTTTGTCTGAAGCAGTCAAAAGAATAAGTGAGTACAGCCCGAGTACGATCAGTAGCGCCACTTCGAAATTGGTCATACTTACACCGCCGTTTATAATAGAGCGGGAGTCTTTTGTAAGATGCATACCTTCACCCACCTGTATCTTACTCAGGGCGCCCAGGCAGTGCATGGTCTTATCGAATGTCTGTACCAGTTGTTGCTCCAGTACTTTATCGCTCCTGTATACCTTATTATAAGCCTCACCCTCCAGGCGGGTATACGCATACAGATAGCTCTTAAACTGAAGCAGTTGCAGCCGCTCTTCCTGGGTCAGCACGGTAGCCTCAAAATTCTTGACCAGTCCTGCAATAGCTTTGTCGTGCTTTTTACTTTCGGCAGCGGCATTGGGGCCTTGCTGCATGGCGTGTTCGTGCAGTAGCCTTTTCTGGTACAGCAAGTCCGTTATCTGGAAGATATAGGTAGATGGCATCAGCCGGTCGTTATATATGGAAGAAACAGAATGATCGAGATCTGTAAAACGCTGCCTGTCCCAAAAAATACTGCAAAGGATCAACCCCAGAATAAAAGCCAGGACAGTTGCCGCCTTGAATTTATTTCTAACATAATATGCCCACTTCATAAAAACAGTATTGAGTACTGTAATTTAAGAAATTATGCGCAGTTTACCTAGCAAAGCTCAGCCTCTTTACCCTTGTGGAAGGCTGGCAAGGGAACAGTTTTTGTGCCTTAACTGATACATATCAAATGTATTTCCATGAAGAAAAAACTGTTGGTACTAGCGGCATTGTTGATAGGCACAAGTAAGCTATACGCCCAGGGCCCGCCCGAGATGGCCGGATGGTCAGAGACATCGCAGGCAGCCGTACGCGAAATGGTGAATAAATACGGAGCGCCCGCCGAAACCACGCCTACCATGATGGTATGGTACAACAACGGCCCGTGGGTGAAGACGATTGTATACAAGGATGCGGTGCCACACAGCTTCCCGAAAGAGCATAATGATGTGATACAGCAATGGGTAGGCATGAAAGCCTCAGAAGGCAAGGTAGACAACCTGTACCAGTTTGACGGAAGCGTGGTAGTAGAGCGCACCAACGGACTGATATCGGTACGCTGCCACAATGAAGCTGCCAATATGCTGGTAATGAACATAGTGAACGATGTAATGTCGGGCACCAAGACTGTGATTAACGCGCGCGACTACCTGACCAAAGCCATGAGAAGGCTGGAAGAAAACGGCACCATAGACCCGTACATGCAGCAGCTAAACTTTAAAAACAATGCATCGGCAGGTGATAAAGACAAAGTAACGATAACAAGATAGGCTACAGCCCCGGAACCCGGAATGAAGAATAGAAATCCCGCACGGCGGGATTTTTTTATGTTACTGAGCGGCTCGTTTATGAACGTATCCCGACAACAAATAGCAGATTTTGCCATACTGGCACTGCGGTGGTACCTCGCATACTATATGTTCGACTATGGTGTGGGTAAGCTGATGGGCAATCAGTTTGGCGCACCCGACCCGCGCATACTGGATATGCCCGTAAAGCAGGTGGACAGATTCTTCCTGGCCTGGCATCTGTTTGGCCTTAGCCGGTCGTTCAATGTGATCGTGGGTTTATTCCAGATATTGGGCGGTGTGCTTATTGTTATGAACCGTACGGCGCTTGTTGGTGCAGTATTCCTGCTGCCTATCATAGCCAATACCTTTTTTATTGACCTTGCCTTTACCTCTAATGTACCCGGCGAAGCGCTTACCATACGCCTTGCCTGCATGATGCTTTCCGATTTTATTATCCTGTATTACTACCGTAATAAGTTATTGATTGCGTGGCAGGCTATTACGCGAGGTATCAGTGCTCGTTTTCGTTACCCTTGGTGGGTGTACCTGCTGCTGGTGCCTGTGGGTCTGTTGATAGACGCAACATGGGGCGTTATTATATGGCCTTTAAAGACAGTAATAACCCTGATGCTCAGATAGTAGATACTACTTTATAATCGATTACTTCTTCCTGAAGTTGAAGTCGTAGCCTACAAGCCCAATCAGCTCCCCGAAGTAAAAATGATGAATAGCCGTTCCGCCTTCTACTGTCAGGGCATTCAGATAGTCGGCGTAGCCACCCTTTAGCGTCAGCTCCAGAAACAGATTACGGATGGGGTAATATCTTGCTCCGGCTTCAAGGCTCATCACATAGCCGGCTACATGATACCTGTTATTCAACCGCTTACCCATCAGCGTCACGTCCGACCGTGGAATAACCAAACCTGCGCCTGCTTTGTATACCAGCGATGCTATGGTACGCTTACCGTTCTCCCAAATAGGATCCTGCGCTACATAGTTTACCTGCAAGAAGTTGGCGCCGTCGCTGTGCTCAAAATGCAGCATATCGCCTACAAGCGTGTCGGTGTCAAATTTCTCACCGCCTATGGTGCCAGCAACTCTTGCTATCTGATTGTCATTTACTACATATTTGGCGTGGTCGAAGTTGAGCTCTATGGCGCGCGTCTTTGCTTTGTTTATATACATGCCTAACCTCACGCTGTTCTGCGGTATGGTGATGTGCAGCGGATTCTTGAAAATAGAGGAATAGTCCGGGCGGTCTTTGGCAGTTACATCATACACCAGGAAGTCGTGCCTGCCTTTATCTATAAACCGGATGCTGCTGATAGAATACCAATCCTTATTATACCCCCACTGAAAGTAAAAGCCGGAGGGGCGTATCTGTTTTGGGAATAATTGTGCGGTAGCTGTATGGTACACACACAGCAGAAATAGGATCGCAGGTAGCTTTTTCATTCAGCCCGATATTTTATCTATGCAAATCATTAACACATTCCGTACCAAATTGTTAGCAGCGTTAAACAATCTTGGGATGATGCAACACTTATCCTACTATAATTAATATATCGACAGAAACATCATAAGAATTGAGTAATTTAGCACCCGTAGTTGATGAGTAAGTGAATACACATATGAAATTACCTGTTGGTACCTGGGATGAAAACGCACGTCTGCATGCACTTAAGAGCTATCATATACTGGATAGCCTTCAGGAGAAAGAATTTGACAGACTGGCGCATTTAGCTTCCCTTATTTGTGATACACCCATTGCTCTTATAACACTGGTGGATGAAAAAAGGCAATGGTTCAAGACAAAGATCGGCCTTGACATGCAGGAAACGTCAAGGGATGTTTCCTTTTGTAACTACACCATAATGGATACTAAGGTCTTTGAAGTGACAGACACACTCCTGGACGATAGATTCAAAAATAATCCGCTGGTAACTGCCGATCCTAACCTGCGCTTCTATGCAGGTTATCCACTTACAGATACGAACAACCACGCACTGGGTGCACTCTGTGTACTGGACAGACAACCGAGGGAACTTAGCGCCAACCAGAAAGAAGCGCTGAAAGTGCTGTCGGAAGAAGTAACGACGCTGATAACACAGCGGCGGGTACGCGAAGAGCAGAAGTACTTTGAAGACCTCTTTAATGTATCGAACGACCTGATATGCATTGCCGATAGCAATGGATATTTCAAAAGAGTGAATCCTGCATTCAGCACATTGCTGGGTTGGGATGAACAATACCTGCTCAGGACCTCATTTTACGACCTCATACATCCTTTCGATCTTCCGGCTACACGCTGGGAATTATCAAAGCTATGGAAGGGTGCTACAACGATAAACTTTACACACCGCTTCAGGGCAGCTAATAATGAATACAAGACCCTGCAGTGGGTAGCTACCCCCGACCCTATATCGGGCGATGTATTTGCGATAGCACGCGATGTTTCGAGCGAAAAAGAAAAAGAGCGCAAGCTAAAGAGCAGTGAAAATAAGCTGCGCGCTTTCTTTGAAAGCTCGCAGGGCCTTATGTGCACCCACGACCTGGAGGGCAAGTTGCTATCTGTAAATAATGCAGGTGCGCAAACACTAGGCTATACGATCGATGAAATTGTAGGGAAATCGCTGTTCGACGTAGTACCGGTAAAGCATCATCAGGGACTACAGCATTATTTAGATGAGATAAAGGCAAATGGCTTTTCTTCCGGCATTATGCAAGCCGCGCATCGTGATGGTACGCCCAAGATATGGCTGTACAATAATGTAATGATGCGCAGCGAGGACGAAGGCGTTTATATCATCGGCAATGCTGCCGATATTACAACCCGGCACGAGCTGGAGACAGACCTGAAGCGCACTAAGGAAATGCTGGAGTCGACCAATCGTGTGGCGCGCATAGGCGGCTGGGAAAACAACTTCTCGAACCGCACGGCTTATTGGTCTGATATCACTAAAGAGATACTAGGTGTTGAGGCAGACTTTAAACCACGCATTGGAGACGGCAATCGCTTCTTTAAAGAAGGGCCGGATAGCCGCGACCTGTTTAAAGATGCCATGCAGAAAGCAATTCAGGACGGTACGCCATCGGACCTAGAGCTGGAGCTTATCTCTACCACCGGTCGCGATATATGGGTACGCACCATTGTGAACGCTGAATTTGCAAACGGCACCTGCAAGCGCCTCTTCGGCACCTTCATGGACATTACCGAGAAGAAGAACGCGGAACTGGAGATACAGCGCTCGCGCAAGATGCTGGAGAACGTACTGCAATCGGCATCCGAAGTAAGCATCATTGCAACCGATACAAAAGGACTCATCACCCTGTTCAATAAAGGGGCTGAAAGATTACTGGGTTATACGGCAGAAGAAATGGTGGGCAAACAAACACCGGACCTGCTGCACCTGTCCGAGGAAATGATCGAGAATGCCATCGAGGTATCGCAGCAGTACAAGCAAGAGATACGGGGACTGAAATCTTTTATATACAGATCCGAGATAGAGGGTTCAGACAGTAAAGAGTGGACCTATGTAAAGAAGGATGGTACACGAATACGTGTGTCACTGGTTTTAACGCCCATAAAAGACAATGACAATATTACAATAGGCTATCTCGGGATAGCTGTAGATATATCTGAGACGGTAAAAGCCAAAGAAGCGTTAATCGCTGAGCGAGCAAGGCTACAGGCATTTGTGGAACATGCCCCTGCAGCCGTTGCGATGCTGGACCGCGACCTGGAATACATTGCCGTAAGCCATAGATGGATTGAGGAATACCGGATAGAAGGAATAGAAATAATAGGCAAACAGCTGAGGGATGTAATGCCCGAGATACCTGCCGAGTGGGAGAAAGCCATACCTAAATGCATGAAGGGCGAAGTAGCCACCATGGACGAAGACCTATGGCGCCCCGAGGGTTGGGACCATGATCAGTACCTGCGCTGGGAGATACGCCCCTGGTATCTGCATCATGGCAGCATTGGTGGTATCATGATCTTTACACAAGACATTACCGAGGCATGGCTGCAACGCGAAGAACTGAAGAAGGCAAAGAGCCAGGCAGAAATGGCCAGTGTAGCCAAGTCGGAGTTTCTGGCTAATATGAGCCATGAGATACGCACCCCGCTTAATGGCGTGATCGGCTTTACCGACCTGCTGATAAAAACCAACCTCACAGAGATACAACAACAGTACTTGTCTATCGTAAATCAGTCGGCCAACGCGCTGCTGAGTACCATCAACGATATCCTCGACTTCTCGAAGATAGAAGCAGGTAAGCTGGAGCTGGATATAGACAAGTGCGACCTGTACGAAATAGCGGGACAAGCAGCTGACATCGTTACCTACCAGGTACAGAACAAACACCTGGAGATGCTGCTGAATATCTCGACCGAGCTACCGCGGTTCATCTGGGCCGAC
This sequence comes from Sphingobacteriales bacterium, assembly GCA_004144175.1. GTDB lineage: Bacteria > Bacteroidota > Bacteroidia > Chitinophagales > Chitinophagaceae > Polluticoccus. The sequence goes on from SEFT01000004.1 coordinate 333,317, forward strand.
CATGTACGACTGAAGCAGATACTGGTAAACCTGCTGGGTAATGCCGTTAAGTTTACCGAGAAAGGTGAGATAGAGCTAAAGGTATATGCCGTAAGGTCAGAAACGATTAATCCCGATGATATTATATTACGTTTCGAGGTGCGCGATACAGGTATCGGCATCAAGCCGGAAAGACAGGCTAAGATATTTGAAGCATTCCAGCAGGAAGATACGTCTACTACCAAGCGATATGGGGGTACTGGCCTCGGCCTTACTATCTCTAATCAATTGCTTGGCCTTATGGGCAGCGGCCTTAGGCTGACTAGCGAGCCCGATAAAGGGAGTAAGTTCTACTTCGACCTGCAGCTGAAAGCACAGCAAGGTGCACCGATTGAGTATGCTGGCCTCGAGCAGATAAAAGAAGTAATGATCGTTGACGACAACGATAATAACCGGAACATCATAAAGCAGATGCTGCATCTGCAACATATACAGACCACCGAAGCGAGGAACGGGTTGGAAGCCATTCAGCACCTGGCTGGCGGCAAGCAGTATGACGTGATACTGATGGACTACCATATGCCCTACATGGACGGGTTGGAAACGATCAGGAAGATAAGGGACAACTTTAAGTCGCCGGTGCGTACGCAATCCATTGTGCTGATGCATAGCTCATCGAACGATGAAGTGATCATCAGTGGGTGTGAGGCATTGAAAGTAAAACACCGCCTGGTAAAGCCGGTGAAAATGCAGGAGCTGTACAATACACTATCGCGGCTGCACATAAAAGAAAAGGCTTCGGAAACGATTATCCTGGCTGATGCGGGCATCAGTAAGGATACCTTTAAAGTGCTGATAGTAGAGGACAACATGGTGAACATGCTACTGGCCAAAACGGTGATAGCACGTATAGTACCCAATGCCCGTATAGTAGAAGCGCACAACGGCCTGGAGGCAGTAAAACAATACAAAGCCATACAGCCTGATATAATACTGATGGACATACAGATGCCGGAAATGAATGGCTATGAAGCCACACAAACCATCCGCCAGCTGCAGCCGGATGTGCATGTGCCCATAGTAGCCCTCACTGCAGGCAACCTGAAAGGTGAAAAAGAAAAATGCCTGGCAGCAGGTATGGACGACTTCATAACCAAGCCATTTGTAGAAGAAGCGCTGATAGCTATACTGAAGAAATGGATGAGCATCGACCCGCGCAGTAATGGCAAGCAAGTGAATGGATCGGCAAACGGCAATGCCGTACATCTGGACCTACCACAGCTAAAAAAGCAACTGGGCGATAACGATGAACTCATACGCGAGTTCCTGGGTATGGTGGCTATGGAGCTGGAAGATTTTATACCGATGCTGAACATACAAATTGAGCAAAAGAACCTGCCCGAGATAAAACGCTTGTCTCATAAGATAAAAGGCGTGGCGCTAAGTGCCTACCTGAAAGAACTGGCGGACATAGCACTAAAGTTGGAGAAGTCGGAAGAGTTTAATGAGGAACACATAAGATCATTACAGCAGGCTTTGTCCGATGAGATAAACACGGTGCTGCCTATGATACGCGCGGTGAATGACGTGCAGGTGTAGCAAATGGCAGGACGCTGCCGGTTTTGGCAGTTCATAAAATAAATATCTAAACAAAAAGTCAGGCACTGTCCTGACTTTTTTGCTATACACCCGCCTTATTTGCCTGCATATCTTCATTGGCAATATTTATACTGCCACCCGTAACTTTAGCTCAATATTTGTCGGACCTACAGAACACCACAAACAACTGGTAAGCTGGCCATGATAGAGGTTAAAGAGATACATCCCGGCAGTGAGATAGAATTTACCGAGTCGCCGGAGCACTTCCTGGTCATTGCTACCGAAGTGGCAAAGGCGATGGGCTGGGAAGTAGCCGACGTCCATTACAATAGTTTTATCGCATACACATCTGGCTATTCGGGCCTGCCGGGTGAGCAGGTACGTGTTGACATTGCAGGACAAAGCGCTGTTGTAAGTACAGAGTATGCTACCGGCTACATGGCCGATGAAGAGATAAGGCAGGCAAACATTTACAACTTCATACAAGGCATACATGCCGTTAAGTATTACTTCTCGGCCGAAGAACTGGAACTAAAATATTTACAACTAAAGGCGCTCCCCAATTTCGATCCCTTAGCGCCGCCCAAGCCTGTTGTTGTCGATACACGCACGCCTGCTTCGCTCGGCTCTGTGAGAGACTATCCGGTTACTGCTTCCATCATTGCTATTAATGTATTGTTGTTTGCTATTATGGTGCTTATGGGTGCCGATGTGTTGCAGCCTGCGTCGGGTATGATGATAGACTGGGGTGCCAACTTTGGCCTGCGCACACTCGATGGCGAGTGGTGGCGTCTATTCACATCCTGCTTTCTTCATTTTGGCGTAGTGCATCTGCTGATGAACATGTATGCACTGGTATATGCGGGCCTTATACTGGAACCGCAACTGGGCAGTAAGCGTGTAGCAGTGGCCTACCTGCTAACGGGCGTAGTAGCGAGCCTCACCAGCGTATGGTGGCATTCATGGGTAGTGGCTGCGGGTGCGTCGGGCGCTGTGTTCGGGCTATATGGTGTAGTGCTTGCTTTAGTTACTTCGGGCTATATGGGACAGAAGCTGCGTAAGCCTATGCTGATGTCCATTGGGTTCTTCGTGCTGTACAACCTGGCATCAGGTATGAACGATGGAATAGACAGTGCAGCGCATATAGGCGGACTGCTATCAGGCATCGTAATAGGTTACTTATATGTGTACGCAGAAAGACAGCCAAACAGCAACAGGTTGCTCTACCCTATGCTGGCAGTGCTCACGGCTGTTACACTTTCGCTTACCGCAATTGCCTACAATCGCATACCCAATGCACTTGCCATCTACAATAAAGAGATGAAGACCTTCAGCCAGAATGAAGTGATAGCAGAAACGGCTATACAGGGCACGCCCATCAAGACCACATCGCAAAAGCTAAAGGCCATTGAGCAAACATCTATACCTACCTGGAGGCAAAATGCAGTATTGATCGAATCGCTTGGTAAGCTTAGGTTTCCCGAAGAGATCGAAAAGAGAAACAAGCTGCTGGGCATGTACGCAGCCCTACGTATACAAAGCCTGGAGTTTGAATACAAAGCACTGAAAGAAAACACGCAACAGTACGCCGAACCGCTGGCGTCTATCACCCGCCAGATGGAGCAGATAAAGACCAGCCTGCAACCGGAGTAACTGACAACCCAATAAAAGAGAAGCGCGGCCCTTGGGCCGCGCTGTGGTGTGCAATGTAAAGATGTCAGTACTATATTAATTCTCGGGCATTCCGCTTTTTAGCAGGCGCTCTATCTTCTTTAGTTGAGATGCCGTTAATGGGCTATCGGGTGGTATTGTGCGGTGGGCTACCATTTTTCTGCAAAGCTGGCCGTCTTTATCGAGGTAGTATGTAGGGCTGAACATGCGGAGATTCTTATTGGCCAGGGGCGAGCTTGCTATTGCCGGTTTCCCTTTTACTACACGTTCCATTTCCTGGATGAAGAACGTATACACATCTGCATTACCTTCTTCTGTTTTGGCAACTTCCATTTTCTTAGAACCACGACCCGGAACTACATTCGGAAAATAAACAAAATGACCCATTTTCAATACGATTTGGTTGTTACAAAATATCCGCTGCTGGTGTTTGTTTGCCCTGGCAATAAAAACCGCTTGCGTAAGAACTGATGTAAAAGTAGCAGGGCAAAAACAACCGGTAAACTCGAAGTGGAGAACAGGAATAATCATGTGGAGTTTGTGTAAATAGTTTGCTAAAACGAACGCTACCATAGTGTTACAGGCTGTCTATAATGCTGCGTATTGCTATATTTACCGCAACAAACACATACGACGATATGGAACAGATACTTCGCGCGGTCAATCTATATGCAGAGGGAGCAAAGAAAGTAGAGCAACGCAGAGATGATTGGGTAAAGAAAATGCCGGAGCTAAAGCAACAGCTTAAAAGCATTGCTAAATACTTGTCGGAAAACGCGGACTACAAACCGGGCTTCTATGTAGATACGCTGTATGCCTATGATGAAGAATCGAACGGCATATGCCGCAGAATGCCGTCGCTGGCTTTTCGATCGGGTCCTATGCCTTTGTTTGTAGACTTTGACAAGGACGGACAACGAACAAAGACCTATACCGAGAACGGCTTTCAGATCATGTTCAGCCCGATCATTACCGGGCAGGTATTGGTCACATTGTTCTATCATTCTAATGCACTGATAGATGCCTCAGAAAAGGCAAAAGATATGATGCTGATAGATAACCCTGCGGCTATATCGAAAGAGCTGATAGATGCAATTATTGAGAACGGGATAGAAGCAGCCTTCTACTCGAGCTACACAGGCATTGCCGAGCAAAAGGAAACGTCTTACACACCTATCGGCTTCAAGACACAGCGCGCCGAGACGACGGAGCATGATATGGCAGAGATATCATCGCCAAACTTTAGCAGATAAATATGCGGTTGCTGTGGGATAACTAACCAGGAATGAATATAGCCTGATATCTATGGGTGACTGCGTCCAGTATCTTGCGGAAGCTTTCATCCTGACAATCTATGGATACAGTAGCACGCAGCGTCATCTTTTCTTCTACGCCCGTAAAAGTCACTACCGCTTTAATTTCGATATTTTCGAAATGCCGTAATGCCTTCCTCAGGCTAAAGAGCTTTGTTTCGTAAATGCTCCTTATTGCATTGCTCCTGATCTCGTCAGAAATTGCTACAACTTCGATGTACTGCGAAAACTCCAGCTGATAACCGGCGTTTGCAGTGTCGTATCTGTAATGAAGTCCCATTTCTCTCTTATGTCACTTCGTGCTACCTGCATATATCAATACTTGCGTATCATCCCTCTCGCAGGCATGGCGATACCCAAATTTAAGGTAGAAATTGCTTTTGTAAATTATCGTTTGCTGAAAATCTTATAAATTTTTTGGAGCAGTTAGACGGGTATAGTGTGTTATGGACTACGTAATGTGACATCTAATAACCACAGCATCGCGGGGGAGGATCGCGTCAAAACAGAAATATTATTCGAGTGAACGACGGGCACAAAAAAGAGGCGTAAGAATACGCCTCATACCTCACAATATAATTGTACAAATCTAATCTGGACAAATGTAGGGGGTACCTACCGGAAATTTGGTTAATGATTTCTTAATGAAATCTTAAGCTTTAAAGGCGTGATTTGGCCTAATCTCGCTCAACCAAATAGTAATCAAGTACTTCTGTCGCTTTTTCCATCGCATCTTCTACATCAGCAGCGCTCACAAAAGCTTCAGCAATGTTTCCATTATTATCCAATTCTACTACCAGATCGTCGGTATGGTAGTTTGGATTGCTTTCATCTATTTCAACCATTGACTTCATTTCAAAGTCGCAATACATGATGTGAAACCTTTTCATAGGTAGTACAAGTAGTTTTTTAAGTTGAGTATAGGCCAGAAAAAAGGGCTGTCTTTTATTACAGCCCTTTTCAAACACATCTTTTCAAAACCAACGCTGGCATGTCCGATAACGGACTAAAAATATTATGCCAGGGCTCGCTTACTCCTATTCTATCTTATAACGGAAAATCTATTGTAAAAGTGTTGCTCACCGTTATTTACCTGTAAAAGATATTGTCCGGGCTTGAATGATTGAGTATTTATCTGAAGCTCCTCACCGTTTACTTTGCGATTGTATATAGCTCTGCCATCCAGCGTATAGATGACAACTTGTGATGTGGATGATGAGGTATTGGGTAATCGGACAAATAGTTCGCTACCGGTAACAGGAACAGGATATAACTCTATCAGCCCATCTTGCACGGTTAGCTTACTGACGCTTACATCGGCTTGCTCGTAAAAGTACATTTGCTCGATACTGCCGACGGGGTAGTACCATTGTGCATTAAGTTCGTCCCACGACTGTGTGCTGCGCGTACTGATCAGGCCTGCTACGTGATAGGTCATTATCGTTTTGGATATATTCTTTTCAATACCGTCTGTAAACTGTTGCAGTATCATTGTATCCTGCAGTCCGGCGCTATTAAAATGATACATACGTTTTGTAGTATCAAAACCTCCATTAGCATTGTCTGCTACTGTTAGCGTTACACTATCCTTTCCATTATAGTCATAATAGTATAGATCGTACTGAGCCGTGTCCCATCCGTTGTCATCTACTTCAAAAAGCTTTTCAGATAACTTGCCACCGGTATAGCTGTAAGTTTCCCTGGCTACGGGCTGCCATGCGTTTTGTATCCATCTTTCCTGTAGTGCTTCCGTTATTCCGTTTGCTGTAAAAGTAGATATCCTTCTGGCGCTATTCTGCCAGCTTGCCATTTCCCATACTAGTGTTAGTTCGTTTGCCCTGTTGCCAGATGCATCGTAGGTATGTTCGTACCGCACCAGGTTTTGCCAGCTGCCGCCGTACCATTCCTGGTAGGTCATCTTTACTATCTTCTGATTCAGATATTCGAAAGACATCCTCTTATCAGGCCACCAAAAGCCGCGGTCGAAGTATTGATAGTCTTCGTTGGCAATCCTGCCGTTTACATCAAATCCTCGTACTATCCGTTTGGTGCCGTCCGTACGCACATTATACTTCCAGTCATTCTTTATACTGTCAAAGGCATTGTGGGCGGCGTACACATAGATAGCCGAATCCCGCGCAACGAAAGAACCATTCGCGCCGTATTCCCTTCTCAGTTCTTTTACCAGCCGTAGATTGGCTTGGGCGTTCAAGTTGTAAGGGAAAAGGGATACTAGTAATAATGCTATTGATTGTACAAATCGTGTCATAAGCGCGTCAAAGCCTCCATTGTATAAAGTTAACGCATAGCTTATATACTTTGAAAACGCACATCAGCAACGTCTAAAAATGTGAAAGGGACAACACTAATGCTGTCCCTTTAATCGATTGCGAATTTTTCTCACTTTCCACTCTACCACATTCCAAGCTCACATTTCCTTCTCACCAATCTCTTTCACATCTCCAATCTCACAAAACCCTTCTCACTTTTCCAATCTCACAAAACCTTCCTCACCTTCCAATCTCACTAATCACACTCACATTTCCAATCTCACTAATCCTTCTCACTTTTCTCACTTCACTAACTTCATTCTCACAACTTCCAAACTTCACTTTTTCTCTCTTATCACAATCTCACACTCTAGGATAAAAAAAACACTGTGCCAACCTGCCTCAAAAAAGTGGCTAATCACAAAAAAAATGGCTATCCTTTCGGATAGCCATTCTGTATCAATAAGATACAACTTATTTTATCGTGATCCTGCCATGTACTTTTTTACCGGCACCAGCTATTTCGATAAAGTAGTTACCTGCTGCTAGGCCATTTCCAAGGTTTATCGCCTGCTCTTTACCACCTTCCAGTGTAGTTTCAAATACTTTCATACCTATTACGTTTGTAACGGTAAGGTTGTAGCTACCAGCCGCACCATAAACAACAGTGAATACACCATTGTTAGGATTAGGATAGATATTCAGCCCTTTAGCTGCACTAATGTCGTTTACGTTAGTACCAAAAGCCATCATAGCTGTAGACTGGCCAACGCAATTGTTCATGTCTGTTACTTCCACCTTATAGTTACCGGTTTGTGCGGCAGTATATGTCTGGGCATTAGCGCCGCCTATCATATTGCCGTCTTTGTACCACTGGTATGCAGAGAATGTGCTGTTTACCGTCAGGGTAGATCCGTTCAGGCTAATGCTAGGCGTAGGCAATGCATTTACTGTTACAGACAGTATACGAGGTTCAGATGAACCGCAGCTGTTAGTTGCTACTACAGTTATATCGCCACCTGTTGTACCTACGTTTGCATTGATGGTACCTGTTGTGCTTGTACCGCTCCAGCCGTTAGGCAGTGTCCAGGTATAAGATGTAGCACCTGCCACTGAGTCGATCATGAATTCTTGCGCAGAGTTAGCACATACAGTTGCGCTGCCGAGTATTTCATCAGGCGTCAGCATATAGCAATCGTACATTTTAGCTAAGAAGTAGTCTGTAGCACCGCCTATTGTTTCTTTAAAGCTGCCTGTTGTAGCTATATCTGTAGTGCTCGAAGTTTCGCCACCTATTATCACATCGCCGGTGTTTGTGGTAGAGATATCCATTACAGCATCTGTACCCGTGCCGCCGTAGTAGCTGGCCCAAAGGCGCTTACCGTCAGCGTGCATTCTGCCAACAAAAGCATCGGTACCGCCGGCAAGCGTTGTCTTTAAAGTCCAGGGCGCTGCTGAAGCTATGCCTGCCACACTGCTGGTATTACCTGCAAAGTAAAGCGTATTGGTAGCATCTACATGCAAGTCGGTAATACGGTCGTCAAGCAAACCACCGTAGTATGTAGACCAGGTCTGTGTACCAGCACCGGAGAACATAGCAATAAAGCCATCCCAAACACCCCCAACAGCTGTTTGGTGTGCACCCGTAGTCGACAACAGGAAGCTCTTGGTCATACCACCGATATATACATTGTCATTTGAGTCTACTGCTATTGAAGTAGCCTCTTCATCACCTGTACCGCCATAGTAAGTACCCCACTGACGTACGCCATCGCCGTCGAACTTAGCAACAAATGCGTCATACGGAGAAGAACCCGTACCGTTTGCAAAAGTAGTATCGAATGCGCCGGTAGAGTAAATTTTATTGCTGGTATTTGTATGACCTACTATGTACACATAACCATCTTTATTTACGGTAACATCTTTGAGTGCCGTAAAGTTGTTTGTAGTCAGGTTATTACCACCATAAAATGTACCCCATTGACGTACACCTATGGTATCAAACTTTACCAGGAACCCATAACTACCCGATCCGCCCGAAGTTTCCTGATGCGCTCCGGTAGTGGAGATACCTGCACCTGAACCACTGCCTATTGCATATACATAGCCGCCTTTCTTGTCATATGCCAGCTCTGAGATACTTTCCCAGCTATTGATAGCACCATAGTATGTACCCCATACACGGGCACCCGTAGCATTAAACTTCGCAAGCAAGCCCTCTTGATCGCCAGATCCTTTAGTAGCCAGATGAGCGCCTGTTGTAGCGATGCCTGACTGGCTGAATGTATATCCGCCAACGAAAACGTTGCCGTGTCCATCAGTTGCAATACCTTCCAGTCTGTCATCTAACGAACCACCATAATAAGTAGCCCATACGGTAGCACCCATCGCATCTTTCTTTACGATGAAGCCATCATTAACAAAGCTGGACAAGCCTGTAGCAGTTGTCTGGTGAGCACCGGTTGTAGCTATATTGGACGTGCTGTTGGTATATCCTGTTATATAGATATTGCCATCCATATCAGTTGTCATACCCCTTGCAGCTTCGTCGAGGCTACCACCAAAGTAAGTCCCCCATGTAAGCGTGGGGTCTATCACCATAGCGCCATCGTAGTTACCTACATTGAAGCTCAGCACATCGCCGTTCAGCACAAATGAAGATGCGATCTTCTCTTTTTTGCTGTTCAGTGCATAGGTATATGGTGCGTTCTCCGTAACAGTACCCATTGGGGTTCCTGCTATCAGTTTGCCATCGGCAGCTATTGCCAGCTTAGTAGCACCGGCGTATTTCATCTTGATGTCAGATGGCTTACCACCTTGTTTCACCACGAATTCATATTTCAGGTTGCTGCCTTCAGAATAGATAACCCAGTCGATATTAGGGTATACATTCTGATACACAACACGGCTGTATGAAAAAGCCCTGGCTCCTTCCAAGCCCGGTGTGTAGTATGTTTCGTGGTAGTTGTTCTTCTGTTCCTTCACCACCTTGGCATTCGCGTTAGCGCCTACCAGCGTCACGTCCATACGGTACATGTTGAGTGCTGCAGGTGCAGTTTCGGTAGCTTCTGTTTTCGCAGCAAACTGGTAGTGCATGGCATTGTTGCCGATAAAAATGTTCATGTTCTCGCCCGGAACTTTGAACTGAATGTCTTTTCTTGTATTGTGGTTTTGATCGGTCACCTGTCCTACGTTCTCGATAAAGGACACAGAAGACGAGCGCGCGCCGCACAACAGAGGAAGACATACAAAGAGAGATAAAAGTCTACGCATCTTGGTTCTGTTTTAATTTTTTAAGAGGTAATTATTTATTTAGTGATCATGCACCAAGCGGATACAGGTATTACAGCATAACAGCACAAAGCCGCAGTAGTACTTACTGTGCTTACATCACACGTCTCGCCTTCTTACACAAAATCCGTCTTAGCGAACAAGACTAAAAAATAATTGTACCAATAGATGAGCTTTTAGGCAATGCGCTGCATATTGTTGCTGGTAGCGCATGCAGCTTAATTTATAAAGCTTTGATGCTAACTTTTTTATCACTTAGTGCTGTCGCTCCGGTTCTCGCAATTTTTCTTGTCAGCTGCATTATCTTTTTGTGATTACTACAGATGTTGCTCATACACAATGTGGTCTTCCCAAACCTCATACAATACCACAATTGAGGCAAACAAAAGCCTCTTTAAGCTGCATTTAAGTTTGCTTATCTCAAAGTCCTTGAGGCGATCGTGAAACGAAACATTCAACAGTTAAAGAAAATTCTGTATTCCGTAAAACGCTGATCTTCAGTGGCACAATTTTATTAAACAGGTGATGCTTTGAACATCAAAACGTTTTTTTATTTCGTTGGCGTAACTTGCCCTTAAAGCTGCTTCACTGTGTCTGAGATTATAAATACATCGTTACTGTCCGGCATCTCACAGTTGCCCGGGCTTGCCTTATATATACGCGACCATCATCTGGAGACATATGCCCGTCAGCAGGTCATGCTGTCGCGTGAGTATGATATTCCTTTGCTGAAATTATTTTCAACTTTCAGCGACGAACAGCTTTTCCAGATAACAGTACCGGCAGCTACGGAGTTTCTTAATTCGCTTATCGATAATAATATAGAAGCATATATAAACGAGGCAAAGGACAAATGGATAAATAACCGGCTGCCCCACCTCGTAGGCAAGGACGATATAGAGATGGAGGATGTTACCCTCATGAGCCTTGTGCGTAAACGGAACCTATCTGACTTTGTAGTACGATACACCCCAGACCTGAGCATACGGCAGCAGTTGCGTATTGAGCTGGATAATTACTTTACTTGCTATAATCAAATATTTACAGGCGTTTACATCAGCATACTGAAGGAAAAAATAAACAGGGAAGCCAAAATAAAAGAAAACGAAGAAAGGCTGAGGTTGGCAACTGAATCGGCGGAGCTAGGCACTTGGGATGTAAATATCAACACCCGAGCTACCATAGTATCGGACAAGTGCAGCGAGATCCTTGGCTTGTCAGCTATGAAGGAACATAGTTTTGAGGCATTTCTCGACTGTGTACATTCTGATGATAAAGAACTGGTAGGCCAAAGCATGGCAAAGGTGATAAATGGTCAGCTTACAAAGCCTGACTTTTCGCTGGAGTATCGCATTATGCGCGCTACCGATGGAAAGATGCGCTGGGTAAGGGCAAATGGAACTATGATAGCGGACGGAGAAGGAAGGCAATACCGTGCACTCGGCACTATCATGGACATTACGGAGGCGAAACTAGCCGATGACCTGCTTAAAGAAAGTGAAAAGCAGTTTCGCCAACTGGCAGACTCTATGCCGCAAATGGTATGGGTGACTGCGCAGGATGGAGCGATCGACTACTTTAACCAGCGCTGGATAGACTATACAGGCGTATCTACTAGTACAGCAAACCGCGACTGGAACTATATGATACACCCGGATGATGTACCAGAAGGCAAAAATGCCTGGGAGCGGTCACTGTCAACAGGGCAAACATTTGAAGTAGAATACCGTATTAAGAACCAACATACGGGCGAGTATCGGTGGTTTCTGGTGCGTGGGGTGCCGGTTAAGGATGAACAGGGAACCATCACTAAATGGTTTGGCACCTGTACCGATATACACGATAGCAGGGAGAAGGATGAGTTCCTGAAATTGCAGGCACGCATCATCGATAGCATGAACGAAGGTGTAATGGTACTGGATGATGAGGGCTGTATCCAATATACCAATGCCGCACAGGATAGAATTGCAGGATACGAATCGGGTGAGCTGATAGGACAGCACGTATCGATATTGAATGCACAGGAGCAGGAGCAGGACCAGCAAAAAATACTTGCCGAACTACAGCAATTGAACGAACAGGGAAGTATTACAAATGAATGGCACAACAGAAGGAAAGACGGTAGTCATTTCTATACACAGTCATTTACCACCATACTGCAACGCGACGGGCATAAACAGTTGGTATCGATACAACGTGATATAACAGAAGAAAAACAGCATAAAAAGGTACTGGAAGAAAGCGAAAGGCTCTTCCGTATGCTGGCCGAGCAATCGCCGACGCTTATATGGATGTCAGACAACAAGGGCGATGTTATCTACTGCAATAATGAGTTGCTGAACTATGCGGGATTCCCCGGCACAGAGGCTTTTTCACAGCTAAAACAGGAAGATGTAATACACCCATCAGACCTGGAGGCCGTGTATGATGCTTACAGGGTAGGCCATGAGGACTTACGTCCCTTCTCTATGGAGTGCAGGCTAAGACAGGCTTCTACGGGGCAATATCGCCGTTTCATATTTAAGGGTGTACCGCGTTTTGCCGATGGAGTATTTAATGGCTTCATAGGTTCGGCTATTGACATAGAAGAACAAATGAAAACAGCTGATGAGCTGGAGCAGCGCGTGAATGAGCGCACGAAGGAATTGGTAGAAGCAAATGCAAAACTGGCTGTATCCAATCAGGAGCTGGAGCAATTTGCCTACGTAGCCAGCCACGATTTGCAAGAGCCATTAAGAAAGATACAGGCCTTCGGCGACATATTGAACAACCGATACAAAGACCAGCTGGAAGAAAGCGGCAGAGATATGATAACCCGTATGCAGTCGGCAGCCGACCGTATGAAGGTGCTCATAGAAGACCTGCTATCCTACTCGCGCGTGAGCAGGAAGGTAGATATGGACTACCTCGACCTGAATAAAATAGCCGGCGAGGTGATCAGCGACCTATATACATCTATTATTGAGAAGAAAGCGAAAGTAAACGTACAGCCACTTCAACCGATAAAAGGAAATGCGCTTCACATCAGGCAACTTTTACAAAACCTGATCGGAAATGCGCTTAAGTTTACAAGGGAGGGGGTTACTCCCGAAATATCGGTCACATCACAGATCGTTGATGGTGCAGATAGCGGTTTCTCACTGCATGGAAATGCCGGAAAAAACCAATACCAGCTCATTGAGATAAGCGACAATGGCATCGGCTTTGAGCAACAGTACGCTGAGAAGATATTCCAGATGTTCCAGCGGCTACATGGCCGCGGCGAGTTTGCCGGCTCGGGTGTCGGGCTTTCTATTGTGCAAAAAGTAATAGAAAATCACAGCGGGCAAATACAGGCAATAGGTACCCCCGGCGAAGGAGCTACATTCAGAATACTGCTGCCACTATACAGTGCGGATGAACAAGTAGCAATAGAAGTAAATCAGGAAGCACAGCTGCTCAACTAAAGCAAGCTACAATTCTACTATTTCTGAAGTATGCGCAGATGTAAACTTCTGCGAGTACTTGTTTTCTCCTCTCCGTACCTGGCACATGTCCTGCTGCTCTTTGTATTGGGTAGTAAGTATATTGTTGAACACCGCGAGGCGTTTTGCATTTGTTACAGTTACAGGTATCCGGTAAAGAAAAGTAGTTCCATTGAATTCACTCATCTTAAAAGACTGCAGCTTGCCGGCAGGCAACAAAACACCATCCAGCTTTAGATTGAAATGTCGTACGAAATAACGGCTCATTGCCGCCAGCGAACTGCCTACTGAAGCTTTATTGAACGGATCGATCTTCACATTCTGCTCCTCCTGTAGTGCCACGGCTATATCATCCATAAACACCCTGAACTCTACGCTGATATACTTTTGCCCCTGCTCCCATTTTACAGCGGTATAGCTCATTTTCAGCGGATGTGCCGTTGCCACCGAAGCCCATAGTAAAACAATAAGCAACAATACGATCCTCACTGCGTCAAACTGTTTATAACAAGTGTAATGGCTACACCGGCTGCTGCGCCGCTCACTACCAATATGTATTTTTCAAAAGAGACTTTCAGGTACCGCAGCAGTATGTACAGCACCAGCATCAGTACTACCACTGCCACTATCTGCCCGGCCTCTACACCGAGGTTAAAAGCCAGCAGCTGCTTTACAATGCTATCCTCCTCACCCATCAAAAAACGGAAGCTGCCCGCGAAGCCCATACCATGCACCAGTCCAAAGAATAATGCGGTGAGATAATTGATGCTCTGCTTACCCGAGAATACACGCTGCTGCGACAACTCATTACTGCGCGATGCGAAGTAGATATTGTTGGCAGCAGTCAGCGCAATGGTAACAGGGATGGCTGTTTCTACCAGCTTAGGCGGCAGACCTATCAAGTCGAATGCGGCGAGCGCCAGCGTCACCGAGTGGCCTATGGTGAATGCGGTGACTAGTATCAGCAGCTTGCGCCATTGCTGCGGACGATAGAATGCACACAGCGCAACAATGAATAGTATATGATCATATGCCGTAGCACTCAGTATATGCGATACGCCTATATCAAAGTACTGGCGAAACTCTGAATCAACTGCCAGCGATGCCCGCTCATGCAATAGTATCATACTGCTTAGTCTTTCATAGGTACTTCCATTATCAGATACCTGCTTGGTGCAGTTGTTTGCAGCGCTATCTTATCGGTATTCCATATGCCAATGCCGTCCCTCCGGTTTAGCTCCATGCCATTCCATTTGGCACCGCCTTCTATCAAAAACAGGTACAGGCCATTGCGCTTGTCATGCAATGTATAGTTGACATGCTCCCCCTTCTTAAACTCCCCTATTACGAACCACGAACGCTGATGGATCGGCATAGCCACGGCATCGTCGGGCGCTACTATGGTCAGCCACTTACCCTTCTGTGCGCTCATCTCAAAGTCCTTCTGCCCATACGATGGCGTCAGGCCACGCTTGTCGGGGTTCACCCATATTTGCAGTAGTGTACTGCTGTCCGTTTCCGAGCCGTTCTTCTCGCTGTGGTATATGCCGGTACCGGCGGTCATTGTTTGTATAGTAAAGGTTTTGCCATTTGCGCGTATCACACCTTTGCCACCTTTGGTATCTTCATGCGCCAGGCTGCCGTGCAGCGGTATGGTAATGATCTCCATATCGCGGTGCGGGTGCATACCGAAGCCACTGCCACCTTTTATCCAGTCGTCATTCAGTACGCGCAGCGCGCCGAAGTTCATCCTCTCGGGATCATAGTAGTCGTTAAAGCTGAAGGTATGGTTGCTGCGCAGCCAGTCGGCCTGTGAACCGCCGCGCGTATTGGCTTTATGCAGTATGTATTTAGGCTTATTATTCTTTTTATCCTGGGCAATAGCCACCGTAGAGCCCAAAGCTGCCAATGTGATCACGAGGCTTTTTATAGAAAGACGCAACTTATTCATCCCACCGAAATTAGCAACTATTTCAGCACCGGCGGATGATGGCAGTATAGCTACTGATTATTGGCAGCAAAATCGACATGGTCTTTATGCATGAAGTAGGCAAATATCATCAGAAGCGACATCATAACGCTGGTCAGCATGAGTGCATATCCTATTCCAAAGTATTGCATTGGCCTGCTATAGTGGTCGATGCCAGAGCAGTAGTCTATAAGGTCGTCAGTGATGGCCAGCGTAAGGTAAGCCCAGAGCAGCAGGCTAGCTACCCCAAACCATAACAGAACCACAGTATGGCGCAGCAGAAATGCAATGAAACAAAGCAGGAAAAACAGCAGATCGCTCCAGCGGAATAACCCATTCGCGACCGTTGAAAAGAAATTGATGGCCGACAGTACCAGAAAGTATCCTGTAGCAACTGCTTTGAAGATAGCTAACCGCTTTGGCTTTATCCACATACACTATAAAACGGTGCGAACTATGCATTATTGCTTGAAAGTCAATACTGGCCCTGCTATCATTCAAAGCTGGCCCGACCAATAACAAAAAGTTAACAACAATGAATAAATACTGGGTGATTCTCACTAACTTGCATATAGAAACCGGTCGTATAGCTTATCGGCCATTGTAGTGATATAGGAGTTGTGACAAAAATGACAGTGCATATTGTCTTTTACCAACACTGAAATATTACGGAATGGAGACCTGCTACCGACTAACTGTGAGACATAAGGGAGGTAATCATGAACACAAATAAATTGGTTGTCATCGAAGACGATGATATACACTATTTCATACTGGGCAAGCTGTTAAAGGATATTGGCTATACACCCGACCAAATTATAAGGTGCAGCTGTATAGAAGATATCTACAGTGTAGACCTTGACGATGTTTACTGTGTATTTTCCGACCTTGTACTACCGGACGCCAAGCGCGGAACCACATTCTCCATCATATCTGCGCATTTCGAGGGCAAACCGATCATCGTTCTTACCAGCTCGTACGGCCACGAGATGGCTGAAGAGACACGCAAAATGGGTGCTAAAGAATACCTGTTAAAAGGCAAGATCAGCTCCGAAGTATTGCGCAAAGCAATCAACTCTGCCGTTGGTGCTTTTGAGCGTGGTATAGCTGTATAGATGCCCCTTTCATAGAGCGGGATAATCAACGAATCATATATTTCCGGCAGCCTTTGTCTGTATTTGCTCCCTTTCGGGTAGCAACCTCATGGCTCGTTTATTTTATTAGCTAGCTCATATCGTTATGTTCATGCAAGACGGAGAGTCATCCTATACATTTTTGCAAGGTGGGGGCGCCATGGGCGCACTTATGCGCAGTACCGACTGGTCGCAGACGACACTGGGCCCCGTAGATACTTGGCCTCAAAGCTTGCGTACTGCTGTGGGCATCTGCCTCACCTCGCGCTTCCCGATGCTGGTATGGTGGGGAAAGGACCTGATAAAAATTTATAACGACGCATATAGCCAGATACTGGCTGCTAAACACCCTGCTGCGCTGGGAGCTAAAGGCCGCGATGTGTGGCCGGAGATATGGGACATCATAGGCCCCATGCTGGAAAGAGTAATGGCAGGCGACGGGGCTACATGGTCGGAGAAGCAACTACTGCTGCTTAACCGGAATGGCTTTCCTGAAGAGTGCTACTTTACCTTCTCGTACAGCCCTATTATAAATAAGGGAGGAAAAGTAGCGGGCGTATTTACGGCCGTTACCGAAACAACCGATGAAATAATAAACGAACGGCACCTGCGCACGCTGAAGGAACTGGCAACTACAAATGTAGAGACCCTTAGCGAAGAAATGGTGTACAAACTGGCGCTGAATGTATTGAAGGAGAATAATTTCGACTTCCCGTTTGCGCTTATATACCGTATAGATAATAACGGCCAGAAGGCGAGGCTTATTCCATTTGACGACGACCTGATGGATAACTTTGCAGAGGTGCTGGACTTGTCTGACAAAGATGTCAGATCGTCCTGCATTTCCGAAGCCATACTGAACCGCAAGACGGTTAACATCTGCAATACTACAGAGCTGCTGGGCAAAACGCCTAAAGGCGCCTGGGCGGAGTCGCCGGAGAACATTAAGGTAGTGCCTATCATAGTGCCGGGTAAGGACATGGCCAATGCCGTGCTGGTAGTAGGGCTCAATCCACACAGCAATGAACGGCACCAGGGCTTTGCCGAGGTAGTAACCAGCCAGATATCGCACAACCTGATACTGGCAAAGTCGCACGAAAAGCGCAGGATAGATGCCGAAGAACGCATTAAGATATTGCGCAGCCTTTTCGGGCAGGCACCCGTAGCACTTTGCATACTAAGAGGCCCACAACATGTGGTAGAGATAGCAAACGAACATGTACTTAAAATATGGGGTAAAGAATCGGACGATGTAATGAACCGGCCCATATTTGAGGGTTTGCCCGAGGCCAGAGAACAAGGACTGGAAGAACTACTGAATGGCGTATATAATACCGGCGAGCGACATGTAGCTAACGAACTGCCGGTAAATTTGCAGCGCGAAGGAAAACTGGAAAAGACTTATCTCAACTTTGTATATGAACCCTTCCGTGAGTGGGACGGCAAAGTGGCAGGTATTATTGCAGTAGCTACTGATGTGACACAGCAGGTAATAGCCCGCAAGAAGATAGAAGAAGTAGTTGCCGAACGCACCAAAGACCTGCTGCAATCTAACTCGAACCTGGAACGGTCGAATAAGGAACTGGAGCAATTTGCCTATGTGGCCAGCCACGACTTGCAGGAGCCGCTCAGAAAAATAACTGCCTTTGGCGACATACTGAAGAACCGCTATAAAGAAGCCCTGCCAACCGAAGGGCAGGATATGATAGACCGCATGCAATCGGCAGCCTCGCGTATGAGTTCACTCATCGACGACCTGCTGAGCTTCTCACGCGTGTCTACCAAACCATTGCAAAAAGAACAGATAGATCTGAACAGGATTGTAATGGAGGTAAAGGGCGACCTGTATACAGCAATTAAAGAGCGTAGCGCGAAGATCAACGTAACAGGCCTGCAAACCATTTATGGAGATCCCCTACAGTTCCGCCAGCTATTCCAAAACCTGCTGGGCAATGCACTGAAATTTCAGAAAGAAGGCATCACTCCGGAAATAGATATAACGGGGAGCGCGGTTGCAGGTAAAGAATCGGGTATAGAGATACAGGAAGACGACCTGGATAAGCAATTCCTGCAAATAACATTAAGCGACAATGGCATTGGCTTTGAACAGCAATATGCCCAAAAGATATTCCAGATATTTCAGCGCCTGCATGGCCGTATGGAGTATTCGGGTAGCGGTGTGGGCTTGTCTATTGTACAAAAGGTAGTGGAAAACCACAATGGATACATTACAGCAGAAGGCAAGCCGGGCGAAGGAGCTACGTTCCGTATGCTGTTCCCCCTGGATGGAATGACAACAGAAGAGGCTTAGTGCTGGCTATTCTATAAACAGCTTTATGTGTGTGGCATAGCCGCGTACTATGGAGTCGATCATACCGTCGTCGATGCCTGTGCAGCTGTAAGTTTGGTTTTCAGGGATTTCCGTTACAGCACGAACGACGTAAGAAGACTGCTCATATCTATGAGGGTCATAGTTTACATTCTTAAGCAGGAAATACCGGAATCCTTTATGTTTAAGTTCCAGTAAGAGGTCAGGGGTTAGTTGTTGCACAAAATTTCGTTTTCACATATACTCTCACTCAACAAAATACCGACTGTGAAAGGTGCGCAAAGATACTGTAAAGTATTGACTTATGGCTATTTATATTCTGTTTTCAATACTATATCCGTATAAAAAAACAATTATTCTAATCCTGATCTTTCCCGCCGAGCTTCAGCCTGTAGAAAAGTATTACAAGAGCCAGCGCTGATGTAATGACATTTGCGATAACTACCGGCGTATTGTTTGTTATCAGCCCATAGACCGTCCAGGTAACGGTACCGATGGTAAACAAGGTGTACATGCTGGCAGATATGCCCGACGTATCTCTGGTGCGGATCGTTTTTATGGCCTGCGGTATGAACGACGCGGTAGTGCAAAATGCTGCGGCAAAACCTATGGTAGAATTGATGTCCATGAGATGCGAAATTAACGAAGCACTATTGCAACAGTATCTTTTAAATAAAACATACTATAAATGTAACAACAAAGCAGGCAGGCTTACCACAGGTGCAAAAAAAATAGAGGTGTATGAATACACCTCTCTTACCCCTAATTGATAACGCTGTAGTTATCTAAGCTGTAAAGATACTGATTATCGTCTGTATTATGCGTAAGTCTTTTTCTGAAAATACCGTTTTTAAACGCTTTTGAAGGCTGAATACGCAATGTAGATTTGTGCTACCTACAACCGGTCATACTCACTTATGAATGCACCTACATGGTCCAGATACTCATACCTCACACATCCCGGGTTGTTTCAGCCCGGGAATTTTTCATGTATTAGCCTTCTTCATCGAGAAAGAGAAGGTGCTGCCTGAGCCGGGTGTACTGTTTACCCATATATCGCCGCCATTAGCTTTTATAAACTCGCGGCAGAGCATAAGGCCCAGCCCGGTACCTTTTTCTCCGGAGGTACCTCGTATTTGTTCGACATCCAGGTCAAATAGGCGTGCCACTCGTTCGGGGTCTATACCTATGCCGTGATCTTTTATAGAGAATACAACGGTATTTGCTTTTACGTCATTCTTCGCTTCTATTTCTATCTCACCATTGGGGTGACTGAACTTGATGGCATTAGACAGCAGATTCCTGATCACAAAATTGAAATGGTCTTCGTCTGCATTTACATTATTTCCGTTGGTACGGTCGGTTATCTGTATGCCTTTATTGGCTGCCATCGTATGTAGCACATCCACATTCTTTTCAATAACACCTTTCGATGCAAAGTTCACCTGCTTCATCTGCACTCCTTTCAGCTGCGTACGCCCCCAATGCAGTAGTGAGTTGAGAGTATCAAGGGTAAGCTCACTCTGTTTTTTCAGTTCACCTGCCAGCATTTGCTCTTCTTCTTTCGAGAGCATACCCATTTCCATAAGGCCCAGCGTTTGCACTACGGAGTTCATCGGCCCGCGAAGGTCGTGGCCTATGATAGAGAACAGGCGGTCTTTCACCCTGTTCGATTCTTCCAGTTGTTTGTTCAGCCTGCGCGTATATCGGTAATAGTAGCCCAGTACAAATATCAAGATAAGGAAGGCCAATGTTGCTGTAATGAACAAGTTGCGCTCCAGTGTTCGCTTCTGGTTTTCCAGCTGCAGGTTCTCTATTTCCGTTTTTGATTTCTCCAGTTCGTACTCGGCTTGCAATTCCGTCAGTGCAACACCCTTCTCCTCGCTGGTAAGGCTGTCTTGCAGCGCCTCAAACTTTTTAGTCAGCGCCAGCGCTTCTTTATAGTTACCCTGTTCCTCGTATATATCCGATAGCATTTGATAGGCATCTATTGATAGCCCTTTACTCTCTATTTCTGTAGCTATCTTAATGGCATCCTGTAAGTAGGCAATGCTTTGTGGCGCATTCTTTTCGGCCAGGACAATGGCCAGGTTGATCAATGCACGAGCCTCTTCCTCGGGTATCTCGAAGTCGCGTGCTTTCTGCAGTACACGGTATTGTACTTCTTCTGCTTCTTTGCGTTTGCCAAGTTCTTTGTAGGCAGTACCCAGGCTGCCCAGCAGTGCCAGGTGTACCCCGGCATGGCGCGGATGATCGGTTTGCACTACACCTTCTTCAAAGTACTTTACGGCTTTCTGCATCTCACCCTTCTTGGCGTAGGCTATACCTATCGCATTCAGCAGGGTAAAGTTTGCATTACTTATCGGCTGGTCTTTATTCATCTCCTGCGCCTTTTGGTAATACTCCAGCGCTTTATCCAGCTTATTGTTCTGCTCGTTTACTATTCCCAGCTTTATATAAGTCTGTACAATGCCGGGTACTCGCTTTGCCTGCTCAAAGTATTTCAGCGCCTTCAGCAGGTGCTGCATTGCTTCTTCCAGATTACCCTTTTTCGCATTCAGTACACCCAGCAGACTATTCACACTGCCGAGCCCGTTAGGTTCACCGGCTTTTTCAAATTGCTTTTGCGCTTCTAAAGCACGCCCCTTCGCAGGCCCTAGCTGGTTGTGCTTCTCATGCGCATTGGCCATTTGCAGTAACAGCACGCCTTGTCCATATGCGTAGTCCTTAGCCTTCGCTGCATCCAGGCCCTGTTGCGCATAGTATAGCGAAGAATCGAGCTTGATATAAGTATAATGCTTGCTGAGGGCATCGTAGGCATGCGCCTGTGCCGAATCTGTTTTTGCTGCCTTTATCTGCGATAACAACTCCTCAACCGTTGGTTGTGCATGGAGTGTGGTATGGGTAAGTATTAAGAAAACTATAGGCAGGTATCTCCGTAAATCCATCTTCCTTTCTTGATCTGCACTACAAAAATAAAAATTACTGCTTATTAATCAATAGGTTATGCATTTTTATTAGGCATAAAATATTGCGTACACATACGCGTAACACAAATAAAAAGCTAATTTAACCGGCAAATAATAAGGCAGTATGTTGCTGAAGGCACTAGGGAGTAAACCAAGGGGGAAAAGATTGGAGCGCATACTAAGCTCGCCAAACTATAAGAATGGCAGCTTTCAGAACTTGTCGCCAACGGAGGTCATGCTGAAGGACGCATCCTTTTTTGAAGTGATGCGCAAGTTTATTGCCAAGCCTAAGACTACGATACCGTCCCACCAATTAAAGCCCGTACATACCGATTTGCGTACCCTTACCGCAGATACGCCGGTCATCGTATGGTTTGGCCACTCTTCATACTGCATCAAGTCGCGCGGCCTCACGGTATTGGTAGATCCGGTCTTCAGCGGTAATGCATCGCCTGTATCGGCTTTTGCAAAAGCTTTTCCCGGAGCAGATGCGTACAGTGCGGCTGATTTTGATATGGTAGATATGCTGATCATCACACACGACCACTACGATCACCTGGACTATAAAACGATAAAAGAGCTAGAGCCAAAGATCAAAAAGATATGTACGTCGCTGGGGGTAGGTGCACACCTGGAGTACTGGGGCATCGAACCGGATAAGATAACAGAACTGGATTGGTGGGAGTCTGCAAGCCCGTTAACCGATGTATCGGTAACTGCTACACCTGCGAGGCATTTCTCCGGTCGCGGTATCAAGCGCGGACTGACACTGTGGAGTTCGTTTGTATTAAATCTTCATGGGCATAACATATACATCGGCGGCGATTCGGGCTACGACGATCACTTCAAAAAGATTGGCTCCAAGTATGGACCTTTCGAGATAGCACTTTTAGAAACCGGCCAGTATGGCGACCAATGGCCGCAGATACACATGAAACCTGAAGAAGCGGTACAGGCGGCGATCGACTTGCGCACATCTGTAATGATGCCGGTACACTGGGGTAAGTTTGCGTTATCAATACACGACTGGCAGGAGCCAATAAGACGTGCAGTTGCTGAAGCACACAGGCTACAGATGCCACTCACTACACCTGCCATAGGGCAACCTGTTGTGCTTAATGCAGACCACCCCGAAACAGAATGGTGGGAGCAGAAATAATCATTAAATAAGCCAGCCCGGCCATACTCCACATTTTTATAACATTTGCGCCTGCCGGGCCCGATGATCGTCTAGAAGGCCACAATGGTCTCTATTCATCTTATAAAAAAATTCGCTTGCCTAAATCATTCAACGATAGCAAAATACAATTTCAATGCTATTGCTAACTGTATAAAGAGCTAAAGTGGCCGCGGGTCTTGGTACAAAATTATTTTAACAGATTACCAGACACTTCACAGATGTGCAGAACGAAAAACGTGAGTCATGAAAAAGATATACTTATTTGCAATTGCATTACTATCGGCCATAAGTAATACATACGGCCAGGCATGTAGCGGTACGCCTGCTACTACAACCATCAGCAGCTCTGATACTACCTTGTGTACAGGGGCAAACTTTACGCTTACCGCATCGGGTACCACATCGGCAACGGGCATCGACTACAAATGGCAAAGCCGCCCGACGGGTACCAGCGTGTTTACCGACATTGCCAACAGCAACACAGCTGTATTTACAACGTACGCCAGTCAATATACCGACTACCGCTTTGTAAGCACTTGCGTAGCTACCAATGAAACCAGCTACTCGAATGTACTTACTATAAATGCTACATCGGCACCTGCAGTCGGCGCCATCAGCGAAACACATACAGGTGTGACGTATACCTTCGTAGCAAGCAGCATCACCAATGCTGAAACGATCTCCTGGGATTATGGTGACGGCACTACAGGCACCAACAATGTGCACACCTACACAACAGGCGGACTAATGCAAGTAAAATTTATTGCCACAAACGTGTGCACTACTACCGTAGTAACACTACCTATCACCGTGAACCTGCCTTGTAAAACTGTGCATATCGATTCGATAGCATGCGCTACCCAATCGGGTATCTGTGCAGGCACAGAGGTAACGATGGAGCCATGGGGTCATTCTCAGGGTTTTGATATTGCTTACCAATGGCAAAGCAGACCAATTGGTTCTACAGGTGCATTTACAGCGGTATCAGGCCAAAACGGCGCTGCACTTACAATGATACCTGACAATAGTGCCGACTACAGACTGAAAGTGACGTGCCTGAGCACAGGTACATCAGCTATGTCGAATGTAATACCCATGAAAGTATTTGGTGTACCCAGTGTAGTAGATCCTCTATCTGTAACTACCCGTGCCTTTCAGGATGCTGTATTTGAAATACAAACTCCCGGCGACCTTGTATATCGTTGGCAATCGCAAGTAAAAGAGGATGGCCCATACTACTACATAGGTGACAATGGCACTTACGAAGGATCGCATACAGCACGCCTTACTGTAAAAAGCCCTGCGCTATCGCAAAGCGGCATGCGCTTCCGTTGCATTGTGAGCGATAAAAGCGGCTGTGCATTCGGTACCGACACCAGTGGAATGGCTATGCTTTCTGTGCTCGACCCTACATCGGTAAACAACAAGAGCACAGCCTTCGGCATATCTCTTTATCCCAACCCCGCGACTGGCGAGCAGCTGTTCATCCGTTCTTCTGTTCCGCAATCAGGTACATTGTCGGCACAGGTGATGAATACTATGGGCAGAACTATTCAGAAGATAGATATTACCAATGCCGGACAAGCTGCCATAAACCTGGCAGGCATGGCGCCGGGTGTATACAGCATATACATTACCGATGCACAGGGCAATAAGGCGGAAACGCTTTCATTCATCCGGAAATAAAATTATCCAAAAATTATAATGGTCTGGCTGCAGTTGATACCTGCAGCCAGAACTGTTTTGTACCATCGCTACGGTTTATAAGCTACACCTTATCTTCGCTGCCGAAATCACACACACGATATACTATGGATGTAGCACAATTACAGTTCTTGGCGCAGCAGCTGAGGAAGCCGGATGGTGATGCAGGCAGGCAGATAGGCGAACAGATGAACGCGGGCAACTACCTGATGAATAAAAACACATTGGAGCACTTACAGGCACCCACCGGCGCTCGCATACTGGAGATAGGTATGGGTAACGGCCATTTTGTAAAAGACATACTTGCTACTGACCCTACCATCAGGTATACCGGCTGCGACTATGCCGAGACCATGGTGGCAGAAGCACAGGCACGCAACGCAGCGTTTCAGCAAAGCGGACAGGCAGATTTCATGCTGGCATCAGCTTCAGAGCTGCCTTTTGATAACGATACGTTCGATAGAATATTTGCAGTGAACACGATCTACTTTTGGGAAGACCCCGCAAAGGAACTTGCAGAGATAAGGCGTGTGTTGAAACCCGATGGCAAACTGCTGATAGCTGCACGCCCTAGCTGGGTAATGGAGCAAATGCCATTCACCGATTACGGGTTCACCCGGTACTCGAAAGAACAACTGGCCGATGTCTTGCACAATAATTCATTCTCGGTAATAGAGCTGGAAGAAACACGCGAGCCGGAGTATACAGTGAATGGAATTGTAACACAGATGGGCCATATGATAGCCATTGCCATAAAAAACCAATGATCCTATGTGGAATACTATTTTGAAAAGTATTGGAAGGCATATACAACTCACAGCTGAGGAAGTAGAATATTTCACATCGCTGCTCACAGTAAGAAAACTGCGTAAGCGACAATACCTACTACAGGAGGGTGATGTAATGCGGCTTGAAACTTTTGTATCGAAAGGCTGCCTGCGCAGCTACGAGATAGATGCAAAAGGGCAGGAGCATATTATTCAATTTTCGGTGGAAGAATGGTGGGTAGGCGATATGTACAGTTTTCTTACAGGCACACCATCGCGCCTCAATATTGACTGCCTTGAAGACACAGAAGTTATTCAGTTTAGTAAAGATCAGCTAGAAGAGCTGTACGTAAGGGTTCCCAAGTTTGAGCGCTACTTCCGGCTACTGGTGCAAAATGCCTACATCGCGTCGCAAAACCGCATACTGTCTATAATGACGAAACCGGCACTAGAGCGTTACCATGAATTTTTACAAAAATATCCTACCATCGAGCAGCGGGTACCTAATCACCAGATAGCATCTTTTCTTGGTATTACGCCCGAGAGCCTTAGCCGGCTGCGCAAGCAATATGCTTCTGGCAAACCATTAACATAGATCAATATTTTTTCTTACCACACATCATTGTTACTGCTCTCGTTATGGGGGCATTTTTGCATTTCAACACATAAAAAATCAGTAACAATGAAACAGCTTATCTTCAAAACACAGGAAAACTGGGGTAGCACTATTCTTCGCGTGATGCTTGGCATAGTGCTATTTCCGCACGGTGCACAAAAACTACTCGGCTGGTTTGGAGGCTTCGGCTTTACGGTTACCATGAGTTACTTTACTGGTACAGTAGGTCTTCCATGGATCATTGCTTTTTTAGTTATCATCATCGAGTTCTTTGGGGCTTTAATGCTTATTGCCGGACTGGCTACAAGATTGGTAAGTGCAGCAGTACTTCTCTTATGGCTGGGTATTCTTTTTACCGCTCATCTTGACAATGGTTTTTTCATGAATTGGTTTGGTAACCAAAAGGGCGAAGGCATGGAATATTTTCTGCTTGCCATAGGTATGTCTGCGGCGCTCATTGTAACAGGTGGCGGCTCTTACGCAGCGGACAGAAAGCTATCTATGTCGGTATAAAAAAGCGTCTATTAGCAGACGAGTCCTTTACTTGGCTTGCATGGTCAGCGTTCACCACCTGCCCAGTCGCCAATGGCGGTAGCTATGCCATAGTTTTTATTAATATCGCCGCTTTTAAATGCAGTACCCGTGCGTGGAATATACCACCTGGCCCTGTTCCTGTTTGCAGTAGCTGTGTCGCATTTAGCGCATTTTTCGGCGGGCAGGTTGAACACCATCTTCGCATAAGGCCCTTCCTCCAGTCCTTTTAGCTGTTCAGGTTTAGTCTTCGGGTATCCGCAGTTTCTCGCCGAGCTATACATATATACCAAGGCTAGCTCCTGTGGGTGTATTTGCCCGGCATGCATGGCCTTCACGAGCTTATCACCCAGCATATCAAAGGCATAGTTGTGATTTAGCAGCGTACCAAGCGCAACGCCTGACCGGTAAATGCACACACCACTCTGTTGCTCCTGTACCGGCAGTGCAACAGACCGGAATAAGCCTATTAGTTGTTCCCCGGGATACTTTCCGGCATTCATCAACTCTTGTATACGCTTGATGTTCTCTTCTATCGCTTTATAATATTGTTCTCCGCCTTTAGCTTTCAGCCGCTGCTCACGTTCATATCTTCCGGCAAACTCCTTATTTAGCGTAGTATCGATGCTCGCCAGATATTTTTGATTGCAGGCCTGTTGCATAGCATTCAGGCGCTTTGCATATTTGGTATGCAGAAACTCCTCGAATATGCTTGCCTTCACCAGGCAGTCATACTTCATACCACGTTCCATGCAATACCGCAGATAAATGAATGTGATGGAATCCCTGCGCATAAAAGCAGCCGACTCCGCAGCTATATACACATCCCGCACAAACTTAAAATCGTAGCCCTGGAATGCTGCCTGGTAGTGTCGTAGCGCTACGTCAAACTGTTCATTCAGTACCGCTTCCTCTGCCAGCATTGTTTGCTTGTAATAGGCCGTATAGTCTTTTGCGTCCGTTGCAAAAGGATTGCACAATAGGGTTAATAACCCCGCCAGATATAATAATACACACCTCATTCATCAGTAAAATACAAAAAACAACCGACGACAAAAACACAGTAAAACATTATATAATGCCGGATCAATACAACATACATAATGGCTAATAACGAGCGATCTTGCTATATGCCAACTGTGATATTATACCTAAATTGCTGTAGTGACCGGATGTAAGAGCACCTGGCGCAGACAGACAAATAAATCAATATGGCATACCCATTTCAGATAATATCTTACGACGGATACAAAGAGGCTTATAAAAGAAGTGTAGATAATCCCGAAGAATTTTGGGCAGATGTTGCCGGGAGTTTTACCTGGCGCAAACCGTGGACCAAAGTATTGGACTGGAACTTTCGAGAGCCAAACATTAAGTGGTTCATAGGTGGCAAATTGAATATAACCGAAAACTGCCTGGACCGCCATTTGGAAACATCGGGCGACGTACCCGCTATCATATGGGAGTCGAATGATCCCGAAGAATATCACCGGGTGCTTACTTACAAAGAGCTGCACTTTAAAGTAATGCAGTTTGCCAATGTACTAAAGAACAATGGCGTAAAGAAAGGCGACCGCGTGTGCATCTATATGGGGATGGTGCCCGAACTGGCTATAGCCGTGTTGGCCTGTGCACGTATAGGAGCTATACATTCTGTAATATTTGGCGGCTTTAGCGCGCAGAGCATAGCCGACAGGTTGCAGGATGCACAGGCTGAGTTTATCATCACTGCCGACGGTGCTTTTCGTGGCAATAAGGACATACCATTAAAAGCCGTGATAGACGATGCGCTGGTACAGTGCCATTTTGTAAAGAAAGTGATCGTACTGACGCGCACCCGCACAGCAGTGAGCATGATAAAAGGCCGCGATGTATGGTGGGAAGATGAGATAAAAAAAGTAGAGACCATGGGTAATCCTTATTGCCCGGCCGAAGAGATGGACGCAGAGGACCCGCTGTTTATACTGTACACTTCCGGCTCTACGGGAAAACCCAAAGGCGTGGTGCATACTTGTGGCGGCTACATGGTGTACACTACCTACTCATTTGTAAACGTGTTCCAGTACCAGCCGGGCGATGTGCATTTCTGCACTGCCGATATAGGCTGGATAACGGGGCATAGCTACATCGTATACGGCCCGCTGTGCGCAGGCGCAACGACGGTGATATTCGAAGGGATACCTACCTGGCCTGATGCAGGGCGTTTTTGGGACATTGTAGATAAGTATAAAGTGAATGTACTGTACACCGCACCTACCGCCATCCGCAGCCTGATGAGCTATGGATTGGAACCAATAGAGGGCCACAGCCTCGACAGCCTGAAGGTATTGGGTTCCGTCGGCGAGCCGATAAATGAAGAGGCCTGGCAATGGTATCACCAGCATATAGGCAAAGGCAAATGCCCGATAGTAGATACCTGGTGGCAAACGGAAACAGGCGGTATATTGATATCGACACTCGCAGGCATCACACCTGAAAAGCCTTCATATGCTACCCTGCCATTGCCGGGTATACAACCGGTGCTGGTTGATGAGAAGGGACAGGAGATAACAGGCAATAATGCAAGCGGCAACCTTTGCATACGCTTCCCCTGGCCGTCGATCTTACGCACTACCTATGGCGACCATGAGCGCTGCCGTACCAACTACTTTGCCAGCTACGATGATATGTACTTCACTGGCGATGGCTGCTACCGTGATGAAAATGGATTCTACCGCATAACGGGCCGCGTTGATGATGTGCTGAATGTAAGCGGCCACCGTATAGGCACCGCCGAAGTAGAGAACGCCATCAATATGCACGCCAGCGTGGTAGAAAGCGCTGTTGTGGGATTTCCGCATGACATAAAGGGTCAGGGTATATATGCGTATGTCATTACAGACAGTACGCATAGCGATGAGGCCCTTACGCGTGCAGACATATCACAGACAGTAGCGCGTATCATTGGCCCGATAGCGAAGCCTGATAAGATACAGTTCGTAAAAAACCTGCCGAAGACACGCAGCGGCAAGATCATGCGACGCATACTGCGCAAGATAGCCGAAGGCGAAATGAACGCCCTTGGTGATACAAGCACCTTGCTGGATCCCGGCGTGGTTACCGAGATAGTTGAAGGACGAGTTTAAAAATGAAATAGCCGCATTGCACAGCAAGAGCGGCTGTTTCATTTACAACCGATATATATATATCCATCTTTCCTACCTGATGCTGACCCTGCCAACTACGATTCTGCCATTCGGAAGACCAATACAACCGTTCACACCTTAAAGCAAACGTATCAGAAGATAGCGAATGGACCGCCATTGCATCGCGCTACATTTGAAATAACACTCACGTTATTATTCACCTAAAAGATCTAAGCATGAACACGTTCAAAAAAGCGCTTACCATAGCACTGCTGGCAGGCGCGAGCCCTGATTTGCAAGCGCAAATCAATTGTTCTGTACAACTAAAACCTAACCCGGTGATAGGGCAGGATGCACAGATATTCACACTAGGCGGAGGATGCAATCCTGCACCTGCAAACACTAACTATGGTAATGCTACCGAGCTGGCCTATGCTGCATGGGACTTTACCCCGACCTGGGGTTGCAGTAACGGTCTTATAAGGAGTTTACTGAGATTCTCAGAACTGACAAATCCTGCAATCATTCCGTCGAATGCGACTATTGTAAATGCCGACCTCAGGCTGTTTGGTGTACCACCGGGTGGCAACACTATACCTGCAGGTAACAGCGGCTTTAATGGCGGACTTATAAAGCTGATACCTAACAGCATGACCTGGGCCGAAAATTCAATTAATTGGGTTATCTGGCAATCAATGGCTGCCGGTGCCGGCACCACTGGAGACCTTCCACTGGCCCCAGGTCTTGGCATCTCGCCAAGCACTTCTACCTGGAACTGGAATTACGCTACACCACTTTCCCCTACATGGATACAAAATGTAGTAAATGGTACAGCTGTTAATAATGGATACCTGCTTCTGCTTCGTACCGAACAACTGATGCGTTCTACTTTATTCGCATCATCCGACAATCCCAATCCAGCATTATGGCCGGAACTGAGAGTTAACTACAGCGTACCTTGTCCGGCCACTCATTTTACTTACTGCCGGTTCAGCGATCAGCCTTATCGTATAGACATGTCTGTAAATACGGTTCCTACATTGCCACCCTGCGGCGGACAATACAGGTGGAAAATAGATAACGTAGTAATGTCGACCGCAGCTACTTATTCGCATATGTTTGCTCCACCGCCGTCTACCCCCGGTTCTCAAAATCACACCTTGACATTCGAGATTGTCGATGCAAATGGGATAGTTGCCTGTAAAACTGAGCGTGAAATATGCCTCTACCTGAACCCTACAAAATATTCAGGAAATTCACCCTGCATAGACTTCAAGGCTTGCATCAATACCGCAATCCCTAAAGATATGGATGTAACTCCATTGTCGCAACCCGGCGGAACTTACAGCTGGGCTATGAGTAGCCCCGGTGTGCCTACCTATATCACTACAGTGGTTGACCCGCCGGTATGGACTTACTCCGGAGGCCCTGTCAGCATCGCAGCGAACTACTGGGCAGCGTCTGGAAAGTGCAATACGCAAATGCAAATATGCCTTGGTGGAAACGAGAAGCCAGACCGTTCGACTTCTATTGCAAAATTGACTAACGACAATAATGCTTCAATTGCCCTGATACCGAATCCGGCTATCGATGAGGTTACCATCATTATGAACAAGGCTACAAAAGGAGCGGTACAAATAAAACTGGTTGATGTTTCAGGCAAAACGGTTCTCCGGCAGGCAGGCATTGCAGGAACAACCAGCTTTGAAACCAAACTTTCGATAAGCGGCATCCCCGCCGGCATATACATCCTCGAAGTACTGAACAACGGTAACGTACAGAGAGAAAAACTGATCAAGCAGTAAATGGTATCACTATGAAAACGCAAACGGCACACCAGGAGGTGTGCCGTTCTTGCTTACAAAATATGTTGTTTTATTTGATGATGATCTCTGTAACTATCCGCTCTTGAAAATACTCATTGATGCGGGCGGCCAGTTGCTCTTTGCCTAGCAGCAGTTCCTGCTTTAGCGGTGCTACGTCGGTATATATAGTAAGGACGGTATCGAGAAGCAGCAGGTTGCGGGTATATTTAGATATGGTCTTGCCAACGATGGCCTCCCAATCCTGGCGCAGGCGCAGCTCATCCACTTTAGGCTTCCAGCCTCTTTTTTGCATTAAAAGTGTCAGTGCTTCGCCAATGCTGTATTGCCCCATGGCGCTAAGGTAAGAAAAGCCCCCAACCCCCTGAAGGGAGAGAAGGAAAAACTTACTAACAAGCTACTGACGGCAAACACATTAAGAACTGAAATATTAATTATGCAGCGGGATGGCAAGCAGCTTAAATTTTCAAAAAAAATATTATATTGATAAACAGTTTTACGTATCTTTGCACCCTGCAAAAGTGTAGTTTATACAAAAAATTTGATGCAAATGTCTCATTTAACAGCTGAAAAAAAGGCAAACATTTTTAAAACCTTTGGAGAGAACGAAAAAAATACCGGTTCTATTGAAGGACAAATAGCTATGCTCACTGAGCGTATCAACCATATTTCTACCCACCTGAAGAGCAATAAAAAAGACTTCTCTACGCAGCGTGGTCTTATGGGAATGGTAGGCCGTCGTAAACGCCTGCTGCAATATCTTACACGTACCAACCTTACGTCTTACCGCTCACTTATCGAGCAGCTGGGTATACGTAAATAAGTATAACATTCTTAGCTATTCCCAACCCAACGGTTGGGAATAGTCTTTTTTAAACGTATTTAATTTTATTTTATGATTCCTAATCCCATTTCCGTTTCGTTCAAGCTGGACGACGGACGTGAAGTGAGCATAGAAACAGGCAAGCTTGCACGCCAGGCCGACGGTGCTGCCGTAGTACGCCTGGGCAATTGTATGCTGCTGGCTACAGTTGTTGCCAATTCCGATCCTAAACCCGGACAATCTTTCTTCCCGCTTACTGTCGACTATCAAGAAAAATTTGCTTCTGCAGGCCGCATACCAGGTTCTTTCTTCAAACGTGAAGGCCGCCTGAGCGACTACGAAATACTGATATCGCGCCTTATAGACCGCGCACTGCGCCCCCTGTTCCCCGATGATTATTTCTGCGAAGTACAGGTACTGGTTACCATGATATCTTCCGATCCTGAAGTAATGCCCGATGCACTGGCTTGCCTGGCTGCATCTGCTGCATTGGCAGTATCTGATGTGCCTATACAAGAGATCATCTCTGAAGCGCGCGTTGCACGTATCAATGGTCAATTCAAGATCAACCCTGGCCGTACCGAATTGAAAGATGCGGATATGGACTTCATCATTGCTGCTACCGAAAAGAACATTATGATGGTAGAGGGCGAATCGAGCGAATGCCAGGAAGCAGATGTTATTAAAGCAATTGAAATAGCACACGCTGCCATCCGTACACAAATACAAGCGCAAAAAGAACTGCGCGATAAAAAAGGTGTTACAGGCAAGCGCGAATACAAACTGCCTTACAACAATCCTGAGCTGGAAACCAAGATCAAAGATTTTGGTGCAAAGCGCATGTACGATGTAGCTAAAGCAGGCCTTGCAAAACACGAGCGCCGCGAAGCACTGAACAAAATATATGAAGAGTATGCTGCAATGATAGGCGAAGGGGACCAGCTGGAACCACAGGATGTAGCACTCATCAAAACTTACTTCCACGATGTAGAGAAGAAAGTGGTGCGCGACATGATGCTGAACGACCGTGTACGTTTAGACGGCCGCCAGCTAGACCAGGTTCGCCCGCTTACTATGGAAATAGATCCGCTGCCTTCACCGCACGGTTCGGCACTGTTTACCCGTGGCGAAACACAATCTTTAACCACCGTTACATTAGGCACATCGGAAAGCGAATTGCTGATAGAAACAGCTGCTACATCCGACTATGTAAAATTCATACTGCACTACAACTTCCCTCCGTTCTCAACCGGCGAAGTGAAGCCAATGCGCGGCCCCGGCCGTCGTGAAGTAGGCCACGGTAACCTGGCTATGCGTTCGCTGCGCAAAATGATGCCTAAAGACGACTACCCGTACACGGTACGTGTGGTATCTGATATCCTTGAGTCGAACGGTTCTTCTTCAATGGCTACTGTTTGTGCGGGTTCTCTTGCACTGATGGATGCCGGCGTACCAATGCCTAAACACGTAAGTGGTGTGGCAATGGGCCTTATCTCGGGCGATGATGGCAAATTCGCTATCCTTACCGATATATTGGGCGATGAAGACCACCTGGGCGATATGGACTTTAAAGTAACCGGCACGCGCGATGGTATCTGCGGTATCCAGATGGATATTAAAGTAGATGGCCTGAGCATGGATATTATGATGCAAGCCCTGGAGCAAGCACGTAAAGGCCGCCTGCATATACTGGATGCAATGTACACTTGCATACCTGAAGCACGTGTTGAAATGAAGCCGCATGCACCACGCATCGTTCAGATCAATATCGACCGCGAATTTATTGGTGCTATTATAGGCCCTGGCGGTAAGATCATTCAGGAAATACAACGCGAAACCGGCACTACCATCAATATTGAAGAAGTGAACGACCGCGGTGAAGTGAAAATATTCTCAGCTAATAAAGAGAATATCGATAAAGCACTTAGCTGGATAAAAGGCATAGTAGCCGTACCTGAAGTAGGCACTGAATATGAAGGTACCGTGAAGAGCATCGTTCCATTTGGTGCGTTCATCGAGTTCCTGCCGGGTAAGCAAGGTTTGCTGCACATATCAGAAGTTAGCTGGAGCCGTCTCGATTCGCTGGAAGGCGTTATGAAAGAAGGCGACAAAGTGAAAATTAAACTGGTAGGCACCGATCCTAAAACTGGTAAACTGCGCCTTAGCCGCAAAGCTTTGATGCCGAAACCGGAAGGATATGTTGAGCCTGCACCGCGCGAACGCAGTGAGCGTGGTGGCGACAGGGGCGACCGCCCTCAGCGTGACCGTAATGATCGCGGTGGAGATCGTGGTGACCGTCCTCAGCGCGACCGCAACGACCGTGGTGAACGCCGCGATGGTGGCAACCGCGATAACCGTGGCGACCGCCCGCAACGCGAGCAACGCCCTGAAAACACGGAAGCGTCTCAACCACAGCAGCAACCGCAACAACCTGATAACAACAACGACGATGCCGACCTGGCACTGTAGTTTCCAATAGGACTTAGTTTAAAAAGCCTCGCTAACCGGCGGGGCTTTTTTTATATTAACCACTAAACCCTTAGTTTAGGACGATGAAACCCTTGTACATAATTATCACCTGCTTTATTGCTCTCTTATCATGCAATGCCCAGGATTGTCCGCAGGGTATAAATAAGTTGCCCATGTACGGGCATGCTGTAAAATGCAAAGAGCAGCTGGATGCCGACAACCGATTCCTGGATAAATGCGACCAGGAATTTAAGAATCGAAAAGAAGCATCCGACTATTACACTACAAGAGGGTGGGATTATTTTAGAAAAGACAGTATTGAGCTGGCCACAAAACGTTTTAACCAGGGATGGCTTTTAGACTCTGCTAATGCAGGACCCTATTGGGGTTTCGCGGCTATAGCAGGCCAGCAAAAAGATTACGAGCTTTCTATCTCCTATTTCGATCGCGCTCATCAGTACGACAGTACAAACGCCGAATTATGTAACGACGCTGTTATAAGCTTGGGCCAACGGTTCTTTGAAATTAATAACACTGCTTATTTACGTAAGGCTATCGGTTATTTAATGACCGCTACGCGGTACCACCCTAATGATAGCCGTACCTATGCCAGCCTTGTAAAATGCTATATCAACCTGCCACAAAAAGATAGTGCGCAGAAATATCTGACTATTGTTGATAAGCTTGACCCTGAAATGATAGCACCTGAAATAAGACAAGAGCTATTCCACTAGCCTACTGCACCTGCATAATACATTCAGTAGTGGCCGATGTTTTAGCGCGGCACATATCGTAGGCTTGCTGCTTGGGTATCCTGCCTAGTTTATGCGAGTCGTAACCCGGTCCGCCAGCAGGATTGGTGGTGGAACACATGCAGGTATAAAACTTATCGCGCCTGCAAGAGGTAGCTGCCAGCAGGGTGAATAGCAGCGCTATGTTCAATAGTTTCACCATATGCATAAAACTACATTCTTTCAGAAATATTGTGCATGTTTTAAGCAGCATTTTGCTCGGCCATATCGTTCGATATTACTTCCAGCTTCACCTCATCGGTATATTTCAGGTTTTCTATGGGCTGCACCTGGTATTCCAGTTCGCAGTTCAGCGTATTCAGGTAGTTTCTTAGCCTTACCATTTCCCTGCCGAGCGATAGCGATACTGAGTGTTTTAGTTTATAAGCGCAAGAGTAGAATTTTGCATCATCGGGGTCGCGGAATTTCCATTGCAATTTAGCACCAAGACCTTCTATACCAGTCAGTTTGCTCTCTATGCCTTGTATGATCTCTTTCATAAACCACATTTTTACAACTTAACAAT
This sequence comes from Sphingobacteriales bacterium, assembly GCA_004144175.1. Lineage (GTDB taxonomy): Bacteria > Bacteroidota > Bacteroidia > Chitinophagales > Chitinophagaceae > Polluticoccus. Next base: position 369,659 of record SEFT01000004.1, read on the forward strand.
ATAAATCTGTGCCAAGGCTTCATTTTTAGTTTGCAAACATTACATTTGTAATACATATACCCTATATGAGATACCTATCACTACTGCTGCTTGCTTTCCTGTTTAGTATCGATGCGCATGCCCAGCTCGATACCTGCGATGTACCCATTCATGCCGTTAGCGACACCCCCTGCTCCGCCCGTATTTTACATTTATCGGTAGATTCCTTGCCCAACACAACCTACAGCTGGCAAGGCCCGGGCGGTTGGACTGCCATTGGCGATACAGTAATGCGCGACAGTATTCTAAGCATCCAAACCGGCAAATACATTGTTACAGGTATTCACGGCGATTGTGCTTATA
>SEFT01000080.1 GCA_004144175.1 Sphingobacteriales bacterium
CAGAATGCCAACAGGTTTACCCACCACCAGGCCGGTGATGATACCAAGGCCAATATCTGTTCCCAATCCTTCCATCCAGCCCGGTGCAATATAGAGGGCAGTATTTGCCAGGGCGAACAGAGGAACTATGATAAAGGCAACTGGTATGTGAAGAAAGCGCTGCAGTTTATATGAAATAGAATTGCTGCCACCATCACCAAATGGGATTGCAAAGGCAGTAAGTACGCCGGCAAGCGTGGCATGTATGCCGGAGTGCAACATACAATACCATAACCCAACCCCCAGAACGAGATAAGGAAGCAGCAGGTAGACTTTGAGTCGGTTCATAACAAGCATGCCCGTAAAGATGGCGGTTGCAATGCCGAGGTATATCCAATCAATACCCGTCGAGTAAAAAACTCCAATAACAAGTATAGCCAGCAAGTCGTCTATAACGGCCAGCGCAGTAATAAATATTTTGAGATTTACAGGTACGCGGCTTCCAAGCAGTGATAATACACCGATGGCAAATGCGATATCTGTCGCCATAGGAATACCTGCACCGCCCTGGGCCGGGCTGCCATAATTAAAAGCTATATAAATAAATGCCGGAACCAGCACCCCGCCCAACGCTGCGATAACAGGGAAAAGCGCCTGCTTGTAATTACTGAGCTCCCCGGCATACACTTCCCTTTCAAGCTCCAGACCGATCAACAGGAAGAAGATCGCCATTAAGCCATCGTTGATCCAGTGTGTGTAGGAATGATTGTTGAAAGACCTGTTCCAAAAACCGATATAAGATTCGCTGATGCCCGAGTTTGCAAGGATAAGTGAGGCAATGGCGCAGGCTATCAGAATAAAACCACCACTCTTCTCACTGTGAAAAAATCCATGAAATAATCCTTTCCACTGCATGCTGCAAGATAAGCCTATTTAAGTGTTCGCTTTTTGATCATACCGCCTTTCATGTCTTTCACACTCACCATCACCACGAATGCATTGGGATCTATTTTTTCAATCTCATATTTTAGTCTGCCAATTTCCAGGCGGGTAACGATGGTATAGATGATCTTCATATCATAATATTTCTCTCCACTTTTTCCGTAGCCTCTTTC
>SEFT01000081.1 GCA_004144175.1 Sphingobacteriales bacterium
GAAAGAGGCTACGGAAAAAGTGGAGAGAAATATTATGATATGAAGATCATCTATACCATCGTTACCCGCCTGGAAATTGGCAGACTAAAATATGAGATTGAAAAAATAGATCCCAATGCGTTCGTGGTGATGGTGAGTGTGAAAGACATGAAAGGCGGTATGATCAAAAAGCGAACACTTAAATAGGTTTATATTGCAGCATGCAATGGAAAGGATTATTTCATGGATTTTTTCACAGTGAGAAGAGTGGTGGTTTTATTCTGATAGCCTGCGCCATTGGCTCACTTATCTTTGCAAACTCAGGCATCAGTGAATCTTATATCGGTTTTTGGAACAGGTCTTTCAACAATCATTCCTACACGCACTGGATCAACGATGGCTTAATGGCTATCTTCTTCCTGTTGATCGGACTGGAGCTGGAACGGGAAGTGTATGCCGGGGAGCTCAGTAATTTCAAGCAGGCGCTGTTTCCTGTTATTGCGGCGCTGGGTGGGGTGCTGGTTCCGGCTTTAATTTATATAGCTTTCAATTTTGGCAGCCCGGCCCAGGGCGGTGCGGGTATTCCGATGGCGACAGATATCGCATTTGCTATCGGCGTATTATCACTACTTGGAAGTCGCGTACCGGTGAATCTCAAAATATTTATTACTGCGCTTGCCGTTATTGACGACTTGCTGGCTATACTTGTTATTGGAGTCTTTTACTCGGCGGGTATTGATTGGATCTACCTGGGCATTGCAACCGCTTTATTTACGGGCATGCTTGTTATGAACCGACTTAAAGTCTACCTGCTGCTTCCCTATCTCATCCTGGGTGTTTGTTTATGGTATTGCATGTTACACTCTGGCGTACATGCCACGCTTGCCGGCGTACTTACTGCCTTTGCAATCCCATTTGGTGATGGTGGCAGCAATTCTATTTCATACAAACTGCAGCGCTTTCTTCACATACCAGTTGCCTTTATCATAGTTCCTTTGTTCGCCCTGGCAAATACTGCCCTCTATATTGCACCGGGCTGGATGGAAGGATTGGGAACAGATATTGGCCTTGGTATCATCACCGGCCTGGTGGTGGGTAAACCTGTTGGCATTCTG
>SEFT01000082.1 GCA_004144175.1 Sphingobacteriales bacterium
GGAGATCCAAACCAAATATATGTATACCTCAAACTTCCTGTAGGAACGGATGTAAAATATACCGACTCCGTTACCAAAACACTCGAGGCCAAAGTAAACAAAGTGCTGGGTATTGATCACGCCAGGGGAGTATCCAACCCAGTGGTAGAGAGTGTTATCAGTAATGTTGCGATCGGTGCAAGCGATCCCGCAGCCGGTGACCGTAGTACAAGAAGTGAGTTAGGTAGAATCCAGGTTTCGTTTGTAGAATTTGAAAAAAGACATGGTAAAAGTACACGACCATATCTTGACGAAATTCGCGGTGCGATAGCCGGGATTCCCGGTGCGGAAATAAGTGTTGACCAGGAAAGCGGCGGTCCGCCAACCGACCCACCCGTAAATATCGAAGTTGCAAGTGAGGATTTTGACAACCTGGTAAAAACCGCGGTGAATCTTAAAAATTATTTGGACTCTATACAGGTGCCCGGGGTGGAAGAGCTAAAAATGGATGTGGATTTAAACAACCCCGAGATCACGCTTACAGTTGACAGAGACAGGGCATTAATCCAGGGCGTGTCCTCCGCACAGGTGGGTATGGCTATTCGTACGGCCTTGTTCGGACAAGAAGTTTCTAAGATAAAAGAAGGCAAAGAAGAATTTAAAATTCAGTTGCGTAACAATGAACTGCAGCGCAATAGCCTGTCGGAGCTGTTGAATATGAGGGTAGCATTTAGAGACATGGCTGCTGGCGGACAAGTAAAACAAATTCCCATCAGTTCACTGGTTACAGTAGAACCTACCAGCACTTTTGGCAGTATCAAACGCAAGAACCAGAAACGACTGATCACTATCCGTTCCAACGTATTAACAACGCAGGGCTACAATGCTACTGCGGTTAACCAGGTGATCACCGGCCATATCGCCAGCTTTAAAGGCAAAGCTGATGGAGTTTCAATTACACAAACGGGTGAAGGAGAACAGCAGGCTGAAACAGGTGCTTTCTTGTTGAGCGCTCTCATGATTGCCTTGGGTCTTATTTTGGTTACCCTTGTGCTTCAGTTTAATTCAGTTAGTAAGTCTATCATCATCCTGACAGAAATTATCTTCAGTGT
>SEFT01000041.1 GCA_004144175.1 Sphingobacteriales bacterium
ACCGGGTTTGGATTAACGAGAACGGGTTTGGTAGTGTCTGCTATACAACCGTCGGCAGCTATCACGCTAAAGTTTACATTGTAAGTGCCTGCAGCCGCATAGGTATGCGTGGTATTTTGGCCGGTGCCTGTTGTGTTGTCGCCAAAGGTCCAGTTCCAGGTGCTGATAGGAACTGCATTGCTGGTGCTGCCTGTTCCGGCAAAGCTGGTAGCATTGCCCTGGCATACCGCAGCTGCGGTAAAGTCAACCAGCGGAGCCGGAATCACTTTAACCGGCAAGGTTATTTCCAGGGTGCTGTTGCAACCCTCGATGCTTACAGGATCTGTAACCAGTATCGGCACATAGAAGGTACCTGCCTGGTTGAAAGTAAAGTTGGCGTTTACGTTGTATTTATAGAACCATCTTCCATTAATGAAGCTGGAGTCTGCCGGTGTAGGATTGGTTTGAACCGAATCAACATTCGGACTCAGTTGTGGAATGGCACTAAACTTCCAGGTAAGCACCGTTGGTTTGGAAGAAATCAAAATGCTGAACCTGAACGGTGCGCCTACACAGGTATAGTCTGTTGCCGTGCCCGTGCCCAGGGTGTTGGCGATGGTAGGCAAGGCATTCAGGTTTTTAACCAGGGTACCTGCATTGTATCCATAGCTCTCCACGCTTCCAAGACCGTAGGTAATAGCAGTGAAAGCAGAGTCGCTGGTTACGGTATGCTGTCCAACAGCTGCACCGAGGTTATGCCTTACACAGGAGTAGCCCGGCAGGCCCGGATGGGCAAACACATCGGTAAAGGCAGACACCGTACCATCTATCCGCAGGCTGGTAAGGCCGGCAGTAGGGATAACAATGTTTACATAGTTAGAAGTGATCGCACTCTGGTTGGTGTTGTAGAAGGCCGCTTTTTTAATTCCCTGTTCGATCGGGCTGATATAGATCATTTCAGGATCTCCGTTTCCACCAGGCGCTGTTAATCCGCAACTGGTGCCGTCGCTCGAGATCATGTACTGCGCCATCATAACTGGTTTATCAGCTTCTATATAAGTGGCTGTTGCGCCACCCGAACCCTGGTCGGTTCCGAATTCGTAATAGTTGCCCGGCACTACCAATGTAGCAGGGCTAAGGATAACACCATTGCGTTTTACAACAGTGGTTGGATCCTTCACCATTACGCGGTAGAGGTTGGAATAATAAACATTGTTGGCGAGTGAACTAGCCGTTGCAAATGTTAAGTACTTTCTTCCCCATGCCTGGCTTGGGAACACCTGTTGGATCATGTTGTCACCATTGGTGGTATTACATATGGTAGTTCGGCTGCTGCCGCTAAATACTGCGATAGGATAACAATCGCCTGCAGGGTTTGCAATTGATCTGATTTTTGTTCCCGAAAGGTCGGTTCCAGTCGCACCGGTAAAGGTTCCCATAATATTATATACCTGTCCTCTCATGAGCGTTACGGTAAAAGGAACGCCGGCTGGCCGCCCACCCCTGGTGGTTACAGAAGGTGTGATCTCAACTACGGTGTTATCCCTGTCGGTCATCACACTTGTCCAGGAATAGGAACCTGCACCACCTGTAGGATAATATTGCCTTGAGTTGAGCGATTGGTATTCGTAACCATATACGCCTACCGGCAGCAACATGGTAGCGCCAGACATGGCTCCTTCATAAATATGGGCATAAGCTACGATAGGCACATCGCTCACGATGCTGATGCCGTGCTCAAACAATCCTTCGTTGTCTACACGGGCATCTATCAATCCGTATTTTGGGATCAGGTCACTTACCCTTACCGTGTTTGCAGGGATGGCATAAGTACGTACCCAGTTGGTACCATTAATTCTTACAGTAACGTTGGCGGAATCCTGCGCACTGAGGTATAACCACATATCCTGGGCATTGGTATTAAAGCTATAGTGGTGCCCGTAAGGAACCCAGAAACGGGTACCCCTGTTGGAGCTATCCAGCACAGTAGTGTATACACCGCCACCTGTGTTGGGTGGGGTTCCGGTTAAACCGGTAAAGCGATCCAGGTAAGTTTTGGCAGTATCTGCCATTACATTCATAAATACATCGGTGGTAGCCTGGGGCTGCACTACCCATGCGTTGGCAGGGTCGGTCTTACCCAATTGTATTTGCCCCTCGGTAGGGATAAAGCCCCTCCATGGGTCAATATAGAATTGCTGCACATTGTATTTGTAAGCACCGGGTGCCGGCACATCTACATCTGTATAAAAGTACATTGATTGCTGGCCGGCAGCGAGGCCGGTTGGCAATACACCACTGTATCTTCTTAGAGTAACAGATGCAGGAACAGGCGCTGCAGCATCATAGGTTATTTTGGCAACGGTGTCGGTGCCGTACATAAATGTTTGCGTGATGCCCGGAGCCGGGGCAGCAGGCGTAGCTGTCAACACTGTTGGAAGTGCTGTTGGCAAAAATTCATACGCACCCATATCCGGAACCCCGGCCGTAAAGGTTGTGGGCCTTGGGTTGTTGTCGAAGTCGTAGTTATTGCCTTCAATCTGCGTACCGCGGCCGTGGATAGCCCATACATCAGGATTGGCAAGATCTGGCCGCAGGCTGGTATTGTCGGTAAACCTTGGTTGGAAGGCGATTGAATTGACGTCCCAGTAGCTAAAGTTTACCCATAAAGGCAGCGTAGCATAGGTAACCGTTGCTGTGTTTCTAAACAGCGGGGCGGTAGCAGTATAATACGTGTTGTAATCGGAGTATATAAAATTAAGGTTCGTGATATACACGGCATTGCCTCCCCCTGTATGAGAGAAGATATTGTTTTGAATATTTATTGCAGGATTGGTGCCCGATGTTTGGGCAAAGTAAGCCGCAGCATTTGCAGTACCTGTAGATGCGGATGCATTCTGGATAGAGTTATTCTGAAACTTAACGCCTCCACCACCGGTGTAATAAGAAGCGTAGGCAGTGGTGCCGCTGGTTGCAATGCTGATAACATTGTTCACTGTATTATTGTAGGTAGAAGCTGTTTGGTATAAGCCATATAGCGTACCGGTGTTGCCGGTAAGGCCGGTGATGGTATTGCCGGCAATGCGGCCCATTGTGTTCTCGCCGCCATCGCAACCGGTAAAGTACATCCCATAGGTAGTGGTTGCGGTAATACCAGTTATCAATATTTTATTGGCAGTGAACTGGTAGGCCGAATCACTGCTGGTATTATATATGCCATAGTTGGTGGTGTTTCTTGGCATGCTGACATTCACTGTATTCTTATTCACTTTGATCCTGCCGTTGGTACCCAGGTACATACCATAGTAATAAGAACCATTGATAGTGTTGCTGTCAATCACATGATCGTAGGTAAGGTTGGTGGTAGAAGTTCCTTCCAGGTAAATACCCATATTACCATTGTTGATGCTGTTGCCTTTAAGCACGTTGCTGCTTCCTTTCAACAGATCGGCATAAATGCCGGCAGCGGTGTTGGCGGTGCCGGTAGTAACAGGTGCATTTATAATACAGTTTACAATACTGTCGTTGGAGGCAGTATTTGCCAGTTCTACCACCCGGCCATTGGTAGCATTGGTTGCGGCAATGGTCATATCGCGGTAGGTAATAAAACTTGCACTGTCTAACTGTAAAGTATAATTGGCCGCAGCGAGGGTAGCGTTGTTGGTGAGTATAACAGACGCCGGGTTGCCGTTGGCGCTGCGGAAAGTAACCCTTACTGTGGGAGATGTTCCTGCAACTGCGTGCATTCTTATTTGTTCAGTATAGGTATCTGGTGCCACATCGAAGAATACAGAGCCTGTGATGCCACACTCCAATGCAGCTACGGCGCTGGCGAAGGACGTAAAGTTGGTAGCAGATGCAGGGATCGTTTTATTGATGGTGTAAGTGCCCGCCAGGAATGCAGGGTTTAAGGTAACCAATACAGGTGTAGAGAAGCTGGTATTTCCGGAGCAGGTAACTGCTACCCTATAGTACAAGGTTCCTGTTGACATTACCGTAGTATCCGGCAAAATCATTGGCCCGCCCAGTGGAGTCCAGGGTCCGCTGGCATTTGTTGAGGTTTGCCATTGGAAGGTTTGGCCTGCCCCGATACTATAGCCGTTGGCACTTAATGCAATCATCGCACCCATGCAAATTCCGCTATTGGGATTGGCCGTTGCTCCTGCAATAGATGGAGGGGCTGTACAGGGAGGTATGGTAAATTCATATGCTCCCATGTCTGGCGTGATGGCGCTTCTTGGCGCTGCATTGATATCTGTTGTTACGGAAGCTATTGGCGTTCCTTTATTGTCGATGCCCGGGTTAAACGGCGCATAGTTGCCTATACCGGCACCTGCAAATATTGGATTTTGGGCCAGCGCATTGGCATCCTGGGTAGTGGCCGCCTGCCATGCAGCAAGGGTAGGCCGGTCTGTGCCGTTGTACCCTACAAAGGCATTGGTGCCCGTGATATAATAATTATTATAATCGTGCGAAATAACACTGGTAGCAGTTACGAAATAAACGCCATACTTATCGCCCGTACCAGCTCTTGAAACGGCGAAGATGTTGTTCTTTACATCAATATCTGTTGCCAGGGTTGTTTGGTAAAAACCATAGGCGGCTGATGTCTCATCAATGTCACCCGCATCCAACACAACAGTATTATGGTAATACTTTGCAGCATCGGAACTGGTATTGTAAAAACCGTACTGGGTTCCGGAGCTTTTAATATCATACACGAGGTTGTTTGATACAATGGTAGGAGTTGCATTGTCTGCATCCACACCCGTCAGGTATACGCCATAAAAAGTAGAGGTAGAGGTTTGCAGGAGTTCGAAGCTTCCGTGAATCCTGTTGGCGTTAATCTTCAGGCCCTGTTGGATGCCGGTAGCATACACTCCATAATGTGTGGTGGTTGTGGTACGGTTGAGCCTGCTGATATCATTGCCATTTACCAGCGCATTGATATTACCGGCAGTGTAAATTCCATAGCCATAAAAATCTCTTACTTTATTGTTGATGGCTTTGTTGTTGTTATTGAAAGTTGCGGTACCGCCTACCAAAGCGATTCCATAATAACCACCGTTGATGGTATTGTTGCTGAAGCTATTACCATCACACAGGCTGAGGCCGGTGCCGGTGGCAGATGTTTCAGATGCGCTGATCACCATACCCGCAAAGTTGGTAGAGGTAGAAACAAGATTAGTATTTACTACACAACGGGTAAAGCTGTTGCTATCTGCATCATTTACCAGGTGTACGCCAAAGCCATAAGTTCCTGCTCCGTTGGCATCTATTACCAGGCTGTCTACTGTAAAATGATCTGTTCCGTCAAACTTAATCACTGCCCGCTCGTCATT
>SEFT01000042.1 GCA_004144175.1 Sphingobacteriales bacterium
AATTAAAAGAGGGTTTTAAATAGCTAACTTTGAAAGTATCGAGTGAACTGGTTTTTAACTGAAAAGAGTTAAAGAAAGTTAACAAAATTAGAGCTTGACGTTTGAAGAGAAAATGAGTTATCATTAATCCTTGTCGGTGTAACTGAGTTTAAGTTTAAGTTAAGAAAGATTTAAAGTTAAATAAAAGAAGCGGTTGACAAAGAAAGTTAGTTAGGTTAAACTGATTAACTGTTGATCTTAAAACTTTAAGTTTCGGTTAAGACTGAGATAAGAAGCGGGGTTGACAAAGAAAGTTCTTTATAGTAAGATAAATAAGTGTTGATGAATCGAAAACGATCTGAGCGAAGTTAAGGCTGAGTAAAGAGATGTTAAAGATAAGTTGACAGAGCGAGACATCCAGAGTAACATTGAAGATGTTGATACCAAATGAACCTTGAAAACTGAATAACAAAAAATGACAGAAAGAACACTGATGAAAATCAGGTTCACGTTAATCTAGTCAGTTAGTTGAAACTCCGAGAGTAATCAAAGAGTGGATGAACGATGTATCTTGACTTACTATCGGGTATATCGGATTAATTAGACATAAAAAGTAATTTAGTAAATAAGAGCTAAAAAGTCAAACATATTTTAAATAAGAGTTTGATCCTGGCTCAGAACGAACGCTGGCGGTGTGCTTAACACATGCAAGTCGAACGGACTCTTCGGAGTTAGTGGCGGACGGGTGAGTAATACATAGATAATCTGCCTTAAAGTGGGGGACAACTAGCCGAAAGGTTAGCTAATACCGCATAATGTGGTTAGTTGAGACACTAATCAAGAAAGGATTTATTCGCTTATAGAGGAGTCTATGGTTGATTAGCTAGTTGGTGAGGTAATGGCCCACCAAGGCGACGATCAATAGCTGGTCTGAGAGGACGATCAGCCACACTGGGACTGAGACACGGCCCAGACTTCTACGGAAGGCAGCAGTGGGGAATTTTCCGCAATGGACGAAAGTCTGACGGAGCGACACCGCGTGGAGGATGAAGTTTTTAGGAATGTAAACTCCTTTTGGCAGGGATGAAAAAAATGACAGTACCTGCAGAATAAGCACCGGCTAACTACGTGCCAGCAGCCGCGGTAATACGTAGGGTGCAAGCGTTGTTCGGAATTACTGGGCGTAAAGAGTACGTAGGCGGCAATGTAAGTCTGATATTAAAGACTGGAGCTTAACTTCAGGAATGTATTGGAAACTACATAGCTAGAGGATAGTAGAGGAAGTCGGAATTCTCAGTGTAGCGGTGAAATGCGTAGATATTGGGAAGAACACCAGTTGCGAAAGCGGACTTCTGGGCTATTACTGACGCTGAGGTACGAAAGCGTGGGGAGCAAACAGGATTAGATACCCTGGTAGTCCACGCGGTAAACGATGGATACTAGGTGTAACTGGCTTCGACCCCAGTTGTGCCGTAGCTAACGCATTAAGTATCCCGCCTGGGGAGTATGGCCGCAAGGTTGAAACTCAAAGGAATTGACGGGGGCCCGCACAAGCGGTGGAGGATGTGGTTTAATTCGACGCAACGCGAAGAACCTTACCAAGGCTTGACATGTACAGAATCCAGCGGAAACATTGGAGTGCTCGCAAGAGAGCTGTAACACAGGTGGTGCATGGCTGTCGTCAGCTCGTGTCGTGAGATGTTGGGTTAAGTCCCGCAACGAGCGCAACCCTCGATGCTAGTTACCATCATTAAGTTGGGGACTCTAGCGTGACTGCCGGAGCTAATCCGGAGGAAGGTGAGGACGACGTCAAGTCATCATGCCCCTTACGTCTTGGGCTACACACGTCCTACAATGGTATAGACAAAGAGCTGCAAGCTAGTGATGGCAAGCGAATCTCATAAACTATATCTCAGTTCGGATTGTAGGCTGCAACTCGCCTACATGAAGTTGGAATCGCTAGTAACCGTAGATCAGAATGCTACGGTGAATACGTTCCCGGGCCTTGTACACACCGCCCGTCACACCACGAAAGTTTGTCATACCCGAAACCGATGGGCTAACCGCAAGGAGGCAGTCGTCTAAGGTAGGGCCGATGATTGGGGTGAAGTCGTAACAAGGTAGCCGTACTGGAAGGTGCGGCTGGATCACCTCCTTTCTAAGGAGATAATATCAATCTATTAGTAGTTCGATACCATAGCAATGTGGGTTTGAGTGAAAGTTAGACGATGATATCATCCTAGGTCGAACGTCGATTAAGTTCAAGTAAGTCAAATAGTTATTCAGTTTTGTAGGTTTTTCTGGGCGATTAGCTCAGCTGGTTAGAGCACGTCTCTGATAAGGACGGGGTCACTAGTTCAAATCTAGTATCGCCCACTTGGGGCTGTATCTCAGTTGGTAGAGAGCCTGCCTTGCACGCAGGATGTCAGCGGTTCGATTCCGCTCAGCTCCATAAAAAACAAATATTTAAAGTTGAGACTTTATGAAAAGAAAAGTCAAGTTTCAACTCTGGATATTAATCTAGAAAAGCTGTACATTGAAAAAAATTAACATAATGATTGATGTGGATCAAGCGTAACGAAAGTTACCGTAATGTTAATGAGTAAGGAATGTATGGAAAGTACTTTTACAACTGCATAAAATAGTCAAGATATTGAAAAATAAGTAAACCGCTTAGTAGGGTTAAACTACTAAGGGCACACGAAGGATACCTTGGCGCCAACAGCCGATGAAGGACGTGGAAGACCACGATAGTTTACGGGGAGCTGTCAACAAGTGTTGATCCGTAAAATTCCGAATGGGGAAACCCGGCAGAGTGTTGCTCTGTCATCTCTAACTGAATAAATAGGTTATTGAAGGTAAGCGAGCGAATTGAAACATCTTAGTAGCTCGAGGAACAGAAAGTAAAAACGATTTCCGTAGTAGCGGCGAGCGAAATGGAATCAGCCTAAATTGATACTATGTAATAGATTACAGTCGTTGTAGTATCGAGGTAGTGGGTTATGATTTAGACAACCTGTAAATTGTCTGCAAAGTCAAAAAATTAATATTTATCTGAATAGAACTGGAAAGTTCAACCATAGAGGGTGATAGTCCCGTATGAATCCGATATTAGTCTTTGTTATCATATACCCGAGTAACCCGGAACACGTGAAATTTTGGGTGAATCCGCGACGACCACGTCGTAAGGCTAAACACTGTTGGCGACCGATAGTGAACAAGTACCGTGAGGGAAAGGTGAAAAGAACCCCGGAAGGGGAGTGAAATAGAACATGAAATCGTGTGTCTACAAGCAGTCGAAGCACTATTAAGAGTGCGACGGCGTGCCTGTTGAAGAATGAGCCGGCGAGTTATCGTATGTAGCAAGGTTAAGCGGGTTAAACGCGGAGCCGAAGGGAAACCGAGTGCGAATAGCGCGATTAGTTACTTGCGATAGACCCGAACCCGGGTGACCTATCCATGTCCAGGATGAAGCGTGAGTAAAATCACGTGGAGGTCCGAACCCACGAATGTTGAAAAATTCGGGGATGAGGTGTGGATAGCGGAGAAATTCCAATCGAACTCGGAGCTAGCTGGTTCTCCTCGAAATGGTTTTAGGGCCAGCGTCAATCCAGAGCTATGTGGGGGTAGAGCACTAGTAATGTGCGGGGGATGAAATATCCTACCAAATGTTGTTAAACTCCGAATACCACATGTGCGTTAATTGGCAGTGAGACTACGGGAGATAAGTTTCGTGGTCAAGAGGGAAACAGCCCAGATCATCAGATAAGGTCCCCAAGTGATAGTTAAGTGATTAAGGAGGTGCAGCCTCCCAGACAACCAGGAAGTTGGCTTAGAAGCAGCCACCCTTCAAAGAGTGCGTAATAGCTCACTGGTCAAGAGGCTGTGCGCCGAAAATATACGGGGCTCAAACTATCCACCGAAGCTATGAACTTTGTACTATGTACAATTTGGTAGAGGAGCGTTGTGTTGTAGGCTGAAGTATGACTGTAAGGACATATGGACGAGACACAAGTGAGAATGTCGGCATAAGTAGCGAAAATATTGGTGAGAATCCAATACACCGAAAGTCTAAGGTTTCCCACGGAAGGTTCGTCCGCGTGGGGTTAGTCGGGTCCTAAGGCGAGGCTGAAAGGCGTAGTCGATGGATAACAGGTTGATATTCCTGTACCGGTGTTAAATGACAAAGACAATAAGGAGGGACGCAGGAGGCTATATCAGCTGTCGAAAGGAAGAGACAGTTTAAGCAAGTAGGTAGGCTTTATAGGAAAATCCGTTTAGCTAATACTGAGAAGTGATGACGAGGGGTTACGACCCTGAAGTGATAGATGCCATGTTGCCAGGAAAATCTTCGTATTGAATTTAACAGCGCCCGTACCGTAAACCGACACAGGTGGACAGGTAGAGAATACTAAGGTGAGCGAGCTAACTCTCGTTAAGGAACTCGGCAAAATGATCTCGTAACTTCGGAAGAAGAGATGCCGTATTAGAGTGAAGGGAGAAACACCCGGAGCTCGAGACGGTCGCAGCGGAGAGTCCCAAGCAACTGTTTAACAAAAACACAGGTCTGTGCGAAATCGTAAGATGAAGTATACGGGCTGACACCTGCCCAGTGCCGGAAGGTTAATAGGAGATGTCATCGCAAGAGAAGCATTGAATTGAAGCCCCGGTGAACGGCGGCCGTAACTATAACGGTCCTAAGGTAGCGAAATTCCTTGTCAGGTAAGTTCTGACCCGCACGAAAGGTGTAATGATTTGGGAACTGTCTCAACGAGAGGCTCGGCGAAATTGGATTAGCTGTGAAGATACGGCTTAATCATACCAGGACAGAAAGACCCCATGGAGCTTTACTGTAGCTTGTCATTGAATTTGGGTTTTGCATGTGCAGGATAGGTGGGAGACTTTGAAGTGTAGACGTCAGTCTGCATGGAGTCGTCGGTGAGATACCACTCTTGCAAGATCTAGATTCTAACCTCAATTCCGTAATCCGGATGAGGAACAGTGGCTGGTAGGCAGTTTGACTGGGGCGGTCGCCTCCTAAAGAGTAACGGAGGCGTCCAAAGGTTCCCTCAGGCTGGATGGAAATCAGCCAGAGAGTGCAAAGGCATAAGGGAGCTTAACTGTGAGACCGACAAGTCGAACAGGTACGAAAGTAGGGCTTAGTGATCCGACGGTTGTGCGTGGAAGCGCCGTCGCTCAACGGATAAAAGTTACCCTGGGGATAACAGGCTGATCTCCCCCAAGAGTCCACATCGACGGGGAGGTTTGGCACCTCGATGTCGGCTCGTCGCAACCTGGGGCGGTAGTACGTCCCAAGGGTTGGG
>SEFT01000083.1 GCA_004144175.1 Sphingobacteriales bacterium
GAATACGACGTAGCTTTCATTGTAGGTAGCGACAAGGGTTGCCGCGATACGGTACTAAAAAAGATAACTATCCTGGAGAAGGCGCCTTATACCATGAGCAGGGATACCCTCATCTGCAGCATCGATACCCTGCAGCTAAATTTTACCACGGCCAACCCGGGTACGATCGTGTGGAGTCCGAATTATATGATCAATAACGTAAATAGCTTTACCCCCCTGGTTAGTCCCGATGTTACCACCACTTACCGGGTGAGCTATTCAGATAATTTTGGCTGCACAGCAATAGATTCTGTTGTGGTAAGAGTGGTAGACAGGGTGAGCCTTACCGGCCTGAATGATACGACCATCTGTCGGACGGATGCGGTTACACTGGCCATCAACAGCGACGGACTGCAATATACCTGGACGCCTGCAGCCACGCTAAATGATCCAACGCTGCAGGACCCGGTTGCAACCCCCACCGCCGCCAGCACTACCTACCATGTAATAGCGAGAATAGGAAAATGTTTTACGGAAGATGATATAGTAGTCCGCACCGTGCCCTATCCTATTGCCAACGCCGGGCCTGACAGCACCATCTGTTTTGGAAACTCGATACAACTAAATGCAAGTGGTGGTTCCAGCTATAGCTGGTCGCCGAGGATATTTTTAAGCAATAGCAATATTGCCAACCCGGTTGCTCAAAGTCCGCAGCAGGATATTCAATACATCGTTACCGTGAGAGACGTGCTTGGCTGCCCTAAACCTGTTAACGACACGATGTTATTGACTGTTGCTAAAATAGTGGCAGATGCCGGACCTGCAGATACCAATGTGGTGCTAGGTCAGCCTTTATTGCTAAATGCGACGGGCAGTACTATCTACCAATGGACACCCGCCACATGGCTCAATAATCCTACGATTTTCAATCCTATTTCCCTGCCACAGGAGAGCATCCAATATGTTGTAAGGGTGAGCAACCCACAGGGCTGTTTTGACACCGATACCATCAACGTGAAATTATTTAAGATTGATCCGGACCTATTGGTTCCTACTGCTTTCAGCCCGGATGGAGATGGCATTAATGACGTGTTCCGGCCAATCGTT
>SEFT01000005.1 GCA_004144175.1 Sphingobacteriales bacterium
AAAGATGGCAAAGGCGGTGTAAGGCTGTACCCGAACCCAAACAGAGGTAGCTTTACAGTAGCAGGCATCACTTCACCAGAGGTGCATGTAGAGATCATCAATGCAGTAGGCCAGGTGGTATACAGAGACCATGCAAGCCAACTAGCAGGTGAACTGACCATCAAAGCGCAACTAGCACAGGGCATCTACCTGATAAAACTACAAGAGAATAACAACCAGAAACAAACACTCAAGTTTACCATAACAGAGTAAACAGCGATATACACAAAAGCTAACGGGTCCCGTTTGGGACCCGTTAGCTTTATAAAGAGTGTTGAAAAAATATCGATAGTTAAGAAACAGCCTGTCCGTACATCTCAGCGCGCAATGTCTTCACTCTTCCATCATTCAAATAATCATCAAAGTTCATCTCGCGATCTATGAGGCCGTTGGGTGTTATTTCCAGCACGCGGTCTGAAACGGTTTGTGCCAGCTCATGGTCACGCGTGGTAAACAGGATAGTGCCTTTGAAATCCTTCATACCATTGTTGAGCGCTGTAATGCTTTCCAGATCCAGGTGGTTGGTAGGCTCATCAAACAGCAGTACGTTTCCTTTCAGCATCATCATACGGCTTATCATACAACGCATCTTTTCACCACCGCTCAATACCGTACATTTTTTCAGCGTTTCTTCGCCCGAGAACAGCATACGGCCCAAGAACCCGCGGATAAAAGTTTCATCTTTCTCTTCGGAGTACTGACGCAACCAGTCGATCAGGTTCAGGTCTTTGCCTTCAAAGTATTCGGTATTATCAGCAGGCAGGTAGGTAGATGTAATCGTTACGCCCCATTTGTAGCTACCTTGGAAGTCTGTATCCTCACCGGCAAGTATCTTATAGAATGCTGTTGTAGCCAGGCCGTTCTCTGAAAGTATAGCGATCTTTTGTCCACGTTTTACATCGAAGCTGATGTCTTTAAACATTACTTCGCCATTCTGCGTTTTGCCAAGACCTTTTACTTCCAATATCTGATCACCGGCATCGCGCACCTGGTTGTTGAACAGGATGGCAGGATACTTACGGTTTGACGGCTTCATGTCATCCAGCTTTATCTTATCAAGCGCTTTTTTACGGCTGGTTGCCTGCTTCGATTTAGAGGCGTTGGCCGAGAAACGGGCGATGAAGTCCTGAAGTTCTTTGATCTTATCCTCAGCCTTGCGGTTCTGATCAGAACGCTGCTTTAACAGGAGTTGGCTCGACTCATACCAGAAAGTATAGTTACCTGTAAAAATGGAAATCTTACCAAAGTCGATATCTGCAACGTGGGTACAAACAGTATCGAGGAAGTGACGGTCGTGCGATACAACCAATACGATCTTGTCATAATCGGCCAGGAAGTTCTCCAGCCAGGTGATCGTCTCCAGATCCAGGTCGTTGGTAGGCTCATCCAGCAGCAGGATGTCAGGATTGCCAAACAGCGCTTGTGCCAATAAGACACGTACTTTTTGGTTACCATCCAGCTCTTTCAATTGTTTGCTATGCAGGTTTTCCTTGATGCCAAGGTTGCTCAGCAGGGTTGCCGCATCGCTTTCGGCATTCCAGCCATCCATTTCGCCAAACAGACCTTCCAGTTCTCCGGCTTTAATGCCATCTTCTTCTGTAAAGTCTTCTTTAGCATAGATAGCATCCTTATCCTTCATTATCTGGTAAAGCTTGCCATTACCCATGATCACCGTTTCCAGCACAGGGAATTCGTCAAACTCATAGTGGTTCTGCTTCAGCACGCTCATGCGCTGATCTTTGGATATCTCTACCCGACCGGTAGAAGGGTCTATCTCGCCGGAAAGTATTTTCATGAAAGTAGACTTACCCGCACCATTCGCACCTATGATACCGTAGCAGTTGCCTTCGGTAAACCTGATATTAACATCCTCAAACAATATGCGCTTGCCATAGCGAAGCGATAAATTAGAAACTGAGATCATCTTATTAGTAGAAATTCAACGTAAAAAAAACGCTCAAAATCATGACACAAGCCTTGTTTTTGAGGCTGCAAAGGTACAAAAATAACTTCGGATGAAGCGTATTAATATGGATTGTGTGTATGCGAGTATGGGCTAAACTGTATAAACCACAGTAGTAAATTCAAATATGTGACTACCAGCGTATTGCAGTATTTTTTGCATTGTTGTATTGTGGATCTCCCTGAACTTTTCGTCTAGTATCTCAAATTCCTTGAACTCCTCGTATAATGCTGCAAATTCCTTTACGGTTGTTTGCTTGTCCAGCAGTTCACGATTGAGTACATATACTTTCAGCACATCATCAATCAATTTGGCCATCTCCGGATCGCCTATGTTTTGCAGCCACTCAGGCATGGGCGGCAGCAAAGCAATGTAGCCATTTTGGATAAGCTGTATAAACCCGCCCTGCATCACCTGCATCCACACATAGTCGAAAGAAAGTAGCAGTTGCTGCCCTTGCGACAGGTCATCCAAAAAATTGAAATCCTGCCGTCTGTAAAGCTCTTCGTGCAGCGGTTGCACCAGCAGGTCGTACAACGCAGCGTCGTTTTCGCGGGCTTTTTCAATGGCCTCCTGGTTTATATGCGGTAAAAATTTGCTGCTGCTCATCCTTGTACGATAATGGGTAGATTTGTAAAGGTATGAAAGAAGTAAAAGACATTTTTTCTAAACAATCGGAAGGTTATGCCAGCTACAGGCCTGTGGCGCCCGATGCTTTACTTGAGTTTGTCTACAGCAAAGTAGCTCATTTTGGCACTGCCTGGGACTGCGGTACAGGTAATGGTCAGATAGCTGCGCGTTTAAGCGAAAGATTTGAACAAGTGTACGCTACTGACATCAGCGAGCAACAACTTGAAA
Source organism: Sphingobacteriales bacterium (assembly GCA_004144175.1). Lineage (GTDB taxonomy): Bacteria > Bacteroidota > Bacteroidia > Chitinophagales > Chitinophagaceae > Polluticoccus. The sequence goes on from SEFT01000005.1 coordinate 2,861, forward strand.
AAGCCGCTAAAAGAGAAAATATCATTTACAAAAAAGAGCGTTCAGAGCATACGGGCTTTGACGATGACACATTCGACCTGATAACTGCTGCACAGGCAATACATTGGTTTGACTTCGATGCTTATTATGCCGAAGTAAGACGCGTAGGGAAAAACGGAGCGGTCATTGCTGTCTGGACCTATTATACGCCACGCATATCAGAAGGAGTAGATAAAATAGTGGACAATTTCTACTTTAATACCATTGGCAACTACTGGGACAAAGAGCGCCGTTACATCGATGAACGTTATCAAACCATTCCATTTCCCTTTGAAGAGTTTGAGGTGCCGGAGTTCCATATACACGCACAATGGACAGCTGAACAAATACTAGGCTATCTCAGCACATGGTCATCAGTACAGCATTACATGGCCAAACACGATGAAAATCCTGTACTGCAAATAAAAGATGCTATAGAAAACGAATGGGAAAATGACACCTTAAAAGATGTCATTTTCCCAATGTATATGCGGATAGGTACTATTGAAAAGTAATCCTTAACCCTTCTTTTTTACATTACCCGACCCAGACACATCAACATCCGTTGTCGGATTACCCCAATAGCTCACGTTACCCGAGCCGCTGATCTTTACCGATAGGTGTTTGGTAACCGTCATATCAATATTACCCGAGCCTGATATCTCTGCGCGGCCATTTTCGCAGGTGGTCGATGCTGCTTTTATATCTCCTGAGCCATTCACATAGGCTTTCAGGGTGGTAAATTTGCTGTTGTTTACCGTTAATTCGCCCGAGCCGTTGATATGCCCTTCAAATGAGCTACCGTCAAATCCGCTGCCAATTGTCGTATTGCCGGAGCCATTTACATTGTAATACTCAATATTAGGGGTATGTACTTCGACGGTGACATTATTGTTGCGTACACTAATGTACTGGTCATCGAATTCCAGTGTCAGTTTATTGCCATTCACTTTCGTCTCAAACGCAGGGACCAGGTTCTGATAACCCGTTACAATAACTTTATATGCAGAATCTTTAACAACCGTAATGTTGGTACTGCCATTTGCTTCTACACGCGTAAAGTTGCTCAGGCTTCTGGTATCGCTTATTACAGAGCCTTCTCCCCTTAGCCTGCTTTTGCTGCAAGATGTAGCTGTTATTAATAGAGCGCCCGCCAGAAGTAGTGTTGCTGATTTCATTTTATCTATGTTTTATTAGTTTTTAACTGCGTTGTAATAGTATAACAACACAGAAAGAATATACCCCTACTCCACTTTCAAATTTTTTTTCAGCCCATTTCATTTAGCCCGGAGGTAACAACTTGCCTCCACGCATCGCTACTTGCTTTAAGTTTTGTAATTTTCGCCCCATGGAAAAGAAAGAAAGGCTACCTGTATATTATAGCGAGTACCTGCAACTGGACAAAATCCTGGAAGCTCAATTCCCTGAAAGCGGAAAAGAAGGACTGAAAGCAGATGATGAAATGTTATTCATCATCATCCACCAAACCTACGAGCTTTGGTTCAAGCAGATATTGCATGAACTGGACATCATTCGCGAAATATTCCGCCAGCCAAACATACCTAACAACTCTCCTGATATATATAACTCCGTACACCGTATAAAACGCGTGAGCCGCATACTGGATGTAGCGGTCATGCAGATGAGCGTACTGGAGACAATGACGCCACTGGATTTCCTGGACTTCCGCGATCTGCTGAGGCCAGCTTCGGGATTTCAGAGCATCCAGTTCAAAATGATCGAAGCGGCTTTGGGCCTTGGCTACGATCAGCGTCATGGCAAGGCATATTACCTGTCGCAACTGAATGAGAAGGACATTGCGCGTGTGAAGAAGGCGGAGTCGGATGAATCGCTTATCGTACTCATCAACCGCTGGCTGGAGCGTATGCCTTTCTGTAAAGAGAAACGTTACTGGCAGGAAAACGATGGTAGCGAGTACTGGAAACAATACCGTCAGGCTTATGCCAATAGCCTGTCAGAAACAGAGCAGGCAAACCTGAAATTATTCGATACGCTATTCATGGGCGAAGGGGGCTATCCCGAAGGAAGACGCTTTAGTGCCGATGCCAATAAGAGCGCGTTGTTCATTATGGTGTACCGCGATTACCCACTGCTACATCTGCCGTACGAGTTGGTAAGCAGCCTGCTGGAGATCGACGAACTGCTATCTATGTGGCGCCACAGGCATATACATATGGTGCAGCGTACCATCGGTAAGCGTGTAGGTACGGGCGGCAGCACAGGTGCAGAATACCTGCGCGGTGCAGCTGATAGCCATTATATCTTTAAAGAACTCGCTGAGCTGACATCGTTCCTGATGCCTAGGAATGCAGTACCAAAGCTGCCGGAGCAGTTGGTAAAAGACCTGGGATATAATTAATGATATATACCTGAAATAGATAAGGGTCGCATATTGCGACCCTTATTCGTATTATAAGATATCAAGTTTATTCAAAGTCTGCGTACAGCAGGTATTTCTTCCTGATCTTCTTAAATGCCTGCAAGTCCTTCTCCCATGTAGCATATATCGCATTTTCATCCATCCCTTGGGTTATCTGTTTTTTAAGTTCCCTGGTACCTGCAAGTTTGTCGAAGAATGGTGTAAAGAATCCGTCTTTATTACCCCACCACTCGTACGCTCTTATGAGCCATACCAAGCGCACCCGGTCTCTCAACATTCTTTTCGCCTCATCGCCACCCATTGCTACCGCCTGACCGTAACAAGCCTTATAGGCATACGGAGGATCTACCTTTGCGCCCCACACAGGCACGGGTGTAAAGTTATAGAGTGTCCTACCTTTAAAGTCGGGATGCCCCCAGTGCTGGAAAGGCGCTGTAGTACCACGGCCTACACTTACTGGTGTACCTTCAAAAAGGCATACGGTTGGGTAGCAATATATGGCCGCCATCGACCTTAGGTTAGGGGAAGGATCGTACAGCACTCGGTAAGGTGTTTTGTGGTTATAGCTTTGGCAAGGAATCACGGTCATTTTGAGCTTGTCTGTATTGGCTATCCATTTCTCTCCCACCAGCATTTTTGCATACTCACCTACAGTCATACCATATACTATAGGTACAGGCTGCATACCTACAAACGAACGCAATGAAGTATCAAGTACCGGGCCATCTACATAGTGGCCGTTAGGGTTGGGCCTGTCAAGTATTATAAGCTCTTTGTCATTTTCGATACACGCATCCATCAAATATTCCAGCGTAGATATATAGGTGTAGAAGCGAACGCCTACATCCTGTAGGTCGTAGATAACGACATCCACATTCTTAAGGTCTTTCTTCTGTGGCTTCTTATTATTTCCGTAAAGCGATATGATCTCGATACCTGTTTCCTTATCTTTTTCATTAGCCACAGCCTCCCCTGCTTCGGCCTTGCCACGGAAGCCATGCTCGGGTACAAATACCTTGGTGATTTTTACTTTTTGCGTCAGTAATGTATCTAACAATACCTCGCCAAAAATCCTGGATGCCTGATTGATGACAAGTGCTACTTTTTTACCTTTTAGCAAAGGGAGATACTGGTCTGTGCGGTCGGCACCTGTGATAACTGTATAGTCGTATCCGTCGTTAGAAATGGTTTGTGCAGTAGCTGTAAAACCGTTGATAGAAAATATTAAGAGCAATAAACTATATAACAGTCGTGGCCTCATTCTTATTCAAAATTTTTATAAAGATAAAGTTGACTTACTACAATAAAAGTTAACTTGCACGATAATAACTCTTTTTTATTAAATAGCTAAGCATGCAACAAGTTAAGAATGGCGACACCGTGCGCGTTAACTACCACGGTAAACTTACAGATGGCTCAACATTTGACAGCTCGGAGGGTCGTGAGCCACTGGAGTTCACAGTGGGTAATGGTCAGGTCATTAAAGGCTTTGACGATGCACTGGTTGACATGAAGGTTGGTGACAAAAAAACAGTACATATACCGGTAGACCAGGCATACGGACAACGCAGTGATGAAATGATGATGGAATACCCTAAAACTGAATTCCCTGCCGATATGAACCCTACCCCGGGTATGGAGCTGCACATGAGCGATAACATGGGTAATGTGTTCCCTGTTGTTATTGCTGAAGTTCAGGACGAAGTGGTGATACTAGATGCAAACCATCCGCTGGCGGGTGAAGACCTGATCTTCGACATCGAACTGGTATCTATCCAATAATAAGATAAACAACTACGTTATAGATGCCGGGCCAATCGCCCGGCATTTTTTTAACAACTACGATAAGGCTGAATCATTACATTTGCCGTATTGCCAATACTGAATTCCATTACATGACGTTACTTTATATACTGTTGTTGCAGGCTGATAGCATGGTAAATACTGCTGCCGCTGCCGCTACCCCTGCCGCAAAACAGGAAATATCACTACTCTATTTACTACAGGAAGGTGGCCTGCTGATGATACCGCTGCTGCTTTGTTCTATACTACTGGTATATGTATTTGTGGAGCGACTGCTGGCTATTCGCAAGGCATCAAAAACTGACGATAGGTTTATGTCGCAGATAAGGGACCATGTTTCTGGGGGCAACCTGACAGCGGCACGCTCGCTGGCTAAAAACACCAATGGCCCAGTTGCACGAATGGTAGAGAAAGGACTGAACCGTATAGGCAAGCCGATCGATCATATCGAAAAGTCGATGGAAGCTACCGGTAAGCTGGAAGTTTACCAGATGGAAAAGAACATTTCCATACTGTCAACCATATCGGGTATTGCTCCTATGTTTGGCTTCCTCGGTACTATCGCCGGTATGATCATCCTGTTCTTCAACATACAGCACCAGGGTTTTTCGCTGGAGAATATTGCAGGCGGTATCTATACTAAAATGACCACATCGGCAGTCGGTTTGATCATTGGCTTGCTCGCTTATATAGCCTACAACTATCTGAACGCGCAGATAAACAAGAACGTGAACCGCATGGAAGCCGCTTCGGTGGAGTTTTTAGACATATTGCAGGAGCCTGCCAGATAAAAGCCTGAACGATGAACCTGAGGAAACGTCTGAGAGATACACAAGAAACGCACACATCGGCGCTGAATGATATCCTATTCATTCTGCTGCTGTTCTTCCTTATTATATCTACACTGGCAAATCCTAATGTAGTAAAGCTGACCATACCTAAGGCACAAAGCGATACTAAAGCGAAACAGACCGTAGTGGTATCTATCGATAGCCTGCAACAGTTTTATGTAGGTACTGCTCCTGTAATGGTCGATTCACTACAGCCTGCCATTTCCACCATCATTGCTGCATCGCAGGATGCAGAGCCTACCGTGGTGATAAATGCAGATAAAAAAGCCGAAGCCGAAAGCATTGTAGCTGTGATGCGTGCTGCACGCGAACTGAACATCCGCACCGTACTGGCTGTAGATAATAACGCACGCTAAGCCGCTACGTGTTATTTTTGCGTCCTAACTTGATTGGCTATCAGCAATACCGGCTCCATATTAGATGCACCTGTAGAGTACCTGAAAGGCGTTGGTCCTCAACGTGGTGAATTGCTGCGCAAGGAACTGGAGATAAGCACTTTTGAAGATCTGCTGTACCATTATCCCTACCGCTATTTCGACCGCACACAGGTTACGAAGATCAGGGACATAAGACCTGAAAACGAATGGGTACAGCTGGCCGGTACACTCATCAATATATATGAAGAAGGCGAGGGGCGTAAACACCGCCTCGTGGCTACTTTGTATGATGATACGGGCAAGCTAGAACTCATCTGGTTCCAGGGCGCTAAATGGATGAAGAAATCGCTGCAAGACCAGGGTAAATATATTGTCTTCGGCCGCATCAGTTTCTTTAATGGTGTTCCTAACATCGCCCACCCCGAGATAGAACCTATAAACTCCGAAACATCGGTTGCAGGTATGCAGCCGGTATACCCCACCACCGAAAAACTAAAGGCAAGAGGCATCAGCAATCGATCCTTTGCCAAAATAACCCAAAGCCTTTTCGAAAAGGTGAAACCCGGCGACTTACCGGAAGTGCTGCCTTCTGATATCCTGTCCGAATACAGGCTATGCAGCCGTTATCAGGCTATCCGCTGGATACACTTCCCCGATAGCAATGAGCATATGGAGGCCGCACGGTACCGGTTGAAGTGGGAGGAACTATTTGCATCTCAGCTGATGATTGCCCGCATACGGATGCAAAATACCATACAGCAAGGCTGGAAGTTTGAGAAGGTTGGTGAGTATTTCAACGAGTTCTATAATAAATACCTGCCGTTCGAGCTAACCGGAGCGCAGAAACGTGTGTTGAAAGAAATACGCCATGATGTAGCTACAGGCAAACAAATGAATCGCTTGGTGCAGGGAGATGTAGGTAGCGGTAAGACCATCGTAGCCCTGATGGCGATGCTGCTGGCTATGGACAATGGCTTCCAGGCCTGTATGATGGCACCTACGGAGATACTGGCGCAACAGCACTACCAGGGAGTAAAGGGTTTTCTCGAAAAAATGGGGATACCCGTAGCATTGCTCACGGGTAACGTAAAAGGCAAGGATAGGAAAAACATCCTGACGGGACTGGCCGATGGCAGCATCCCTATAGCAATAGGTACCCATGCGCTGATAGAAGAAAAAGTAAAATTTAGCAACCTTGGCCTTGCCGTTATCGACGAGCAGCACCGCTTTGGCGTGAGTCAAAGGGCCAGCCTTTGGGCTAAGAATGAACGGCCCCCACACGTGCTCGTAATGACCGCCACACCTATACCACGCACACTGGCCATGACGCTGTATGGCGACCTGGATGTATCGGTAATAGATGAGCTGCCACCCGGCAGGCAGGAGATCAAAACAATACACCGCAATGAAATGCGCCGCGCCAATGTGATGGATTCCATACGTAAGGAGGTGGACAAAGGCCGCCAGGCCTATATCGTTTACCCGCTCATCGAAGAGTCGGAAAAGGCGGATTATGAGAGCCTGATGGCCGGTTACGAGCAGGTAAAGGTCTTCTTTCCTGAAGACAAGTATAAAATAGCCATGGTACACGGCAAGCAGGAACAGGAGCTGAAGCAGCGCAATATGGAGCGCTTCGTGAAAGGTGAGGCTAATATCATGGTCGCCACTACGGTTATTGAGGTTGGTGTAAATGTGCCCAATGCTACGGTAATGCTTATTGAAAGCGCTGAGCGTTTCGGCCTTTCGCAGTTGCACCAGCTGCGCGGGCGCGTAGGACGTGGCGGCGAACAATCCTACTGTGTCTTACTCACGGGTAATAAGCTTTCCAAAGAAAGCCTCCAGCGGATGCAGATCATGACATCTACTACCAATGGCTTCATCATTGCCGAGCAAGACTTAGCGATGCGTGGCCCCGGCGACCTCTACGGTACGCGCCAGAGCGGTACGCTAAAATTTAAGCTTGCTGATATAGTACAGGACGCAGGCATCCTCGAGCAAACCCGCCATGCTGCACAAAGGCTGATTGAAAAAGACCCTGGCTTGACTGCGCCCCAGCATCAAGGCATCCGCAATATTCTATTGCAGCAGTCTCAGCAGTCTAAATGGAGCAAGATCAGCTAATAATTATTCCGCTTTAAGTTCCTAATCATCTATTTCGATGTTCATATCAGAACATTTTAGGTTTTTTTCAGGTTTAAACGAACGTTTAAATTAAACGTTTGTTTAGTTTTGCACCCGCAAGTAAAAAAATCTTATGGAATACAGTGATAAACAGCTCCAGATTCTGGACGTAGCTGAAAGGCTGTTTGCCGAGCATGGGTTTGACGGCGCATCCGTAAGGGATATAGCTAAGGATGCAGATGTGAACGTGGCGATGATCTCGTACTATTTCGGTTCTAAAGAAAAGCTGCTCGAGGCTTTGTTCATACGCCGGGTATCGGAGATTAGGCTACAGATCGAGAATACTGTCCAGAATAATGCGCTGTCACCTATGGATAAAATTTACCAGTTAGTAGATACCTACATAGAGCGCATGGTGAACCGCCAGCACTTTCATAAGCTGGTAGTGCGTGAGCAAATGCTGCGGAAAGAAAGCCCTGTGTGCATGCAGATCATTGAAACAAAAAAGAAGAACCAGGAGCTGATCCGTTCGATAATAAAAGACGGGCAAAATCAGGGCGCATTCAAAAACGACGTAGACGTTCCGCTCATGATGACAACCATGATAGGTACTGCGAATCAACTCATTACCACACAACACATCTATAGAGAATTGAACAACCTTCAGGATATGCCTGAAGAAATTTTTCAGGAGAATCTCAAGAAAAAACTAAGTCAACATCTAAAAACAATATTCAAAGCAATACTGACTTATGAAGCATAGAGTATACAGTGTTATTACCGCCGCCATCATGCTTTTCGCAAGCATTACGGCCAATGCACAAAGTACCAGGAATATCAGCCTGGACGAGGCAATTAAACTGGGCCTCGACAATAGCAAACAGCTAAAGCTAAGCCAGGCACGCATCAACGAGGCTACTGCGGTACTGCGCGAATCGAAGGAACGGCGCCTGCCCGACCTAAAAATTACGGGCTCGTATATGCGTCTGAATCAGCCTACGGTCGACCTGAAAATCAAGACGGGTGGCCAGCAAAGCGGCGGAAGTGAACAAACAGGTGGCACGACTGCTTCTTCACCTACGGTTGACCAGGCTATGTACGGCATGGCAAATCTTTCTCTGCCTATATTCAGCGGATTCCGTATACAGAGTGGTATAGAATCGGCCAGGTATCTGGAGCAAGCCAGCAAACTGGACGCGGAAACAGACCGCGAAGAGGTAATTGAAAATACAATCGCCGCTTACAGCAATCTGTATAAAGCCCGTGCAGCCCTCGACATCGTAAAAGAGAACCTTCGCCAATCGCAACAGCGTGTGGCCGACTTCAGCAACCTTGAAAAGAATGGAATCCTAGCGCGTAACGACCTGTTGAAAGCTCAACTCCAGCAATCGAATATAGAACTGGCGTTGCTTGACGCCGAGAACAACTGGAAGATCACGTACATAAATATGAACCTGCTGCTTGGCCTACCTGAAAATACGGAGCTTGTACCCGACAGCAATGCATTTGTCAGCAGCACGGATGCAGGCACATTCGAGCAGTGGGAATCGACAGCATTAGAAAGCCGTAAAGATGCCGCAGCACTAGCGCTTAGAAGAAAAGCTGCAAGCATTGGCGTAAAAGCTGCCAAAGGTGAGTACTACCCTTCCCTTGCTTTGACCGGTGGATATATAGGTATACATGTGCCGAATGTATTGACCGTCACTAATGCAATAAACGCAGGTGTGGGTGTGAGCTATAGTCCATCTTCACTATGGAAGACAGGATCGAAAGTAGCGCAGGCTAAGGCAAGATTGCAACAAACTGAAATAGGCCAGGAGCTGCTGAATGACGGTATACGCCTGCAAATAGCACAAGCCTACCAAAACTACCTGCTGAATCGCAAAAAGATAGACGTGTATGCCAAAGCGGTGGAGCAATCGGAAGAGAACTATAGGATCGTAAAGAACAAATACGACAACGCGCTGGCTACTACTACTGACCTGCTGGATGCAGACGTAGCGCAGCTACAGGCTCAACTAAACTTTGCTTTTGCTAAGGCGGATGCTACCGTAGCATACAACAAGCTGCAACAAGTAGCAGGAGTACTGGGAAATAACTATTCAAACAAATAATCATTAACCAAGACATTAATAATAACAATAACGATATGGAAACGAAAGTAAACGAAACCAAATCAACTATACACATCACTAAAGAAACAGAGGCGCCAAAGAAAAGCAACCGCTTTGTAATAGTTCTTGGCTTGTTGGTGCTGGCGGGTGGTGCATTTGGCATCACTAAATACCTGCATGCGCAGAGCCACGAAGAAACAGACGATGCACAGATTGAAGCTAATATAAGTCCGGTGATACCAAGGGTGGCAGGATATGTAAACGAAGTACGGATTAAAGACAACCAGAAAGTAAAGAAAGGCGACACCCTGGTAATCCTGGATGACCGCGACCTGCGCATTAAGCTGCAACAAGCCGAAGCTACACTGGCAGCAGCAGAAAGCGGACTGAATGTAGCCCAGGCTAGTACTACTGCTGCAAAGGCAGGTATTGCAACGTCTGAAGCCAACGTCTCAACTGTAGATGCGCAGATAGAGGCGGCGAAGGTGAACGTATGGCGTGCTACACAGGACTATAACCGCTATGCCAACCTGATAAAAGACCATTCTATTACCCAACAGCAATACGAACAGGCATTAGCCGCAAAACAGACATCAGAACGCCAGTTGCAGATACTGCAGGAGCAGAAACGAGCGGCTACCCGCCAGACAAGTGCCGTTGCTTCGCAAAGCAATGCCACATCGCAGCAGATAAGTGTTGCCAATGCAACCATACAGCAGCGCAGGGCCGAGGTAGAAGCTGCCAAGCTGAACCTTTCTTATACGGTAGTTACTGCTCCGGAAGACGGCGTTATATCAAAAGTACCCGTGCAGCCCGGCCAGTTTGTACAGGCAGGCCAGTCTATGTTTAGCCTGGTATCAGAGAACGCTATATGGGTAGTAGCCAACTTTAAAGAAACGCAGCTTAACAAAATGAAGCTGGGACAAAAAGTAGAAGTACATGTGGATGCTTACGGTGACCATAACCTCAACGCAAAGCTTAGCTCATTTGCACCAGCTACGGGCGCACGCTTCGCACTACTGCCTCCCGATAACGCATCCGGCAACTTCGTAAAGGTGGTACAACGTGTACCTGTTAAGATCGAATTCACGAATCCTACCGACCCGCTCATTAAACAGCTTCGTGCAGGTATGAACGTGAATGTAGATGTACATCTTAACTAAGATATAAACTTATGACTGATCAAAATTCATTGGTAGAATACGGCTACCGCAGGGTGATCATTACGATCACAGCTATCTTCTGCGCCCTGCTCGAGATCGTAGATACCACCATCGTAAACGTTGCCCTGAATGAGATGAGGGGTAATCTCGGCGCTACGCTAAACGAAGTAGCCTGGGTTATCACGGCCTATGCCATCGCCAACGTCATCATTGTACCGATGACCAGCTGGCTATCGCAGCAGTTTGGCAGGCGCAACTATTTTGCAGCTTCCATTATCATATTTACCGTATCGTCTTTCCTTTGCGGTAACGCTACCAATATTTGGGAGCTTGTACTATTCCGCTTTATACAAGGCTTGGGTGGCGGCGCATTGTTGGTTACTTCTCAAACCATCATTACCGAGAGCTATCCGCCGGAAAAGCGTGGTATGGCACAGGCAATATATGGTTTGGGAGTCATCATAGGTCCTACGCTTGGCCCACCACTAGGCGGGTATATAGTGGACAATTTCTCCTGGCCTTATATCTTCTACATCAACATCCCTATCGGGGTTATTGCTACCTTGCTTACGCTTCAGTATGTAAAAAGCCCTAAGTATGGCGAGAAGAAAGCAGCGAGCGAGGTTGACTGGTGGGGAATAGGCCTGTTAGCCGTGGCTGTAGGCTCTTTGCAGTACATACTGGAAAAGGGACAAGAAGACGATTGGTTCAACAGCTCAACGATCATTATGCTTACGGTCGCAGCTATACTTGGTTTCTATTTCTTTATCTGGAGAGAGCTGACGTATAAGAATCCAATTGTTGACCTGAAGGTGCTAAAGAACGGTAACCTGCGGGTAGGTACAATTCTATCCTTCATACTAGGATTCGGTTTGTATGGATCTACCTTTATTATACCGCTGTACACGCAATCCACACTCGGGTGGACTGCGCAGCAATCAGGAATGCTCATGATACCCGCAGCGCTTACTACGGCATTTATGATGCCCATCATCGGTAACTTGATACAGAAAGGTGTATCGCAGAAATACCTGGTTGCGGGAGGAATGCTTGTGTTCTTCGGATTTAGTTTCTGGGGTTATAAAGTACTAACGCCCAATACACCCGGTGACGCCTTTTTCTGGCCGCTGATATTAAGAGGTATCGGGATGGGATTGTTGTTCATACCTATCACTACCATGTCGCTCTCTACACTCAAAGGCCAGGAAATTGGTCAGGGAGCAGCTTTTACGGGTATGTTGCGTCAGCTTGGTGGGTCATTCGGTATTGCGATGATCACCACCTTTATGTCGCGCCGTACGATTAGTCACCGTAGCGACCTGGTATCGAACCTATCAGTAAACGACCCGGATGTGCAGCAGCGTGTAATGGGTATGCAGCAAAACTTTATTGCCAAAGGCATGTCACCAGATGTGGCGCTGAATAGCAGCTACAAACTGATGGACTACTCTGTAATGAAACAGGCTGCAGTACTCTCGTATATGGACGTATTCCTTTATATCGGTATCATGTTCCTTGTTTGTATTCCCTTCATACTGATGGTAAGGGAGAACAAACAAAAGAAGGTAGACCTGTCTGAAGCCATGCACTAAACCGGCAATCGCCTCTGTATATAAAAAATAAAGCCTCTGCTTGAGCGGAGGCTTTATGCTGTGGTAAAAACAGTTGCCTGTCCACTACAGTCTCTAGGTTTGGCACCGGCACAAAGATACAGTATACTCCGCTCATAATCAGTGTCGTTTACATTTTGTGAATACTTTCAAATAATCGGTTCAAAGCCTTATCTTTGCGCCGCTAAACAGGTTCTTTATAATATATGATAAGTCGCAGAAACATCCGGGTAAAGGTGATGCAAACGCTTTATACGCTTGCCACGATGGAGCCCGGTGAACAGGAAGTGAACAAGAAGATCGGATCAAACATTCTGAATGATAAGTTAGCACGCTCCCTCGACCTTTTTACCATATCGATACTATACACAATAAAAGTTGCCCAATACGCTGAAGCAGACGCGCTCAGGAAGACATCTAAATATCTTCCTACAGCCGATGACCTGAATGTAAGCACTAAGATAGCGGGCAATGATTTCATTTGGCAGATACGGGACAACCAGACTTTTGAAGAGAAGATCAAAGATTCGAAACTGGAGCATTACCTGGATGAGGAATGGGTAAAAAAGATATACCTGAACCTGGTGAAAACACCGGAGTACCAGGAATACATATCTGAAAACCAGCGCGAGCCAAAGAAGGAGAAAGCGATCATCCACTTTATCTGGCAAAAGCAGATATTAGAAAATGAGCCTTTGCAGGAATACTTCTCTGAAGAGCTACCTGGCTGGGAAGACGACCGTGAAATGACTGTGATGCTGATGGACAACTTCTTCAAAAGCAGCAGCAAGATCAACTTCCTTAACCTAATATCGACTGAAAAACGCGAATATGCGCATGATCTGTTGCATACCGTGATGGATAAGGAAGAATATGCAATGGAGTTGATACAGCCTAAACTCATCAACTGGGATGCAGAACGTGTAGCTTCGATAGACCTGCTGCTGCTTCGCATGGGTGTTTGCGAACTACTCTACTTCCCTACCATACCGACCAAGGTTACAATCAACGAATATATAGAGCTGGCAAAATTGTACAGCACACCGCAAAGCGGACAATTCGTGAATGGTGTACTGGATAATATACTGAAGGACCTGGAGAAGGAAAGCAAGATCCGCAAACAGGACAGAACACGTAAATCATAAGTTGTAGTAGCATGAAGAAGATCATTTTTGCTATGTCGATGTTATCACTAGCTGCATGCGGTAGTAACGAAACTGCAAGCGTAAGCGCAGAAGATAGTACTCTGCTATCGACCGACCTTGTATCAAATCCCGTAAGCGCTACGGGCGACAATACGGCCGCGCTGAGCGAAATGGCCACTATGGATTTTAAAGATTCGGTACACAACTTTGGCAACCTGAAAGAAGGCGAGGTTGGCACTTATGATTTTGAATTTGCCAACAATGGCAAGAAGCCGCTAATCATTGCATCGGCTAGCGGTTCATGCGGATGCACCGTGCCTGAATACCCACACGAGCCAATTGCGCCGGGCAAAAACGGTGTGATCAAAGTAAAATTTGATACGCAGGGTAAGATAGGACACCAGGAAAAGTCTGTAACCATCAATACTAACTCCGGCAGAGGCATGCACATGCTGTACATCAAAGCCGAAGTAGAAGAAAAAAACTAATAAGGTAAGTAATTAAGTATTTTTGAATCCAATTAATAATTAAACTAGAATGTCAGTAAATCTGTTATCGATCTTTTTGCAGGGCGGACCTGCAGGTGGTGGAATGATCCAATTGTTCATCATGGTAGGTATGTTCGTAGTAATGTACTTCTTCATGATACGCCCGCAAGCTAAGAAAGCAAAAGAGCAAAAGAAATTTGGCGAGACTATATCTGTTGGAGAACGTATCGTAACTACGGCAGGCATACACGCAACCATCAACAGGGTGAATGAAGATGGCACCATACAGATAGAAGTAAGCCGCGGCAATTTCATGACTGTAGAGCGCTCAGCTGTATCTATGGAAATGACACAGGCGTATCGCAAGAAGACAGAAGGTGCACAAACAGTTGCTGCAACTACAACAAAATAAAATACAAACCCCATGCTTAAAGTAGGTATTACAGGCGGCATTGGTTCAGGAAAGTCTACGGTATGCCAAGTGTTCGAAACACTTGGCATACCTGTTTTTTATGCCGACCGGGCAGCTAAATACCTGATGGAAAATGATGCGGTACTGGTCGATGGCATCAAGCTGTTGTTTGGCGTAGACACCTATAAAGCAGGAAAGATAGATCGCGAAAAGGTGGCGTCTATCGTATTTGCAAAGCCGGACATGCTGGAGAAACTGAATGCCCTGATACATCCTGCTACCGTACGCTATGGCCAGCAATGGATGCTGAAGCAAACCAGCCCTTATGTGATAAAAGAAGCAGCCATCTTCTTTGAAAGCGGCACTTATAAAGATATGGATGTGATGGTTGGTGTATCGGCACCGCAAACATTACGTATATGGCGTACGATAGGCCGTGATGGCATAACCCAGGAAAAAGTACTGGAACGGATAGCCAACCAGATGGACGAAGAAGAAAAAATGAAGCGATGCGACTATGTGGTAATCAATGATGATGAAACAGCACTATTACCACAGATACTTCAATTGCACAAAGAGCTTCTACAAAAAGCGAACAGCGTAAAATAAACAAGATAGCTGCCTGTCGTTTTTATACTTTGTATGCATGGGACTTGTTTTTGTTATCCTTATTCACTTGATTGGAATATTTGCTTTAAGCTGTATTATAGCCTTTGTTGCCGCTATTGCAACATATTTGCTATCCGGTAAAGAGAAGAGACGAAGAAAAATTTTCTTTTCAATTATTAGTCCTTTTATCGGACTGTATACATTTTATTTTGCCGCCGGAATTGGATCGATTATTGTTTCCTATGTCAAAGATGTAGATATAGGCACTGGTGATTTATGGTATGTGCCATTAACAGATAAATGTCAGTTAACGTTTATTGATGTCGATGAGCAAGCTTTCATCGAATACAATAATGTAACAGTAATTTCCAACGTATCTCATTTGCAACAGTCAGGAAGCAAAATTTATGTTGAAACCTACGAGCGTGAATATTTCTTATTTAACGCTCAAAAAAACAAGCTACAAGAATTTTTAAACGAAAATGAATTTAGAAATGCTCTGTTAACTGATCAGGTAACTTTGAAAGAAGCACCCGTATTCTACTCCGATCGCAGAAGTGAAGTGGCTGGTTTCGCTTTGATTATTGCTGGTGTAGTGTCACTCGCAACTAGCCTATTTGTACTACACACTATCAAAAAAGTTGTGTTGAAAATATGAATCTAGACAGTGCGTATGCTAATACAAGCAACGTTATAGCACAAAGAGCTCCTGTAAAAAGCAAACAGCATAAAGTAAAAGAGGATAGCCTGATGAGCTATCCTCTTTCATTATGTTCTTAATCAGCCTGGTGGAACGGATATCTGTAGTCCGTAACAGGTACCAATGTTTCTTTAATAGTACGGGCGCTCAACCAGCGATACAGGTTCAGTGCAGAACCGGCCTTATCGTTGGTACCCGACGCACGCGCACCGCCAAATGGCTGCTGGCCAACTACAGCGCCGGTAGGCTTATCGTTGATGTAGAAGTTACCTGCTGCATCAACCAGCTTGCGGGTCATCAGCTCAAGTGCGTACCTGTCTTGTGCAAAGATGGCACCGGTAAGTGCATAACCCGAAGTCCAGTTAACAGTGTCCAGTATGCCTTCCCAGTTTTCCGCATCGTATACGTGTATCGTCAGTACAGGGCCAAAGAGCTCTTCGCAAAGCGTTACATAATTCGTGTCGGTGGTTTCGATGATCGTTGGCTCGATGAACCAGCCTTTCGACTTGTCGTACTTACCGCCGCAGATGATCTTAGCCTTGCCATTGCTGTCTTTTACGCCATCTATATATTTAGCCAGTTTGTCGAAAGATTTTTCGTCGATAACGGCATTTACAAAGTTGGTAAAATCGTCAACAGGGCCCATTTTCATGGTCTTCACTTCAGCAACCAGTTTCTCCCTAATCTCATCGGCAAGATTAGATGGTATATAAGCACGGCTGGCAGCAGAGCATTTTTGGCCTTGATACTCAAAAGCGCCACGGGCAAGGTTTGCTACAACAGAGTCTGCATTGGCACTTGGATGTACCATTACGAAGTCTTTACCGCCTGTCTCACCTACTATGCGCGGGTAAGTTTTGTATTTATGTATGTTCTCGCCTATTGTCTTCCACATGTTCTGGAATACGCCTGTAGACCCTGTGAAGTGAACACCTGTAAAGTCAGGATGCTCAAAGCATATTCTACCAACTGTAGGTCCATCGGTATATACCAGGTTGATAACACCATCGGGCAAGCCTGCTTCTTTCAATATCTCCATAAATACGCTGGCGCTGTATATCTGCGTATTGGCAGGTTTCCAAACTACTACGTTACCGCACATAGCTGGTGCTGTAGGCAGGTTGCCACCGATAGCAGTGAAGTTGAATGGAGTAACAGCCATTATAAAACCTTCCAGCGGACGATATTCCATACGGTTGTGGAAGCCGGGCGCCGACAAAGGTTGTTGCTTATATATTTCGGTAAGGAAGTAGACGTTGAAACGCAGGAAGTCGATCAGTTCGCAGGCGCTATCGATCTCGGCCTGGTAAGCGTTCTTGCTCTGGCCCAGCATGGTAGCCGCATTCATTTTGTAGCGGTATTTGGTAGCCAGCAGTTCAGCCGCTTTCAGGAATATGCCCGCGCGGTGCTCCCATGGCATTTCAGACCATGCGGTACGTGCCGCCAATGCTGCCGATACAGCTTGTTTTACATGACTTTCGTCGCCTGCGTGGAAATGGCCCAGCGTATGAGCTGTTTCGTGCGGCGGGTGTATGCTTTGCGTTTTGCCGGTGCGTACTTCTTGTCCGTTAATATACATAGGTATATCGCGTGTCTGGCCTTTCAGGTCGGCGACAGCCTTTTGCAGGGCTTTGCGCTCGGCGCTTCCGGGTGCATAGTTCAGTACCGGTTCATTCTTAGGTTCCGCAAAGTGGAAATAAGCATTATGCATATGGTAGAATATGATTTTGAAAAATAATGGTGCAAAGGTAGAACTAATGTGTTAAGCCCCAA
This sequence comes from Sphingobacteriales bacterium, assembly GCA_004144175.1. Taxonomy (GTDB): domain Bacteria; phylum Bacteroidota; class Bacteroidia; order Chitinophagales; family Chitinophagaceae; genus Polluticoccus. The sequence continues at coordinate 20,446 of SEFT01000005.1, forward strand.
AGCCCGTACCGTTATCATATATAAAAAACGAGGACGCAGTATAAGCCAGACCTATATAGGTGGTTATAGGCGGTTAACTACTACAGGGATGCTTCTTCTATTCTTCCCGGAGAGGACAACGCAATAGTAAACACCGGATGATAAATAGCCGACATCAAGATTGGCAGACAATACAGATGGCAGCGAAATAGTATCCTGTGCTACTTTCTGGCCCATGGAATTGAATAATATGACATCGACATGGCTGGATGTATTGAATGACTTGCCCCAGGCTATAGTAACTCGCCTATTGGCGGGATTAGGAAATACTATGACATCATCCGTTATCGGCGTTTCACCTATTTCCTCCTCCATTTGGCTTAGCTTAAAAAGCTTCAACCCACCGGCTACGTTGCCGGATATGATCTCATAATTACCATCACCATCCAGATCAGCCACAGCGGGCGAAGACATCGATGGTATCTTAATGCCTTTATATTCCTCGTCCAACCGCGTGTACGTCCCCGACACATTTCCATCCTGAAAACCATCATATCGGTACAATGCCCCCGACTGACTACCCAGTAGCAGATACTCTTTGCCCGAATCATCCAACTTACCGATAAAGGGCACGCTATATCCATAAGCACTGAATGGCGGAGCACTACGCGCACCACCCAAAGTATCTGTCTTATATTCCAAAGCAAGCTGCCCTGCGACTGTACTTACATTTTTATAGTACACTAGTGTGCCAAATCGGTTACCAATGATCAGATCATTCTGTCCATCCTTGTCTATATCATAAATGAATGGTGCTGCAAAGCCACCAACATTTATTTCTGCTCCTGTGTTGTCTTTTAGGTTACCGGCCTCTAGCCTCCAGTCGGGTATATCGTTAGCAGATGCAGCATAGTTGCGGTACAGCAATATGGTACCATCCAGCTTCCCTATCAGCAGATCGTCCTTTCCATCGCGACTTAAGTCGCCAATGGTGGGTATAGCACCTGTAATACTAAGGCTACTAATATTCAGAAAGTCTTTTGTGCGGAGCGTAAAGGATACATCTGCTTCTGTAGAGGTATTCTCGCAATAAGACAGCCTACTGCGGAAGGTGCCATTGGTTTGATGATACCCTTGAGAGCCTATAAATAAGTCTGGCTTACCGTCCCTATTATAGTCATAGAGCATAGGATAAGAACCCGTACCCGCGTCTATCATCTGGTCAATAAGAAAAGTGTCGGATTGGTAAGTATATGACGGCGCTGAAGCCGTGCCTGTATTCTTATAATAAGTAATGCAACGGTAGTTCTCTGTGCCCGAGCCATGCGGCGAAAACAGCAAGTCTTTGTCTCCATCGCCATCAACATCCAGCCAAAAAGCAGCAGGCCATAACATATTCGATAACTGCACACCGCCAGCATCCCAAAGCGTGTCCTGCGTTATCATGGTATCGATGCTATAACCATGTTCACGCTTGCCGTTGGTCAATAGCTGTATGTCGGGAAAGGCATTATTGCCATTAAAGAAATCAAAGTCGCTGTCACTATCGTAGTCGAGCAGGCAAAGCGTATTGCCCGTGTGGGTCGTTTTATTACCCGACAATTCACATCCTTTGCAGCTGGAAGTTCCAAAGTTACTGCATCCTGTGCCGAGGCTTTGCGTCCGCTCATAACCTTGATATACTTTGCCCCAGCAGTTGTCAGACAGGCATATCTTAATGCTATCTGCAGGCAGGCCATGCTCTACCCTGCAATTTTTGTAGAAACTGACGTAGCCCCCACCTATCGAATAAGAAAAAAAATCAAGATCGCCATCACCATCTACATCTTCTACAGATGGAATGTCATTAGGTTCGCAGTAAACGTTAATGGTACCACCGTTTGGAGTAGTATAATACAAGTCCTTGTAAAAACTGAATCGCAAACGGTTGTCAGCGCCGTAGTATCCTTTGTACACACTGAACCCTGTACGTCCACGATGTATCAGGTCAGTAACATTGTCTTTGTTGTAATCGACCAGTTTCAGATATTCATTTACCACCGGGAAGTATTGCTCGTACAGCGAAGCATAGGTATAGATTGCATTAGCGGCAGTACCGGTATTGATGAAGGTGCGGACACCAACGCTCTGTTCAAATATCACCAGGTCGTTTTTCCCGTCCCGGTTCAGGTCGGCCAGTGCAAATTGTGGTGTGTTGACACCTCCGCACCATGCCATGGTTTGCGGCTTATCGTTTGCGTATACCTTAACGCTGTTATCGGCCCGGTACTTCCATTCCTGCGCATACAACGGAATAGTTGATGCTAAAAACAAAACAAAAAGTGTAAGCCCAAAACAATATCTGCGAACCATAACAACCACTATAAAGATACAGGAAAACAATGCCCGGCTGTTCAGCCGATTGTCATAGCTGGTTATTCTTTAACAAACCTGGCGTTTGATGTAACGCAGTTATCCGTTGCCGTTATCAGATATATACCATGCGGCAAAGACGAGATATTGACTTTGCAAAGGCTGCCCGACATAGCACAAGAGACATGTACCTGCTGCCCCATATTGTTGTAAACCTTTATCGATGTTTCAGCGGTAGTATTGCCAATAAAGAGTTCATCTGTTGCGGGATTAGGAAATACCTGGAGACGGCGAGGCGCTAACTGTTTATTGTCAATCCCGGACTTGAACAACTGTGAGTACATGTACAATCCCCCCAACACATTACCAATGATCATTTCATATTTATTATCGCCATCCAAATCCGCTACTGTGGGAGCCGTATATTCACCTTTTACTTTTATGTCGGAGTACATCGTATCCAGCCGTGTATAAGCACCTGTAACATTACCGTTCTGGAAACCATCGTAACGATACAGCGCCCCTGACTGGCTACCCAGCAGCAAATATTCTTTACCTGTATCATCCAGCTTGCCTATAAACGGCACACTATAGCCGTAAGAGCTGATAGGGGGTGCGGTCTTTACCCCGCCCAAGGTATCCGTTTTAAACTCTAATGCCAGTTGCCCGGCAACTGTACTTACATTCTTATAGTATATCAGTGTACCTGCACGATTGCCGATAATAAGGTCGTTCTGACCGTCTTTATCTATATCGTAAATGAACGGCGCTGCAAAGCCACCTACATTTATATCTGCACCTGTATTGTCTTTCAGGTTGCCGGGCTCTAATCTCCAGTCCGGCACATCTGTTGTCGACGCAGCATAGTTGCGATACAGCAGTATGGTGCCATTTAGTTTACCTATCAGCAGGTCGTCCTTGCCATCACGATCTATATCTCCTGTAGCGGGTATGGTACCCATAATGCCCAGGCTACTAATATTTAGAAAGTCTTTGGTGCGGAGGGTAAATGAAAAATCAGCTCCTGTCGAAGTGTTCTCATAATAAGACAGCCTGCTACGGAATGTGCCATTGGGCTGGTAATACCCTTCGGAACCTACGAACATATCCTGCTTACCATCTTTGTTATAGTCATATAACATAGGATAAGAGCCAGTTCCTGCATCTATCATCTGGTCGACCAGGAAACTATCAGATTGATACGAGTAATTAGGAGCTGAGCTGTTGCTTGTGTTTTTATAATATGCAATACATCTGTAGTTCTCCGTACCCGGCGCATGTGGCGAAAACAACAGGTCTTTGTCTCCGTCACCGTCAATGTCAAGCGCCGAAGCCATTGGATAATTTGGCATGTAAACATGTTTGCCTGTGCTGGCCCAAATAGTATCCTGAGCTATCATGCTATCTATACTTGCGCCATGCTCTGTCTTTCCATTCTTCAAAAACTGGACGTCCGAAAAACTGCCGTTTCCACCCATATAGTCTATGTCACTATCTCCATCGTAGTCGAACAGGCAAATGGCATTAGCGCCATGTGTGGTCTTATTAGCAGATTCAGGTTTGAGGCCTGAATTGTCACAGGTGTAGTCCAGCATATGTGTACGCGATACATCCTGAAACACCCGGCCCCAGCAACGGTCGGCCAGCTTTAGCTTAAAAGTTGCAGCAGGCAGCTTTTCCTCTTCCTGCATATTCCGGTACATATAAAGGTATGCGCCCCATAGGTAGTACGTAACTATATCCAAATCGCCATCACCATCCAGATCAGCAATTCCGGGGACGTCGGTGGTATTTACATCTATTACTAATAGCGTAGCGTTATTTCCGACCGTATACTTTAGCTCTTCAGCGGGGAAGAAATGAAGGATGTTCTTACTATCATAGTACCCCCTGCAAACGCTCATACCGCCCGCACCATAGTGGAACAGGTCTTGCGCCCCGTCACGGTCGTAGTCTGCAATCAGCATGTAATACCTGGGTACAGGAAAATACTGCTCGAATGAAGGATCGTAATAATAGGCGGCATTTCCGGCACTGCCAACGTTAAGAAACGTTCGTACGCCTGCACCCTGCTCAAATATCACCAGATCATTTTTACCGTCCCTATTAAAGTCGGCCAGGCCAAACTGCGGATTGTTTGCTCCACCTGCCCAAGGCATGCTCTGCTCTGCGCCTCCCGCATTCACCTTATACCTGGAGAATGTAGCCGCATCCTGCCTGAAAATATTATCCTTTGATTGTGCATGGGTTATCTGTGCTCCGACGCAGGAGACGAAGAGCAAGACAGTAAACAGCTTTTTCAGCGACATGCACATTTCAAATTATAAGACCTTCAATTTATTACCCTCGGTTGGCCTCGTACTTAGCCAAAGGCGAATTGGGTTCTTTCAAAAAGTGATTATAGACTAATTTATCAGCCAATCCGGCAAAAAGCTTATTCATCCATACGGTAAGCTTACCTTGCCCGGTCATCACAACGCTTCTCTTACCATTCTGTACCGCATTCAGTATGATGCCTGCACAGATTTCGGCACTCATCAGTTTACCTTCATCCAGTGGTGTTTCACCTTGTGCCGTTCCGTTTGCGCTACGCGCCACGTTCCTGATATTGGACGATGTAAAACCCGGCGACACCCACATTACATTCGTACCTGTATGCAACAACTCTGTACGCAATGCCTCAAGAAAACCCTGCACGGCAAACTTCGATGCAGAATAGCCGGTGCGCGCTGGTAGCCCTCTATAACCTGCTATCGACGATACGCCTACGATGACACCTTTGTTACTCCTGATAGATGGCAATGCGTACTTAGTGCAATACACTGTTCCCCAAAAGTTGATATCCATCAGTTCCTTAATAACCGATAGATCAGCATCTTCAAATAACGCGCGCATCGTAATGCCTGCGTTATTCAATAACACATCTACTCTACCCCATTTACCGATGATCGACTCTATAAATTGCTCGCAATCGTGCTCGCGGCCAACATCGGCCGCCGCAAATAGAATATTTTCATTGTGCTGCGGGAAAGCTGCCTTTAGTTTCTCCAGGTTACGGGCACAAACCGCAACTTTTGCTCCACGGTTTAGTGACTCTATCGCCAAGGCATGACCTATGCCCGACGATGCTCCTGTAATAGCTACTACTTTATCTTTTAGCGAATACATATAACAGTGTAAAGATACTGTTTATACTGCCCGAACAATATCTGTAATACTCACTCATTGTCAACGAGCGGTAATTTTCGGCCTTAGCGGGCACTACGGCATAATCTTTTTAAACTTATCGGTATAATGTGAATAAAATGAACGCACTGTAATGATATTATTCTATAAGTTAGTGCACAGAGAGACAAACTATCAGTTCACCCCCATTCCTCAACTCCGAGCCTATGGCAGCATGAGCACTTCACAATTGACCATTACTTAACACTATTCAAATCATCTGGATCGTATATTTAGATGAGGTAACAACTAAATATCTTGCACATTGACAGAAGCAATCATTAACCTGGAGACAGTAAATCCGATCGAATTCTTTGGTGTCAACAACAGCAAATTCGATATACTGAAACGAAAATTTCCATTGCTTAAAATTCTTTCCCGCGGCAGCCAGATAAAACTTTCAGGGCAGCCGGATATCGTATCAAATGCACAAGGCCGCATTAGTCAGGTCATCAAATACCTGGAGCGGAACGGACATTTGTCAGAAGCCTATTTTTCAGAGATACTCGGCGATGACGAGAACGGTGGCGGAGAAGCCAGCCAGGCAAAAGACGATGCAAACAGCAACGAAATTCTGGTCTTTGGCCCTAATGGTAAGGTAATACGTGCCAAAACGCAGAATCAGAAGATGATGGCATCCGTGTCTGAGAAGAACGATATCATCTTTGCAGTAGGCCCTGCCGGCACCGGTAAGACCTATACGGCAGTAGCCTTGGCCGTACGTGCGCTTAAAAATAAAGCAGTCCGCAAGATCATCCTTACGCGCCCGGCAGTAGAGGCGGGCGAAAGCCTGGGTTTCCTTCCCGGCGACCTGAAGGAGAAGATCGACCCATACCTGCGTCCGCTATACGATGCATTGGATGATATGATACCATCGGACAAGCTGAATTATTATATGGCTAACCGCATTATTGAGATAGCCCCGCTGGCTTATATGCGTGGCCGTACGCTCGATAATTCATTCATAATATTGGACGAGGCACAAAACGCTACCGATCTGCAGCTCAAAATGTTCCTGACGCGTATAGGTTCGTCTGCGAAGGCTATTATAACAGGTGACTTAACGCAGGTCGACCTGCCAAAAAATCAAAAATCAGGGCTTGCTAAGGCGACCCGGATACTGCGTAATATTGAAGGTATTGCGCATATTGCACTTGATGAATCGGATGTTGTACGTCACAGGCTCGTGAAGCATATCATTCGTGCTTATGACAAAGAGCAGGAAATTGAAGAAGCGCGCTCTGAAGAAAATAGAGAGCAATACAGAAAATTAGGTAATAAAGAAACAAAGGAGTCGTAAGACTCCTTTGTTTTGTAATTCATCTATCTCGAAATCTGGTAGCTACTACTTGCCGGAAAATATCTTGAGTAGCTTATCTATTGAAAACGTGTCTGAAACTGCATCACCGTCCTGCGCATCATACATATCCAATACCGACATCATCTGCTGCAACTGCGTATCTGTTTCTAAGGCTATCTCCCTGGTCATTTTCTTTTGCAGAAAAGCAGAGAATCCGGGATAGTTTTCGCCTAATGAGCCAATAAGATAACCTAGGATGATCTTGTTTTCGGCCCGGCACTTAGCAATTGCATACACTAATACATTCATTTGAGGATCAAGATTCATCTATAGGCAGTTTTCATATCATCAATTATATACACCTCAGCACGGAAAAAACCCTGCCATTACACTAAGGCAATTTTACGCTAGTCATGTACCGTGTTTATAAGAAAGGCTCCTTAAAAAGGAGCCTTCGCGTTGTCATGGTGTCAGGTGCTTATATCTCTTAATACCATCGCAAAGTTCGGCAACCATTTTTTCTCGTACAACCGTTAAAAAACGGTATTCAGCTATTTCCAACGTTAAAATCTTCTGATATGTCTTATCTTTAATAGACTATAAACTGTCAAAAACAATAGAATCATGCGTTCGATATATATGCTGGCCTGTACATTGTTGCTGTCATCGTCAACAAATGGCCAAGTAGACAGGCTTTATCACATCAATCCCGGAAAAGTAAAAGTTTTTAATGCCAACGGTACGGAGCGGGAACTAGCTTGGGCGGGAGGTCTTAATAACCCTCAATTCGGAATGGCTGATCTCAATAACGACGGCATAGGAGACTTGTTGGTGTATGAGCCGGGAGGAAATATCAGAACATTTATTAAAACAGGAAATGCCGGTACCGTCAAATACCGGTATGAACCTAAATACGAAAAGAACCTACCTAATATTGTCCAATATTTTAAGATAGTTGACTACAATGGCGACAAGGTAGCTGACCTGATTACGGGCACGAATCCGATGCGCAGGTACAAGGGGTCGTATAATGCCGCGAAGGAATTAGTGTTTAGCCAGTTCGACGAGATCACTTATACGTTTCGGGGAAAGCGTGAAAACATGTCGATAATAAACACTTCGTACATGCCCGAGATAGCCGATTTAGACAATGATGGGAATCCTGATATTTTGACTTTTGACTATCTGCTTTCTCCAACTGTATCGGTATTCCATTTTAAAAACATGCGTACGAGCACGATGCCGGCCGATACTGTTTACTACAAATGGGTGGATAAATGCTGGGCTAAATTTGAGCAGCAGGATGCCCGTAAAACCCATACCCTCGGTATTGAATGCAACGCAGAAAACTCTTTACTCAAACCAGACGGAGGGTCGGCCAATAAGGCTACCGGTGGCGGTCACGGCATCATCGTCTTCGATGCCGATGGAGACGGCGATATGGATATGCTATCGGGCAATACTACAAGACCAGAGGTGCAACTGTTGAAGAATGGTCGCGTTGAGTTTGGATACCCAAGAGACACCATGATACTGCAGGATAGCACCTGGCCCAGTAACGGAAAACCGGTAATGCTAGACCATTTCCCAATGGGTTACTGGCTGGATATCGATGCAGACGGAGATAAAGATATTTTGTTTTCTCCCTTCGCTGCCAGTACCGAAAATTACAGGTGTGTACACTATTACCGCAATTCCGGGTCGGATGCTTCACCAAACTTTGTCTTCGCCACAGACACCTTGTTTATGGACGACTTGATAGACCTTGGTGAGAATGCATACCCCGCGCTGTACGATTATAACCGCGACGGCAAGCCCGACCTGTTTGTGGGTAGCAAAGGCTACTATAAGTCAGGGAACGGTTTAAGACAAGGTAAGTTGCACTACTATAGCAATACCAGCACCCCTGGTAGTCCTTCTTTAAAATCCGAGACCTATGATTTTAATAATCTATCCGCTCTCGGCTTATCCGGCGCTGCACCGGCTTTTGGTGATTTAAATGCAGATACAAAGGATGATATGATCATTGGTAAGAATGATGGCACCCTTATCTTCTTCCAAAATGCATCTGCCAGCAATAGTGATGTACCCAACTGGACGTTGAAACCGGGCAATATACAGGCAGATGGAAAAGACATTAAAGTGGGTAGCGGCGCGATGCCATTGATATATGACATGGATGGCGACGGATCAAAAGACCTAATTATTGGCAACACGTTTGCGGAGATAGAATTTTATAAAAACCTCGGCGCGGATGCAACAGGTTACCCAAAGCTTACATTGATTACGGATAAACTAGGAGACGTACATGTAGCAGGTCCGTTGCAGGTGAACGGCAATAGTTGCCCTTTCGTAGGAAAAGTAGATAATACAAATAACGAATATTTACTTGTAGGAAATGATAATGGCGTAATCTATAAATATTCATTTATCAGGAGCAATTTGAGTACACCTTTTCAGTTGATCGATACGTTTTATTCTCAAATAAAAGGGTTTGGAACTGCAGCGCCTGTTGTAGGCGATCTGGACGGAAATGGCAAGTATGAGATGTTTTTAGGAACAAAATACGGAGGTATACTGCTATACGAGCAGCTCTTTGATGTAAAAGTAGACCCTGTTGACGCCGTTAGAAATAAAATAACAATTTACCCTAACCCGGCACAACAAGAAATCATATTGTCAATAGACGGCAAAGCGCTGCAAGCTGATGCAATTATAAGAGTATATGACGGTACCGGGCGCATGGTGCAGCCACAACAAAACAAACTGGATGACCGGCATATAAAACTTGATATTTCTGCTCTGCCGGCCGGACTGTATATATGTTCGCTGGTGAATGGGAGTGTATCGAGCACAGGCAGTTTTATTAAAAAATAGCATTACCGTATTTCAAATAATTTTATGAAGGGTCTATCAGTATTACTATTCATTGGTGTAATCCATTCTGGCAATTTGTCATTCGCGCAAGTAGCGAACGAACGCATTTACCATCAGAATCCTGACAAGATCAAAGTTTTCGGCAGTGCAGGCGAACAAACTATGGCTTGGTGCGGCGGTGTTAACACACCTCAGTTTGCTATGGCCGACCTAAACAAGGATGGTAAGAATGACCTCGTGATATTTGAATCCGGTGGATACCCAAGGACCTTTTTATTTACCGGCACCCCGGGAAATCCGAAATATAAATATGCTCCGCAGTATGTGAGCAAATTTCCGGAGGTGGTCAATTATATTAAGTTGGTAGACTATGACCGTGATGGCATCCCCGACTTATTTCACTACGGCCCACAATCCGCTGGCGGTGCCGCTGTATGTAAGGGTTATTATAATAACGGGCAGTTATGCTATGATCAATGTAAGGACATACGCTACGCAGTGCCCCATTCGGGCATGGTAAATATCGCCATTGGTACTGGCTTCATGCCTGCATATGTAGATGTAGATGGCGACACCGATATCGACATTGTGGTTTATTCCTTCCTCGGTAGCTTTATTAAACTATATAAGAATTTCCAGGAAGAAGATAAATTGCCCAAAGATGCATTCAGGTTCGATAAAGTAGACGAATGCTGGGGAAAGGTACAACAGGTGGAAAATCTCCGTACACACGTATTAGGGTTCAATTGCGGCACATCATCGCCAAAGCCTGATGGTAATTCGCAAAATAAAACTACGGGTGGAGCGCACGGCATTTGCCTGCTGGATGGCGATGGTGATGGCGACTACGATTTACTGGATGCCAATAGCCTTGGAAATGAATTGCAATATCTGGAGAACGGCAGGAACGTCACTGGTCGTGATTCGATGATATCGCAGGACACGATGTGGCAATCTGGCAAAAAAGTGGCATCGATTAGTACATATCCGGTAGCATATTGGCTCGATATCGATAACGACGGAGACAATGACATTCTTTTAGCACCTTTTAGTAACAAGTCCGAAAACTACCGGAATATCCATTATTACAGGAATGACGGATCGAATAAGTCGCCTTCATTCAGCTTTAAGACCGATATGCTTTTTCAAGATGAAATGATAGACCTTGGGGAAAATGCGATTCCATCATTGTTTGACTACAATAAGGATGGGAAGCCAGACCTGTTTGTTGGCTCAGCTGGTTATTATCAGCCGGGTGGCAACAGAGCAAGGATATCGCATTACAAAAACACCACTATACCCGGTCAAAATGGATTTGCAGCGGAAACGGCTGACTTTCTGGGGCTGAGCAGCCTGAATCTATCTTATGCTGCACCTGCTTTTGGCGACCTTAACGGAGATGGGATAGATGATATGGTAGTAGGGAAACGCGATGGCAGACTATTGTTCTTCAGGAACGATGCACCCAATAATAACTCAGTACCTAACTTTTCCCTTACTATAGGTAATCTGATGGCCGGTAGCACCGAGGTAAATGTGGGCGCATACGCGACACCATTTATTTACGACCTGGACGGTGATGGAAACAAAGACGTAATCCTCGGTTCTGATAATGGCAAACTAGCTTATTTTAGGAATACGGGGATGGCAGTGAGCGGTAAGCCTGCATTGCATTTTGTTACAGACAGCCTGGGTGGTGTAAATGTAAACGGGATCTATAGCAGCGGGTACAGTGTCCCATTTATTGGTAAGATTGACAATTCAGGTAAAGAGTACTTGCTGGTTGGTACTGGGAAGGGCAGCATCTACCGCTACTCGTTTAATAAAGGAAACTTGAATGCTCCATTCACGCTTATTGAAACGGATTATTCAAATACAAAGGTATCTCCAAGTAATGGATTCGCAGCACCTGTAGTATTCGATGTGGACGGTGACGGAAGATATGAAATGATTGTGGGCACGCATTATGGTGGCTTAATGCTGTATGAACAAATGTTCTCCACTGGTATTCGGGAGTTAGCAAAAGCAAACAAGCTTCAGCTCTACCCTAATCCCGCCAGGAATGAGGTGATCGTTGAGTTGCCAGCTGGCTTGGCGAACGGTGGCGATGACCTTAAGATATTCAACAATCTGGGTCAGGCAATGTCTGTTAATTCCCAATTGCTGAGTAATAACCGATTAAAACTAGATATTGCTCTATTGCCACCTGGGTTATATATGTGCGTGATAACGGATGGCGCGAAACCACATACCGCTAGTTTTGTTAAACAGTAACAAACATAAAAAATGGCCTCTAATCATAAGAGGCCATTTTCCTTATACATTTATCCAGGTTATGCACCAGGCACTGCCAGTTCCAAATCACTAACGGCCTTTCTTACAGGCAACGTTATTGTGAAATTGCTGCCTTCGTTTATCTTACTCGTAACTGATATACTACCACCATGCTTCTCCACTATTTTCTTACATATAGATAAGCCAATACCAGTACCCTCATAGGTATCGAAGCTATGCAGGCGCTTGAAAACGGTAAATATCTGATCGGCATACTTCTGATCGAAGCCAATACCATTATCCTTTACATGTATCTGGTAATATTCTTCATCTGCAGATGCTTCCGGCAAGTTTAATACAGCTTCACCTCTTACCCTTTCAGCATAAATATCTACTTCAGGGCAGCAGTTTTCACGGCTGAATTTTAGGGAGTTGATGATAAGATTCTGGAATAGCTGTCGGAACTGGCTGGCAGCTCCATAAACAGTCGGCAGGTCTCCTATACGGAACACGGCCTTTTTTTGCTCTATTTGAATTTCCAGATCGGACAATACGCCTTCTATTACGAGCTTCAGGTTAGTATCCTGCACTGCATCCTCAGCGGCCGTAGTAGTACGCGAGAAGGTAAGCAGGTTCTTGATAAGCAGCTGCATACGGCCTGATGCCTTCAGCATACGGTCGAGGAAGTCGTTACCATCATCGCCCAGCACCTCTTTATAGCGCGCCGACAAGCGGTCGCCAAAGATAATGATCTTACGAAGCGGCTCTTGCAAATCATGCGAGGCCACATAGGCAAAACGTTCCAGTTCTTCATTGGTAAGCTTCAGCTGATTGATCTTCTCCATCAGCTGATTGTTCAGTTTTATTACCTGCTCCTCCGAGTTTCGGCGTTCCTGTATTTCGTTTTCCAGGTTTTTGTTGGCGGCTATCAGCTTTTGCTCCTGCGCAAGCAGCTGATGATTCTTATTATATAACTCAACAAATACAGCAACCTTTACCCTCAATAGTTCCGGATTGATAGGCTTGTAGATATAGTCTACACCACCCATCTGGTAACCCTTGAACATATTTTCATCACCATGGTCGTTAGCGGTAACGAATATGATAGGTATATGCCTGAGCTTGTCGCGCTCATATATCATGGTGGCAGTTTCAAACCCGTTAAGGTCTGGCATCTGCACATCCATCAGTATCAGCGTAAAGTCCCACTCCTTCAATAATATCTTAAGCGCTGCCCTACCCGAAGTCGCCTTGCGTATCGTATATCCATCCGGTTCTAAAATAGTTTCGATCGAGAAGAGGTTATCTTCCCGATCGTCCACTACAAGTAATTTGATCTCAGGCTTTTGTACTACCAGATCTTCTTCAGTCAAAAAATCCATTTAAACAGCTCTATTTATACAGCCATACGCGCATCAGCGATAGTAGCTGGTCAATTTTTACCGGTTTCGTAATATAGTCAGACGCCCCGGCTTCAATACACTTTTCTCTGTCGCCTTTCATTGCTTTTGCAGTCACGGCAATAATAGGCAAGTTACTGTTTTTATGCTCTCTTCTTATCTTCTGTGTAGTTTCGTAACCATCCATTTCCGGCATCATGATGTCCATGAGTACCATGTCAATATTATTGTTTTCATTCAATATATTGATCGCTTCCTGTCCGCTTTCTGCCGTTATGGTGTTTATATTATACTTCTCAAAAGCAGTAGTAAGCGCGAACAAGTTACGAACATCGTCATCGACTATCAATATATTTTTTCCGGCCAGTACATCTTCTCTTAGCTTCAGGCTCTCGATCATCCTGCGTTTTTCAGGCAGCAGGTCTTTATGATTGAGGTGCAGGTGCATCACCGTTTCTTCCAGCAGTAGTTCTAGTGAATTAACGCTTTTCAGCATCACCCTATTCGCATATTGCTTCAGCTGTGTTTTTTCTTTAGGGCTAAAGTCCTTGGCTGAATAAATAAGGATCGGCATCATCGGCTGCTTCTTGGCTGCACTTAGCTGCATCACATACTCCATACCAGTAACGTCAGGCAGCATATAGTCAACAATTACGCAGTCGAAGTCGCTATCGGTTAGCTGTTTCAGTCCATCTTCGCCGGTGGTGGCTATTGTAATGTCAACCAATCCTTCATTATCAAGCACTTTAGCAATTTGCGAAGAATCCAGCTCATTGTCTTCTATTATAAGCAGCTTCTTAGTTCCGCGCTGATTGTAGGCTGCAATGTCGTTGAACAATATCTGCAGCGCCTCGTTCTTCAGCGGCTTCAGATGGAAGCTTCTTGCACCGCGCTTCATAGCCAGCAGCCTATTCTCCTCGCCCGATATCAGGTGTACCGGTATATGACGGAAGTTCATATCGTTCTTAAAGAGATCAAGTATCTTCCAACCGCTCGCATCGGGCAGTTTTACATCCAGTGTTACAGCTATTGGGCTATATTTATTCACCAGTTCAAATACTTCACCAAAGCTGGTTGCGATAATCACCTTCAGGTCCATTTCATGGGCCTTTTCTATCATTATCTTACCAAAGCGTATATCGTCCTCTACAACAAGTACCACTTTATCGCTTGGCGTGATATTGTTTCGGTCGTCGCCTTTCTCGTTAATTATCTCGTTGAGTCCTTCCAAGTCGCGCTCTATTTTAACGGTAGGCACTGACTGTATGGCAAGTTTCTCGTCGTTTTGAGCCAGCTCGTACTCGCTGATGGCAAGTGTGCTTTGCTTTTCCTTCTTCACCAGGTTCGGGTTGTAGTCGATAGGCAGGAAGAGCGTAAATGTACTACCCTCGCCCACAAAGCTATCCAGCTCAATAGAACCACCAAGCAGGTCGGCTAGACCGCGGCTGATAGACAGACCAAGACCGGTACCACCATACTTACGGCTGGTAGAACCCTCGGCCTGCTGGAATGCTTCGAAGATGATGTTTTGCTTGTCTTTTGATATACCAATACCGGAGTCTTTGATCTCGAAGGCAACCACATGTTTTGCTTCGTCGAGGCTCTTAAGCCCCATTTTCCAGTTGCCTTTTTCGGCCTTGTATATCTTGAACTTAACCTCACCTTTCTCTGTGAATTTGAAGGCATTAGATAGCAGATTCTTAAGTATCTGGTTAAGTCGCTGAATATCGGTTTCCAGCATATCCGGCAGGTTCTTATCGATGTCGATGCTGAACCTGAGGTTCTTGCTATCGGATACGTGTTTGAAGGTTGTTTCCACAAACGATACGATTTCGTAGAACCGAACGTTGATAAAGTCGGCAGATATATAGCCCGACTCGATCTTCGAAAGGTCGAGGATATCGTTGATCAGCTGGATAAGGTCATCACCGCAGCTGTGGATGGTCTTCGCATAGCGTATCTGCTTCTCGGTAAGGTTACCTTCGTTGTTCTCGAAGAGCTGCTGCGCCAGGATAAGTAGCGAGTTAAGCGGCGTACGCAACTCGTGCGACATGTTGGCAAGGAACTCCGATTTGTACTTGGAAGTAAGGGTAAGCTGCTCCGCTTTTTCTTCGAGCGATTTCCTGGCTTCCTCCACCTCTTTGTTCTTGGCTTCCACCTCTTCTTTCTGTTTTACCAGCAGGTGGGCTTTGTCTTGCAGTTCTTCGTTCGTTCTTCTCAGCTCTTCGGCCAGCGACTGTGATTGCTCCAGCAGCTGCTCTGTCCTCGAGTTGGTCTCGATCGTGTTCAGTACGATACCGATACTTTCTGTAAGCTGGCTTAAGAAGTCAAGGTGCGTTTCGCTGAATACATCGAACGATGCCAGCTCGATAACGGCCTTGATATCCTTTTCAAACAGTACAGGCAGTACGATCAGGTTGAGTGGCGTAGCCTGGCCCAATCCTGATTTTATCTTTATATAATTCTTAGGAACATTGCTTAATAGAATTCTTTCTTTGGTCAATGCCACTTGGCCTACCAAACCTTCACCCAGCGATATTTCTTTATTTACATTGATCTCCTGGCTATGCGCATAACCGGCAAAGAACTGGAGTTTCCTGTTCTCATCGTTTTCATCCTGCTCCAGAATGTAGAACATACCGTGCTGTGCGTTTACCACCTGTGCCAGCTCCGACAGGATACGGCGCGTTACCGTATTCAGGTCTTTCTGGCCTTGAAGCATCTGCGTGAACTTGGCAAGGTTGGATTTCAGCCAGTCTTGCTCCTGGTTACGTAGCGTTGTTTCTTTCAGGTTGGCGATCATCTGGTTGATCGTATCTTTCAGCTCTTCCACCTCACCTTTCGCCTCCACACGGATCATTCGGGTAAGGTCACCTTTCGTTACCGCCGACGCTACCTCAGAGATGGCACGTACCTGAGTCGTCAGGTTTTCCGCCAGCTGGTTCACGTTTTCGGTCAGTGTCTTCCAGATACCCGATGCACCCGGCACGTTTGCCTGTCCACCAAGTCGACCTTCCACACCCACCTCACGAGCGACGGTAGTTACCTGGTCGGCAAATACCGCCAGCGTATCGATCATCTCATTGATCGTATCGGTCAGCTGGGCTACCTCGCCACGAGAGCTGATCGAAAGTTTTTGTTTCAGGTTACCGGTTGCCACCGAAGTTACAACCTTGGCTATACCACGCACCTGGTTCGTCAGGTTCGAGGCCATCATGTTTACCGAGTCGGTAAGGTCTTTCCAGGTACCGGCCACACCTTTTACCTCGGCCTGTCCGCCCAGCTTACCTTCCGTACCCACCTCACGCGCCACACGCGTTACCTCGAAGGCGAAGGAGTTCAGCTGATCCACCATGGTATTGATCGTGTTCTTCAAGTCGAAGATCTCGCCTTTTACGTCGATGGTTACTTTCTTCGAAAGGTCACCACTCGCCACCGCTTTCGTTACTTCGGCGATATTACGTACTTGCGATGTCAGGTTACCGGTCATCTGGTTTACCGAGTCGGTAAGATCTTTCCAAATTCCACCCACACCCGGTACGAAGGCCTGGCCACCGAGTTTACCATCGGTACCCACCTCACGCGCCACACGCGTTACCTCAGAGGCAAAGGCGCGGAGCTGATCCACCATCGTGTTCAGCGTTTCCTTCAGTTGCAGGATCTCACCGCGCACATCCACCGTAATCTTACGCGACATGTCACCATTCGCCACCGCGATGGCCACATCAGCAATGTTACGTACCTGTGCCGTCAGGTTACCCGCCATCTGGTTTACCGAATCGGTCAAATCCTTCCATGTACCAGCCACACCAGGCACGTTCGCCTGTCCACCCAGTTTACCATCGGTACCCACCTCACGCGCCACACGCGTTACCTCGGATGCGAAGCCGCGGAGCTGTTCCACCATCGTATTGATCGTGTTTTTCAGCTCCAGTATCTCACCTTTTACATCCACCTCGATCTTGCGCGACAAGTCACCGTTTGCCACCGCCGTGGTTACCTCGGCAATGTTACGTACCTGCGCCGTAAGGTTCGAGGCCATTTTATTTACAGAATCTGTTAAGTCTTTCCATGTACCGGCAACACCTGGTACGTCTGCCTGACCACCCAGCTTACCTTCCGAACCCACCTCACGGGCCACACGCGTTACCTCCGAACCGAAAGAGTTCAGCTGATCCACCATCGTGTTAATCGTGTTTTTCAGCTCGAGGATCTCACCTTTTACATCCACCGTAATTTTACGGGAAAGGTCACCCTTCGCCACCGCCGTTGTTACCTCAGCAATGTTACGCACCTGTGCCGTCAGGTTAGAGGCCATTTGGTTTACCGAATCGGTCAAATCCTTCCATGTACCACCAACACCTTGCACCTTGGCCTGACCACCCAGCTTACCTTCTGTACCCACCTCAAGGGCCACACGGGTCACCTCGGATGCGAAAGAGTTCAGCTGATCCACCATCGTATTGATGGTCTTTTTAAGCTCGAGGATCTCACCTTCTACGTTTACCGTAATCTTCTTAGAAAGGTCACCACTCGCCACCGCCGTAGTTACCTCGGCAATGTTACGCACCTGTGCTGTCAGGTTCGAGGCCATCTGGTTAACCGAGTCGGTAAGGTCTTTCCATACACCACCTACACCTTTTACCTTGGCCTGGCCACCCAGCTTACCTTCTGTACCTACCTCGAGGGCCACACGAGTCACCTCTGATGCGAAGGAGTTCAGCTGATCCACCATCGTGTTGATCGTATTTTTCAGCTCCAGGATCTCGCCCTGCACATCCACCGTAATCTTTTTAGAAAGGTCACCGTTTGCCACCGCCGTTGTTACCTCGGCGATATTACGCACCTGTGCGGTCAGGTTACTACCCATCTGATTCACAGAATCGGTAAGGTCTTTCCATACACCACCGGCACCTTTTACTATAGCTTGTCCACCCAGTTTACCTTCCGAACCCACTTCACGGGCAACACGCGTTACCTCTGAGGCGAAGGAGTTCAGCTGGTCCACCATCGTGTTGATCGTATTTTTCAGCTCCAGGATCTCACCCTGTACGTCCACCGTAATTTTCTTGGAAAGGTCACCACTCGCCACCGCCGTTGTTACCTCGGCGATGTTACGCACCTGTGCCGTCAGGTTACTACCCATCTGGTTTACCGAGTCGGTAAGGTCTTTCCATACACCACCGACACCTTCCACCGTTGCCTGGCCACCCAGCTTACCTTCCGAACCCACCTCACGCGCCATACGTGTTACCTCGGATGCGAAGGAGTTCAGCTGATCCACCATCGTATTGATCGTATTTTTCAGCTCCAGGATCTCACCCTGTACATCCACTGTAATTTTCTTAGACAGGTCGCCCTTTGCCACCGCCGTTGTTACCTCGGCAATGTTACGCACCTGTGCCGTCAGGTTACTACCCATCTGATTCACAGAATCGGTAAGGTCCTTCCATACACCGGCTACGCCTTTTACCTTGGCCTGACCACCCAGCTTACCTTCCGAACCCACCTCACGCGCCACACGGGTTACCTCGGCAGAGAAGGAGTTCAGCTGATCCACCATCGTATTCATCGTATTTTTCAGCTCCAGGATCTCACCTTTTACGTCCACCGTGATCTTACGTGAAAGGTCACCCTTTGCCACCGCCGTAGTTACCTCGGCAATGTTACGCACCTGCGCCGTAAGGTTCGAGGCCATCTGGTTCACCGAGTCGGTAAGGTCTTTCCAGGTACCGGCTACACCTTTTACCTGTGCCTGGCCGCCCAGCTTACCTTCCGTACCTACCTCCAGGGCCACACGCGTTACCTCGGATGAAAAGGAGTTCAGCTGATCCACCATCGTATTGATCGTATTTTTCAGCTCCAGGATCTCACCTTTTACATCCACGGTAATCTTACGGGAAAGGTCACCCTTCGCCACCGCCGTAGTTACCTCGGCAATGTTACGCACCTGCGCCGTCAGGTTAGAGGCCATCTGGTTTACCGAATCGGTTAGGTCTTTCCACACACCAGCTACACCTTTTACCTTGGCTTGTCCACCCAGCTTACCTTCCGTACCCACCTCCAGGGCCACACGGGTTACCTCCATCGAGAAGAGGTTAAGCTGTTTTACCATGTCGTTAACCTCGCGCGCAATACGGGAAAACTCCCCTTGCAGCACGTGGTCGCCTATTTGCATCGGCATCTGTTGCGACAAATTGCCTTTCGCCACCGAGCTAATTACCCCGGCTATCTCAATAGTCGGGTGTACAAGGTCGGATATAAGTGTATTCAGCGATTCTACACCATCATTCCATTGCCCGCGGGCATATGGTATTTCTATACGGTGTGTTAGCTTACCTTGTTTACCAATTACATTACTCGCCTTGGTGAATTCCTGCGTCATTTTGCCGTTCAGCAAAATGATATCGTTCACCATGTCGCATATCTTACCGCTGATACCTACCTGATCGATGGGCATACGCACATCGAAATTTCCGTTACGGACTTCTGTAAGAACGCTTAGAAGCTCTTTATATAGATCGTCCGACGGTCTGGTATCATATATATGTCCGTTTGTAGCCGCGGATCCACCATTTTGTGTGGATTTAGCCTTTCCCCGTTTTGGGGATTTAGCTTCTGTCGCAGGCGTCACATCGTTTACGTCAGTTGTTTCTGAAATCATTTCGGGCTCTATTGTAACATCGTTGGTATTATCCATATAGTATAGCGGTTATGCTTACGCAGCTTGTCTTATAACACAAAATACAATATCTGCAACAGTACAGATATTGTAAATATTGTATATTTTTTGAATCCTATAATTTATGTGTAACCTTAAGTTTGGTCTTACTCAATTTACTACGGATAAAAGAATCATTCCAGAAACCTGATATAGAAATAATACATGTATCTAAAACCAACTGAAAGCAAGTAACTTAACGATACGCATAACCAATTCGGCTAATACACAACTGGACACTTATATGAAGAGCATGAAACAGATAAGGGCTGCAATTTGAATTGCAGCCCTTGGTTCGACAAAAAAATTGCAGCTCACCTGCGTTTGAAATCGACGTTTAACATATTAGCATCTTTGCCTGCTTTGCTTAGACGGTATTTGAAAGACAACATAAAGTATTGGCCAATGACATTGGAACGTACCTCGCTCAGGTAGTTCAACTCGCTCACGCGCTGGATGCTCTTATTTTTATCAAGCAGGTCGAAACCTTCGAGTGATAATACACCGCGGTTAAATTTCATGAAGTAGTAAGATACTTGTGATTTAAGCAAGGGTACAACGATCGCTTCTTTAAAGCTCCTGGCGTTGTATTGTGTAACGTCGGCAGTTATGCTAAAGTACCAATGGTCGTTCGGGCGATAACTCATTTCGGTGAATCCAGTAAGGCTGAAGAAAACGTTGTTCAGGTTCTTATCGATTGAATATCGTGCATCGGACAGGCTTCCGCTTACACCCGCTTCCACATCAAATTTGTCTTTCTTACGATTTCCTACTCCCAGCTTCAGTTCATGTGTCCATGTGGTAGTATTATTAGGTACACTGTTTACTAAGTTGATCCCTTTGTTGAAGATTTCATCTGCACTCATATTTAAGGTAATGCCCAGCTTGCGAATAGGCTTATCGAAAGATATACCTGCATTTGCGCGATAGTCGTCCGATACATTCACAAGGCTACGCGCCTCGCTTAGGTTAGGGTAAATGAAGCGCGAAGTATTGATCTTGTCTTTAGTATAGGTTCCACTCAGGTTTGTAAAAAGTGATGTAAAAGAGAACTGGTCGAACCAGAGCCATCCCATTCTGGCAGTATGCACATATTCGGGTTTCAGGTTGATGTTCCCATACGACTGGCTGAGCGGGCTGGTAATATTTGGCACCGGCAGTAGCTGGCGGGCAGCGGGGGCGTTTACACTGCTGTTGTATGAGAAGTTGAGCCGTTTGCCCATACTATACTCATGCTCCCACTCCAGCGACGGCAACAGGTAACCGAAAGAACGGGCTTGATATGGTGCAGCATTCATTAGCTCCGGCTGTAAGAAGCCTCTTTCGTAGGCTAGAGAAATGCCGTACTTCACCTTCTGCTGTGCTCTTCTTAAGCTTATCTCCGGCTTTATATAATTATAAGAACGCTGAAAGTCGGGGCTTATAGAATCTACATAGGCTGCTTCATTATTCTGCGGCCCTTGCCTTCGCTGTAAATGCTCATTGTCAAAACCCGCTGATACTTCCGGTTCCAGGTAAAATCCCTTTTTAAGGTTGTACATAGCCGACAGTGAACCTGTATAGTTCATATCTTCTTGTGTAATGTTCTGAAACTGGTTATCTATAACCGACTGACCTCCCAGGAAAGTAGTCAGGTTTTGCCATTCGGTTTTAGAGATATCTTTGGTATAAGCAACCGTTCCCGATGCTTTCAGTACCGACAGGTTGCCATCGAGGCGCTTGAGGTATGAGCCGCGTCCGTTTGCGCTGACACCATTACCACGGCTTGCATTACGGCTATCCAGTTGGTTCAGCACCACATCGCGCACCAGCGATTTTGATATGCCTTGCGTTGTCTCCCTGCTTTCGGTCAATCCGCCCGATGCATATAGTGTAAGCTGTTGTGTAGAGTCAAGGTCATCGCGCCAGTTCATGGTAAAACGGTGTGCGTAGTTCCGCTCCTTTTCCTTTTCATCGCTGTTGCGTGTAAAATCTCCGGTATTGGTGAAGTTCTGTACATACGATTGTTGGTCCAGCTTCTTATCCGACCCATTGCCAAGATAGCTGAGCGCTACCATTCTGTTCTTACCATATTCATAAGAATAATTGACCCCTGCAGCTCCCGAAATGGTCTGCCCGTTCACCGGCTGACCAAAATCGACAGGTGCATTGGCAAAACTTCTACCTATATTATCTGCCCCACCCGATAGCAGGTTGCGGATACCGCCGTTGAAATTGATGTAATCCTGCACCGAAAAACCTGCCTCATTGACATTGTTCAGAAGACCTAACGCAGCAAACTGTGTCTTCTTCGTAAACTTGTAGAGCTTTGCATTCAGCTTATAACGTTCGTCGGTACCCGCCCCTGCCTGCAGGTCGCCGAAGTAACCGGTCTTTTTTCCATCCTTCAGCATGAGGTTAATCGTGCGCTCTCTGGAACCATCATCGATGCCCGTAAATTCAGCCGCATCAGATTTTTTATTGAAAACCTGTACCTTTTTAATTGCATCAGCAGGCAGGTTCTTAGTCGCTACTTTGGGGTCGTCGCTAAAGAACTCTTTACCATCCACAAGCACCTTGGTTACGCCCTCGCCCTGCGCTTTGATATTACCCGCACGGTCAACATCGATGCCCGGTAGTTTTTTCAGAAGCTCTTCGGTGCTGGCATCGGGCCGCGTTTTGAACGCGCCTGCGTTATACTCTATCGTATCCTTTTTTATCATCAGCGGCACCTTCTCAGTAGTTATTTCTACCTCAGCCAACTCTTTTGATATGCTGCGCAGCACGATGCGCCCTACATTACCATCCGCACCCGGTATATCCAGTTTGCGATAGTAAGTTTTGAAACCCATGAATGCGGCCTGCATCACATACTTGCCCGCTGCGACGTCTTTTATTTCAAAATTCCCTTCTGAGTTCACGATTCCAAAAAACTCGAGTGTCGAATCTTCGGGCTTCAGTAACGAAACAGTTGTGTAAGGTATTGGGTCGCCGGTAGTATCAGACACACTGCCCTTGACGATGTGCTGTGCGCTGAGGCAAAGCGGAAGCAGAAACAGACATAGAAGAAATGAGGCCTTTTTCATATTATTTGGTGTTGCTGTTTTTTAGTGACGTTCATTAACCCTGATGATAACATTGCCATTTCCGCCGCCGCCAAATTGAGCCTCCATTTCTTTTGTCTTTTCTTTCATCATCGCCTCAAACTGCTCATTGGTCATCTTCTTACCTTCAGTAGGTTTTACAAATAGCTTTTTATCGACTGCACCCGGCGTAACTGCTACAGCTTCTATTATGTACATTTTATCAATAGTCGCTTCCAGTATCAAACCCGGTAGTCCGCTCAGTTCACCGGGACCTGTAGCTACGGGTATAGCGGGGGTGAACCATGCTACTATTTGCTGGCTATCCTTCTGCATAATGGCTTGCTGGCAGGGATAACCCAGTATCTGCTTTTGCTTACCGGTCATCTTCCAGCTCTGCTTACTTTTTGCGTCTGACGTGACTAGGAACTTGCGCGACATAAAATCTCTCTGGGTGGTAGATGTGTTATTCTTCAGGTCGCGGTAGTATTTTTCTTCAGGTACATTTGCCGATATCATGGCTGCTATGCCGTTGCCTTCAGTTTTCACTTTGTCTTCGGTAGCCTTCTTGTCTACCACATACAGTGAAGCCTCTGGGCTGAAGTACATTATTTTTTTGAAGCTGTGCTCTTTGGGCAGCATTTCGGCAAACTGCGCCATCTCCCCTTCGAGGGCTATGTCGAGCTTTATTGTTTCTTTATACGATACCGTTCCTGACGTTACTTGTGCCTTGGCTGCAAATGCAGAACATAATACAATGGTTGCAATGATTAACTTTTTCATATAGCTTAGAATTTGATTGTAAAACTACCGTGCAGCTTTACGGTAGTGGGTTAATGCATAGATAATTAAGGTTAAATAAGGTTAATAGGAATGAACACTACACATACGTGGATTTACTTTGTACTACGAAATGTGATTAGCATATGAAATTGAAAACCAGATACCGGCTGATATGGATACGGGCAATGATGGTAGTAAGCCAGGTGCTGCTGATCGTACTCATATGCAGTTGGCTATTTTCTCAATACGATGATGAGAAGGCTACTTTACAAAAAGACCTGAACGCTGCATTGTCTGCGACCAAGCAAAAAGTAGCCGACTCGCTCATCATGCAAAAGTTTGTAAAGCCACTGGTGAGCGGTCTCCAAAACACCTCATCTAAGAATATTAATATAAAGTACTCCTCCGCGCCTGCTTTAAATGTCCCGCATAGCGAGTTTGTGCTGGTAGCAGACGACAGCAATAATGTAGAGATCAATAAAGAAACCGGCGATGTAAAAATAAGAGGCCTAAGAGCAACTAATTCTAAGAATAAACCACAAACCAAGGTTGTAAGACATAAAAAGGTAGTATCGACGGACCTCGACGAGCAGGCAAGGGAAAAGCTGGCCATGCCGCTTGTATCGGCGGTAATGCAGGAGCTTGTGAACGAAGGCTTTTTACCTGACGAGTCAGAACATCCCTTCAGTAAAATGGACACTACGCGCTTTCACTACCTCTTTGCAAAGCGTATGGAGGATAACGGCTGGAACTTTAATACTACCTGGCTTAAAACCAGGAAGCAGTTTGCCGGCAGCGACAAGCACATGCTGTTGCAGACAGATTTTTATGGCAAGTTGTTCTTTGTACAGGTTAGCGGCTACGAATCTTACCTGGTTAAGATGATAACCCCGCAGATATTATTTACACTGATACTACTATCGCTTACCGCCATGGCCTTCCTCGTTACCTATCGCACACTAAGAGAGCAGATGCGCCTTAGCAGCGTCAAGAACGAGTTTATCAGCAATATGTCACACGAGTTGAAAACACCTATATCTACCGTGAAGGTGGCGCTGGAAGCGCTTACCAACTTCAATATGATGGAGAATCCGGTGATAACACGCGAGTACCTGCAAATGGCATCGCATGAAATGAACAGGCTGGATATGCTGGTGAACCAAACGCTGAATGCGGCCCTGCTGGAGGAAGGCAAACTGGTGGTGCGCAAAGAAAAAGAAGACCTGCAACAGATACTGTCAGATACCGTACGAGTATTGCAGATAAGAATACAGCAATACCAGGCAAGCGTACAAGTAAATGCAGAAGGCAATAACTTTTTAACTGAAGCCGACAGACTGCACATACAGGGCGTGCTGGTAAATCTGATAGACAACGGCTTGAAATACTCAGGCAATAATCCCGAGATAACCATTGACATCCGGGAAAAAGAGCGACAAATTGAAATATCAGTCTCCGATAATGGTCCCGGAATACCGGAGGAATATCTGAATAAGGTATATGACAAATTCTTCCGGGTACCCACGGATAACCGGCATAATGTAAAAGGGTATGGACTTGGTCTGAGCTACGCTTACCAGATAATGCAGCAGCACAACGGACAAATAACCGCACATAACAGGAAAGAAGGTGGCTGCACATTTACCTTAACTTTCCCAAAGGCATAATATGAAAACAAGAATACTGTATATAGAGGACGAGCCGTTCCTGGCAAGGATAGTGAAAGAGACACTGGAACTGAAAGGCTACGAAGTGCATCACAAAACAGATGGCACCAGGATAACAGAGCTGGTGGGCGACTTCAGGCCCGACATATGCATCCTCGATGTAATGCTGCCGAATACCGATGGCTTTTCGCTGGGCAATATGATACGGAATACGCACCCGCGCCTGCCTATTATCTTTCTTACAGCGAAGACCCAGACTGAAGACGTAATAAAAGGCTTTGCATCAGGTGGTACCGATTATTTAAAAAAGCCATTCAGTATGGAAGAACTGATGGTTCGTATCGAAAATCAGCTCCGTATGGCGGGTGCTGAAAAGAACAATACCGATAATGTACCGGAAGAAATAGTAATGGGTAAGGTCAGGTTTTATCCCCGCAAGTATGAGCTGCTTGCCGCAGATAAAGTCATCAAGCTATCTAACCGCGAGTCACAAATCCTTAGCATTTTCTGCAACAACCGTAACAACACCATAGACCGCCGCATGTTGTTACAAACGGTATGGGGCGATGACTCTTTCTTCAACTCCCGCAATCTGGATGTGTACATCCGGAAGCTGCGCGAATATCTGTCTGCCGAGCCAAATATTGAGATCATTACACTAAAAGGTAAAGGCTACCATTTTGTTGTAAGTGCCTCTGTTATATAATGCTAAAGTGATGTCATGTAAGTTAAAAGCACGAATCTTATCTTAACAAAGACGGGCATTGCACCGCATCCCGGACGACACGCCATTACTTAATACCCTGGAAACCAACACACAAAGAAGTCATGTATTAATTATCATTCTTTTAAGGTATAAACAATACTTTATTGTTTAGATTTGTTATCCTCGCAGGCCATTGCAGGTGGGCTGTACAAAGCCCTGAGAAGTACATTACAATGTAATTTTTATGATACTGCAACGTTTGAGATCAGAGACGAAAGAAGCGCATCAGGCTCTTGAAAAGCTGATTATCCCCAGGATAAAAAACATAAGAAGCAACGAAGATTACATCTCGTTGCTCAATCTGTTTTATGGCTATTTCAAGCCGGTAGAAGGCTTGCTTTATCAACACCTCAGCGACAAAGAAGTCCCTGCATTTTCGGAAAGACGGAAGTCAGGCAGCATAGTTAATGACATCCAGTCCGCAGGTGGTGAGTCTACCGACGTTGTATGTACCAATTTACCATCTATCAGCAATAGTAACGAAGCGATGGGTGCCATGTACGTAATGGAGGGATCTACCCTCGGTGGTAAGATCATCAGCAAAATGATACAACAGGCACTGTCTTTACCAACAGACGAGTCGGTATCGTTCTTCAAAGGCTATGGCGAATCTTCTGATGAAATGTGGGCCTCCTTTACCCATGCATTGGATCATCATACTACCGATCCTCAGCAGCAGGACCAGATAGCAGAAGCAGCCAACAATACCTTTGTAAAGTTTAAAAACTGGGTTGAGCATAACACCGTAGCCCGACAGAATTGATTTACCTCCATGCAGAAAAAAAACTACGACTCCGATTTTTGTGGCTCAGTACCGTTGAACTTCATAAATCAAATACAGCCTTATGGCTTCCTGGTGATCCTGAAACGCAGCGATCTTTCCATTATACAGGTTAGCCAGAATATTGCCGGCTTATTGAATGAAGAACCTGATCAATTGATCAATAAATCATTTAATCAATTTGTTGAAGAACAAGAAACCAAAGTGTTTCATACCAGGTTTGAAAACAAGGTCGACAAACTGCCTGTACCGCTTACAATAAATGCTAACGGACAACGTAAAAAATATTTGGCTATTACCCATGCTAAAGAAGAATACTTTATACTGGAAATAGAAGAAGTACAATCAAAAGATGATAAGGATAATTCCTTTATCAGTGTATACCAAGACATTAAACAGGCAGCATATGCTATCGAAAGTGCTGATACGGTAGAAGATGCGTACGACATCACGCTACGCGAATTAAAGCGCATATCAGGCTTTGATAAGATCATGATCTACCAGTTCGACAAAGACTGGAATGGTATTGTGGTTGGTGAGATTCAGGAAGAAGGGATGGAATCTTACATGGGGCTTCGTTTTCCTGCATCCGATATACCTAAACAAGCCAGGCAATTATATCTTAAGAATCCATACCGGCAGATACCTGATTGCAATTACACGCCTGTAAAGCTCTATCCTATCATTAACCCGTTGACACAGACTTTCATTGATCTTTCGGATTGCAATATACGAGGGGTACCTGCGGTACATACTGAGTATTTGCGCAACATGAAGATTAGCGCATCTATGTCCACGCGTATCATCAAGGACGAAAAACTTTGGGGACTTATTTCTTGTCACCACCGCGATCCTAAGTTCCTGAGCTATGAACTATGCTCTGTGTTCGAGTTGCTTTCGGGTATTCTTTCTGCCAAGTTTTCGTCTATTCAAAACAAGGAAGAATATGATTACTCCAGCAGGCTGCAGGAGATCCACGCTAAACTTGTGGAGCAGATATATAGGCAAGGGAATGTGGTAGAGGCAATTTCAAATGGTGATTCTACCATCCTCGATCTGCTAAACATAGAGGGTGCAGCAATCAGCTATAAGAAAAACCTGGAAACCGTTGGTAAAACTCCGGATAAAAATAGCCTAAAAGACTTGATTATCTGGCTGCAAACCAATAATATAGATAAAACATTCCACACAACTGAGCTGTCAGATGTGTATGAGGATGGCTTAAAATTTACCGATATAGCCAGTGGCATGATTGTATTGCCAATACATGCTGAGAAAGGCGAATACATACTAGGCTTTAGACCAGAAGTAGTCGAAAAAGTAAACTGGGGAGGTAATCCCGATGAAGCGATAAATTTTGAGAAGGATGGTAAGAACTATCATCCCCGAAATTCGTTTAAGTTATGGCAGCAGACTGTAAAGAATACCAGCCTGCCATGGCAAAAACATGAGTTGACCGTTGCAGAGAATTTCAGGAATGTGTTGGTTGAATATGCATTGAAGAAATACAATCCTGACGTTGCAAAATAAATATTAATACAAGTGAGTAATAGCGCTGGCACAGAAGAAACTGCGGGACAATCAACAACTAAAATGCTCAAAGACAAGAAAAATGAGCATTTTATTATAGCCATTGGTGCGTCTGCGGGTGGCCTGGAGGTGATACACGACTTCTTCGACAACATGACGGAGTCGGATAATCTATCTTTTGTTATTATACAGCACCTTTCGCCCGATTACAAGAGTTTGTTGGTAGAACTGGTATCCAAGCATACCGATATGCAGGTATTTGAGGCCACCGACGGTATCAAAGTCGACCGCAGGTGTATCTATGTCATTCCGCCAAGGAAGACCATGAAAATATCTGATGGCCACCTCCGGCTAACGGATAAGGAAACTACAGACAAAGGCCCGAACACCGCCATCGATATTTTCCTTCACTCGCTGGCTCAGGATAAAAAGGAAAAAGCAATAGCCGTTATTTTGTCCGGTACCGGTACCGACGGAACGAGGGGTATCGAGACAATCAAAGATTGCGGTGGGCTGGTAATAGTACAAGATCCGGATTCTGCCAGGTTCGACGGTATGCCTAGGAGCGCCATTGCATCGGGGCTAGTCGATATGATCTTAACGCCGGAGCAGATACCCGGTGAAATAATAAACTACATACACGACGATATACCTTCCGGAATATTCAAAGACAATAAGGTTGATGAAGAAATACTGGAAGAGATCTTTAAGCTGATATTCAAGAAAACAGGCTGCGATTTTCATCATTATAAGCTGCCTACCCTTCTGCGCCGCATTACAAAGCGCATGTTGCACCTGAACCTTAAAAAGATAGAGGAATATATAAGTGTACTACAGAACGACCAGGAAGAATGTAAAATACTGGGCAATGACTTTCTGATAAACGTTACCAGATTTTTTAGGGACAAAGATGCCTTTGAAGCGCTGGAAAGAGAGGTCTTTCCGGGCATAGTAAGTAGCAAGACCGAAGATGATGTAATCAAGATATGGATCTCAGCTTGCAGCACGGGCGAGGAAGCTTACTCCGTAGCCATGCTGCTGGATAGATATCTGAAGAAAGTAGATAAATTGATACCGGTGAAAATATTTGCCACCGATATCGATTCAGGGGCTATAGAAACAGCTGCCCGTGGGCAGTACCCGGTAAGTATTGAAAATGACATTGCGCCGGATATTCTTGATGCATATTTTATCAAGGGCTCAGGCAGGTACCATATTATTCCGGAGATACGGAAACAGATCGTATTTGCGCGGCACAATATCATAAAAGATCCGCCCTTCATAAAGAATGACCTGGCCACTTGCCGGAACATGCTTATTTACATGACGCCTGCGCTGCAAAAGCGGGTGCTCAATGTGCTGCATTTTTCGCTAGCAAAGGGCGGCTACTTGTTCCTAGGCTCTAGCGAAACAATTGCCGGTGTAAAGGAGAGCATGACCGAAGTAGATCGTAAGTGGAAGATCTACCGGAAGAGCGAACATACGTCTTCACGTATGTTCAATTACGAACGGTCGCAGGATTATCAGCCGCTTTCCCGGACTATGAAGCCTGATATTGATGGTGCTAATACTTCCAAACAGTTGACGAAAGGACTTGTCGACGATTTCAAAGACATTCTTTCTGAAGACAGTGGATTTGCCGCATTGTACATTGACAAAAATTACGAAGTAAAAGAAGTAGCCGGCGACTTTCGTAAGTATCTTTCTTTACCCGACAGGTTTATGAATATGAACCTGCTAAAAATGGTGTCGGCTAGCTTAGGGGCAGTACTGAATTCATCTCTACGTAAAGCCTGGAAAGACAATAAAAAGGTAATAGCCAATAATGTTGTATTGAATGACGGCGGAACAACCCGTTCATTAAATATCATTGTGAAACCGGGGAATAGCGTTTCCTATACAACGATCGTAATTGGAGAAACGGGAAATGCACCCACTGTAAAAGCCGAGATCGATCTGAGCTCGATAGATGGTGAACAGCATCAATACATTTCGGACCTAAAAGCAGAGTTGTCCGAAACAAAACATCACCTGCAAACGGTGATCGAAGAACTGGAGACAACAAACGAGGAATTACAGTCCAGCAATGAAGAGTTGCTCTCCTCTAATGAAGAACTGCAAAGCTCGAACGAAGAGCTGCAGTCGCTGAATGAAGAGCTACACACGCTGAATACGGAGCACCAGCTCAAAATCAGCGAATTAATAGAGCTGAACGATGATCTCGATAACTATTTCCGCAGCACGGATATCGGTCAGATTTTCCTCGATTCGAGACTACATATACGCAAGTTCAATCCGGCTGCTGTTAAACTCATCAACCTTATTGAGACAGATATAGGCCGGCCCTTCGCGCATATATCCAGTAATATAAGGTACGACAACATTCAAAATGAGATACAGAATGTAGTAAAGAACAAAGCCGTAATAGAAAAAGAGGTAATACTGTATAATGGCAAGACAAGCCTGATGAGAATATATCCCTACATCAGGCAGGATAAGCATATAGACGGTGTAGTACTTACTTTTGTGGATATAAGTGCAGTAAAAGACCTCAACAACATCATTAATGGTGTGTTTAATGCCAGCCAGAATGCGATTATGGCACTAAAGGCAGTGAGGAACAACGATGGGCAGGTTATAGACTTTAAGTGGATTGCAGTAAATGATAGCACCGAGAAGATATATAATCGCAAGATAGACGAGATCATCGGGCGAAAACTGAAAGAACTATACCCTGATGTAGTTGATAAAGGATTGTATGGCAAGTACCTGGAAGTGCTGCACACAGGCAAGCCACTCCATATGGAGTATCCATACAAATGTGAAGAACGCGAGGGCTGGTGGGATGTTACTGCCGTAAAGATGATTGATGGGCTGGCCGTAACTTTTACAGATATAACAGAGAAAAAAGAAGCAGAAGAAAGGATCAGGGCCAACTACCTGGAGCTGATAAATACCAAGGAGAAGCTGAAGAAGCTGAACGAAGAGCTGGAAGATTCGGTGGCAGAGCGAACGCATAGGCTTGCATCGAGCGAAGAGCGCTTCAGGCTTGTAACCAAGGCGACGAACGATGCCATATGGGATTGGGACCTCGTGAATAATACCATTTGGTGGGGCGAAAGCTTCTTCAATATGTTTGGCTACGATAAAGAAGAAATCACCAATGTAAATTACTGGCTCGAGAAAGTACATCCAGAAGATCAGGCACGCGTTAAGCAAAGTATCTACAAAGAGATCAATAATAACGAAAAGCAGTGGTCGTCCGAATATCAATTCAGGAAAGCAGATGGTAGCTATGCCCTGCTGCTCGACCGCGGCTACATTTTGCACAACGAGAACGATATACCGTATCGTATGCTCGGTTCTATGATGGACATTACAAGCCTGCGTGCAGCGCAAGCCGAGGTTATATCTAATATAGAGCAACGTGAGTTTCTGGCAGAGTCTATGCCGCTGATCGTATGGACAGCCGAGGCGCATGGAAGTGTAACATTCCTAAACCAGAGCTTCACCGCATATACAGGCATACCCGTCGACAAGGCGCTACAATTTGGCTGGCTCAAATGTGTGGCTGATGACAGCATCGAAGAATTAAAAGAAGCGCTGAAAAACGCCATCAAATCAAAGAATGATTTCTCCCTCGAACTGAAATTGAAACGGCAAGACGGAAACTATAGATGGTTCTTGTTAAGAGCTCGCGCCAAAAAAGATGCAGATGGTAAGATTCTGATGTGGGTCGGTACCAATACCGATATACATGAGCAAAAACTTACCAATGAGATACTGGAGCAGCGTGTGCGGGAAAGAACACTTGAGCTGCAGCATACGAATGAGGAACTGGAAAATAGTAACCATGACCTTCAACAATTTGCATCAGTAGCATCGCATGACCTTAAAGAACCGCTTAGGAAGATTCACATGTTTAGCACCATCCTTCGCGATAAGCACCTGGCTGAGCTGGATGGTTCCGCAACCTACCTCGAGCGTATCATCAGCTCATCGGCAAGGATGACCAAGCTTATAAACGATCTGTTGAGCTTTTCAAGGCTGTCCGCAGTTAATCTGTTCGAGCCGGTAAACCTCAACAGCGTAATAAACGAAATACTGGCCGATCTGGAGCTATTCATTGAGGAGAAGGAGGCATCGGTAAATATCGTGCAGAAGATACCGATCATCGAGGCAATACCCGGTCAGATGCGCCAGCTGTTTCAAAACATCATTAGCAACGCACTCAAATTTACAAGGCCTGGATTAAAGCCTGAGGTGAACATTACGTCAGCACTTATCGCTAAAAAATCGTTTGAAAGTGTAGAGTCGGCAGATGGAAAATTCTGCCGTATCAGCATCAGCGATAATGGAATAGGATTTGACGAGCAATATCTAAACAAGATATTTACCATATTCCAGCGTCTGCACACGAAGCAGGAGTACGAGGGTACTGGCATCGGCCTGGCTATATGCAAAAAGATCGTCGAGAAACATAGTGGATTATTGACTGCCAGTAGTAAAGAGGATGAAGGGGCTACCTTTACCTTTATACTGCCCTTGAAGCAGATAAAAGATTAAAAAATTGCTTATCGCCTGCATGCTATGCTCGCATAAGCAATTTTTATTTTTAAATTACATGTACGTACATATATTTGCATTATGAAACTGGAACAGGTAATAAAAACAGAGCGATTTGAAGATGCCCGTCACAAGGCTACTATCAACCTGCTCTATACTGCCTACTGGTACAAAACGCACATTAGCGCCGAGCTCAAAAAGCACAACCTTACAGCAGAGCAGTATAATGTGCTGCGTATACTTAAAGGTAAGCATCCCGAGCAGATGTGTGTGAAAGATATTGCAGGGAGGATGATAGAGAAGAACTCGAATGTGCCGCGCATCATCGACCGGTTGCTTGAAAAGCAGCTGGTGGAAAGAAACATATCGAGCGCAGACCGAAGGGAGACACTCATAGCACTTACTACAAAAGGTGCTACATCGCTTGCAACAGCATCGGCAGCACTAAAAAAGATGACAGAGGACATAGTGGAATTAAGCGAAGAAGATGCCGCATCTTTTAACGATATGCTCGAAAAGTTTAGAAAAATCGATTAACCAACTTAACCAAAAACGTAAATACTATGGCAACAACAAAATGGAATTTAGATGCATCGCACTCAGAGATCACCTTCAAAGTGCGCCACATGATGATAACCAGTGTTACAGGTAGCTTCCATACATTTAATGCAAATGTAGAGACCGAAGAAGAGAACTTTGAAACGGCTAAGATCGGGTTCACTGCCGATATCGACTCGATCTCTACCAAGAACGAGCAGCGCGACCAGCACCTGAAGTCTGAAGACTTCTTCGACGCTGGTAACCATCCGCAGCTGGTTTTTGAAAGCACAAAGCTGGAGAAAAAATTGGATGAAGACTACAAACTGCATGGTAACCTGACGATACGCGGCGTAAGCAAACCGGTAGTACTGGACGTAGAATATGGCGGTACCATTAAAGACCCCTGGGGCATGACCCGCGCCGGTTTTACCGTCGATGGTAAGATTAACAGGAAAGAATTTGGCCTGCACTGGAGCGCCGCTACCGAAACCGGCGGACTTGTAGTGAGCGACGAAGTAAAACTTCATGCTACTATCGAGCTTACAAAAGCATAGTTTTCAGTACGATATTTGTCGACAATTAAGGCCATCTACGGATGGCCTTAATTATTAGCCGCTATTCCTCTAAATTATTTGTTAAGCATGTTTTGATGGTATAAAAGTTTTTAGCCAACTATCGACACGGCTAAAAGCACGATATACTATATGAGTAACACACCGCAAGACATCACACCACCGGTTGAATTTTCAGGCGAAGGACAATTACTATTATATACAAGATACGGCGACCCGCGCGACAGCGGATTTGAGAATAAGTGGATCACAAGTTGGCACGTACAGAACCGTTTCCCGTGGTTCCCGCAGGAAAATATCATGGTACATAAGCACTTCAAAACAATACTGGAGCAAGCCTTTGCTGAACTGGAGTTAAATGGCGTACACGCCGAGATCAAAGAGATAAACGAGACTTATTCGCTTCGTACAGTAAAAGGAAGCAGCGAAGTATTATCGGTACATAGCTGGGGTGCCGCTATCGATATGAATGCTACCGACAATCCGCTGGGCAGTATGGGCAACTGGAGTCAGACGTTTATCGACGTAATGCAGCGCAATGAGATACACTGCGGGCAACTATGGCTGCCACGCCAGGATGCCATGCATTTTTCGATGGTGAACGGCTAATTAGTTGTACCTTATTCTTCTAATACAAAACTCTGAGATGTTTAAAGGAAGAACTGCGTTTATAACCGGTGCCAGTCGTGGCATTGGCAAAGCCATTGCTATGCGGCTGGCTAAAGAAGGAGCTAATATAGCTGTTGTTGCAAAATCGGTAGAGGAAGACCCGCGGCTGGGCGGCACCATACACAGCACAGCAAAAGAAATAAATGAAGCGGGAGGCAGAGCCCTGGCTATACGCTGCGACATACGCGACGAAGAGCAGATATTAGAAGCCATCCGCCAGTGCATTAGCATCTTTGGAGGTATCGATATACTGGTGAATAACGCGTCAGCCATAAATCTGAGTAATACGGAAGCGACCGAGGCAAAACGGTTCGACCTGATGCACGATATAAATGTGCGGGGCACCTTCCTGGTTACAAAGCACTGCATTCCTCATCTCAAGGAAGGTAAAAATCCACATATACTCACACTATCACCACCACTCAATTTGCAACCGAAATGGCTGGCGCCCTACCCTGCATATGCTATTACCAAATACAGTATGACTATGCTGACCATTGGCTGGGCGGAAGAGTTAAAAGAATACAAGATAGCTGCTAATGCACTGTGGCCCGCCACAACTATAGCCACTGCTGCGGTAAAGAACCTTTTGGGCGGCGATATGCTGATACAAGCCAGCCGCAAACCGGACATCATTGCCGATGCAGCGCATTACATATTGGCCCAGCCATCAGATAGCTATACAGGGCAGACGCTCATAGACGAACAGGTACTGGCAGCGGCAGGTATAACAGACCTTGCACACTATGCGATCAACCCAGCCAATGAATTATTCAAAGACCTTTTTGTCGACTAGGCGTTAATCAGCGTTAAAGCCTGAGTTAATTATGGTTAAAGGATTACATTAGTATAATACCTTCATCTATTTTTGACTCAAATTCTAACGCTTTGCAATCTGTTCTA
Organism: Sphingobacteriales bacterium; assembly: GCA_004144175.1. Classification (GTDB taxonomy): domain Bacteria; phylum Bacteroidota; class Bacteroidia; order Chitinophagales; family Chitinophagaceae; genus Polluticoccus. The sequence continues at coordinate 56,413 of SEFT01000005.1, forward strand.
TCAATAAGGGAAATCTCAAAATCTTACGGTCCTATACAGGCACTGAAGAACGTATCGTTTGAAGTGCCCGAAGGAAGTGTATTTGGTATACTCGGCCCCAACGGTAGTGGCAAGACAACCATGCTGGGTATCGTTCTCGATGTGCTCAAAGCCAATTCGGGCAGCTACCAGTGGTTCGATAATATAGCACCGGAAATCGCCCGCAGCAATATTGGCTCGCTGCTCGAGACGCCTAATTTCTATCACTATCTCTCTGCAATGGACAATCTTGAGGTTGCAGCTGCTATCAAACGCCGCGGCAAGGACGACCGGTTGCGAGTACTGGAAAAAGTGGGACTGATAGCGCGTAAGGACAGCAAATTCCAAACCTATTCGCTGGGTATGAAACAGCGCCTGGCCATCGGTTCGGCACTACTGGGAACCCCTAAAGTGCTGGTACTCGACGAGCCGACCAATGGCCTAGACCCCGCAGGTATAGCGGAGATACGCGAGCTGATAAGGCAACTTAATGCCGAAGGCATCACCATCATCATGGCAAGTCACCTGCTCGATGAGGTGGAAAAAGTATGTACGCACGTAGCTATACTGAAACGAGGTGACCTACTGCTAAGCGGCCCGGTAGATGAAGTGCTGCGCAGCGAGGATACCATAGAAATAGGTGCCGAAAACAGGAATGCCCTGCAACAGACTATTTCTTCGATGCCGGGGATTAAGAATGTACGCATTACCAGCGCCAATTATCTACAGCTGGCTTACGAGCCTCATATCAATACAGCGAAGATCAACCAGTACTGCATGGACAAAGGCATCGTGCTGAATCACCTGCAACTGAAGAAGAAGAGTCTCGAAACCAAATTTATGGAACTTACAAACGAAGCTAAATAATGAAAACGCTACTCGCCATCGAATGGCTCAAAATAAAACGCTACCGCACTTTCTGGATACTGATAGGCTTCTTCCTGGTATTGCTGCCCTTGTGGAACTACCAGATAGAGAATGGTATGATAAAGATGAGTGGCGGCGGCGCCAATGGCATCAACTTCCTGAGCCAGGCATACTCATTCCCCGAGGTTTGGGGTAATGTATCGTTTTGGGCCAGCATATTTGTATTGTTTCTCTCCATCCTGATCATTATTCTTACCACCAATGAATACAGCTTCCGCACGCATCGCCAAAACGTGATTGATGGATGGAGCCGCCTGCAATTTTTCCATGCAAAAGTGGCGATTGTGCTCATCGTAAGTTTCCTTACTACGCTATATGTATTCATAGTTGGCCTGCTCATGGGTATTGTCAATTCTGGCGATATCAATCAGGCTTTTACACAATTCTACAAGCTTGGCTACTTCTTTCTATTATCTGTTAACTACCTTGGGTTTGCACTACTCATAAGCTTACTGATACGCAGAAGCGGCTTATCTATCGGGCTATTCCTGTTGTACAGTCTTATCATCGAAAATATATTAAGGGGGCTGCTCAATTGGGGTAATGACCTGAACCTGGGCGACTTCCTGCCACTGCAAGCTAGCGACGAGTTATTGCCGCTGCCATTATTCCAGCTCTTCAGCTCTATGGCAGCGCCGCAAACCGTGCCTGATACCTATTATATCATTGCCAGCATTGGTTGGTGTGCCCTATATTATTTTATTGGTCGCCGCATGTTACTGCGTAGCGATTGGTAAATTTGCTGCATGTTCAGCGACGACAGGCCGGTAATACTGGTAACGAATGATGATGGCATAGCAGCACCAGGAATCAGGAATCTTATAGAAGCAGTAAAAGACCTGGGGCAGGTAATAGTGGTAGCACCCGATAGCCCTCAGTCTGGCATGGGACATGCCATCACTATTGGGCACCCAATACGTCTGTACAAGGCCGACATATACGGAGACATACCTGCCTGGCAATGCAGCGGCACACCCGTTGACTGCGTAAAGCTGGCTCGTGACAAAATATTGCACCGCAAGCCCGACATCTGTGTAAGCGGTATCAATCACGGCTCTAACTGTTCTATCAATATCATCTATTCCGGCACCATGAGTGCTGCTATGGAGGCTGCAATAGAGGGCATACCATCTGTAGGGTTCTCGCACCTCGACTATAACTACGATGCCGACTTTACAGTATCGCGCATGGTGGCACATACCATTACCAAGCGTATGCTGCAAGAGCCTATGCCACAGCATACATTACTCAATGTTAACATACCTATCGTAACGCCTGATAATTTCAGAGGCATCAAGCTATGCCGACAGGCGTACGCGAAATGGGAAGAGCAATTCGACCACCGTGTGGACCCGAGGGGCAAAGACTACTACTGGATGGTGGGTAAGTTTAAAAACATGGACAACGGCATGGATACCGACGTAAAGGCACTTGAAGATGGCTACGCGTCAGTGGTGCCGGTAAAATTCGATTTGACTGATTTGAAAATGAAGGAGATGCTGGAAAAGGAATGGACGGATATTATTTAACCTTTCTAATGCTATCGCGCAAAACTCACTGATATAAGTTTATAACCTTCATCAGTTCTAAGAAAATCGAAATGGTCTTGCCCTTTTTTATTGTTGATAACGATAGAAAGCACAGGATATTTCCAATATTTCGATTCACCGCAGTCATTATAGTATTTGCCGTAGGTTTTAGGGTCTGTATAGATGAATTTATTTAGTCCGCCTTCATATAACCACCATCTGTCTTTTTTGTTTTTTATCGATAATAGCTTTTTGTTGATCCGCTCATAGTTGGATGCTACATATTGCTTCCCCGGTTTCTTGACCCAATCATCAGGTTCGTCAATTGTTACCTCAACAAACGTGGCATCAAGTAGACTGGCTAAACTCAGGTCGTTCAACAGACGATCCAGCCAATTCCTAAATTCAAGCTGGTGGTCGACAAATGACAAGTAAGTACCATCGGGCCGTCTGAAATATCGCCGCACAGTATCAATTCCGGGTTGCAGTGAAGCCTGTGCCGAATAAAAATCCAGAATTTCTGTGCCTGTAAAGCTGTCGATAAGTACATTGTCTGCTGTGTCGATGAGCATAGATCGCCCACTTTTCCAGTAGTAATGTTCTCTGCCCGGATCATCGTACACTTTGTCGGCTCCTTTCAGGGCTATTATCATCCCATTACGCACATTGCTTAGCCAGTTATAAGTAGCCGATATTACAACATTCCCGTCTCGGTCGAACATACCGACCCTTTCAGACCTGTCATCCGCAAACCTGATAAATCCTTCGCTTTCACAATCCGGCGTATTATCGAAAAAGTACAAACTATCTCGTCCAACCACCCTTCCCGCCTTCGTCAGATAATAACTTTTCAGGCTGTCACCCTTGCGCTCGCCTACCGTTATTATGTGTCGAAACTTGCTGGCATGTGCAAACATGGTGAATTTTGCAGGTATCCTGACATTGCCTACCGCATCTTTGAATCCTATTAAAGTAGTATCCGCATTATAATATGCAGTCCAGACGTCGCTCTCTTGGGCCAAAAGGGGGCGATTGCTAAACAACAATAGCACAAGTATGAAAAAGACTGCCTTCTGCTGCCAAGAGCAAAACATATCTGGTTTCAAGATAATTGGTGTTCGTTACTGTGTCCAAGATACTGCATAATAAAACGCATCAACGTTAAAACCATCCTAAGAGAAACTCATGTCTTGAACGACATGTAGTACTGGAAAATCAGCACCTAACGTATCATTAATTGAAGAACGTGCTGGAAAAACAATGCTCCACCCTTATCTAAATTGACGTCGATGCACTAGTTTCGCACTGTTCTTAACACCGACTCTGATATGAAAAAGACCCTTATCGTGGCATTTTTCGCCAGCCTGTTGTTCTCTGCTTGCAGCAAAAGTGACAATAATTCAAATGATCCTAATAACAATGGCAACAACGTTAATCCCGTAGATACAGCCATGAACTACATCATTAATGGCTTGGGTGATGTGGTGATGGAAAGTACAGATACGTCTTACATGACGCTGACTGTAAGTCTTGAAAAAGGTATACAACAAAAGGTAGCCTTAACTGTATCAGGTCTGCCAGAAAATGCACACGCAAATCTATCCACCCAGACCGGAATACCCACATTTACTAGCTTGCTCACATTAGAGGCAAAGAACGTAAAACCCGGTTCTTACCCTATAAAAGTGACAGGAACTTCGGCTACAGGTACTGAAAAGTCTTACGATCTTAACTTAAAGATCAATGAAAAGCCATTAGATCCTGCTTTTGCCTGCATTAAAGATTTGGAGGGCGATTATCAGGGATCCTACAATGGTAAGACCTATGCAATAAACATAACCAGAAACACCGATCGGCAAACCATAATAATAAAGAACTTTCCGGAACCGGGAGTTGAGATAAAAGCATCTGTAAATTGCAACGACAAAACTATTGGCGTTATCGCTTCGACGTACCAAAACTACAATTTCAATGGTACCGGGGGTGGGAGTTTTATTAACCCCAAAAATATTCCTCTTACATTTCTTTACTCAAAAGATGGCAAACAGCCGGAATATGTAGAGCTGACCTTAAAGAGATAGATAATTGGTAAACATGCGCAATTTCAGACATAATATCCGGCTATTACGCCGGATATTATGTTTTATAAAACTCCCTATTCTGAATTATCTTGCAGGCTATTATAAGTATATTTCAGAATGGATTTTAAACGATACCTGGTCACTGCTGCATTGCCTTATGCCAACGGACCAGTACACATAGGCCACCTGGCCGGTTGTTACCTGCCTTCCGATATTTATGTACGCTACCTGCGTGCGCAGAAAAGGGACGTAAAATTCATCTGCGGCAGCGACGAACACGGAGTACCTATTACCATCCGCGCGATGAAGGAAGGCATCACACCGCAGCAGGTGGTCGACAAGTATCATACGATCATTAAGGATAGCTTCGAGCAGATGGGTATCTCCTTCGATATCTATTCGCGCACGTCTAATAAGATCCACCACGAAACATCGCAGGACTTCTTCACTAAGCTGTATAACGATGGCATTTTTGAAGAAAAGGAAAGCGAACAATACTACGATGAGGAGAAGGACGTATTCCTAGCCGACCGTTACATTGTGGGTACCTGCCCCGTGTGCAGCAATGACAATGCCTATGGCGACCAGTGCGAAAAATGCGGCTCTACCCTTTCTCCCGAGCAGCTCATCAATCCACGTAGTGCGCTGAGCAATGCGAAGCCAGTAAAACGCAAAACAAAACACTGGTACTTCCCCTTAAATAAATTTGAAAGTTGGCTGAAGGAATGGGCGGTTGATGGCAAGAAAGACAGCTGGAAACCGAATGTATACGGCCAGTGCAAAAGCTGGATAGACAGCGGCCTGCAGCCCCGCGCCATGACCCGCGACAGTAGCTGGGGCGTACCCGTACCCTTGACTGACGCCAAAGGTAAAGTTCTGTACGTATGGTTTGATGCACCGATAGGCTATATCAGCGCTACTAAAGAGTTGACAGCACAATGGGCCGACTACTGGCAGCAGGAAGACACCAAGCTGGTACACTTTATTGGTAAGGACAATATCGTGTTCCACTGCATCATCTTCCCGGCTATGCTAAAGGCATACGGTAAGTTTGTATTGCCGGAGAACGTACCTGCCAACGAGTTTCTAAACATTGAAGGTGATAAAGTATCTACATCGCGCAACTGGGCGGTGTGGGTGCACGAGTACATAAATGACTTCCCGGAGCAACAGGATATACTGCGCTATGTGCTTTGCGCCAACGCCCCTGAAACTAAGGATAATGACTTTACCTGGAAAGACTTCCAGGACAGGAATAACAGCGAGCTGGTTGCCATCTTCGGCAACTTCGTGAATCGTGCCTTTGTGCTGATGCACAAGCTTTGCGGCGGTAAAGTGCCGAAGCTGCATGAGGATGTAATGGACGATGCCGACAGGGCGCTCATCAACGATATACAGAACGCTAAAACACTGGTTGAAGCCGACCTGGAAAACTATAAGTTCAGGGATGCATTGTACGAAGTGATAGACCTGGCGCGTAAAGGCAATAAGTACATGCAGGATAAACAGCCCTGGATCGTTGCTAAGACGCTGGAACAAACACCGGACAATCAGAAGTTGATCGACAACTGCCTGCACCTTTGCCTGCAACTGACGGCAAATCTCTCTATCCTCATTAATCCATTCCTGCCATTTACGGCTCGGAAGATGTGCCATATGATGAAGGTAGTAGACCGTATGCTGGACTGGGAAAATGCCGGCAAGATGAACCTGCTCAATGTTGGCTACCCGCTCCGTGCCCCCGAATTGCTCTTCCGCAAAATAGAAGACGATGAAGTAAAGGCACAGGTGGAAAAATTGCGCAATAACCTGACACAAGCAGCCAGCGCAAATGCAGCCGCCGCACCACAAGCAGAAAAAGAACCCGCCCACAACCCCGTAAAACCAGAGATAACGATCGACGACTTTACGAAGATAGACCTGCGGGCAGGTACCATCCTGAATGCCGAGAAGGTAGAGAAGGCAGACAAGCTGCTGAAGCTGGAAGTAGATATGGGCTTTGAGAAACGCACCATCGTATCAGGCATAGCCATGCACTACAAACCGGAAGAAATCATAGGCAGGCAGGTGACAGTAGTGACCAACCTGGCGCCACGCAAAATGCGCGGTATAGAAAGCAGGGGTATGATACTGATGGCCGAAAATGCCGATGGCAAACTCATATTTGTATCGCCTACCGAGCTGGCTAGCGCGGGAAGTGAAGTACGGTAGTTATTTTTGCACGCACAACAGAACTTCTATATGAAGAAAAAGACCCTTTGGTGGATTGTAGGAGGATGTGTAGCAGCATTGGTGGTACTATTAATAATAGTAAAGAACAACAAGAAAACGGGTACCAAAGTAGCTGTTGAAAAGACAGCCACGCATACTATTACCGAATCTGTAACCGCCAGCGGAAAGATATACCCTGAAACGGAGGTAAAGATAAGTCCCGAGGTAAGCGGCGAAATAATAGAGCTGCACATACAGGAAGGCGATAGCGTTAGCAAAGGCAATTTGCTGGTGCGTATCAATCCTGCGATATACAGCTCTATGGTGACACAGGCGCAGGCCAGCGTGTCTGAAACGCGTGCGCGTGTATCCAATTCGCGTGAGATGGTGCAACAAAGCCGGGCACAATACGAGCAAGCGCTGCACAACTACGAACGTAACCAGAAATTGTATAAAGACAAGGTTATATCTGCTATGGAGTTTGAGCAGGCAGAAGCTTCTTATCTTTCATCCAAGGCATCTTACGAAGCATCTAAAGCCAATGTATCGGGTGGTCAATATGGTGTGCAGGGGGCTTCGGCAGGTTTATCTCAAGCCAGGGAAAACCTACGTAAGACCACTATTTTTGCACCCCGCTCGGGCATCATTTCTCAACTGAATGTAAAGCTGGGTGAACGCGTGGTAGGTACGGCCCAAATGGCCGGTACCGAAATGCTGACCATTGCTGACATGAGCCGTATAGAAGTGCGTGTAGATGTAAGTGAAACGGATATTGCTAAAGTGAAGATTGGCGACACGACAATCATCGAAGCTGATGCCTACCGCAATCGCAAGTTTACCGGGTTAGTATCGAAGGTCGGCGTATCCAGCAATAAGTCGGGCGCTATGAGCACCGACCAAGTGACTAACTACACGGTACACATACTGATATTGCCTGAAAGCTATGCTGACCTTGCGGCAAGCCTGTCGAGAGGGAAATTTGTGTTTAAACCGGGTATGTCGGCGTCGGTAGATATACACACCAGGCGCGAACGCAATATCTTATCGGTACCTGTAAATGCCGTAACCACCCGCGACTGGCCTGATAGCATGAAGAAAGAAGATGCCGGTAGTTTTGTAGACCTGCGCCAGGTTGTTTTTGTGTATAACAACAGCACTAAAAAGGTAGAACTAAGGGATGTAAAGACCGGCATACAGGACAATCAGTATATTCAAATACTGGAAGGATTAAAACCCGGCGAAGAAGTAGTAATTGCACCCTACGGAGCCATAGCCCGCACCTTGAAGGACAAAGCTAAAGTTCAAATAGAAGCTAAGGATAAGCTGTTTGAAACGAAATCAGAAGATTAACCATTTTAATTATTCCTGAAATCTTGAGCGAACATAATTTAGGACAGATAGGTATTATCGGAAACGGCAGCTGGGGCACGGCCCTTGCCAAAATACTGACCGATAATAATAACAGCATCTACTGGTGGGTGCGCAACAGCGAAGCTAAGAACCATTTGCAAGCCAGGCACCACAACCCGAACTACCTTACCTCTGTAAGATTTCTACCCGAAACAATAAAGCCTACGGACGACCTGAAACAGGTGTTGGAAGAATGCCAGACGCTGATCGTTTCTGTACCGTCGGCCTACGCGCAGCAGGTAATAGAAAGCGTGGATAATAGCTTGTGGAAGGATAAGAACATCATCTCTGCTATAAAGGGTGTTTTACCCGAATGTAATTTGCTGCTGAACGACTACCTGACACAGCGCCCGGAGTTTGACCTGCAAAACTATGTAGCCATTACTGGTCCTTGCCATGCTGAAGAAGTTGCCTATGAGCGCCTCTCCTATCTCACATTCTCCGGCCTCAACGACGACCTTACGGGCAATGTGGCAAGAGCATTCCGCACGCCATACATATCTACTACGTTCAACCACGATATATGGGGTGCGCAGTTTGCTGCTGTCCTCAAAAACATCTACGCTATCGGTGCGGGTATTGCACACGGCCTCGATTATGGAGATAACTTCCTGAGTGTATATATTACCGCCTGCTACCGCGAAATGTACCGCTTCCTCGATGCACACTTCGAGAAGGTACACCCATCGAACGAGCGGCCTGACTTTCACACGAGCGCCTACCTGGGCGATCTGCTGGTAACCTGCTACTCGTTGCATAGCCGCAACCGCAGCTTCGGTACTATGTTGGGCAAAGGTTATAGCGTAAAGGCTGCTATGCTGGAAATGAACATGGTGGCGGAAGGCTATTATGCGTCAAGAGGCATGCAATCGATATCGGCCGAAATAGACCTGCAGATACCGATAGCCCGTTGCATTTATGAAATACTATGGGAGAATCAACCGGCCCGTGAAGTATTTAGCAGGATGGAAAAGATGTTGTCGTAAATAAAAACTCATTGCATAAAAAAGCCGCCTTGTTGTACAAGGCGGCTTTCTCATTTTACCGGTTATCCTTAGTTGCGAATCTCCATTTCCTCTATCAGGTTGTTAGCCTTACCCATCTTCTCTATCAGGAAGAGGATGAAACGGGCATCAGTACAAATAGTACGCTTGTAGTTCTTATCGAAAGCGATATCACCACTCATTGCCTCCCAGTTACCATCGAAAGCTATACCTATCCATTCACCATTGCCATTGATGATAGGGCTACCCGAGTTACCACCGGTAATGTCATTGTTAGTAATGAAGCAAGTAACCAGGCTACCGTCTTTGCTCGCATAGCGGCCATAGTCTTTCTTCTTGTAAAGATCGATCAACTCTTTAGGCGCATCAAACTCGTCGTCGTTTGGTTTGTATTTAGCCATAAAACCATCCAGCGTAGTATAGTAGTCGTAATGCACTGCATCCTGAGGGCTATAGCTCAATACTTTACCATAAGTTACGCGCATAGTAGAGTTAGCATCCGGGTAGAAAAGGTCATTCTTCTTCATCTCCATCAGTCCACGCACGTATTGTTTACTCAGGTCTTTTTTCTGAGTAGCAAACTCGTTTACCCGAGGCTCATAATATTCTTTGTAGTTATTCACAAAGCTCATCGCATATTTTGCAGCAGGGTCTTTTTCGATCTGCTCTGCAGATGGGTCTTTAATAAATGCATTGAACTTATTGCTATCGAGCAGGAATGTGTTGCTGTACAAGTACTCTGCATAGTCCGCAAATGTCTTATCCAGGTTACTGCTACCGTATTTTTTAAAGATCACATTTTGGTACACATCCGGGTGCTGGCTCTTCGGAATGTCGTTATAGAACATCTTGGTCATTTCTGCCAATAGCTCTACATCTGTTCCCCTGTCGAAAGACCTCATAAGGGCAGTACGACCAGCTTTTAGAGCGTCCGCATGTTTCTTCACCGTATCCTGGTTAGGGCTTTTCTTGCTCAGCTCTTTGTATAGCGGCTCCAGTCCTGCTGCCAGGCGGCTCAATGCTGGTGCGCGGAAAGCCTCGCCATAGTAAGTTGCATGCTTGGCATAAGGAGCATATCCTTTATAGATGTCTCCGTAATCGCCCATCAAGTCTTCGTAGTCGACGTTATTTTTCTTAGCCCATTTTGTGAACGCCTTTTCATTCGTTGCCTTTGCATCTACTACTTTCAGGCGTTTCAGTTGTTCTGTCTGGCCTATAAAGTATTTCCAGTAGTTGGCAATACTGGCATACTGAGAAGTGAGCTTCAGGTAAACTGACTTATCTTGGTCCATATGTTTGCGCATAATAGCCAGGCGCTTGTCACGGATGTTAACGATAGATGGATTCACCTCGTTAACAGCCAAATCAACACCCTGAGAAATCTCATACCTGTTCGTACGGCCGGGATAACCGAAGATCATAGCGTAGTCACCTTCGTTCACGCCTTTAATAGAGATAGGCAGATATTTCTTAGGCTTGTACGGTACGTTATCTTTTGAGTACTCAGCAGGATTATTGTCCTTATCTGCATATACGCGGAACATAGAGAAATCTGCTGTATGGCGTGGCCACATCCAGTTATCGGTATCGCCGCCAAATTTACCAAGCGATTTTGGCGGTGTACCTACCAGGCGTACGTCTGTATATTTTTTGTAGATAAGCAGCAGGTATTGGTTGCCGTTAAAGTATTCCTTTACGTTAGCTACATATTTACCGCCGTTATTGCTGCGCTCTTCAATCTTCTTCTTTATCTCTTCAAATTTCTTATTGTACTTATCGCCCTTCGTCTTTTTCGTCGCTTTGTTTATTTCATCTGTCACATCCTCAATACGCTCCAGGAACAATGCGGTGATATCTTTTGCCGGAAGCTCTTCAGCATGGCTGTATGCCCAGAAGCCGTTATCCAGGTAGTTTTTTTCTACCGAGCTAAGTCCTGCGATAGCACCATAACCACAGTGGTGGTTGGTGATCAGCAGTCCGTTTGGCGATATCAGTTCTCCTGTGCAACCTCCCCCAAACTGTACAACAGCATCTTTAAGGCTGGCCTGGTTGATGCTGTACAGGTCTTCTTTAGAAAGTTTGAGGCCCATACGAGCCATTTCATTGTAGTTCTTACCTATCAGGCTAGGTATCCACATGCCTTCATCGGCACGTGCAGACAACAAGAATGCTGCTGCAAGAACTGATAACAGTAGTTTTTTCATTTGGATGTATTACCGGATTAATTAACAGTAAATAAGGCGCAAATTTAATAAATACCCGCAAAGTGTATAGGGGTATAATATGGGTGAGTATATAGTATTGCTATTCAGGCATTTCCGACTTGTCCACCTGCACAATACCCGTTGGATTCTTGATCACATACCAGGAAAAGTCCTCATTTGCCTCCAGGCCATTGCCAAACATAATCTGCGTAGGCGTATGCACTTTTACAAACTTCTCGGTATATATCTTCTTCACGTTCTGGTTCCAGATCAGCTCTTCGGTATTCAGCCGCTCCCCTTTTTTGTTTACCACTACTACGCTATCCCTTATCAGTACGTTCCCCTGCTTTTCGTAGTAGCGTGCGTACTTGGCGGTCAGTACACTGTTCACATTCATACTGTCATCAAAGAACTCCACCTTCATACTGCGCTTCATATCTACAAAAGGTGGTTTGGCTACTTCATTGCGCACAAACTCTTTAGCAAAAAGCCTAACCTTAGTCTGCCCGTTCTCACTATAAAGTATAGTCACATCGTCGGCTTTGTCCTCCTGTATGGTATTCTTGTTTACAAGCGCAGCAATGTCATCGGGGTCATTCTTGCAGGATGCCAGCAAAAGGCATATAAACAAAATACCCGGAATGATATTCCGGGAAGTTTGTTTTAATATTTGAAGACTGATTTTAGTCATATTTGCGTTTGATGAACCACCTGTCATTGAGGGTGATACCTACACCAAAACGCAGGAAATTCTCTTTAACCAATCCGTTCACAGTTGTGCCACGGCTACCGCCTTCCAGCGACAAGTGGATACGATCGGTAGAGCGTTTGAATGGCAAACTAACGCCACCTGTTACCGCATAGTAGTTCATATCCGTATTCCGCAGGCGGATATTTTCGGTGCCGTAATTAAAGCCGAGTCGATATGTAACGCGCTGAAAATAGCTACGGGTATCGGCAGGATCCGGCGTATACTCTCCACCTACCGCTATGCGAAAGGTCTGATCGGTAACGGCAGGATCCGGTTTATCGAATTTGCGAAACTGGCTCCACTGTGTAACTGTAAGATCCGCACCTACCATCCAGTTGCTGCCGCCTACCAGGTGCGCGCCAAATGAATAAGAAAGCGGTAACGTAATTTTACTTTTTACATCGGCATTAGCATACACTGTATCGCTAAACTCTGAAGATCCCACTCCTGACCAGAAAGATATCCAATATTCATCCTGCGATACATTCAGCGATTGGCTCAACGTAGCTGTAGCGCCTAATCGCAGAGAGAGTTTTTCTTTGAGCTTGGCTTCATACTGTGCGCCTGCTTTCCAGTATATGCCACCTATTTTGGCCGAACGTGTAACTGCACTTGCGTAAGAATAAAAGCTATCGGGCACTAATAAGTTTCTGTTGTCGATAGTACCGAACAGATAACCGAAATTTGCACCCAGGCTGAAATTTTTGAACTTATAGCCTGCTCCGATAAATCCATAATTGATAGACCCATCTCCCAGGTAATTCTCAACAACAGTACCTAATCCGGCTATAGAGTCCGCGCCCCTCATATTGTAACGGGTACGCGAATACGGACGCAGGCCAAATGCCAGTCCGCCATTTTTACTCAGTGGCAATCCAACGTTCAAATATGACAATGTAGCCGTTCCTGTCCTGTATTTATCACTGCCCATCATTGCATTGCGCACAACGCCTTCGCCGCCTGCCTCATAGGTCGTAAGCCTTACAGCTGCATAAGACGCGGGGTTGTCGGTATTCACAGCAAAGGGGTTAGCATATGCAGATGAAATGCTACCCATTTGTTTCAGTATTGTGTTTACACCATTCCGCTGCTCTCCTATTCCGTATCGCGAATACGGAAGGTTCTCATTGGCTTGAGAAGCGTTATTGGTCGCTGTTAATTGTGCAAATGCCGGCGATACAGTTGAAAGTATGATTGCTGAGGTAAGAAAGTGCTTATTGAAGTTGCGGCACATTATAGTCTACGATTAGATTTAACCCCTTTAGTAACAGGTCGGGGTCTGCAAATATCTTATTTTTAAGCTTGCTTGCAAAGAAAGGCCCGTCACCGCCCGTTAAGATGGCGTTAAAGTCAGGGTACTGGCTGGCAAAACGGTCAATCATTCCATCCATTTCGGCTGCCATACCAAATATAGCTCCGCTGCGCATACAGGTATCCGTATCATATCCCAAAAGCAACAGATCACCATCTACTTTTACTTCCGGCAGCCTGTCGGTGAACTGGTTCATCGCCTTCAGGCGCATGTGCAACCCGGGCGATATAGCACCACCACGGTACGTACGTGTCTTTTGTATGAAGTTGTATGTGATGCAAGTACCTACGCTGATAACCAGGTTGTTTTTATCCGGGTTCAGCATATGAGCAGCTACCACAGTAGCCAGTCTGTCGGCACCCAATGTTCCGGGAGTCGTATACGCGTTCATGATCGGTACGCGGGTATTGCTATCCAGTATAGAAAAATGTCTCAGGTTCTCTCGAAGCATCTGTTCTACGTCCTGCGGATGTTTTACTACAGAGCATAGAATACCTTTGGTGGGCTGATGCTGCGATATAAGGGACGCCAGCGAATTTGCAGCTTCAGAATCGGAGAAGTTCTGAACTTCGACCAGTTTTTTGTCTTTGAATATAGCGGCCTTAACACGGCTATTGCCCCAATCGATGCAAAGAGTTGCTGACATATGCTAATGGATTTGTGTGTTGTCTATTGCCAAAATAGTAAAAAATCCCGCTAAAACGGAATCATTTATCTGCATTCTATTTTACCTCATATATTCAGGTCGTCGATTGATAGGTTCTTAAAGTGTCCGTTCATCTTCACGCGCGCCTTCATCTGTTCAAGACCCTCTATTACCGGCGCTATTGTTTTTAAATGCCTGCGGAGATACTCCAGGCGCTGTATCTCGGTAAATATATTGAGCAGCTCATACTCCTGCACTTTGGTGAGCCCTACGAAATGCGCAATCTCATAGGATACCATGGATGTCTTCTTTTCCGGGAACTTCTCGGATACGCCCAGTAGTTCATATAGTCTTTTCACCTCGCCAAAAACCTTATTAGCGAGCTCCGACTCACCCTGCTCCATTACATTTGACGGGTAGCTGACAACGGCACCCGAGTAAAGCTTTTCTGGTATTTCCTGAACTATATGCAGTATCCTGAATATCTCTGTACCACGTGTCTTGATGTCCATTTCGCCGTTTTCGTACACTTTCACGATCTCGGTTATCTCCATCAGTGTGCCATACTCCTCAATGTGTTTGTTGAACACAGGTGGAATACCAAATGGCTTCTTATTGGTATGACACTCGTTTATCAGTTCCTTATAGCGGGGCTCGAAGATATGCAGATTCAATGCCTCACCGGGATAAACTACGATCTCAAGCGGAAATATGGGTATGAAGTTGGTCATTTGATGAGTTAGAGGTAATAAAATCGTTCCTGCCTGCACTGTGTTTCAACATATGCTTTTGAAGCAACAGGAAGAACAAATATACAAATACTCCGAACTGCACCTCCAACAATGGCTCGACCAACAAAGGCGCAAATAGCATCAGCCATACGCAAAAGAAGTAGCGCCCGTTACGTCCTTTTTTTACAAGTGTTAAAGGCGCGAACACCCAAATAACGAAAAGCAACATGGCAGATATCCCGGCAGCCAGTGCGATAACCATGAATTGGTTATGCGGTATCAGAACTTTTTCCTGGTCGACCTCGGGGTACCAATCTTTATATTTTGCGGTCATTTCAGTCATAAGGTCACCAGAGCCTACCCCCAAAACAGGATGTTCCTTAATGAGCTGCCAACCCAAACTGTAAGACATAAGACGACCTATATCGCTGTAATGTCCGCTTCTGTCACCTTCGTTGTAGCGCTCAATAGAATAAAAGAAATAGTCCCGCTTTTTCTTAAGCGTAGGGACATTCATAACGAGCAAGTAAACCGTAGCAAGCAGTACAGCTGATATGACTATAGCCAATACCTTACTTTTTCGCAGCCCGAAAGCTACAATCATCACAAAAACGAATATATAGAAAGATAATAGGCCCGTGCGAACAGCTAATATGTGTAGGAAGACTATAAATATAGCTACGGATATTCCTACAAAAATACGCAACCACAGCTCTTTAAGGTTTGGCCAGAAATACATACACCAAACCGAGAAGAGCGATAAGGTAAGGCTATACCTTATATGGTCTTTCTTAGCCAGCACCGGCAGGACATTCGACATATAATAACGCCATATATAGTATTCATAATCGCGAATAAGGAATGATAAGCTGTAGCCAATACTAAACAACAACAGTGTACATGTGCTAGCTGTTAATATCTTCAATTGCTTTGCTGTAAACGCGGGAAGCATTGCAAATGCAAGCGGGAAGAAGATAATTACCAACTTGATCTCGACACGCGCAGCCGCAGCCGGCTTATCGTCGCTCCAAAAGAAAGACAGAAGGTACAATGCTATCCAACCCAGCGACAGCAGCCACCACTTTTCCTTTAGCCACATGCGGGGGTGTACGTTATAGAGCGCTGTTACGATGAATAGAATTACAGAAATAGATAGTAACGCCCGCGATACTAAAAAGCCCGCCATCATCAAAACCAAACATAGTATTGCTATATTGGTCTTCGATAACAGCTTATGATCAAGAAAAGTATTTTTGCTCACAGGTTGACAATGGTATACTAAACGTACGTAAACAGTTTTTAGTGCAGGACAAGATAAAACAACTTCTGGCAGAGATACAAACGGGCAGTTTCAGAGCGCTTGCAAGAGGCATCACAATTGTAGAGAATGAGCTACCCGGCTATCACGAATTGCTTGAAAGTCTTAATAATACGCAGCAGGCCAAAGTAATAGGTATAACCGGCCCACCCGGCGCGGGCAAAAGCACCCTTGTAAATGCGCTCCTGACATTTTGGACCTGTAACAACAAAAAAGTGGCGGTGATCGCTGTCGACCCTTCCTCTCCCTTTAATTATGGAGCACTGCTAGGTGACCGGATACGCATGAGCGAATTTTACAATAATGACAATGTATTTATACGCTCATTGGCGAGCCGCGGCGCACTGGGCGGACTAAACCCAAAGATCATCGAGATATCAGACCTGGTAAAAAACGGCGTATTTGATTACATATTAATAGAAACCGTTGGTGTTGGGCAAAGCGAAGTAGAAATAGCAGGATTGGCCGACTGCACGATCGTGGCACTGGTACCGGAGGCAGGCGATGAGATACAGACGCTGAAGGCAGGCATTATGGAGATCGCCAATATCTTCGTGGTAAATAAGGCCGACCGCGAAATGGCTGATGCGATGTACCGCAGCCTTCGGATACTGGTACACGAAAAGGCTGTTGATGGAAAGGAAATACCTGTGGTGAAAACGATTGCCAGCAAACATACAGGTGTAGATGAACTGGACACAGCAATAACCGACTTCTTTGTTAACTACAACAAGATGACGGATAATAGGTTGTACATGCTTACGGAAAAAAGCTGGCAGTTGATACAGGCGCACAAGATGCGACATACCAATAAGGCCGTCCTACGCAACGAACTATCGGACACTATGCAGCAACCCGACTTCAACATATACAAGTTTATCAAAAAATATATCTAGCAAATTATCAGCAGGTGACACCACATAGGCAGCAAATACGGATATAATTGAAAATTAACCAGTTACACCTTTAGATTATACATCAAGATGTTTATCTTTAGGTCCCGGATCGTTTTGAACAATCCGATTTCGTTGTTGTTATAACCATTACAGAACAGGAAATTCCGAGTTGTACATGATCCCATCTCAACCCGCTATCTTATATATTATTGCTTTTGTTTGCGCACTTGTTATCTGCTTGTCGTCTATTCCACGTATTATTTACGTGTCATCGCGCAAACGGCTTTTCGATGTGCCCGATAATCAGCGGAAGCTGCATACGCGCGTAGTGCCCAATCTTGGCGGACTAGGAATATTCTTTGCATATATCATTACAGCATCATTCTTTGTAATGCCGGGTAGTTTTAACGATTGGCATTTTATTGCAGCTGCTTGCCTGTTGCTTTTTTTACTAGGTATCGTAGATGACCTTATTTCGTTAAGCCCTTCTAAAAAATTTCTGGCTCAATTCATACCGTCGGTTATCATAGTGTTCTTTGCGAATATCCGCCTTACATCGCTACATGGGCTCTTTGGCATTCATGAGCTTCCCTATTGGATCAGTATTGGATTCAGCATCGTTGGTTGCGTATTTGTTACCAATGCGTTCAACCTGATAGATGGTGTAGACGGACTGGCCGGTTCCTGTGGCCTGCTGTATTGTTTATTCCTGGGTACTTGCCTGGCATCGATGGGTAAAGTAAGCGAAGCAGTAGTTGCTTTTAGCATGGCTGGCGCTATTGTCGGGTTCCTGAGATACAATATTGCTCCTGCCAGGATATTTATGGGCGATACAGGATCGCTTATGATCGGGTTTATAGTCTCGGTGCTCGCTATCCTCTTTATTAACAGCTACGATCCTGCAACATATAGTAGCACCATTCTTTCCAACTACATCACAACGCCACAGGCACTCTTGGCAACGGGTCTTGCGGTCCTTTCGGTGCCTGTATTTGATTGTTTCAGAGTATTTGTTACCAGAATAGCAACGGGTGGTTCGCCTTTCCGTGCCGACCGCATACATATACATCACTACCTACAGGATGCAGGCTTGAAAGCTACGCAACTGGATGTTTGTATCGTGCTGCTGAACGCCTTGATAATCGGTGTTACTATAGCTATGCAGAACTTCGACACCACATTGATCGTTGCTTGTCAGCTAGCGTTATACCTGGTAACCTTTGTAGTGCTGGCATATATCAGGAAGACAAAAATCAGGGCTAAAGCGCAATTGTCACATGCGGTAAAGGGCGCATAAGCAGCCTTTTCTCTCTACTCTACTGTAAACGACCCGTCTTTGTAGCGATACAGATGAACGTGCATATTCTCATTGTACAGCAGATTTCCGCTTGCATCCCATTTAGGCTTTATTTCGTAGCGGGTAAAGGGCGCAATGCCGTTGTCATTCAGTTTTTCGTTGAAGATGGTACCGTACTTATTTAGCAGATATGCAAACCAATACATAGTTTCATAACCACGGTACACCATTTCGCCGGGTTTGCTGCTGCCGTAGGCTTTCTTGTACATAGCCGCTATGGACTGGCCGGAGGCCGTAGAACCATCGAAATAAAAAGGAGCAGTGATGTTAATGGTTACATTCGCATAAGACCCAGTCTTCCGAAGCCCGGATAGCGATCGCCACGAAGGCATGCCATACACCTCAAAGTCGTACTGCGGAAACCATTGCGAGAGCTGTTGTAACAGAGACTCAGCATATGCAACATCAAGCACCGCAACGGTAATTACATTTACCGAATTACTATCGAATAATGGAGTAAGTTGCTGCTTTGTGGGTAGCGTGTTAGCTAACACTTGCTGGTAAGAAATGTCTTTATCGGCGGTAACGTACTCATAGGCCTCCTTGTCTACCGGCACCGAGTTGCGATAATAAAGCACTGTTTTTTTGTTTTTGTACTTCCGCCCCAGCCTATCTACTATCCACTTACAATGCGTTTCCAGTGATGGCTGCATTAGTATAAAATAAGGATTTTCCTTTGTGTCGGCATCCGATGGAGACAAGGCCGAAATGAAATTGACCTTGTTCTTATTGGCCAGCTTTGCTACACCGCCTATCTGCTGCGATTGTACAGCGCCTATAATGAGATCAGATGAATCCAATATTTTTTTAGCTAATAGAGCTTCCGGGGTATGTTTAGAATCTGTGATATCGTGCACATACACGTCAATATTGTAGCCCTGTCCATCCAAAGTATCAGCTGCCAGCTTCAACCCCTCGTAGAAGTCCATACCAGATACTGCCTTATCGGGGAAGCGGCCTTTGTTGACCGGTTTCCCGTCAACCACCAATTCGTCGAGATATAGCGGTACCAGGACATCTATCCTGTATCGCTGTTTGGTAACAGATTTCGGGTAGTTTATATCAAACTTTTTCTTTGTGTTGGTAGTGGTTTTCGGCGCGGCTGGCTTATCTTTTTTAACCGCAGGCTTCTTTACGGGCGTTTTGCGCTTGGGCTCATCCTTACCGAATAACTTTTTCCAAAACTGGGCTTCTGCTTGCTGGCTATGGCCAACAAACAGAAGCGTAAATAAGAAAATCAGTTTGACATGTTTCTTCATGGTATTGCTAGTCTCTATTCCCACTCAATAGTTGCCGGTGGCTTAGAGCTTATGTCGTAAACCACACGGTTGATGCCTCTTACCTGGTTGATTATATCGTTCGACATCTTGCCAAGCAAGTCGTAAGGCAGGTGTGCCCAATCAGCCGTCATACCATCTACCGAAGTAACGGCACGCAGCGCCACGGTGAATTCGTAAGTACGCTCATCGCCCATTACACCTACACTCTGTACAGGCAGTAATATTGCGCCAGCTTGCCATACCTGGCTATAGTAGCCACTATCGCGCAAGTGTTGCGTGTAGATAGCATCCGCCTCTTGTAGCAGTTTTACTTTCTCTTCGCTCACCGCACCCAGTATGCGTATGCCGAGACCCGGACCCGGGAACGGGTGACGCTGCAGGAAGATATCATCGATACCCAGCTGGCGACCTATTCTCCGCACTTCATCTTTGAAGAGGTAACGCAAAGGCTCAACCAGCGACATATGCATGATCTCCGGCAGGCCACCTACGTTGTGGTGCGATTTAATGGTTTGGGAAGGGCCGTTTACCGATACTGATTCGATAACGTCAGGATAGATGGTACCCTGCCCCAGGAATTTCACATCCTTTATCTTGATAGCTTCTTCGTGGAATACATCGATGAACAACCGACCAATGATCTTCCTCTTTTGCTCGGGATCAGACACACCATCCAAATCTTTGTAGAAACGCTGGCGGGCATCGATGCCCTGCGTATTAAGGCCAAGATGCTTGTAACCTTCCATTACCTGCTCAAACTCATTCTTGCGGAGCAGGCCATTGTCTACAAATATGCAATAAAGGTTGTCGCCAATAGCCCTGTGTATCAGCGTAGCAGCTACCGTAGAATCTACGCCACCGCTCAACGCCATTACTACCTTGCTATCTCCTACTTCACTTTTTATGCGTGCAACTGTTTCTTCGATGAAAGCAGCCGGTGTCCAGTCTTGCTTACAGCAGCATACATCCGTCACAAAGTTCTTCAGCAACTGGCGTCCGTCGGTGCTGTGCGTCACCTCTGGGTGAAACTGGATGCCGTACACTGCATTTTTCGCAAAATCAGCGCTGGCCTTATACGCAGCCACCGGTATTGCTTCCGTATGGGCAATGATATTGAACCCTGCAGGTAGTTCCCCGATAGAATCGCTGTGGCTCATCCATACCTGCGAACCATCGCTGATGGTAGCCAATAGCGGATCGTCTACCATACCTTGCAAGTGCGCACGGCCATACTCACGGTGTGTAGACTTACCTACCGAACCGCCGTACTGCTGTGCAACAAGCTGCGCGCCGTAGCATACACCCAGCACAGGCAGTTGATCGGCCATTGCCTTTATATCAGGCTTGGGAGCATTGGGGTCGTTTACAGAAAATGGGCTACCCGAAAGGATGATACCCTTCAGGTTTGGCTCGTACTGTATCGGCTTGGTACAAGGCTGTATCTCGCAATATATATTCAGTTCGCGAATGCCACGCGCTATAAGCTGTGTGTACTGCGAACCAAAATCTAATATTAAAATCTTATCGTTCATACGACGTTGCTAATGAGTATTAGTATAGTTTTCCGGAGCTTATGCCTGGCCGGTAGTACCGCCAAAGTTGAACGGAACATTTACCTGCTCCTGCTCTTTAATGGTGCCATGCTGCGCTTCGAAACGTTTTACGTTCTCTACCAGTGCGCGCATCAGGCGTTTAGCGTGTTGCGGCGTCATTACCACGCGCGACTTCACCTTTGCCTTCGGTACATTCGGCATTACGTTCACGAAATCGAGCACAAATTCGGCGAATGAATGTGTTACGATAACCAGGTTAGAATAAACACCTTCCGACATTTCTTCTGTCAATTCTATATTTAGCTGCTGTTCCTGTGGCTGTTGGTCTTGCATCATTAAAGTTTTTAGAGGATGTGGCTGCAAAATTAGCAAAAGAAACGCACTCCTTTTAGTTAAGGCCAGGATTATTACCTGAATGTAGCCGTTTCTGCAATAAAACAGTTTTGATTAGCTTTGACGGATATGATGCGCATTTCAGCCTTCCTGTTTTCAACTGTGTTCTTATTGTCTTGCCGACCCGAAACCTACGTGCCTAAACCGCGCGGTTATTATCTGGTCGACTTTCCCGAACATGCATATAGGCCGTTTGATGCGCCAGGGTTTCCCTATCGCTTTCAGTACCCTACTTATGGCAATGTTATAAAAGACACCAGTTTTTTCGGCGAAAAGCCCGATAACCCCTACTGGATGAATATTGACTTTACTTCACTGGGCGGTATTGTGTATATGACGTATAAAGAAATAACACCATCGCAACCGCTGATAAAGCTGATAGGTGATGCATACGAAATGACGCAGTTCCACACTAAGAAAGCAGACTATATAGCGCCTTTTAAAATAGAACGACACGATGCAAGGGTATATGGTGAGCTGTATAATGTGACCGGAAATGCAGCTTCGGCCTACCAATTTTACGTGACAGATTCTGCAAAGCACTTCATACACGGCTCGCTTTACTTCGATGTTATGCCAAATGCTGATTCTTTGAAACCCGTTAACGAGTTCCTGCGCAAAGACATGGAGCAAATGTTGCAGACTTTGGAATGGAAATAAAAAGATAACAGGCGAAAACTATACTTTCCTTACATAGTTGTTGTACTGGTCGGGCAGGTATACGTAGAAGGTGGTTCCCTTCCCTACCTGGCTATCGAACCATATCTTACCACCGTGTACATCTATTATCTGCTTAGATATAGACAATCCTAGTCCGTAAGGCTCTTCGCCCGATGTACCTATTCGTTTAGCCTCCGTAAACAGGTCGAATACCTTCCCTTTCAGATCATCAGGTATACCAATACCGTGGTCGGTTACTGATATAGTAGCGCCCCTACGCTCGGTATGTACCTTAATATTGATCTGCGACTGGCCAGGGCTGAACTTAATGGCGTTATTGATAAGGTTGTTGACCACGCGCGAAACCTTATCGCGATTGATCTTGAGTTTAATTGACTTCTCGGGCAACTGCATAGATATACGCTGCTTCTTCTCCGCCGCGCGGAAACGGAGCACCTCCACATTTTTGCTCACCACCTCGTTCAGATCTACCCACTCCTTTATCATCAGCTCGGTATTGAGCGTAGCAACATCCAGCAGCTCCTTAGTGAGGCTGAGGGCATTATTGCAGGAGTTGCGGATAAGCTCTATATATTCCAGTTGCTCTTCAGAAAGGTTCTCGCGTTCGGACAATATCAGCTCTGTCAGCGATAATGAGATATTCATTGGACTCCTTAGGTCATGCGATACTGCCTTTAGGATGCGGTCTTTCTCTTCATCGGCCTTTTGCAGTTCCATCAGCACCTGCTCCAGCTTGCCTTTTTGTTCCTTTACCTGGGCGTTAGCGGCAGTCAGCTGCTGTACGTTGTCCTTAGTCTTTTTCCAGGTATAGATAAGCTGCGAGAAGATGATGGCTGCCATCACGAAGATAAGCACCGCAATAACCAATGAGATGTTCCTTACCTCCGTTTGCTTATTCAGGTCTTCTATCTGGTATTGTTTCTCCAGACTGGCTACTCCCTCGCCTATGTCGCGAAGTAGTACGTTTTTATTTACCTTCCGGATAGAGTCACTAAGTGAAACATAATGACTAAGATGCGCATAGGCTGCCTGGGACTCACCGATAGACTTCAGGTACTGCCACATCAGGTTGTGGTAACCAACCTGTACCTCTTTGTTGCCGTGGTCCACGTCAATAGCCTTTATTTCGTTCAACACCTTGCTCATTTCCTCGTGACGGCCTTGTTCAAGATACAAGGCAGCGAGTTTGAGTCGCGTAGATTGCGCATCGTGCGGGTCATAGGAATGCTGGCTATTCATACCGATGCTGCTTAGCATCAGCATTTCTGCAGTATCTTTCCTGCCCAATGCACTGTAGGCGGATGCCATGTTACCCCAAATAACAGCCTTAGCAGTGTTGCAAAGCCTTACCCGAGACGTCACGTAACCATTACAGCTGGTATCGATCACGTACAAAGCCTTATGATAATACACCAATGCACTATCGGGCATATCCAGCTTGTAATAGCACAACCCTATATTATCCAGTATCTCCTGCTTGCGGTAGAAAAAGGCAAAGTCGCTGTTGCAGGCCGATGTCTCGAAATAAGCTTGTTTGAATGAGCGTACAGCATTGCTAAACTGCTCGTCCTTGTACAGCACCATACCTATGCGGTAGTCGTAATACGCAAGCCTGCAGGCATCTTTCTGTGTTTTAGCTATGGTCTTAGCTTTATAGTAGTATTTGTAGGCGTCCTCATAATACCCTTCATCAAACAGAAGATCGCCCATGAAGTAGTTGGCTTCTGCATACTCCGCGGCCATTTCATCAGTATTGTCGGTATATTCAATTAGCACCAACATACTATCTACATATGATTTGGCGGTATTGTGCCTGTTTACGCGGTTGTAATGGTCGTAAAGGAAGTTGTAGTATTGAAACCGGTCTCTAACGCTTACATAACCAGAGGATTCGTATACCGAATCTAAGAACTTAATCGACTGGTTCGTGTAACCGGAATCAAACTTCTGCGTAGCAACCTCTATTGCTTCGTGCAGCTGGGGGGAAATGAGCACATCTCTCTTATCATCGGTGCTACTGCACGACGTAAAGAGGATGGTTATAATAACGGAGAATAATAAAATGCTTTTTAGATAAACTAATCTATCACGCATTGCATTGGGTTTTCCTGGCTTAGAACTATGAACAATTTGCTATCAATCTACCTGTCGTCTATCAATTAACGGCCAAACTTAATGTTTTTTCGTAATCGATAGCTCTGTTTACAAGGCTGTTAATCAATCATTAACACAAAGGTACTTAATAATACAGCCAGCTATTGGAAAAATGGGGTGTAAACTAGATATTTGCAGCCGAATAGCGATGGCCTCGTAGTTCAATGGATAGAATAGAAGTTTCCTAAACTTTAGATCCAAGTTCGATTCTTGGCGAGGCTACTGAAGCATAAACCACTCTTTGGGTGGTTTTATGCTTTTATACGATTGCTGGTTATCAAAGGAGCAGGTAATAAAGCATTTGACGGCAAATATGGGGTTTAATTGTCGAAATATGACCTGCACTTTTCTGAAAAGGTTAATGGTAAAAAGGTCGGACAGTTCACAGATGAATGAACAAAAGCTTGAGACCGCTCCAGGGATGATAAACGCCCTAGTTAGACATCATATCCGGTGCAGGCCAATAGCGGACACCCATCGAGACGACAAAGTGCGGTATGACATTTAGACACCTCATATTGATGGAATAATATTTACGTCGGATAGATAGCCTATGCTAAAACGATTACTATTTGTCCTGATGGTTGCATGCACCGATAATGCCTGTGCCCAGGTGCATATCAACAAAGACCTGGACAGCCTCAAGAGCCATTACGATACGGTAGCGCAGGTGAATGACACCAGATCGGAAGCTTATACGGAAACAACAAGGATCACATTCCCAATCTATTTCAAGCTGCTATGGAGCGATCTCAAGCAACAGGTGACCGCGCCTATACGTGGCAACAAGCAAGACTGGATAAGATTTGGCGGGCTGGTAGCCGGCACCGCGGTCCTTTCCTTTGCCGATGAGCCGCTGCAAGAGAAGGCCCTTGAATGGCGTAACAACAGCAGTACAGTAAGAACAGTAAGCAGGCAGGTAACGCACCTGGGCGCCAACTATGAAACCTATACATTAATAAGCCTCGGAGTATATGGTTTTGTGTTTAAAAATGAGAAAGTCAAAACTACTACCCTGCTCGCAACGCAAAGCTACATAACATCGGCAGTGATAATGGCGGTAATAAAGAACACAGCTGGCCGCCAGCGACCTGACTATATCGACCCGGCGACTGGTAAGGCTGCATCAAAGTTCCACGGACCGTCGCTAAACCATAGCGATGAATTTAAATCCTTTCCTTCGGGCCATACTACTGCAGCCTTTGCCGCAGCAACCGTTTACGCCATGGAGTATCGCAAAAGCATTATTGTACCTATTGTAGCATACAGCGCTGCATCGCTGGTAGGGATTAGCAGGGTTACAGAGAACAAGCATTGGGCTACCGATGCACTTATAGGCGCTACCATCGGCTACCTATGCGGACGTGTAGTAGTTAACAACTACCACAGGTTTGCCAAATTAATGAACGCAAGAAAGCTAAAAGGCACAGCCTCTGTAACAGTTAACTATAGCTATGGTGTGCTGCAGCCGGGTATTATTTATAGGTTTTAGTACCCTGTTTCCAGCAGAACTTACTTCGTTACGCTAAAGTGCAGCATCCTGGGTTTATCATTTTCTTCCAGCTTCAGTATATAACTGCCCGCAACCAGATCGATTGCCAGCTGTATCATACCGTCTACCACCTGTGCCCTTTTTTGGAATATCAGACGCCCTACCGCATCATAAATTGTAACCAATGCCTCGCCCGATGAAATATTCTTTATCGTGAAAGCGCCACTATTAGGATTTGGAGACAACATCAGCGCCTCATTATGGCTTTCTCCTACTGATAAGGGGAACTGCATCCATACCGTATCGGAGGCATTTTTATTCTGGGCGCAAGGGTCTTCGCTGATGATGTTCACATGGATCATGTCCCTATAAGAAAGCCCGAATAAAGTAAGTGTTGCATATTGAGCACCCGGCAATATCGCTCCATTTTTATACCATTGATATTTGGGCGTAGTGCCACCGTTAGACACGCTTGCTGTGAATCTTACCGTGTCAGAGGGCCTGACTCCAAAGCCGGACGCAGCAGTGATCTTTACCGATGGTTTTGTAATAATAGGCAATACAACCATCTCAAATGTATCGGTGGTGACAACCACCGGAGACGCACAAATACCGGTTGCAGTCATTTCACAATGTATCTTATCGCCAGTTACTACACTACTGGTAGCATATACCAGTGCATTTGCACCCGGTATCGGCGCAAAGTTCTTGTACCACTGGTAGCTCGGTACTATACCGGCATTGTTAGGAAAGGCTACGAATTGTGCCGTACTCCCCTGGCATTATCGTATCGTCAGGGCTTGCATATGCACCAATGGTCGATGGCTTGTTCACCACAACATGGACCATGTAAGGCGAAGAAAAGCAACCGTTAAGCGTAGCACGCACGGTATAGGCACCACTGTGTATCGTTTTAGCAAGCGATATAAATGGCGACGAGGAAGTACTGGTGAATCCATTGGGGCCGACCCATGTATAGCCCGTGCCGGTTGGTGAGGTAGCAGACAGATTTAACGTGCTGTTTTCGCAAATAGGGCTATTGGATGAACCGCTTACTGCAGGTAATGGGCGGATGGTAATATCATAACCATTATTTAGCGAAACCTCGCCCGGCGAGCTTGCTACGATCCGCACTCTGTAACCGCTGCCGGGCGGTATAGTGGTGGGGATAATTCCCCGTATAGTATTCGTAAAGGGCGTCACAAGTGTACCAATGACCGTAGGCGAAGCGAAACTGCCCGACGCATTCGACAGTTCCAGCGTAAACACGTTGCTCAGACTGTAATGCGTGGACGACTCTACTATATAAGGGATATTGATCGTATCGCCTGCGCATAACGCAGGCGGATTGAAATTGTACTTTATGTAAGGATTGCGCTTTATTACTACTGAATCAATATAATAATATGCATGTCCGCTGCTGCTTCCGACATTCACAATTGTAGTATTAGAATTGTTATTGAAGTTGCCGATAATGATATGGTCGTAGGCAGAGTCGGGTATGTAACTTGCCGACATACGCAGCCACGTGGTTTTTGCCGTATCTACACCATAACTATTAAAAGACAACTGTGGTGTAATGATAAAGTCGAGCGGATATAGAACACCTATCGTATCATAAAATTCATCGTAAAAGAACATACCTATACCATCGGTCGCAAAGTCGGACAGGTCGGCCAGAGATATGGAGAACGATACGTCGTAACGCAGCCCTGGTACCATTGGTGTGATATCTGTAGACAGGTACTCCCTGTAATTCAAATAGCTCAGATAGGTAATAATCCCGCCATAACCCAGCCCATCGGCAGCAGCCTGCGTGCCTACCTGGTTGGTAGGTACCCCGGCATAGGTGCCGCCATTACAAGCATGGAAGAAATCTGAAGTGCCGGCGCTATACCCGCGCCAATTTTTGCAATAGCCGCGTACTTGTGCAAACCCGGTAGGGCAAGTATGGTATTGCTCGAAATTGCCGTTAGGGATATGGTTGGGGCTTGGCTGTGCCCAACCTAGTAAGCAAAATAGAACCGACAGGATTGTAAGAAGGGAGGTACGCATTTTGGTACGTTTAATCAGATAAATGTAATATAATAATAAGTATTTTAGTATACGCAACTCATAAATAAGATGGTGATAGTGTAGTCGATTTGGTTTCGCCGCTTGTTTCCTACCTAGCCGCGCCATAAAAAAGGGGGGTGTGCCAAAAAGATCATTACCAGTGATCTGTTCATCTTTGCTATATAAACTCTATCCTCATGCCAAAAGCAAAGACCTTAAGACACGCAACAGACGCACGTACCAATGAAAAAATAGCAGCCCTCGTGGGCGACCATGGCCCCGCAGGCTATGGAGTATACTGGATGATCATAGAGATGCTGCATAGCGAAGGTGGCACGGGAATCGGATATAATGAAAAGCGCATGATACGCCTGGGAGGCCAGGTGGGTATGGAACGCGAAGCGTTTGCCCTGCTGCTGAAAGACCTGATAGAGGTATACGAACTGCTGGTAGTGGTGGATGAGTTATTGGTTTCGCCAATAAGCTACACAGGCCGCAGCAAAGCACGTAAAGAAGCAGGTGATACCCACACAGTAATCGAGACCACCACCGAGGAATCCGACCTAACGGAAGGTAAAAAAGAAGCAACAGCACCAATACCCGAAGGCTATACAGCTAAAGACATGGAGCGCCATCACTATATGACGGCACTTGTAACGGCAAGGAGCAAGATCAAAGATCACCAGATAAAGCCGCTGGCCATAGACGAAAGCCTGTACATATATGAGCACTATGCCGAGAAGCGAATTACCGCAGCACTCGACCGTATACAACAGGTATCTAACCCACGCGCATTTGGCGAAACAGCTTACAATGCGTTGAGAAGGTTGCTGGATGATGGACAATAAACTATATGGGAGGAAATGGATAGTAAAAACGAGACATATCGATGACATTAGATTAATTAATGAGTCATACATTAGTACTACCTAAAAAAAAATCCTATGAAAAAACTCTACATTCTTTTCTCCTTTGCTTTATTGACCGCTACCGCTTCTGCACAGAAGATCCACTACACCAACAAGCAAAACAAATGGATCGTTTCAGAACCAAATCTTGCCGGGCCACCTTCTTACATTAACATGGTCACTACGTTTGACAAAGACTCGGTGATAGGTGGACAAAGCTATGTGCATAGCACATGGGGGTGGTTCAGAGAGGATACTTCGGCGCGCATAGTGTACCATAAGAAAGAGGCAAGCTCGCCGGAGCGCGTACTGTATGACTACAATATGATGCCAGGCGACACTATCATACACGATGGCAGCATCCAGTGGGGCGACAGTGTGTTTGTGCTACATTCGGTTGACTCGGTACAGATAAATGGTACCAGTCATGTAGTGCAATACTTTGCTTCTGTAAAAAATCCAACCTTTGCCTATTTGGGTAATACCGTTATAGAAGGCATAGGGCAGATAGCACAGTTTCCATTCCTCGTTGGTTTTGCCGTGGATGGCTTCATTCCGCTTTCCTGTTTTAAAGTAGGTAATACAGCTGTCTATATTCCACAGTTGAAAAACGGCTACGTTATGGATTCAAGGACGTGTACGCTGGGCATCACCGACGAGCAACCGTTGCAGGATAAAGTGACCATTGCACCCCACCCGGCCAATAGTACCAGCGTTATTACCCTGCCAACGCCCATTACTGGCCATATACGTATTGTAAATGCGCTCGGGCAAACGGTGATGATAAAAGATCTGGAAGCTGCCAGTAGCATTGTAGTAGGAACCCTACTCGCACCGGGTATATACTTCTACCAAATAACAGGCGAAGCAGGCATTGCAGCCTCGGGCAGGATGGTGTATGAGTAATCAACTTACAAGGCAGACAACAATTTTTATAGTGTCAGTGGCATGCCACTGACACTATAAAAATACAGACTATGGGTATATATTAACGATAATATCCGGGCCTACAACGGTCCACTCGATATTGGTGGTTCCACAAGACGCACATCCAAGCGAGGCATCATAAGTTGTCATAGAAACGGGCCCCATTGTGAATGGCCCGCAAGAACCACTTACCTGATTTCCCGTACCAGGGCATGTACCAGTGCTTGGGTATACTCGCAGCCATGTAAACACATCTGATGCGATCGGGGTGGGAGTAAATACCCACGAAGTGGAAGGTATTACGGATGGATTAGCATAGACTATGGTAGCACCGGGTAATATTGTCGTAGGGACAATAGCATTGTAATACGAGCACCCTCCGGATCTGTCAACACCTACCTGAAACTTAACCTCGCAAGACGTTGTATTATTAATGACGAAATCTGCCTTACTGCTAAAAGACATTAAGCATAAAGCCGCAAATAAAATTGTTCTCATAGTTATTGGATTTAAATTATTAGAAACTAAAACTATCACTAACAGCAATAAGATGCAATCCGTTGAATAACGGATATAGAAAAAATCTATTGAAAACTAATGCATTCTTGGGCCTGACCAGTGGGTTTAGTTAATTAAGCAGGTTCGTAGTTGCAAACTACGAACAACTTGGGCCAGAACTACAACGGCAACCGAATGTAGATATCTGTTCCTTTATCCAATTCGCTCGAAAGCTCAATAGTGCCTTTAAGCGCCTCAACTTGTGTCTTTACCATAAACAAGCCTAGCCCGCGCCCTTCTACTGTAAAATTGAACCGATTGTAGAGGCCAAACAATTTCGATTGATTCTTAGTTGTATCGATGCCAATGCCATTGTCGGTAAAACGAAGTTGCACAATCTGTTCGTCTAGCCGTATACCAGAGATACTGATCTCTGGTATACGGCCAGGATGAGCATACTTCAAAGAATTAGCCACAATATTATAAAAGATGCTCGTTATGTAAGCACGAATTGTATAGAGCTCAGTCACATCTCCAAAGTTGGCTATGATCTTAGCCTCTTTACCACGTATTGTCGTATCAAGCAAACTTTTTACCTCTTCAAGAAGCGATTGCAAGTTTACTTTCGACTTTACCTCCGACAGTGCATTTTTCACACTGAGTATATCATTAAGATCTCGGATCACATGCTCAAGTTTATGTACCGATTGATCTATTCCATCCAAAGCAGCCTGCTTTTCAGCCGGTTCGCTAAAAGAATTGTAGACATCTATAAGCCCCAGCATAGTAGATATTGGCGCCCTTACATTGTGCGACAAGATGTGGGAGAACTGTTCCAGGTCTCTGTTTTTTTGTGTCAGGTCGGAGATTATTTTTTGCTGTTCCAGCTCCAATATCTTCTTGCGTGTAATATCTACCATAGTACCAATGATAGCAGGCTTGCCGCTAAACATAGTAATGGCCCCCAGCATTTCCACCCATATAATCTCTCTGTCTGCACTTACTACCCTTGCTTCATAGCGTGCTTCCTCTGTATCGCCCCGCAAACGTGACGCCATATTGCTTCGCACTTTCTCCTGGTCTTCAAGGTATATTAAGTGCTCTATGGGCATGGAATAAAGTTCTTGTTCCGAATACCCAAAATCCTGAATGATCCTTGGATTTGCATAGGCTAGCTTCCCGTCCTGCACAATATATACACCTACCAGGGAGCGCTCTACCAGGTCTCGAAACTTCATCTGGCTCTCTACCATTTCACTTACATCTTCCACCTGGGTAACGAAATACATCAACTTTCCATACTCGTCTTTTATTGTTGCCACATTGATATTGACCCACACCGTTTGCCCGTTCTTGTGCACATAGCGTTTTTTGCCACGATAGTATTCTGCTTCTCCACTAACCAGCCGTGGAATTGTTGTAAGGCTATTTTGCAGATCGTCCTTATGAGTGATATCTTGAAAAGAGAGACGTAACAGTTCTTCTTCCGAATATCCCGTAATCAGTGAAAGTGCTGGGTTTACCATCAGCCATTGTCCTTCCGGCGACATTAACGACATACCGATTGCGGCATGTTCGAATGCCCCGCGGAAACGCGCTTCAGACTTCCGCAACTGGCGTTGCTGCGCCACTTTATTGAAATATACCGCTATGGTATCTGCAATGGTATCGATAAGGTGTTGCTCTTCATCCAGAAAAGGGCCGTTATGCTCTATTCGATGCTCCTTTACATAACCGACTTGTATCGTCCCGGTCCTGCCATCTATCAGGCTAATTTCAGCTTGCTGCGTAGCAATAGGCAAAGAGTAGTTTTTACTGGTATAAGTTTTACCGTCAAAGATGATTTTTGCACAGCAATCTTCATACTGCCAGCCATTCGGTAAAATTTCAACCAGCTGGTCCATTATTCGCTCTGCTTCCTGCCCTTCTTCTTTTAGCAGCTCGTTTACTTGGTATATCGTAGAGAGCTCCTTTATCCTTTCGTTTAAAGAGTGTGTTTTTATCTGAACCATCTTTTCAAGCTGGACATTCTTTTTTGCATTGCTATAAACAACAGCAGCGCTCATGAAACTTAGCAGCATACCAAAAAGAGAGATGAGATATAGATCGCTGGGCTTTTTGTATCCCGGTGCATAAGCGACAGTCAGTACCCAATTGGCCTCGGGAATAGATACCGACTTTGATGTGGCTGGATCAACTTTGCCCTTCCAAAAAAAATGCTCCTTTTGTCGCGTTATTGGATTCACGGCTTCTATTTGAAAAATAAACTTGTGTCTATTGATGACTATTCGTTCCTGAATAGTCTCCAATTTGGTAACGACTATAGACAAGCCAATAAACTTACCACCTGAAAAAACAGGAACCCGTCCCGCAATAGCAGTTGGCCCCAGAAGCATTTTATACGGTCCCGAAAAATGAATTTCCTTTGTCCGGAGCGCAATCAGCGCCTCTTCCCGAAAACGCGGATGGTCTAAAAGGCTTTTCCCCAAGGCAATTGCATTAGTGTTTGGGTATACCTTTACAATAACAAAGCTGTCGTTGGTAAATTGTATAAAGTCGATGAAATCATTTTGCCTCATCAATTCATCGGCTACAGATTCAAAATCCTTTACAAAGCCGTATTGCTTATAGATAACGGCCAGTGCATTAGCCGATGAAATATTCTGGCTCAGAATTGTTTTGATCCTATCACGTACATTATCTAGTTGTTCGTGCAGTTCCACATGGCTGTTTTCAGCAACGACCCGGCTTCGTTCGTAAACTGCAAACTGGATAATGGCACCAAGGAAAACGAAGGTCAGTGCAGCGGCAATAAATGGTCTGAAAACTAAGTTCCTTAAGCGTTTCATATCCTGTTAGCATGTCTCAAATGCCCCGTTCGGTACAAAAATAGCTTATTTTAATAAATATAAATTGATTATCAAAATGTTAGAGGTTGGCTTTTATACTGTACATTATTAGTGAGATACTTTCAACAATACCATTTTGATAACAGACTTGCTGAAGTACTACACAAACAACGAAGCCACCCTTAAAGGTGGCTTCGAATATTCAGATAAGCTTTCTAAGGTTTCGACTAGCTGTTGTCGCCTTCTTCTGCTTTCTTCATTTTGTCTTTAAGAGCTGCAAGCGCGCCGAGGTCGCCAAGTGTTGGCTTCTCTACTTTGCTTTGCAGGTTCTTCACTGCTTTCTTGGTTTTTTCGCCATCAGCAGCGGCTTCTTTACGTGCAGCATCTTTCTCTTCAGCTTTAGAAGCTTCCCACACGCGTGAGTGAGATACCATGATGCGTTTGTCGTTGCGGTCGAATTCGATGATGGAGAAAGGCAGTGTTTCGTCTGCTTCTACATTGCTACCATCTTCCTTGCGCAGGTGACGTGCAGGTGCATAAGCTTCAAGACCGTACTGTAGTTGTACTGTAGCACCTTTCTCGTCTTTCTTAGTTACGATACCTTCGTGTACAGAACCGATCGGGAATACAGTTTCAAATGTGTTCCACGGATCTTCTTCCAGTTGCTTGTGGCCCAGCGCCAGTTTGCGGTTTTCTTTATCGATGCTCAGGATAGCCACGTCGATGTTCTCACCTACTTTGGTGAACTCGCTCGGGTGGTTATAGCGTTTGATCCAGCTCAGGTCGCTGATGTGGATCATACCGCCGATACCTGTTTGCAGCTCAACGAACACACCATAAGGAGTAATGTTTTTCACAACACCCTGATGACGGCTGTCGATCGGAAATTTAGATTCGATCGTTTCCCATGGGTCTTCCGTCATTTGCTTGATAGACAGGCTCATTTTGCGCTCGTCTTTGTCAAGTGTTACAACAGAAGCTTCGTACTCATCCGCCATCTTGAAGAATTCCTTCGCGTTGATAGGCTGAGAAGACCATGTGATCTCAGATACGTGAACCAGACCTTCAACACCAGGCATGATCTCGAGGAATGCACCGTAATCTTCGATGTTCACAACTTTACCTTTCACCTTAGCACCTTCTGTTATTTCAGCAGGCAGGTTATCCCATGGGTGAGGAGTCAGTTGTTTCAGGCCAAGGCTGATGCGTTTCTTCTCGTCATCGAAGTCGAGAACAACCACGTTCAGTTTCTTGCCGTTTTCCAGCACTTCGCTCGGGTGCGTTACGCGGCCCCAGCTAATGTCGGTGATATAAAGCAGACCGTCAACACCACCCAGGTCGATGAACGCACCGAAGTCGGTAACATTCTTAACAGTACCTTCCAGTACCTGTCCTTTCTCCAGTTGAGAGATGATAACGCTGCGCTGTTGTTCGATATCGCTTTCGATAAGCGCTTTGTGAGATACTACGGCGTTGCGGATAGCTTCGTTGATCTTCACTACCTTGAAGTCCATAGTTTTGCCCACGTACTGATCGTAGTCAGTAACAGGCTTCACGTCGATCTGCGAACCAGGCAGGAAGGTTTCAAGGCCATATACATCCACGATAAGACCACCTTTGGTCTTAGATGTAATAGTACCTGTAACAACTTCGCCCGTCTTGTAGAACTCGACGATCTTTTGCCATGCGCGTGTAGCGCGGGCCATTTTGCGGCTGAGGTGCAGATGACCATGACGGTCTTCTTTCTCTACCACCATTACTTCGATCTCTTCACCGATCTTGATATCCGACAAATCGCGGAATTCGTTGAGAGATACCAGTCCATCAGATTTGAAGCCGATGTTGATAATTGCATCTGTTTTGGTAAGGCCCACGATGGTACCCGACAGCAATTCAGATTCCTCGATAGATTTAAACGTACCGTCATAAACCTGCTCGAGTTCGTCGCGCTTCTCTTTTGAGTAAGAAGCTACGTTGCGTTTGTCTACGCTCCAGTCAAAGTCGTCATGAGCAGACTCTTGACCCATTGTTTGAGATTGGATTGTTTGATTTTCTTCCAATTGTTTTGTCCTCCTTTTGAGTAGAATTTGGGAGGGCAAAGATATAAATATATCAGGAAAACAAAGAAATAATTCTGTATTATTTGTTTTCCAGGCCGTTCTGTGGCTTGTTTGGGGTGATTTGCCATTTTTTTTCGCAGCCGGGTCTCTGCAACGCAGGACTCGGCGACATTGGCGACCGAAGGCTGAATGCTACTGCTTAAGCTACAGTACCTTGATTGTCGGCGAGTCCCTATTCAGGAGACTCGCCGGGGAAGAAAAAAGCTGTTGCTTTACTTAGCTTGTATATACTGCCTTTCTAAAGTATCTTTCGACAAATGGGTTTTGGCTTCAACTTATTCTTTGTTTTTGTAGTGGTACCATTAACTGGACTGCTTTTGCTTGCCTGGCTTGTTACACAAAAAACTAGTACATTAAGATTAATTGGATATATGTGGCTGGGCATATTCGGGCTGCTCCTTATTTCCGGAACTGTCCAATGGCTCAAAGCAAAAAAGGAGCTTGACAAAGATGATTACTACGGGCACTACGTCGTTGACCGCGACTACTTTCCCGGGCAAACAGGCCAACTGGCAGTACGACCACTTCCGGTTCGAGATAAAAGATAATGACTCTATATACTTCTACGTAACCGATAGGAAGAAAATATTGAAAGTTTACCATGGAGTCATTACAACCACAGCGCCATATGGCTCGGAACGACTGATCACCAATATGCAGCAACCAACGCATCATATTATGGGAAGTAATCCCACAACGTATCGTAGCGCTTGGAGCTTTTATCTCGTATTTTACTCTTCTAAGTTCAACAACGTTTATTTCAAAAAAGGGGAATGGAAGTCAATTGAATGATTCCCTTTTTTGCAGCCGAGTCTCTGCAGAACAGGAAGACCAAAAAAAGACATGTAACCTATTTCCTAATCCATGTCTCTGCAGGCTCCACCCATTCCGGCAATGGCCGGTACAGGAACCCATGCCCCAGCCCATTGTTCAGCATTACCTCTTTATAAGAGGTGATGTTGGTTTTGTCGGGTTGCTGGCAGCCCTTTCCGTACGAATCTGATCGCTCGTTTATCATTAGCACCTTGCCGTATAGCGGGTACTTGGCATCATTCAGGCAGGTGCCCATCAGTACATACTTCAGTTTTTTGTCTTTAGCAATGCCTGCCACGTACATACCTATATAGGCCCCTTTCGATGCACCTATCAGGGCAATATGGTCAGCGGGTACGCCTGCTTTCTTCAGGCAGTCTATCTGTGCGGCTATTTTACGGGCATAGGGTTCCATCTCTGTATCCTTTCCCCTCATTTCCGATAGCACGATGTAGCCCTTGTCTTCCAGAGCCTTTAGTATCTCCTTATACTTGTAAGGCCCATGTTCAGGGCTATTGGCCTCCAGCCCTTGCAGTTCTACGATGCGGCCATGCAGGTAAAAGACATAATATTTATCGCCTGCATAGCCATTGCAAGCAACAAGCACGATAAGCAGAAGTAAAAGAAGGCCGCGTTTCATGGTTTAAAAATACAGAATATTTGCCGCTACAGTTCCAGCATATCGGTCTCTATTTCTGCAAAGTGTTCCGGCATGTAGTGACGGGTAATGGTTCCATCCTTTAGCATATATACATCATCGCATATCTCAGCTAGTGATGATATGATGTGGGAGGACAGCAGCACCGTCTTGCCCTGCGCTTTCAGGTCGAGTATCTTCTTTTTCAGTACCAGGTTGCTCTTGATGTCCACCCCATTGAACGGCTCATCGAGGATGTAGATATCCGAACTACCGATCATCGCTCCCATAAAGGCGATCTTGCGCTTCATACCTGTGGAGTAGTTGTCTACATACTCATCCAGCGGCAGGTCGAAGTATTGCAGCACCGCGGCATCTATGCTCTTCTCCCCTTTTGCATGGCGTATGAACTCGAGGTACTCCCTACCCTTCGTACGCGGAAAGAAGTATGGCTCGGTAGGTACATAGCCTATATGGTTCTTCAGCATTTCTATACGGTCGTGCTTAATAGTCCCTTCATAGTCGAGCATACCGCAGATGCAGTTGAAGAAAGTGGTTTTCCCTGCCCCGTTGAGGCCTATGATGCCATGCACCTGTCCATCGGCAAAGCTCAGCGACAGGTTTTTGAGTACGTGTTTGCTTCCGTACGATTTATTCAGCGATTCTATTGTCAGCATTTCAAAATGTATTTAAGGTTTCTACGCGCCCTGAAATAAGAGAAGATCAGGAACAGCACAACAGCGGGCAACATCAGCGGCGATGCCAGGCACGACACCGTGAGCGCGAAGAAGAGCATCTGGCTTATCTGTATCACAATGGCGCTAGGATAAAAATGATATTTGATGAACAGGCAGCCGATCATACAAAGCAGCCCAACAGCAAAGCTCAGCGCTATCATCGGTAGCTGGCTGGTATAAAATACGGCCCCCAGCAGCGCAAACAGTGAAAAAGTGATCAGGTAGTTTATCACCAATGTCTTCAGCTTGCGCAGCAAAAACTTATTGGCGCCTGTCCGGTACACCCATATATAATAAGGCTCTTCAGGCAGCCCGTAAGTAACAATGGTAAAGAACAGCAACAGGAAAAATGGCGCCAGGAATACATAAAAATTCTGCACCACTACCCCGGTGATGAGCAACAGCACATAGCCCACATACATCATAGACACCGACCGGAACACCATGTTGTGCTCAAACGCGTAGGGCGCAAAGGGTGTACGCATCGCCTTCAGCTTAGGCTTCGGCATTTTTACACTAAACCAGGAGTATGGTACCACCAACGCTATCGTCAATGCTATTTGTATCCAGGCATGCTTCCAGACCATTATACCGATGAATGGCAGCAGTATCAGCAGGTTTTCACCCAGCTTGGCTTTGAAGAAGTTTACTTGCGATAGCATTTGCCGCAGGTAGGCATTGGTTTTCTCGCCCTGTAGTTCCATCACAGCTCCCAGTGTTGCTATGAGGTACAGCCATTCGGGCATCGGCACTTTCTCGAAAAGCAAGGCCGACCCGAAGGCGAATAATATCAAGGTAACGGGAATACCAATGAGCGGATGAATATCGCTGAAACGATAGAACCGGAGAAATTGTTTGAGCCTTAAGGAGAGGTAATAAAAAAGCATACACGAATGGTGTATGCAAAAGAACACAGTACAATCTTAAAAACTAAGCGGACTTGAGCATATTAACATTTCTGCAAGGCCGATTTATAATATTCTTAGCAGTTGCTACTTAACAGCTACCGTACCTGCCTTTTCCTTCGGCGCGTTTGAATCGGGTGTGGTGAATGTGGCAATGGCTATCGAAATATAAATGATCACCAGGAAGACAAGTTTTAGCATAAGGGTCAGTTTTATGTTAGTCGCTGATACAAATTAAGGAAATTCCATGTCAGCCCAAAGTCAAAAAAGCCCCGATTTCCCGGGGCTTTGTCAGAGTATTGTATCAATTTATGCTTTTACGATCCAGTTGTGTGTATCGGCAACTTTACCGTAGCGGATGTTGTTCATTTCTTTCTTCACCCACTCCGATATCTCCCATGTTTCAGCTGCAGGCAGCTCCATACGGTAGTCGTTGTAGGTAAGTTCGGCAATATGCGATATAGAAGCAGCAGTACCTGTACCGAATGCTTCGCGCAAAGTACCTGCTTTGTGTGCAGCTACTATCTCGTCGATGCTCAGCGGACGCTCTTCTACTTTAATGCCTTTCTCGCGCAGCAGGGTTACAACGCTATCACGGGTAACACCTTCCAGAATGGTTTCACCCAGTTCAGGAGTAATCACCGTATCGCCTATTACGAAGAACACGTTCATCGTACCTATTTCCTGTACATACTTATGCTCGTAGCCATCGGTCCAGAGGATCTGGTCATAGCCCATTTCGCGTATCTGCTGGGTAGGATACATGCTGGCGCCGTAATTGCCCGCAGCTTTGGTAAAACCAATACCACCCGGGAATGCACGTACAAACTTATCTTGCACATATATAGATACAGGCTTGGAGTAGTAAGGGCCGGCAGGGCTGGTAATAATAAGGAATGTAAACTTCTCAGCAGGTTTCACACCAATGAACTCGTCGGTAGCGATCATGAACGGACGCAGGTATAGCGAAGTACCTTCTTCCGTAGGTATCCATGCTTTGTCAAGGTTCACCAGTTGGCGCATACCTTCTATAAAGATATCTTCCGGTACATCGGGCATAGCCATACGTGCCGCAGAGCGGTTCATACGCTTCCAGTTGTCGTGCGGACGGAAGATAACAGGGTTACCTTGCTGGTCTTTATAAGCCTTTACACCTTCGAATATGGCCTGGCCATAGTGCATAAAGGTAGTAGCAGGACTCAGATGCAGATCTCCGAATGGAACGATCTCAGGCTGTTTCCACGCACCATCTTCATAGTGAGCTACCAACATATGGTCAGCATACAACTTACCAAACTGGATGTTAGCAGGATTCAACTGATGAATTCGACTATTCTCTACTTTCGTCACAGGTATATCCATTGTGGAAACACTCATAATTTGTGGTAATTAGACACTAAAAGGATTAATTTCGCTGCAAAGAAACGATTTTTTTTGCTCATAGCCTGAAAGTCTTGATATAATGCTGAAAAACAATGACATGAACGATTTTCCTGATATCATTAAAACCGGCATTATAGATAGCAAACAAGACGCTTTCTGGCATGCATTATCACACGAGACATCCGGCTTGCAACCGTTAGATGTGCTAATCATCACGTTACCGATGCAAGGCAGCGAAGAAGCCCAGTTGCAAAAGATGATGCAGGCCTGCAAACTCGATCCTTCATCTTATAATATAGTACAGGTAAAAGAAGCCGAGCCAATGCCCTGGCATCAGTTACGCGATGCACTACAACCTAAAGTAATACTATTATTAGGTATACTGCCACAGCAGCTGGGCATAGCAGCACAGTTCTACATGTACTCGCCCAACAAGTTCAACGACTGCGTATGGATAGCAGCCCCGTCGCTGGCGCAGCTGGAGCAGCAGTCCGAGGCTAAGAAACAACTGTGGAACGTAGGGCTGAAACCTGTGTTTGTAGACAAGACCTTATAGTGGCGTGCCATCTGCATCAGATATATTAAAGGAGCACTGGGGCTACGATTCTTTCCGGCCGTTGCAGGAAGATATCATCACTTGTATACTAAAACAGCAGGATACACTGGCACTACTACCAACAGGCGGCGGTAAGTCGCTCTGCTACCAGGTGCCTGCGCTGATGCTCGATGGTCTCTGCCTGGTCATCTCGCCGCTCATAGCCTTGATGCAAGACCAGGTGTCAAGGCTTAAGGAGCAAGGCATAATGGCAGCGGCCATATATGCAGGTATGCATTATAATGAGGTAAAGCACACGCTGGAAAACATGGTACATGGGCCGTATAAGCTACTCTACGTATCGCCCGAGCGCCTGCATACAGACCTGTTCCAGCAATACCTGCCCGCGCTCGACATCAGCTTTATAGCGGTAGATGAGGCGCACTGCGTATCGCAATGGGGGCACGACTTCCGGCCCGATTACCTGAAGATAGCCATGCTGCGGAATGTCTTTAAACAGGCACCCATAATGGCGCTAACCGCATCGGCTACTAAAGAGGTGCAGCAGGATATAGCCGCGCAGCTGAAGCTCCGCCAGCCAGCAATTTTCTCGCAAAGCCTGGAGCGGAAGAACATATTTTACGCCATCACCTACACAGAAAACAAGAACAGGGATACACTGGAACGGCTGCGAGAACAGACCGGAACATCGCTCGTCTACTGCCGCAGCCGAAAACAAACGGAGGCAGTAAGCAGGATGCTACAAACCAATGGACTTAAAGCCGTACACTACCACGCAGGCGTATCGAAAGAAAAGAGAAAGGAAACACAGGAACAGTGGATGAGCGGTAAGGCTAGCATCATGGTTGCTACAACCGCGTTCGGTATGGGTATAGACAAGGGCGATGTACGCACAGTGCTGCACTACGATGCGCCCGAGCACCTCGAAGCGTACTACCAGGAGTCGGGCCGTGCAGGCAGGGACGGTAAACAGGCTAATGCTATATTATTATATAACCGGCTCGACATAAAACGGCTACAGGAAAGCACTGCCTTGCAATATCCTCCCGAAGCCTACCTGCGCCAGGTGTACCAGTCGGTGGTGGAGTACCTGCAGATACCCATAGGTGCGGAGCCACACAGGTATTATGATTTCGACCTGGCGGACTTCTCAAAAAAATTCAGGCTGGAGGCATTGCCTGCATCACATGCACTAAAGCTGCTGGAACAGGAAGGATTATGGACGATCAGCGATGCTGTATTCAATCCCGCTACCGTACAGTTCATCGTCGACCGTGGTGAGTTGGATCGGCTGGGACAAACGTATCCCGACCTTGGTTTTGTAGCAACAGGACTGCTGCGCCTTTATGGAACTGTGTTCGTATACCCCACTGCTATTAATATAATAGTGGTAGCTAAACAGCTGAAGCTTAAAAAAGAGCTGGTGGAGCAATTCCTCCAGAAGCTGCACCAGATGGAGGTGCTGGAATACATAAAGCCTAAAGAAGGGCCGCAAATGTTCTTCCATCACTACCGGGTCGATAGCAGGCACCTAATAATAGACCTGCAACGGATAGAGCGCCTGCGCAGCCGCCATAAGCGGCGTACCGATGCTATGCTGGGCTTTCTGCAGGATGATAAGACCTGCCGTACGCGCAGCTTGCTCCGCTACTTCGACGAACCGAAAGAAGAAAACTGCATGCACTGCGATGTATGCAGGGATAATAAGAAACTAGACCTGCCCGCAAAAGACTATAATAAGCAGATACTGGATATAGTCGGCCAGCAGCAGCGCATACATATGCAAAACTGCATAGCAGCCTTTCCAACGGCAATAAGGGAGGATATCGTTACGTTAATACGCCATATGGTAGATGAAGGCAAGCTTAAATTACACCCAGATGGCAGTATATCGCCCGCCTGATTTTGCATTTTGCCTTTGAATTATAACCTTAGCAGTCAGAAACATACAGATGCCTGAGAAAATACGCTTTGCTATAGTTGGTTTTGGAAACATCGGCAGACGCCATGCGGAACACATCATGGCCAATCCGGCTACGGAGCTTGTTGCGGTATGCGATACCAATGATGCCGTAAAAGGGAAAGTGCCCAAAGGCGTAGCCTTTTACCAGGACATAAACGATATGCTGAAGGATATACAGGCCGATGTGTTATCTGTATGCACCCCCAACTACCTGCACGAGCCGCATACCATAGCAGGCCTCAACGCAGGGCTGCACACGGTGGTAGAGAAGCCTATGGCGATGAGCATAGACGAATGCGACCGGATGATAGCCGCTGCCGAGGCTAATAATAAGATCATCTTTGCTGTAAAGCAAAACCGCTATAACCCTCCCGTACAAGCAGTAAAAGAATTACTGCGAAATGATGAACTGGGCAAGCCTTATATGATGCAGGTAAACTGCTTCTGGAACAGGGGCGATGCCTACTATGCCGAGAGCGACTGGCGCGGAAAGAAAGTGAAAGATGGCGGCTGCCTTTTTACACAGTTCAGTCATTTTATCGATATCATGTATTACCTGAATGGTAAGATAACGGGCGCTGAAGGCTGGATATACAACTTCGCGCACCAACATAATACCGAGGTGGAAGATACCGGCAGTTTTGTGCTAAAGGCGG
The DNA here is from genome assembly GCA_004144175.1 of Sphingobacteriales bacterium. Classification (GTDB taxonomy): domain Bacteria; phylum Bacteroidota; class Bacteroidia; order Chitinophagales; family Chitinophagaceae; genus Polluticoccus. The sequence goes on from SEFT01000005.1 coordinate 99,368, forward strand.
AAAACGGGTCGATCATCAACTTTAACTTTACTACCTGCTCTTACGAGCGCAATATGGAAGGGTCGATAGCCTTGTTTGCCGAAAAAGGCACGGTGAAGATCGGCGGGCAATACCTGAATACTATCGAGTACCAGAAAACGGAAGCCCCTGCCCTGCCCCAGATAAATATAAAGGCAAAGGCGAACGACTACGGACTATATCAAGGCTCAATGAGCAACCACGATAAGGTAGTACAAAATGTGGTGGATGTGCTGCATCACAATAAAGCGGTGATGACGAGTGCACAGGAAGGGAAAGAGGTGGTGCGCATCATAGAGCTGATGTACGCCAAGGCGACACGCATCTAGCGTACGGCGGTACGGGCTTTGTCCCTTACCCTTACCTCGAAGCCGAAGCGGAGTAATTTGTATACCATTCTCTTGATCTGTGCCTTAACAGAAATGCGGGATGTTGATTTTCTATTTCTCATTGCGTGTAGTATTAGTACCATTACAAAATTCATGCTAGCAATTCGTTATCCCCTGTAATGATGAGACAAAATTAGGAAGCCTGCACATCCTAAAACACCGTTTTAAAACGGTATACGCATTATAATTTCATTATGGCAAGTTTACGCCTGTGTTAATGCTTTTTTCTATGTACTGATAGCCTTGTTGTTAGCCTGTTTCCGCTAGATTTGGGGTTACTAAAACATAATAATGGTAGCACGTCAATTAGGAAATTCGGGACTGGCAGTAATGCCCTGGGCATTGGGTGGAAATGTATTTGGCTGGACAGCAGATGAGCCAACATCTTTTTCACTGCTCGATGCTTTCATGGGCGCAGGGTTCAACTTTGTAGATACCGCAGACGCGTATTCCAACTGGGTACCGGGCAATAAAGGCGGTGAGTCGGAAACCATCATCGGCAAGTGGATGAAGGCCAAAGGCAACCGCAGCCAGGTAATACTTGCTACTAAAGTTGGCTGGGAGGTTTCGGCAGATAAGAAAGGGTTATCCAAAAAGTACATCATGCAGGCAGTAGAAGATTCGCTGCGCCGTTTGCAAACCGACTATATTGACCTGTACCAATCGCACAAAGACGATCTTACAACACCGATAGAAGAAACATTATCCGCTTACGATCAGTTGGTGAAAGAAGGTAAAGTGCGGGCCATCGGTGCCTCTAACTTTTCGGCGGAGCGTCTGTTGCAGTCGATTGAGACAAGCAAACAACACGGCTTCCCTATATACCAAAGCATGCAACCGCACTACAACCTGTACGACCGCCAGCAGTTTGAAAACGAGCTGGAGCCAGTATGCCTGCAACACAATATCGGCGTTATCAGTTATTTCTCGCTGGCCAGTGGCTTTCTTACAGGTAAGTACCGCTCGGAGCAAGACATGTCGAAAAGCGCGAGGGGCGGCGGCATGTCCAAATTCTTTAATGAAAGGGGATTCAACATACTCGCAGCGCTCGATCAGCTTACCGAAAAGCACGAAGCCACACCAGCGCAAATATCACTTACCTGGCTGATGGCACGTCCATCGGTGACGGCACCTATTGCCAGCGCTACCAGCATCTTACAACTGAATGAGCTGGCGAAAGCGGCGACCATTGAGCTAAGCACAGACGATATAGCGCTGTTGGATAAAGCGAGCGCTTACTAGCCTATACGGCTGAATGGAACAATATTTATGTCTTGCATAGTGTAAAAACCTGAATAACATGGAAGTGAAATATAACGACTCCACACACAACCGCCCATGGGGCGAACGCCCTGTTGATGCGCCAATAGTGCCGATAGACATACATGCCTATACGCAACAGTTGATGGAAGAAGAGGCCTGGCAGAAGAACGACCGCAATGCCATTACCGTCTTCAAAAGTGAGGGCATTACCGTTACCATCATTGCCCTGCATAAAGGTGCTGAGATGAAACCGGGCAATGTAGAAGGCACCGGCATCATGACGCTACAAGTGGTTGATGGCCATGTAAGCTTCCGTACCGAACAAGAAATGCTGGACCTGCACCGCGGCCAGATAGCAGCGCTGCATGAGCATATTCCGTATAGCGCCACAGCGCTGGAGGATTCCATTTGCCTGCTTACTATGGTGCGCACTGCCTCCCAAAAGTCAGGAAATAATGATGTACCTTCGGCGGTTCATTAATCATACTGATATGATACAGGCAGGCCGCTACAATACATTGAAGGTGGTAAAAAAAGTAGATTTCGGGTTGTACCTCGACGGAGGTGACGGCGAGGAAATACTGCTGCCCAAACGGTTTGTGCCACGCGGCGCCAAAGATGGCGACGAACTGGAGGTATTCTTGTATCACGACTCTGAGAACAGGATTATTGCTACCACCCAGCGCCCGTATGGCATTGTTGACGATATAGTGATGCTGAAATGCGTTGGTGCTACCAAGCAGGGTGCATTCCTCGACTGGGGACTGATGAAAGACCTGTTTGTGCCGCTATCGCAGCAGGAGTCGCGTATGCAGGAAGGAGGCAAGTACCTTGTAAAGATATTCATCGATGAACAGACAGGGCGTATAGCTGCTACCGAGCGTATCGCGAGGTTCCTAAGCAATGATGATCTAACCTTAAATGAAAGAGATGCAATAGAGTTTTTAGTCTATCGCGAAACGGACATCGGTTACGAGGTTATTATCAACAACCAGCATATTGGCCTGCTACACTATAATGAAGTATTCCGTGAGTTAGAGATCGGCGACCGGGAGAGAGGTTTTGTAAAAACCATTCGCGAAGACAATAAGATAGATGTATCTATTGGCGAGCGCGGGTATGCTAAGGTAGAGGATGAGGGCGATAAGATACTGCGCCTGCTACAAGAGAACGACGGTTATCTGCCTTACCATGACAAGTCGGACCCCGAAGAGATCTACGAGTTCTTCGGCATTAGTAAGAAGACCTTCAAAATGACCGTCGGTACTTTGTATAAGCAGAAGAAAATAGAACTAACTCAATCAGGAATTAAACTGATAGAAGAATAATAAGAAAGGGATGCTTTTGCATCCCTTTCTCTTATATATCGACCTAGGCCAATGAATCTGGTTTATTCGATTTACTTAAGCCGACTACTATGAGCGATATAGCTATAGCTGCGATCGCCAATCCTGCGAATAATACTGTTCTATTCGTCTTCTCCGCAGGCGGTATGTATCTTACGCCATTCGCATCGGCTACAGCGGGGTCATTCACATAACGTCCTTGATTAGGTACTGCCAGGTCGCGGAAGTGGACAGACAGATTCGTTAGCTGCGTATCCATCTGTCGGCCGCTCATTGGCTTACCATGCCCGCTGGCAATGACTGCCGGACGCAGGTCTGATATGTTTCTAACAGAGCTACCCGCGGCTTCCCAGTCATATGTGAAATACTTTGGCGGGCCTGAAAGTATCTTTGTCTGCATCATTACCGACATCGCCGATTCCTGATTTGTGGTCACAACCGCATCGCCGGCCACGAGTACCTTATCACGCTGGCGGAAAAAGCTTACATGGCCCGGAGCATGGCCCGGCGTATGCAGGTATATCCAGCCCGGCAGGAACGGTACTGTACCATCGGGTGGCAGTACGTTCAAGTGGCTTTCTATATTGATCGGCGTTTTAGGATACATCCACGAAGCCGATGCCATTAATCCTCCACCAACACTTGGGTCGGGCGGCGGGTAGGATGATTTACCACTCAAATACGGTAACTCTAAGTAATGCGCATACACCTCTACACCCCACTCTTCCACCAGCCGGTGTAACGAGCCGATGTGGTCGAAGTGGCCGTGCGTCAGTAGTATCGCTTCAGGTTTGCTATTTGGCCCGAATAATTCCGCAGCCATTTTCTTTATCTTAGCGTAAGACGATTTTAGTCCTGCATCTATCAATACCCAGGTGCTATCTTCGGGGTTGCGCACCATGTACATATTCACAAAGATGTCCTTGGTTCCCCATACATTCGGAGCCACTTCAAAATACAGTGAGTGTGCTTCCTTCTTGTCCAATTGTTCTCTCATAACCATATGATTTTCAATTAAACTGCCTCTATCTTATGAAGCAATTTCGGGCACTGCCCAATCTTATCACATGCCGTACAAAAACGTGCCATTGCATGGTATAAAATGCAGTATGAGAAGCCGTTTCTAAGTGTTAGCCAATAGCAATCAATAGCTATGGCACGGCTTTAATTTCGGATGTTTTAACAAGTATTTCGGCTTTAACTCACTAACTTGGATTTGGTATTTGACTCAAATGAACTGGAAGAAGATACGGTGGCAGCTTCGCTACTATGCTCAATATTTCCCTTTTACGCTCAACACACTGCTGTGTGCGGTTATGGCTTTTGTTGCTTTCCGGCTGCTGTATAAGCAAGGCCCTGAAAAGGACGAAGTATCGCCCTTGCAGCCGTTCATCCTGCTGATGGGTAAGATGGTGCTCTGGTTCCTGGTGGGGCTTATAGCGGTATCTGTCCTGAGTACCATATTCACCTGGCTATACTTCTTGTGGCTAAAGAAAAAGAACAACACAAAGCTTCAGGTAAACTTCACCACAGAATCGAAAGACGGTAAGAAGAATAAGCTGTTTTTGAATGCATTGATAGAAGGTGTGCGCAGGCCGCTGCTGGGTTTTGTAAAAGGCAGGCTGGTGTACGACGACTATGAGATGACAGATAAATTCAGCATGTTGTCGAACAAGCGCAAGGAGCGCAGCATATGGCGAGCAGCTATATCGGGCCGCAGCAGGATGCAATTGCCGGATATTAAAGAATATCAACTGAAAGGCGGCTTTGTGTACTTCGAGGATATGCTGCACCTCTTCTCGCTGGCAGTGCCGCAGCCGGTGGGCGGACAGTTTTACCAGCCGCCTGTATTGCGCAATGAAGAAGAGCGCGAGGTGTACCCCAAGCGTACTGAAACCCTGGATGTGCGTATAGACCAGATGCGCCGTGTAGAGGGCGAATACCTGAACTATAAAGACTTTGAGGCGGGCGATGATGTGCGCCGCATTGTATGGAAAGTATATGCCCGCAACCGCGAGCTGGTAGTGCGCGTGCCCGAGATGTTTGAGCCTTATGCATCGCACCTGTACTTCTATGCGTCGTTCCATGCGGCGGTAAAGGCGCAGTGGCTGGGCGAGGGCTACCTGAAGGAAATGCTGAACTACTACAAGAACAATGTATGGACGGTATATGATACGCTGAGCAAAAAGGAATGGGAAATGCGCTATGTGCCCGACCAGAGCTTCACGGTGCCGGAGCACCTGTCGCAGGCCGACCGCACCGCACGTATCATCAGCAACAGCGACTGGCATAGCGATAAATCGCTGAGCCAGTATTTTAATGCGAGGCATGGGGCGGTCGTTTGTATATCATCCTTTACCGACCCTGAAGAGCTCAGAAATATGCTGGACCAGTGCAATGGCAGTACTGTTGTGTATTTCATAAAATGCTCGCAGGTATTCAAACACATTGTAGCGTGGAACTGGCTGAAGCGCCTCATCTTCCTTCCGCCAAAGGACAGGCTGAACCGACTGCGTACCCGCTGGGTATTCTCCCCTATCCGCTTCCAGGTGCAGAAGCGCGAAAAGGAGATTGAAGAAATACTAAGCAAGAGCAGCGTGATTGTGGGTGTGTTATAACAGGCAATAATTATACGATTTGTCCGTTATGTCAGTAAAAACCTGCAATGGCACTATTGACCCGCATAAATATTCCGGCGCTCTTCTTGTTGAGCATATTGGCATCGCTCTTCCTGGAGTCGAGGCTGACGGCACTGGCTGCGTTGCTGGCATTGCTGGTATTGCTGTTTTACCTGGCCTGGCTTCCATCAAATAGTACAAAGTACATAGGGCTGATGTTGCCGGTTGCATTTGTTTTTTCTATGATGATGGCATTGCTCGATAGCGATGTACACGGCATTGCAGCATTGTTTACATGGGGCAATATGGCAGCGTGCCTGATGTACACGTTCGGGGCGTTCTTAGTACTTGCCCCCATGCGGTTATTAAAAGTAGAATCACCTGCAAGGTACTCGCTTATTATGCTCTTTACTGTAGCATCAGCTTTTATTATGGGCAGGAGTGCCAGTAGCTTTGCACAGACTATGTTTATGTCTGTACTTTGCTTTCTGTATCTCACGCTTGTCAATGGCACAATCGATCTTATAAAACTAATAAGGGCATCACGCTAGTAGTGATACCCTTATTATAATAAGATGTTGAGAAAGCTTAGTTGATACCCAGCAGCTCCACGTCGAATATCAGTGTGCTGTTTGGGCCTATTTCAGCGCTCACCTGGCGTTCGCCATAGCCTAGGTCTGCCGGTATAAAGAAACGGTATTTACTGCCTACCGACATCAGTTGCAGTCCTTCCGTCCAGCCTTTGATCACCATATTGAGCGGGAACGTAGCAGGCTGTCCGCGCTGTACCGAGCTATCGAATACGGTACCATTTATCAGCGTACCGTGGTAGTGACAAGTTACTTTGTTGAATGCTGTAGGCTTCGGCCCATCTGCTTCTTTAAGTACTTCGTATTGTAGTCCGCTTGGCAGTGCTACAACGCCTTCCTTTTGCTTGTTTGCTTCCAGAAATTCCTGTCCTGCTTTCAGGTTCTCCGCTGCTTTTTCCGACTTCATATTGAATAATCTATCTGCTATACCCATTGTATATATTGTTGAATCGCGAAAATACGATAATCGCACTTATTTGTTACGCTTACCCCGTTCGTACTGTACCGGCCACTTTATATCGTGCCCCAGCTCCATAGCCGCATGCAGCGGAAAATGCGGGTCGCGCAGCATTTCCCTTGCCAGTAGCACTATATCCGCTTTGCCTTCTGCAATGATATCTTCTGCCTGTTGCGCGGATACGATGATGCCTACTGCACCCGTCAGTATCCCGGTCTTCTTTACGGCTTCGGCAAAGGGTACCTGGTAGTTGGGCTTTGCAGGTATTTTGATGTCCGGGAGGATAGCGCCGGAAGAACAATCCACCAGATCGACTCCCTTGTCTTTTAGCATCTGCGCCAGCGCTACGGAGTCATCTATACTCCACCCGCCTTCTACCCAGTCGGTAGCCGATACGCGTACAAATAGCGGCAGCTCATCGGGCCACACGCTACGCACCGCAGCAGCTACCTCCAGCAAAAACCGAATACGATTATCGAAGCTGCCGCCATAGTCGTCGGTGCGCTTGTTACTCAGCGGCGAAAGGAATTCGTGTATCAGGTAGCCATGTGCAGCATGTATCTCTATTACCTTGAAACCCGCTTTGATGGCGCGCTGTGCGGCCGCTCTAAAGTCCTGTACTACTCTATCAATGTCCTTCTGTTCCATCTCCAGCGGCATGTCACTGTCGGGTGAAAAAGGAATAGCACTGGGGCCTATCGTTTGCCATCCGCCTTCATCCTCGGTTATCAGTTTGTCGCCATTCCAGGGTTCGGTCTTGCTGGCCTTGCGCCCTGCATGGGCCAGTTGTATGCCTGCTACAGCACCCTGGTCGTGTATAAAGTCGGTAATGATCTTTAGCTTCTGTATATGCTTCTCCTTCCAGATGCCGAGGTCGTACGGAGAAATACGGCCTTCTTTTGAGACCGCTGCGGCTTCGGTAAGTACCAGCCCGGCGCCACCTACGGCCCTGCTACCGAGATGCACGAGGTGCCAGTCGCCCGCGAAGCCATCGTGGCTGCTATATTGGCACATGGGCGATACAGCTATCCTATTCTTGAGCTCTATGCCTCTTATCTTGAGTGGGGTAAATAACTGAGACATAAATTATGTTTTACATTGTTATAACGATCTCTTCCCTAATTCTATTACTTCGCAGTCCTTCATATTGCTGCCGTCTACTACAAACCTTACCAGCGTACGAACTTTATGCCATCCGTGCCTGCCTGCCGCGCCGGGGTTCATATGCAGACACTTCAGTTTTTCATCAAACATGATCTTTAGTATATGCGAATGCCCTGTAATGAACAGCTTGGGTGGGTTTGCATACAGCTCTGCACGCACGGCCGGCGCATAGCGCCCGGGGTAACCGCCTATATGGGTCATATACACATCTACATCCTCACAAGTCCAGCGCAGCTTTTCCGGGTATTCGCTCCTTATATCGTAACCATCTATATTACCGTATACGCCTTTCAGCAACTTGAAGGCTTTCAATTTATCTGCAATAGCAGCCGTCCCAAAGTCGCCCGCATGCCATATTTCATCGCAATTGTCAAAATGCCGGAACACGGCATCGTCCAGAAAGTCATGTGTATCAGATATTAACCCGATCCTTGTCATTTATCTTTCGCTGTGTATCTAAAAGCTAACATTGCCTATTAGGCAGAACCCCTAATTTTATTCTCTACAAACGGCCGAAAAAAACCAAAACGCTAAGCTATGGAATCTCTGACAGAAAGATTGCTGCTAAGAAAAATAACGATAGCCGATAAGCCCTGGATATATCAGGGCCTGTCGCACGAAGATGTGATAAAGTACTATGGTGTAAGCTACGATTCGCTGGAAGCGACACAAGTGCAGATGGACTGGTTTGAAAGCCTTGAGCGCGAAGGAACGGGCATATGGTGGGCCATCTGCAGCACCGATAATAATACATTCTATGGCGCAGGTGGCCTGAATAGCCTTTCAGAAAAGCACCGCAAAGCAGAAGTAGGCTTCTGGCTGCTGCCCGAGCACCAGGGCAAAGGCATTATGACCGAGGCCATGCCGCTGATATTGGAATATGGCTTTAGAAAACTGCAACTGCACCGGATAGAAGGTATTGTAGAATCAGAGAACGAAGCCTGTAAGAAAGCCGTGGAGAAGTTGGGCTTTACCTACGAAGGCACCATGCGTGAGTGCGAAATAAAGAACGGTCGTTTTATCAATCTGGATATTTACGCGATGTTCGCGCAGCTTTAGTTTAGGCGATTGTCTGTGCCTGCACAAACACCGATAAACACATTTTTTAAAATCGGTGTTGACTCTTACCTTACGTCATAGCTTTTCTTTGCATCTAAACAGATTCGTTATGGATAAGTTCTCGGTTCATCAGCTGGCAAAAATGGCCAATATCAGTGCGCGCACACTACATCATTACGATGAGATAGGGCTATTAAAGCCAGCCTTTCGCGCCGACTCGGGGTACAGGTACTACACCAAAGAAGAGCTATTAAGGCTGCAGCAGATACTCTTCTACAAGGAGCTGGACCTGCCCCTTGCTGAGATACAGCAGATACTGGACGAGCCGGAATTTGACCGGCTACAGGCGCTGGACCATCACAAAGAGCAGATGCGAAAGAAGGTGCAACGCTACGAGACACTCATCCGTACGATAGACAAAACCATTCTTGATCTTAAAAACAAACAACGAATGACTACGTACGAAGAAATGTATGAAGGCTTCTCTAAAGAACAGGTAGATGAGTATGAAAAAGAAGTAACAGAACGCTGGGGCGGTGAAAGGCTGGAAGAGTCTAAGCGCAATATACAAGCCATGACCAAACAGGAATGGGGCGACCTGAAAGCAGAAGGTGAAAACATCAACCGTTCGCTTGCTGCTATAATGGACCACTCCCCTACCGATGCCGACGTACAAAGGCTGGTGGCCAGGCATCATATCATGATCGGCAAGTTTTATGAATGCCCTTATGAGGTGTACCGCGGGCTTGGCAACATGTATGTGGCAGATGAACGCTTTACTGCAACCTATGATAAGTATAAGCCGGGACTAGCGGTATTTCTGCAAAAGGCTATAGAGCACTATTGCAATGAAAGAGAAAACAAGTAGCAATACCTGCGAAAACCTGAGATCATACTCAGGTTTTCGATTTTTTAGGCATGATGCGGGCACGATGCTCATGCCCCCACTTGCCCAGCGCCTGTATAACGCCTTTCAATGATTTGCCATTATCCGTAAGCTCATACTCCACCGTAACGGGCGTAGTGTCATAAACAGTACGGTTCACCAGCTTATTCATTTCCAGTTCGCGCAGCTCTTTCGATAGCATTTTGGGTGTGATGCCTTCGATCATCCGCTCCATCTCTTTAAAACGATAGTTGCCGTGCATGAGGGCAATGATGATGGGTAGCTTCCACTTGCCGCTGAGTATATCCAGCGCATCGCGCACAGGCAGCATATGCCCCTGGCATTCATGCGTCATTTTTTCTATCCGTGGGAGCGTCTCGGGACACTCCATTTTTTCTTTACCGGCCATGTCGCTATACTTTTGTATACCAGTATACTATTGTATACCGATATACTTTGTATAGCAAATATACGGAAACTTTGCAGAAAACATTCAAAGATGAAGATCAACAAAATCATTTACTGGGCGTCAACTGTAATATTTGCCGGCATGATGCTGATGAGCAGCGTAATGTACCTGACTAAAAGCCAGCAACTTGTAGAAGGATTCAAACTGATGGGATACCCGCTGTTCATGCTCGATATACTGGGTGTAGCTAAATTGCTCGGAGCTATTGCGCTGGTACAGCCAAAATTCAAAACCTTAAAAGAATGGGCTTATGCAGGATTCACCATTAACATGATAGGCGCTATATGGTCGCATGTGGTATTGGGGCATCCATTTATATCGCCGCTATTGTTTCTGGCATTACTGGCTGTATCGTACCTGTTTTACCATCGGGCGCTATTTACCAAAGCCGATCTCAGACCGGCACTTTAATAAAACATCTTAAGGCTCCGATAATCGGAGCTTTTTTGTTGAAGGCATCTAGATAAACCCTCATCTTTACCTAAACACATGTACTGTACAATTGTACAAAACAGGTAATAATTTGCTATCTTTATAGTATGAATTGGGACCGGGTAAAGGAGAAGCTGAATATACTGTCGGATGCTGCCAAATATGATGTATCCTGCTCGTCGAGCGGCAGTAAGCGGCCAAATAAGGATAAAGGACTGGGAGATACTACGGGTATGGGTATATGCCATAGCTACACCGAAGATGGCAGGTGTATATCGCTGCTGAAGATATTGCTCACCAATTTTTGCATCTATGACTGTGCCTATTGTGTATCGCGCAGGAGTAATGATATAAAGCGCGTAGCCTTTACAGTAGAAGAGGTAGTAGACCTAACCATCAATTTTTATCGTCGCAATTATATAGAAGGCCTGTTCCTGAGCTCGGGTATCTTTAAGAATCCCGACTATACGATGGAGCGATTGGTGCGCGTGGCGAAAACACTCCGTACCGAACATAACTTCAATGGCTACATACACCTGAAAACCATACCCGGTGCCAGCGATGACCTGATGAAAGAAGCAGGGCTATATGCCGACCGCTTGAGCGTAAACATTGAAATGCCATCGGAACAGGCGCTGAAGAAGCTGGCACCGGAGAAAAACACGTCGGATATCATCCGGCCCATGGGCTATCTCAGTCAGGCCATAGTAGCTGCCAAGGAAGAAAAGGCGCTCATCAGGTCTGCGCCGGTATTTGCGCCTGCGGGACAAAGTACACAGATGGTAATTGGCGCGACGCCTGATACAGACAGAGACATCATATTGAAAGCCAATAGCCTTTACCAGGATTTTAAACTGAAACGTGTTTATTATTCTGGCTATGTACCGATCAGCAATGATAACCGCCTGCCGGGATTGCAATCGCCTATACCTTTTGTACGCGAACACCGCCTTTATCAGGCCGATTGGCTGATGCGCTTTTACCAGTTCTCGGCAAAAGAAATAGTGACCGACGAGCAGCCGCAACTAGACTCGGATATAGACCCGAAGCTGGGCTGGGCATTGCGCAACCTGCACTTGTTCCCCATAGACATCAATAAGGCCGACTATGAAATGATACTCCGCGTACCGGGCATTGGCGTCAATTCGGCCAAGAAAATCATAAGCGCGCGACTATACGAGCGGCTGGGTTGGGAGCAGTTGAAAAAAATAGGCATTGCAGTAAACCGCGCCAGGTATTTTATCTTCTGTAAGGATGCGCGGTATAACTATATAGGCTTGCAGGCTACAACTATCCGCCAGCAGATATTAGCGGGCTCGGAAAGTAAATACCAGCAGCATCTTAAAAGCCAGCTTTCCTTGTTTTAGATGGCACACGTGCTTATATATGACTGCAGCATGGCCGGACTGCTTACCTGCATATTTGAAGTATATGAGCGCAAGCTTGTAGAGATATCTATTAATAAGACGATGCAACAGCAGGATGCTTTTGCAATCGTACTCCATATAGATACAGATAAGATAAAGGCCGAACGTGTATGGAAAGGACTGAAAGAGAGACTAAGCAAAGAGGCGCTTGACCAGTTCTATTATTGCTACCTATCGGAGATAACGGGTATCGAAGATGTACTGCTGCATTATGCCCGATACGCATTTTCCTCCGACAAGAATATCGAAGCAGATTTTGGGCACACCGCTGTGCTAACCGTGGCACAAACTGCCCGCAAGGTGTGGCGCGAAAAGCACCGCATGGAAGCATTTGTACGGTTTCAGTTGCTGAAGGACGGCATTTATTATTCAGGGATAGAGCCCGACCATGATGTGCTGCCATTAATACTGCGACACTTCAAGAGCCGCTATGCCGACCAGGACTGGCTGATATATGACATCAAGCGGCGGTATGGCATCTATTATGACAAGAGCCGTAGTGAAGTAAAGGAGGTGACGCTGGAGTGGACGGAAAACCCGAAGACACTTAACGCAGAAAGTACTATCTTTGAACCGGAGGAGGTGCATTACCAACAACTCTGGAAGGATTACTTTAAGCATACCGGCATACCAGAACGGAAGAATTTAAAGCTCCACATTCAGCATGTTCCGCGCAGATATTGGAAATATTTGACGGAAAAGCAATAAATAATGCTAAATATTTTTGTTGGTTTTATTATTTATGTTACCTTTGCACTCCATTAAAATTTCTTTTAACGGTATAGCAAAATGCCTACAATACAGCAATTAGTACGTAAAGGTCGTCAGCAAATCCGCGCTAAATCAAAGTCTCGTGCTTTGGATGCCTGCCCACAGCGCCGCGGTGTATGTACCCGTGTATATACTACAACTCCTAAGAAACCAAACTCAGCTCTTCGTAAGGTTGCCAAAGTGCGTCTTACTAACAAGATCGAGGTGATTGCCTATATTCCGGGTGAAGGACACAACCTGCAAGAGCACTCTATCGTGCTGATACGCGGTGGTCGTGTTAAGGATCTTCCGGGTGTACGTTACCACATCGTACGTGGTGCGCTGGATACTGCCGGTGTAAAAGACCGTAAGCAGAGCCGCTCTAAGTACGGTACTAAGAAAGAAAAACCGAAAAAATAATTTTTAATAAAAGTAATAAAGCCAATCATTAAGCATGAGAAAGGCACAAGCTAAAAAACTTCCTTTAGCACCAGATCCAAAATTCAACGATAAACAAGTTACCCGTTTCGTTAACTGCCTTATGTGGGGTGGTAACAAAACTGTGGTGCTGAGTGCATTCTACGATGCGCTTGATAAAGTTGGCCAAATGACCAGCGAAGATGGTTACGAGGTTTGGAAGCGTGCACTGGTAAACGTAACGCCTGCTGTAGAAGTACGCAGCCGTCGTATCGGTGGTGCTACTTTCCAGATACCTTCTGAAGTACGCCCTGACCGTAAAATATCTCTGAGCATGAAATGGCTGATCCGTTTCAGCCGCGAGCGCAACGGTAAAACAATCGCTGACAAACTGGCTAACGAAATAGTAGCTGCAGCGAAAGGTGAAGGCGGTGCTTTCAAGAAGAAAGAAGATACACACCGTATGGCTGAGGCGAACAAAGCGTTCTCTCACTTCAAGATCTAACATTCTGAACATACTTATAGAAAAAAATGCCGCTCTCGTAGCGGCATTTTTTTATGGATTGACTGTGATAAATGCAGCTCCGCTACCCGGCGGCGATTTGATCGGTTTCATGCGTCAGATAATCGCCTAATGCAACCAATCAAGCATTGCTGATTGGTTACCCTGCTACGGTATTTATCGTATTGTAAGCAATATAAGAGATACAGAAACTCCGCTCTGACAACATTCACGTCTTGGCTTATTAGTCGATGCCGTTTTAAGAAAACAAAAGAGGCCAACCGAAGATTATATTAGCTTCTTCGGTTAGCCTCTATTTATTATCAAAAATCCTTTTACTACAAATCCAATATCGATGCGCTCATTAAAATCTATAACCTAATTGCAGCGCTGCCATATAACTTCTCATTGGGCGGCCGTACGCCTGGTAACCTACACGGCCACTCAGTATGATGCCTTTGTAGATATTAACCTCATCTTCGATCATTATATTTAGCCCGAGCTTACTCAATGTTTCAAATCTGTATTCTGTCTCCGTAATGTTCCCATCAGCGTCTCGGCGTGAGCTTACTAAAGCATTTGCTTCGTTGTGTCTGTATGATATACCGGTACCGATCCTGAGAGCATTGCACCCAATTACAAGCGCGGAATAAAACACATTTGCGTCTGCACATTTCGTATCTATATAGTAATGGCTCATGTCACCGGCGGATCCGGCAGAATAATTTAAAGAAGTCAGCAATCGCTTGTTCCATTGTTTGCCTATCTCCACTATCGGTAGCGTCAATTTCTTATCGCCCCAAGATACCTTTTCAAATTTAGCTCCACCTTTGATGTACAACCCTTTCACCAATTTGGGTTGGCTAAACGATTGCAATGTGCTAAGAATCGAAACAAAAAAAAGAATAAAAAATCTGGTTCTCATATTGGTAATTTCGGTTGATAGTATTCCAAAGAATGGCTATTATTTTAAAAGGTTAAGGTTTGATTTTCAGGCAAATCTAATAAACTGCGGGGAGTTTAATTCGCTATTATCTAAAGTCAGTTCAACTTGTGCCAGTCAAACCTACAAGTATACTGGCTTGTAGCAATACCAACAGCATTTTATACACATACTGTTGGCAAATACTGCAACCGTATCTAATATCTCGTCGGGGACAGAGCAGAATAATAGCTACCTTTCAGAATATTTCCAGCTGTTGGCTGGGCAGATATTTGCAGTGCAAAAGCAAAAAATATTTGCACATTTGTACAAATAAATCGGAAAACATTTGTACATTTGATGAAATTCTGAGAAAATAATAATCACTATAAAATGGCAGTTGACGACAAATTAAAAGTATTAAAACTCGCTCTTGACAAGATCGAGAAGGATTATGGTAAGGGATCGGTAATGATGCTTGGTGACAAGCAGCAAGACAAGATCGAGGTGATTAGTACGGGTTCGTTAGGATTGGATGTGGCATTGGGCGTTGGCGGTTTTCCAAAAGGCCGTATCATAGAGATATATGGTCCGGAATCTTCAGGTAAAACCACAATTGCCATTCATACCATTGCCGAAGCTCAAAAGAAAGGCGGTATCTGCGCTATCATAGATGCGGAACACGCATTTGATGCAGGATATGCACGCAAGCTGGGTGTAGATGTAGACAACCTTATTATCTCTCAGCCCGACTATGGTGAGCAGGCACTTGAAATCGCCGACCGCCTGATCTCTTCAGGTGCGGTAGATGTGGTGGTTATCGACTCGGTGGCGGCACTGGTACCCAAAGGTGAGTTGGAAGGTGAAATGGGTGACAGCAAGATGGGCCTGCAGGCACGTCTTATGAGCCAGGCCCTGCGTAAGCTTACCGCAACTATCAACCGTACTAACTGCTGCTGTATCTTCATCAACCAGCTGCGCGAGAAGATTGGTGTGATGTTTGGTAACCCTGAGACTACTACCGGTGGTAACGCACTTAAGTTCTATGCTTCGGTGCGTCTTGACATCCGTCGTATCAGCCAGATCAAAGACGGTGATGTTGCCAGCGGTAACCGTACACGTGTTAAAGTAGTAAAGAACAAAGTAGCTCCCCCATTCCGCCAGGTTGAGTTCGACATCATCTTTGGTGAGGGTATCAGCAAAGTGGGCGAAGTGATAGATATGGGTGTGGACCTGGGTATACTCGGTAAGAGTGGTTCATGGTTCAGCTACGGTGATAATAAGATAGGCCAGGGCCGCGATGCAGTGAAGCAATTCCTACATGATAACCCTGAAGTGATGGACGAAGTAGAAGGCCGCATCCGCGAGGCTTTGCAACAACCAGCGTAATTAGTAAGTACCAATACAAAAACGCCATCCTTACCGGGTGGCGTTTTGCTTTTTGTGCAAAACGCTTTAGCAAGATTGGGTAATGTATATCTGCAAAAATTGCAGGATTTGGGGGAATGACTAAGAGTGTTACTCAGCAGGTGTAGGTGCGTACCACTTGCCGAGTACTTTATATACCCTTCCTACTATGGCCGCCTTACGGCGAATAAGATTATGAATACCAGCAAGAAATATCGGACCAACAATTATTAAGGCAAACAGCGCCTTCACCAGAAACATCATTTTTGTAAGGGGAATTATGCCCTAATAGTTAAAAAAATCGTGCCTGGTTGCAGTGTAATATCTTGTCATTCAACTTTCTACTACTGCACCCAGGCATCTTCGATCAGCTTCATCGCTTCAGCCGTGCCTGCCCTGCCTATCGGTATAAACCGTTTTCCTTCGGCCTGGTTGTACGAGATGAAGAAATGTTCTATCTGCCGGATGATGGCCGGTGATAGTTGTTCCAGCTCTGTAATGTGGCCATAAGTACTCGAGAGGTCGAATACGGCGATGATGCGATCGTTCCTCACGGTTTTACTCTTTGTCTGCTCTGCTTTTATGGCGCCTATCACGCGGCAGGTAACGTAACAACCCGTGAACGTCGGGGCATCCATCAGTATCATGATGTCTATCGGGTCTCCATCCTGCGCCTTGGTGCCGGGTACAAAGCCAAAGTCGTAAGGAAATTCAGCACCCAATGGCAGCGACTTTTTTAGCGTAAATACATTGCGTGCCTCGTCGTGCTTGTACTTGTTGCGGCAGCCCTGCGGCGACTCTACTATTGCCTCAACAAGGTTGTGTCCTAAGCTGTTGGAAGATTTAATGCCTGTCATACCGGCGAAAGTACACCAAAAGCACACCAGCAATATAATCGTTAGAATAGCAACCGGGCTGTGGTACGGTTTTTTACTTAATTATCTAATTACCAGCGATTATAGTTTTACAATATAAAAAATGGATCAAACCTGTCCTTAGTTACCATGTGTATAAATTATATTCACAATAAAAACTGGCTACCCTGGTGACTAATACCATAGAGCAAACCGCCCCCGAGATGAAATCAACACAGTTTGACTTTATCCATTTTCCGGGTTTTGCCGGGTTTATCCTGGAGAACCACCTGCCCGACTATGTGCGCGAGCAGCTTATAGTTGCGCGCCAGATGAACGTACCGCTGCTAAAGTTCTTCAGTCACCTTACCGATGAGCAATTAATAGAGGTAGGCACACCCGGGCACATAGAGTTTCTTACCTATGCTAAAGATAACAGGCTGGATGAGTTATTGAACGTATCGCTGGAAAGATGGAAGAATGACCAATTGGCTATTCAGAACATTGCCAAGACAGACGTTGCGGCTGAGGACATTACGCTACTAACCTACGTGCGCAAACGTTGCCTGCTCAAGTTTTTGCCGCTATACACTACCGATCCTTACGAGATCATTGAAGTGATAAAAGAAACGGAGGCCTATGATACCATTTCCGTTACGGCATCAGCCAATGTATATATCGACATCTTAAAAGAGCAGATACAGGAGCATACCCATTTTATCGAGACCATTACCAATACTACCCCCGGCCTCAACTATGTGTATAATATAGCCGAGGGTAAGATGATATATGCGAACAGAAACTACGAGGACTATCTCGGGTATGCCCTTGCAGACCTGAAGACGATGGGTCCGGAGATGTTCCGCAATTTGGTACATCCTGACGACCTTGTACATTCAGCTTCGGTTTTCAGGAGATTTGAGAATGCCGGAAACGGACAGGTGATATCGTGGGAGCAACGGTTAAAAAATCATAAAGACGAATATAAATGGCTGCGCCATCATGCATCGGTATTTAAACGAGATGCTTCAGGCCAGGCAATAGAGATCGTAGGCATAGCGCTGGATATCGATCTGGAAAAGCGCACCGCAGAGGAACTAATAAAAAGCGAGGAGAGCCTGCTGGAGAGCCAGATACTGGCCGATATGGCAAGCTATGAAATGGACGTGGCTACGCAGTTGATCACCGTATCTCCTAACTTCTACAATATTACCAGGCAGCAACCAGGTTTTGCAAGATCCAAATACCTGGAGAATGTGCATCCCGGCGATCGTGCGAAGGTAAATGAGTCGCTACGAAAGACATTAGAAAATGGCGCACCGTATGAAACCGAGTATCGTTACACGGTAGATGGAAAAGAAAAGATCATCTGGTCGAGAGGCAGACTATACGAAGAAAACGGCAAGCGCACCATACGCGGTACACTGATGGACGTGACGGAGCGCTACCACATCATACAAAAACTACAACGCAGCGAAGAGCTATATAAACAAGCGCAGGCACTGTCGCATATCGGCAACTGGTCGTGGTTCATCGCTACCAACAGGATCACCTGGTCGGATGAGCTATATAACATCTTCGGTATTAAGAACCGTGAAGAGAACATAACTTACGACCGCTACATATCGTTGATACACCCTGACGATAAGAGTAAGCTCATCGATGCTATAGAACATTCGCTGAAAACGCATCAGCCTTACGACCTTACCCATCGCATTCTGCTCGATAACGGACAGATAAAAGTCATACATTCCAAAGGCGAAGTGCTGCTATCTCCGGAAGGCCAACCATTCAAGATAGCAGGTACGGGGCAAGATGTAACAGAGAAGCACTATACAGAAGAGCGCCTGCGCGAAAACCAGGAGTTCATTAGAAAAGTAGCTGATACTACCCCATCGCTGATAGCATCGTATAATATAAAGACCGGGGAATATACCTACCTCAATAAAGCTTTTACCAAGATACTGGGCTACGAAGTGGAAGAAGTGATGGAAAAGGGAATGGGCTTTGTTATGGAGATCATCCACCCTGATGACGTAGAGATGGTAATGGAGAAAAATGCCGCAGCACTTGCTGAAGCAAACGCCCAGGTACCGGAGGATGGAAATGAACTAACCGCTGAATTCAAATACCGCCTTCGTCACAAGAATGGAAAGTACCATTGGTTCCATACATATGGCACCATCTTCGACCGCGATGCCGAAGGTAAGGTAGAGCATATATTGAATGTATCGGTAGATATAACTGACCAAGAAGAGGCCGAGCAGACACTGTATCGTAAGAATATATTGCTGCAGCAGTCGAATGCCAGCCTGGAAGAATTTGCCTATGTAGCCAGCCACGACCTGAAGGAGCCGTTACGTAAAATAGCCACCTTTGGGGATAGGCTGATGTCTACTCAGTATGAAAATCTGGACGATTCGGGTAAGGCATTTATAGATAAGATCATTGACTCGTCGCGCAGGATGCAGACGATGATCAATGACCTGCTGAATATTTCTATTATATCGGGCAACAAATCGTTTTCTCCAACCAACCTGCGGGAAATACTAGACGATGCCCTTGCCGCGCTCGAGTTCAAGATCGAAGAAAAAGGCGCTGTGATAAAAAGTGATAATCTGCCGGTGGCAAATATCGTGGTATCGCAGTTCAGGCACCTGTTCCAAAACCTGATCAGCAACTCGCTGAAATTCTCCAGGGCCGGTGTTACGCCCGAGATAACCGTTAGTTGCCAATACCTGACACCGCAGGAAGTAGAAGACCCGACGGTAACCAAAGCCGCCCGCTACCTGAGCATCAGTGTAGCAGATAACGGTATAGGATTTGATAACCAGTATGCTAACAAAATATTTACTATCTTTCAGCGTCTGCATTCCAAAACCGATTATGAAGGTAACGGTATTGGACTGGCCATATGCAGGAAAATTGCCGAAAACCATGGCGGAACTATTTTCGCCACAGGTGTTTTAAATCAAGGTTCAACGTTCACAGTCATTATTCCAGCATGAGGCACATGAAAAGACACTCAGTATTTATCGTAGACGACGACCAGGACGACAGGGAGTCGATCAGGGATGCGTTTCTGCAAAACAAACATGAACAGGATTACAAGTTCATGGTGAATGGTGAACAGCTTATTGCTTATCTGAATGAGGAAGGCAACAGCCTTGACTCTCCGATCATCTTGCTGGACCTGAACATGCCGGGCAAAGACGGTAAACAGGTAATACGGGAGATAAAAGGCAATACCGGCCTTCGCCCCATACCTATTATTGTGATGACCACATCGTCTTCAGAGAAAGACAAAGTAGCATCGTATGAGCTGGGCGCTAACTGTTTCGTAACAAAACCGGATAGCTACAAAGAACTGGTAAACATCACCGACTCTATAGCTAAGCTATGGTTTGTGGAGGCCAAGGCCGTATAAAAAGCCTTTTGATAAAAAGTATAAAATGAATAGAGCGGCTGTTGTAGCCGCTCTATTCATTTTACTATTGTTGTCGATACTATGACTTCTCGGGATACAGAATAGATACAAACTCGTTCTTACCATTGAACAGCGTCTTTGCAGTTTGCTGTATGTCGCTGGTCGTAAGCTTGTCTATCCATTTGTCATACTCCAGGGTGTTCTGCTTGTTCTTGCCCCATACGAGTATCTGCTCCATCTGTCCCAGCCAGTAGCCGTTCTCCTGCATTTTAGTGCGGTGCTTTTCATGCCATTGAGATTTTACTTTATCGAGGTCTTTAGCCTGCGGCCCTTTTGTCTTCAGGGTATTGATCTCTTCTTTTGCAGCAGCCAGCAGCTTGTCTACATTTTCCGGTCCGCACGGCAGGTATAGCGCCATGGTATAGTTAGCATATGGCTCTTTCTCGATGCTCGCATCAAAGCCGCCGCCATAGATGCCGCCCAGTTTTTCGCGCAGCTCTTCTACTACTTTTATGTTCAGTATTTCAGATACTGCCTGTGCTTTCAGGTGGAAGTCTTCTGTATAAGGCACCTCACCCGTATACAGCGCTAGTATCATGCTCTGTGGTTCAGAACCTTTCTTGTACTTAATAGTGTGCGTGCCGGAAATAGGACGCACGCCATTGTCCTTAAACGCAACCGTTTTCTTTGCAGCAGGTATGCTACCAATGTAGGTTTCGATCAGCGGCAATGCCGTCTGCGGATCTACGTTACCTGCCAGGAAGAAGTGATAACCGTCGGCAGTACCTAGCTCATCCTGGTAAATGCTCATAGCCCTTTCCAGGTTTATCGCTTCAAAATGCTCCGGCTTAGGCACCGGGCTATTTGCCAGCGGATTATTCTTGAACAGTACCGAGTAGGTAGTATCCATAAAAGCATACTGCGGGTTAGATGACAAGAACAGTAGCTGTGCTTTTTGTTTTTGCTTGAAGGCATCAAACAGCGGCTTATCTACACGCGGCTGCGTCAGGCGCAGGTGCAGCAATTGCAGCATTGTTTCAAGGTCCTTCACCGTACTGTTGCCCGATACGCTGTTCGATATCTCACCCAGACTGGCGCTTACGCGCATATTCTTACCGGCAACCACTTTCTCCAGGTCGGTAGGCGTAAAGTTGCCTACGCCCATAGCGCTTGCTACGCTCGATGCATATTGTGCATTGTATTTGTCGGCTACGCCGTAGCTATTGGTACCGCCTTTTTTTACACCTTTCAGCAGTATCTCGTCCGTCTTAAAATCGGTAGGCTTGATAGTTACCTTGATGCCGTTGCTCAGCGTATAGGTAGTTGCTCCAAGGCCTGCCTCTTCTTGCTTCGACACCACCTTACCTGCAACAGGCTTCTTGTCCATCAGGCTCGATGCCACTACTCTTTCTTCCAGTGGGCTTACCTGCTGTTGCAGGCCTGCCTGCACTTTAGCTACCAGTTCGGCATTGGTGGGCAGTTTCACGCTTTCGCTGCTTGGGCCGGTGATGAGCGAGAATGTATTGGCGGATGACAGCCATTCTTTCACCAGTGAATTCAGCTCGGCCAATTGTATACCAGGTACCATTTGCTGGTGGTAGGCATATTCATTTTCGATGCCCGGCATCGCTTCTTCTGTGAGGAAGTTGCGTATGTATTCATCTACATAAGTTCCGCTCTCAGTAGTATTGCGCTCATTATAAGCTTTTTCCATCTGGCTCATGGTGTTCTTCTTAGCCAGGTCGAGCTCACTTTGATTAAAACCATATTGCTTCACGCGTGCCAGTTCTGCGGTCACCGCATTCAGTGCTTTGTCTACACCATCGGCCCCGAATACTGCCATCGCCAGGAAGTTCTCATAACCACGCGCCCATGAGTCCATACCCGTAGCTGCAAACGCGAACGGAGGATTACTGCCGCGAGACAGGTCGCTCAGCCTGCGGTTGATGATCTGCTGCGCCAGCCTGTCTTTGATCGACTCGCGGTAGTCGCCCAGCGTTTTATCTTCTTCGGCCTTCTGTGCCGGGAAGATGATCTGCAGCCTATAGTTGGTTGCTTCCTTATCGGTCAGCACCATAGCGCTTGGCTTCTGGCGTGCAGGTACCTCGGGTATAAAGCGATTCTTCGATTTAGATGGATTCTTAAGCCCTGCGAAGTGTTTGTTGATATACTTCATAGCAGTAGCCGAATCGATATCACCTACTACGGCAACAGCCTGAAGATCGGGACGGTACCAGTCATTGTAGAAGTCGCGGATCGTGCCGTACTTAAATGTTTTCAGGATGTCGTCTTTACCGATAGGCAGGCGGCTTGCATAGCGCGAACCCGAAAGCACCTCGGGCAGGTACTTATCCATCATACGTTGCTCTGCGCCTTTACCCAGGCGGCTTTCTTCCAGCACAACCCCTCTTTCATCATCAATATCTTTATCGGTAAGCAAGGCATTATGCGCCCAGTCTTCAATGATCTGGAAGCCTTTATCAAGGTTGCCTGCTTTGTCGGTCGGTACGGGTAGTATATATACCGTCTCATCGAAGCCGGTATATGCATTCAGGTCTGCGCCAAACTCTACGCCTATCGACTGCAGGTAGCTTACCAGCTCATTCTTCTTAAAGTTTTTCGTTCCATTGAAGTTCATATGCTCCAGGAAGTGCGCCAGGCCTTGCTGTGCATCATCTTCCAGTATAGAACCAGCATTTACCGCCAGCCTCAGCTCCACCTTCTTTTCAGGCTTCTGGTTTGGGCGTATGTAGTAAGTAAGTCCGTTCGGTAATTTCCCCTTGATCACCTTCGGGTCTTTGGGTAGTGGTGCCTTCAGGTCCTGGGCAATAGCAACGTTGGTAGCGCCGGCCAGCAATAGCAATGCAATGGCCCTGCGCAGCAAATAAGTACTTTGCATAATGTGTGATAAACTTTAGGTATACAAGATAGTGCGTTCTATCATAATTAGGTAGTGCTTGCGCTGTTTCCGGTCGTTAATTTTTTCTTATTAAACAGGCTGCTTAACCATCTGAAAGTTTCAATTGCTGATTAAATTTCTACCCCGATACTAATATTATTTCTATAATCAAATACCTGATTTCAGACATACAAAACCTATCTTCGCATTCTGATATTTCATTACATCAACATCTATGGCACTCATTAAATCTATCTCAGGAATCAGGGGCACTATTGGCGGAAAACAAGGTACCGGGCTTACTCCTATCGACGTTGTAAAGTTCACCACCGCCTACGGCGCATACATCTCTCAGCAAGGTGATAACAAAAAGATCGTTATCGGTCGTGATGGCCGTATCTCGGGTGAGATCGTTCGCAACCTGGTAGCTTCTACCTTGCAAAGCTGCGGTTTCAGTGTGGTTGACCTGGGCCTGAGCACTACCCCTACGGTAGAAATGGCGGTGAAGATGGAAAATGCAGCGGGTGGTATTATACTTACAGCCAGCCACAACCCTAAAGAATGGAATGCCCTGAAGCTACTAAATGGTGATGGTGAGTTCCTGAATGCAGAAGCAGGACAGTGGATACTGGACTATGCTGAAAAGAACGAAGCAAATTACTCCGACATTAATAAGATAGGCAGTCTTACTACGGACGACTCTTACATACAAAAACATATAGACATCATACTTCAGCATCCGCTGGTAGATGTGGAAGCGATAAAGGCAAAGAACTTCAAGATCGTTGTTGACCCCGTGAACTCTACGGGGGCACTTTCGGTACCACAACTGCTGGAAGCACTGGGTGTAGCGCAGGTAACGGTTATCAATAGCGAGGTGACAGGCCGCTTTGCACATAACCCCGAGCCGCTGCCGGAGAACCTTACGGAGCTTTGCCACGAGGTAGAGAAGAAAAATGCGCACCTGGGTATCGCCGTAGACCCCGATGTAGACCGCCTTTGCTTTGTATGCGAAGATGGCAGCTTGTTTGGCGAAGAGTACACACTGGTGGCAGTGGCTGACTATATCCTGTCGAACAAGAAAGGTGGCAACACTGTATCGAACATGTCGTCTACCCGCGCCCTGCGCGATGTAACGGAGAAGCATGGTGGTACATATACTCCAAGCGCTGTGGGCGAAGTGAACGTGGTAAAGAAAATGAAAGATACCAATGCCGTGATAGGTGGCGAAGGTAATGGCGGCATCATAGTACCGGAGCTGCACTACGGCCGCGATGCGCTTATTGGTATCGCACTGTTCCTGACGCACCTGGCTAAGTTTGGCAAGAGCATCAAGGCGCTGCGCAGCAGCTACCCCGACTACCACATCTCTAAAAACAAGATAGAGCTGGACGAAAGCGTAGATGTGAAACACATCTTCGGGCAGATACAAGATAAGTACAAGAAGCAACCAATAAATACCGAAGACGGCCTGAAAATAGAATTCGATAAGGATTGGGTACACCTGCGTACCTCTAACACCGAGCCTATCATCCGCATCTATGCAGAGAGCACTTCGGAAACGACATCGAACAACATAGCCAAGCGCATCATGGCCGACATCAAAGAAATGATGATGGCGAAGGCGTAATAAAAAACGGCACAATATTTTTGATAAAAGCAGCAAAAGCTACTATGAAAAAGATAGTTGGTTTTGCTGCTTTTCTATTCCTGGCAGCTTGCAGCGGAGACACAGATGACTCGCCTGAAACAAGTGCAGATAGCCTGGCTCCATCCGTTGTAGTACCGCCCGATACTGCTGATCTGCAAATGCCGGTTCAGCCCCTGGATACTTCCCAAACCGATATGCCGGTTGTTAATCCTGATTCGGGAAGAGTTAAGCCTCTTTAATGGAAAATCATAAGGCACGCAGCTTATATTTGTAAGTACAACATCCTCTGCGCTAGCTTCAATATCTTTAAAAAAACAATAAAACGGGCGATATAAAGGATGTGCAAGCGAATTGCAGATAAACTAAATAATGAAAGCGCAGGATCTGCATCCTACGCTTTTTTCTATTACCCCTAAACCTATCTATCGCTTCTTATGCCTGTTTCGATGGTACCCCTTCATTCCTCATCACCACTACTCCATCAAACACATCTATCAATACAGGGTTTGTCTTATCTATTTCTCCACCTATTATCTTTTTACTCAGCATATTTATGATGTCCTTCTGTATCACACGCTTCAGCGGCCGTGCGCCGTACTGCGGGTCGAAACCCTTAGTAGAAAGATAATCGAGCGCATAGTCAGTAAACTGCAGGTCTATGCCTTGCTGCATCAACTGCTTTTGTAGATTTACCAGTTGTATGCGGATAATACCTTTTATCTCCCTGCGCATCAGCGGATGGAACATAATGACATCATCTATCCTGTTCAGGAATTCGGGCCTCATGGTCTGGCGCAGCAATTCCATCACCTGCTCTTTGGTAGCATCCACTACGTCAGCTATATCCTTCCCTTCCAGCTCAGCAAAGTTGTCCTGGATGATTTGGCTGCCCATGTTACTGGTCATAATGATGATGGTATTCTTGAAGTTTACCACCCTGCCCTTATTGTCGGTAAGGCGGCCATCATCCAGCACTTGCAGCAACACGTTGAAAGTATCGGGGTGCGCCTTCTCTATCTCATCGAGCAACACTACCGAGTATGGCTTGCGGCGTACTGCTTCGGTAAGCTGGCCGCCTTCTTCGTAACCTATGTATCCCGGAGGGGCGCCTACCAGCCTGCTCACGCTGTGCTTTTCCTGGTATTCGCTCATGTCGATGCGGGTCATCATACTCTCGTCGTCGAACAACACTTCCGCCAATGCCTTAGCCAGTTCGGTCTTACCCACACCCGTAGTACCCAGGAATATGAACGAGCCTATCGGGCGGCGCGGATCCTGCAAGCCTGCACGGCCACGGCGTATGGCGTCTGATACTGCTTCGATGGCTTCGTTCTGGCCCACAACGCGCTTGTGCAATTCCTCTTCCAGATGTAGCAGGCGCTCACGGTCGCTTTGCATCATACGCTGTACAGGTATGCCAGTAGCTTTGGCTATGTTCTCAGCTATATCGTCCGCATCTACTTCTTCTTTTAGCAGGCGTTTGCGCACATCGTCCATTTCGTCCAACTGGTTGCTCAATTGTTCTACGAGGGCTTCCTGCTCTTGCACCTTACCATATCGTATCTCCGCAACTTTACCATAGTCTCCATCGCGTTCAGCCTTTTCTGCTTCCAGCTTCAGCTGCTCTATCGATGTCTTGGCTTTGTTTATCTGGTCAACAATTTCTTTCTCTTCCAGCCATTTTGCCTTAAGTGTATCGCGGTCAACATTCAGCAGCGATATCTCCTGGTTCAGCTGCGTCAGCTTTTCCTCATCGTTCTCGCGCTTGATGGCTTCACGCTCGATCTCCAGTTGACGGATACGGCGCTCCAGTTCGTCCAGCTCTTCGGGCATCGAGTTCATTTCCAGCTTCAGCTTAGCTGCGCTTTCATCTATCAGGTCGATGGCCTTATCGGGTAAGAAGCGGTCGGTGATATACCGGTGCGACAGCTCTACTGCAGCAATGATCGCTTCGTCTTTGATGCGCACCTTGTGGTGGCTTTCGTAACGGTCTTTCAACCCGCGCAGTATAGAGATGGCATCCTCCGGCGTAGGCTCGTCTACAAACACCTTCTGGAAACGGCGCTCCAGCGCCTTGTCTTTCTCAAAATACTTTTGATATTCATTAAGCGTGGTTGCACCTATGGCACGCAGTTCGCCCCTTGCCAATGCCGGCTTCAGTATGTTAGCGGCATCCATGGCACCTTCCATGGCACCAGCCCCTATCAATGTATGTATCTCGTCGATGAACAGGATGATCTCTCCATTGCTCTCCGATACTTCCTTTACTACTCCTTTCAGTCGCTCTTCAAACTCACCACGGTACTTCGCACCCGCCATCAGGGCACCCATATCCAGCGCAAATATGATCTTGGATTTAAGGTTATCGGGCACGTCGCCATTGATGATGCGATGCGCAAGGCCTTCAACAATTGCCGTTTTACCAACACCCGGCTCACCTACCAATATCGGGTTGTTCTTCGATCTGCGCGACAGGATATGAAGTGTGCGACGTATCTCTTCATCGCGACCTATTACAGGGTCCAGTTTACCATTCTGCGCGGCATCATTCAGATTTTTACCATAGCGTTGCAATGCGTGGTATTGCTGTTCGCTTGTTTGCGAGTTAACCGTATTTCCTTTGCGCAATTCTTTGATCGCAGCTATTAAACCCTTCTCTGTAAGCCCTGCATCTTTCAGCAGCTTTGCTGTCTCATCGTTCACCTGTAGCAGGCCTATCAGCAGATGCTCCTGTGTAATGAACTCATCGTTGAATTGCTTGAGCACAGCACCTGCGCGCAGCACTACGTTGTTCATTTCGCGGCTCAATACCTGAGCAGGCTCACCGCCTTGTATCTTGGGAAAGCGTTTCATTAGCTCATCCAGCTTGCCTTCTACAAAACCGATGTTTACGTTGTTCTTCTTCAGCAGGTATGATATAGGACCGTCGTTATCGTTCAGTAGCGCCTGTAGCAGGTGTGCTGTTTCGATGTTCGGATTTTGATTGTTGAATGCCAGTTGCTGCGCTTGTTGCAGCATTTCCTGGGCTTTTATCGTGAAGTTATTCAGGTTCATTTTCAGTGTTTCTCCTGCTGTATAAGGCATAAAAAATGTTCCAAAATGAACAACAGGAAGAAATGGCAGAAAATTGTAACTCATAATGACATAGTGGCGTAAGATGTACTGCGCGACTGCACTTATTTCAGGACAGCATAACTGCCGCTGACATAACGTGCACAAAATCTTGTCGAGGCTGTGCAAATCACCTTAATAATCACACCAGTGGCGACAATGAGTTATACATAGTTTTTGTACTTTACTATTCAATCCTTGCTATGTTCAGGACTGCATTATTAGTTCTTGTTATGACTGTTACTTGCTGTGCCCGTGCGCAGCAGGATAAGTTTGTAATTTACTTCCCATCGGGTGTAACGCAGCTTACGGACGAAAGTATAAAGGTGATGGACTCCCTGATTTACGTGCAGGCATTGTCTACCGATAAAATAATCAGCATCATTGGGTACACAGATTATATCGGCACAGATCATTCTAATATGCAGTTGTCCATTGCACGGGCGAATAACGTAAAACAGTATCTTCTGAGATCAGGATTTGCAGCAGGCAATATAAAAATTGTAGAAGGCCGTGGTGAGATAAAAACGGCTACAAATAAGATAGACGAGAACTATTATGTCAACAGAAAAGTAGAGATAATAGTTGATAGTGGCAGTGTACATCATGCTAAAGACACTGTTAAAAATACTTCTAAACATCAACTTCAGGTATTTGACTTAAGCAAGTCGGCAGTAAATACAACCATTCGTTTGAATAACCTGCTTTTTCATGGTGGCAGTTATATGCCGCTTGAAACTTCTATACCTGTAATGGAAAACCTGTACAAGTTCATGGCCGGCAACCCGAAGGTAAAGATTCGCATCGAGGGCCATGTATGTTGCACAAATATTAAGCTAAGGCCGGGTGACAATATGAATGACGAGTACATGATGCTTTCGACACAGCGGGCGAAGACGGTATATGACTACTTGGTGGCAAATGGCATAGACAAAAGTCGCCTCAGTTATATTGGTTTCGCAGGAAAAAGGCCTCTTATATCTCCCGAATTGAACGAGATCGACCGCTCGATGAACAGGAGAGTTGAGATAAGAATATTGGAAAAATAACATTGAACGTTCAAAAAAAATGCGCCGTATTTACTTCATTTTATTTACTGCAACCACATTAAAGGCATCTGCCCAAAACGATACTTTCCGTGTTTACTTTGATCTTGGTATATACAGGCTCAATGAGCCAGCTATGCAAAGGTTAGACTCTATGCTATACCACCAGGTACTAGCACCCGGAAAGAAAGTAGGCATCATTGGCTATGCAGATTATGTGGGTAGCGACTCGTCAAACATGAAACTTTCCGAAGCCAGGGCTGAGACGATAAAGCAATACTTATTGAGCTCCGGTTACAAACAAGCAGATATACAGATGGTGGTTGCACGCGGAGAGATACCGCGCGAAATGACCGCTGAATCTGGCTACGCACTGGATAGGAAGGTAGAAATAATACCGGGCGGCATAAAGTATATTCCGCCACCCAAAAAGCAGCAGATACCTCCTGCACTTCCCAAACTAGATATTACTAAGGTCAAGAAGAATGAGACGTTGCGGATGGAGCATGTGTACTTCGAACCCGGCAGCCACATGCCGCTTCCATCATCGATACCTGAGTTTGATAAACTGTACAGGACACTTAAGGATAATCCCAGCCTGAAGATCAGGATAGAAGGACATATCTGCTGCCTTACCGAAAATACATTTGACGGATACGATTACGATGCGCAGGACTTCAACCTGTCTCGAAACCGGGCAAAGTACGTGTACGACTATTTGGTAGCAAAGGGAATAGACGAAGACCGCCTCGAATACAAGGGATTTGGAAAGACGAGGCCGATCGTGCGTAAAGAACTTACCGAAGAAGACGAAAATAGGAACAGGCGCGTAGAGATACGGATACTGGAAAAATAACAACAATTGCAAATAGAAAGGGCTGCATAAATGCAGCCCTTTCTCATGTTATTACTTATTCACCCTTATCTAAGGAGTGTAATATTTCCTTCGTATTTCTCAAGGCGCGACGCGTTATCAGAGAAACCTACTTCAAGTTGATATACATATACACCACTTGGTTGTTTTTCTGCGTTGAAGTTACCATCCCAGCCTCTTCCGTTGATGCTCGTAGTTTCGAACACCTTTTGACCCCAACGGTTGAACACCAACATCTTGAAGTACGACACCGAACGACCCATTAACTGACGTGGCAGGAAGTAATCATTATTACCGTCTCCGTCAGGAGTGAATGCATTAGGTATATCCAGATAGCAGTTTCTATTTACAGTCACACTATCTGTTGCCGTACAACCATCCATTGTAACACTTGCTGAGTAGACACCTGGATGGCGAACAACCAGGGTATTGCTATTTTCACGGCCGCTTGGCGTATTCCAATGCCATGTAAGGCCCGGTGTCTGCGGATGATTTGTCCTGTCCCAAAGCCTGATTGGCTGGCCGTACTGACACATGCTAGTATCAGGTCCCACGTTAATTGTAGGGAATGGTTTCACTCTGATCCTGGTTTCAGATATTGCATCAGGGCATACACGATACGAAGCGTTGAAACTTACATTATACATACCGGGAATGTCGTAGTTAAAAATTACGCTCGACGTATCTGCAATCTCCAGCCCGTTACCAAAATTCCAGAAGCTCTTAGTAAGACCTACACGGTTCAGGTCGCCCGTAAACAATACACGCTGTCCGGCGCAAACTACGGTATCGCTGGTATTAAAGAATAGCGGGCCCGTTGAATCGACAAATATGTCGTGCCATGCAGAGTCTACGCAGCCGAGGAAGTCAGTTACTCTGAGCTTAGCTCTCCAGGTACCTGTTTTGGTGTACAACCATTTCAGGCCATTATCGTTAGTTGATGTCGGAGAACCCGGCTCTCCAAATTCCCAGTAGTATTGGTGTAGTCCGTTAACCGCGAGCGTAGTTGTATCTGTAAAGAATACAGTATCAACAGAAGCTCCCTGGCACACGTTGTCTTTGTTAACCTTGAAACCGGCTAGTAGCGGATGGTGGAACTGTGATGAATCCTTTACTGAATCGCGGCAGGCGAGGTTTTTCGCAACCAACTCCACTACATAGTTTCTTGGTGTTGGTGAATTATTAGGATAAGGTATTGGATATGTTTGTTCTATAAATTCAGTAGCATCATTTCTGATGGTGATCAGAGCAGGTGGAGTTGCTTCATTATATATCCTCCAGATATAGCCGGCAGTAGCTCCGCGTGACTTATTCTGTATACGTACGGTATCTGCCTCGCAACCCATGATCCGTTGGAATATCTCAAATTCTGCAATAACATCCGGAAGCATAAAGGCATTCAGACATGCAGTATCTGATACACAAAAGTCTGGCGCAGGGGTAACTACATAAGAGCAATATTCACCCTCATCAGATGTTTGGAAATCAGGAATCTCTAAAAAGCGCTCATTGACAACGCCTGGCACCTGACCTTTAATATTAGCAGTAGGGTTCCTTCTATACCAGAAATACTCGATACCGCCGGCACCCTGGGCTTTTGAATCGAGGCTATCTTCTGCGCCGCGGCATATACCACTTGGGAACAATGGACGGCTCACTATGGGCACAAGGGGTGTGTTTGACGGAGTTAAAAAAATTGTGTCGTCAAATACGCAGCTTCCGCGTTCTGCATGAGCGATGAATTCTCCTAAATATTGATTAGTTACCGGGCAGATCCGCTGAAGGAAAGTATCTATTTTGGCGCCAGGCATAGGGAATGCGCCTATTACGGTTGATCTTTTAGTCCAGCTAAATGTGGAATTAGGGAAATTTGGTACTTGCAGAGTGATACAACGGCCGGTACAAGGTGTGCTGTCCGAAGCTACGATTGAGAATGGTATCTTACAGGTATCATTCGCCCTGAATTCAAGGGAGAAGACGATCCCGTTCGATCCGAAAAGATTATCCGCATTAGCTGTCTCGATATCCAGTGTATTTACACTGTAAGGAGCCATCCAGTTAGAGAAGTCGATCTTCGCTCCTGCGCCATCAGCTGCCGGGCCTGGAGCCTGAACTACTGTCGAACTCAGGTTACCGTTCTGATCCGGATTGGCAATTGGTAAGGTACAGCTACCGGAATAAGGTTGAATATGTGCAGTAGTAAGTACTACCGGATTATTATTAACCCTGAAGGCAATAGTATCGCGCGTATGGATCCTAACTATGGACAGCGTTACGTGTGTAACAGGCGCATTAAATGTGAACCTGTAACCACCCGAATTATTAAGACCAACCTGGTAAGGCCCGGTATTACAAACGGTATTATTGCCGAGATTAACTGAACTACCATTTCGCGTAACTGTAACATTAACACCGGCAAGGTTCTGGGTCTGGTTATTTGCACCAGCCGCTCCGTGCGTCACGGGTGTCTGCGCATGGACGATATTTGCCAGCAACAACAGTGTAAAAAGGTATAATACTTTTCGCATTATGATGACTTTTTCAATTTTTTACCTAAGGAATAATAATCAATCGTCTGAAAATCAGATATAATCTAACCGAAAACACTTCAAGCTACCAAGATAAGACAAATAATTATTTTTTTCCGTTGGGTTTAAGCATAAAAATTTAACTTTTTTTTCGGCTTTATATTATTTAATGTAAGATTTATCTTCGCAGCCATGAAATTTTTGATCGTAGGACTAGGCAATATCGGTTCGGAATATGACAGCACAAGGCATAATATAGGTTTCGACGTGGCGGATGCGCTCACCATTAAATATGGCGGCAGTTTTTCGCTGGATAGGCATGCGCATGTGGCTAAATGCAAATGGAAAGGCAAGCAACTGCTTGTAATAAAGCCTACCACCTATATGAATCTGAGCGGTAAGGCCTTGAAATACTGGATGGACAAAGAAAACATTTCCGTTGAGAACGTTATGGTGATTGTAGACGAGCTAGCCCTGCCACTGGGCACTCTTCGTATGCGCGGCAGCGGCAGTGCCGGCGGACATAACGGGCTGAAGAATATTGAAGATGTCTTGCAAACAGGCAACTACCCCCGCCTGCGGTTTGGCATCGGCAGCGACTTCCCTAAAGGACGGCAGGTAGAGTTTGTACTGGGCAAATGGACAAACGACGAACTACCTATGGTAAAAGAAAAAATACTAAGGTCGGTAGAGATGATAGAGAGCTTTGCAGCGCAGGGCATCATGAAAACAATGACCTTATATAATAAGTAGCCTAAGTTTTAGCTGCGTACCATTTCCCATAGCACCACACCCAAGCTTACGGAAATATTGAGAGAATGCTTGGCACCCCATTGAGGTATCTCGATGCAGCCATCGGCTATCGCAAGTACCTCATCGCTTACGCCCGCCACCTCGTTGCCAAAGACCAACGCTATTGGTGTTGTCTTGTCCCATTGCAGGTTTTGCAGTGCTACGCTATCGTGCGCCTGCTCTACCCCGTATATTTTATAACCCTGTTGTCTTGCTGCGTCAACAGCCTCCATCGTAGTCGCGAAATGTTTCCAGGCTACGGTCTCGGTAGCGCCGAGGGCTGTTTTATGAATATCGCGGTGTGGGGGCGCAGGAGTGTATCCACATAGGTAGATGGTTGTAGCTGCAAAGGCATCGCAGGTGCGGAAAGCAGACCCTACATTGTGCATACTGCGTACGTCATCAAGAATAATGATGATGGGGTGTTTATCGGCATGCTGCATTTCTTCGCCTGTTTTCCGCTCCAGTTCGTCCATCGATTTTTTCAGAAACATATCCTTTGCCTTGGTCTTACGCAAAGGTAGCGAGCCGAAACGGCAAGTAAGCAGGGTTTTATTAATTACCTTAAATGCCAATACAATTAGTTACTTATATTTGCATCGCAAAAAGTCTAGACGATCATGAGCAACATTTGGGAAGAAAAACCTGGTATACAGTGGCAAACGCGGGAAGATGCAGATGTAGATGTGCTGGAAGACGAGGCGCACAACCTTATTGTGTGGAATGACAGCGTAAATACTTTTGATTGGGTAATAGAGTCACTTATAGATGTATGCGAACAAAGCCCCGAACAGGCAGAGCAGTGTGCACTCATCATTCATCACAAAGGCAAGTACGGCGTGAGAAAAGGTAGCTTCGACGAGCTGCGCCCTAAAGCCGAGGCACTCATCGACAGGGGCATACAGGCTACGATCGATTATTAATAAATATATTTTATAATATTTCCCAAGCTCCGTTTTACGGAGCTTTTCCTTTTCAGGTAAATATCCCCCGATCCCTACCCTGCAATCATTTCCTGCTTTAACCGGCAGGTGCTATTTTTGAGAACAGAATCGAAGCATTTATGCGATATATCATATTAGCGCTGGCTATTGCTACCAGCCAGTTTTCTTTTGCACAAAACGGATCTAAAGAAATAACGCTGGAAGACATCTGGAAGAACAGCACCTTTAGGATGAAAAGTGTGCCCGGCTTTAATGCCATGAAGGACGGCAAGCGCTATACACAGATAACCGGCGGTAAAGACCTGCAGACCATACAGATATACGACCTGCAAACAGGCAAAGCAACGGACACGATATTCCGCAATACCAAAATCATCCCGACCGACGGCACGCAGATATTTGCCGACGACTACAGCTTTAGCAAAGACGAACAGAAGATGCTGCTGAAAGCCGAAAGCCAGAATGTATATCGCCGGTCGGTACTGAATAAGGTTTATGTGTACAATATTTCGACTGGCAAGGTAGAACCGTTGCACGATGAAAAGGTGCTGCATGCAACCTTCTCGCCCGATGGCAATAAAGTAGCTTTTGTGAAAGGTAATAACCTTTATTATAAAGACCTCACAACAAACCAGACGACCGCGGTAACTACCGACGGCGAATGGAATAAGATCATCAATGGTAACTGCGACTGGGTGTATGAAGAAGAATTTGAGTTCACGCGTGCATTCGATTGGTCGCCCGATGGCAAGTACCTGGCTTACTATCGCTTTGATGAGAGCAAGGTGCCTGAGTTTACCATGCCTATGTACGGTAAGCTGTACCCTGCTAACTACACCTACAAATATCCAAAGGCAGGTGAGCCAAACTCTGTTGTACAGATTAAGATATACGATGTAGCTGCCGGCAAAACAGTAAATGCCAACATCGGTACTGAAATCGATCAGTACATACCGCGCATCAAATGGAGCAACGATGCTAAGCAGTTGTGCATCTTCCGTATGAACCGCCTGCAAAATAAGCTGGAACTGCTGCTTACCGATGCTACAAGCGGCGCTGCCAACGTTATCTACGAAGAAACTAACCCCTACTACGTAGAAGTAAATGACAACCTGGCTTTCCTGAAAGACGGACATTCATTTATCTTCAACAGCGAACGTGATGGATACAACCATCTGTATCATTGGGACTGGCAGAGCAAAAAGCTAACAGACCTGACAAAAGGCAACTACGATATAGAGCACATCATAGGCATCGATGAAAATACCAAGCAGGTGTACTACACCGCCGCCGAAGCGTCGCCGATGGAGCGTAAGCTGTATGCAGTAGGATTCAATGGAAAGAACAAAAAGACACTGACACCCGAAGGCGGCGTACACGCTATAACGCCGATAGAAGGCTATAAATATTTCCTCGACCGCCACTCGCGCCTGAACGAGCCACCCGTATATTACCTGCGCGATGCCAAAGGGAAAGTGATACGCACACTGGAAGACAACAAAGACCTCAAGAACAAAATGCAGGAGTTTGCGCTTGGCAACATCAGCTTTACTACCGTAGATGGTGCCAACAGCTCTAAGCTAAATGCCTGGATGATAACACCGCCGAACTTCGATAAGAATAAAAAGTACCCTGTGCTGATGTACCAATATAGTGGGCCGGGCTCGCAGGAAGTGGCAGACCGCTTCCCGGTACGTGATTTCTTCTGGCATCAAATGTTAGCGCAAAAGGGCTACATCGTGGTGTGCGCCGATGGCACCGGCACGGGCTATCGCGGACAGGAATTTAAAAAGAAAACCTACCTGCAACTGGGCAAGCTGGAAAGCGATGACCAGATAGCGGCAGCACAATATCTGGGTACACTACCCTATGTAGATAAAAGCCGCATTGGTATATGGGGCTGGAGCTATGGTGGCTTTATGAGTAGTACGGCAATCTTTAAAGGTGCAGACGTATTTAAGATGGCAGTTGCCGTAGCACCCGTAAGCAACTGGCGCTACTACGACAATATATATACAGAGCGATACATGCGCACACCACAGGAAAATGCCAAAGGCTACGACGAGAATGCCCCCGAAAAAATGGCGGACAAGCTAAAAGGCAAATACCTGATGATACATGGCACGGCCGATGATAACGTACACTTTCAGAATGCGGTGATGCTAACGGAGGCCATGATAAAAGCGGATAAGGAATTTGATACGGAATACTACCCGAACAAAAACCACGGCATATCAGGCGGCAACACCCGTTATCATTTATATAAAAGAATGACAGATTTCGTGCTGAACAATCTTTGATTGTATCTTGCGGTATGAAGAGGTGGCAGCGTGACTTGCTGGATTCAAAACGTGCACAATCCATATCGAACTGGGCCCAACGCAGATCTATGCCGGGCGCATCGGATGTATCGCTATACGATGTATCGGGGTATTTCATACAGGAGGTTGTGGGCACTAAACTGAATGTGCGGTGCGCGGCTGTTACCTACAACTTCCTGATGGCGATACCGCCTACCCTGCTGGTACTGTTCACCCTTATACCCTACCTGCCGCTGAAGGGTGTGCAGGATACCATAATAGAAACCCTACGGCTGGTGGCGCCCAATGATATTTACATCAGCCTGAGTACCATCATTACCGATATTATGAATAATGAGCGTACCGGCCTGCTTTCCTTTGGTCTTATACTTACCGTCTACTTCTCGTCGAACGGTATGATGGGACTGATACGGAATTTCGAACAAGCATTGCCCATCTATGTGCGGCGCGGCGGCCTGCGCAGGCGGCTTACAGCTATTAAGCTCACGTTTATGCTGATAGGTGTGGTCATCATTAGCCTGGCGGTATTTATATTGCAAACAAGGGCATTGAATAACATCCTACTGAAGATCTTCAACAATGTAGCTATCATACGGATCACCAGCCTTATTATCGTTGTGCTCATCATTTTCAGCGCTATATCGGTAATATATACCTATGGGCCATCGCTAAAGCAGCGCTTCAACTTTGTATCGCCGGGTTCTATCTTTGCTACGGTGGTAAGTGTCATTACCACTTTTGTATTTTTCTATCTGGTCAATAACTTCTTTCATTACAACCAGGTATATGGTTCCATCGGCACCCTGATGGCGTTTATGATATGGCTATGGCTCAACACGTTTGTGATACTGCTGGGCTATGAACTGAATGTGAGCATCTTGTTGGCACAGGTAAACAAGGGAAAAAAACAGAAAACGGCAGTCCGTGATAACTAATGATTTTTCCCGTTTTTATAATTTAGCTAACAGTTCCACCATTATCTTTAGTCTAAAATAATCCACGTTATAAGTCATGAATAAGAGAAGCTTTGTAGCCGCCCTGATGGTAAGTGCTGCTATGTACACGATGCCACAATCTGCAATGGCACAGCAGAACATTCAAAGCATTGAGATAGGCGCGCCAATACCGATGGCCGACGCCAAAATGAAATCGACTGACAAGAAGGAGGTATCGCTGGAGTCGAAAAAAACAGATAAGGGCCTGCTTGTGATGTTCTCTTGCAATACATGCCCGTATGTAGTAAAGAGCGAAGCCCGTACTAAAGAGGCTATGGAATATGCTGCTAAGAAAGGTATCGGGATGGTGATCGTAAACTCAAATGCTGCACAACGCGGTGAGGCTGATTCGTATGATGCGATGGTGAAGTATGGCAAAAAGCAGGGTTATAAAGCACCTTACGTAGTGGACGAAGAATCGAAACTGGCAGATGCCTTTGGCGCTACGCGAACGCCTGAGGTGTTCCTGTTCGATGGTAGTGGTAAGCTGGTGTACAAAGGGGCTATGGAAGATAACCCATCTACTCCATCAGAATCAAAAAGCCTTTACCTGAAAGCAGCAGTTGACAATATGCTTTCCAACAAGCCTATCGATCCGGCAACTACCAAGTCTATTGGATGTACGATCAAGAAAAATAGCTAGTAGCGTAAACAAGACTGATAAAACTGAAAGAGCCGGCGTATAGCCGGCTCTTGTTTTCACAATGATCCTGTTTCGGTAATGTTTTTGTCGGCAGCCAAATACTTTACAGCACCCGGCTGACCATATCTTTTATCCCTTTATTTTTTTATCCCTTTGGTCAGAAGGTAACCTTTCTGTTTTCTGTGTCGGTAATTGTCAGTATCCGTACGATAAGGATATTTAAATATTCGTGCCAGCAGGCTAAGCCTTAGTGCTGGGGGCCATATCAGATTCGCTATTGCTTATTTTTGCCTCGTTATGAGCACTGCCGACAATTCTATCCTTGGACTGAAGATGCCTACCGACCCACGCTGGGTAGACCTCGCCACTATATCGCTTGAGGAAATTCTGACCGACCACGCATTCTGCGAGATGAAGGCTGCCACTCAATGCATTTCGCTAATACAACTACACGCTGATAAACCGGCACTCGTTGAAGCGCTTGCCCCGATTGTAACCGAAGAATGGGGACACTTCCAGATGGTAATGTCGGAGCTGAAGAGACGAGGCCTGGAACTAGGCAAGCAGCGCAAAGACGACTATGTAAACCTGTTGCTGCAACGCATACCTGCGGGCCTGTCTTACGGCGAAAAGCTGTTGCATAAGCTGATGCTTTGCGCACTAATAGAAGCACGTAGCTGCGAACGTTTCCGTCTGCTGTCTGAAAACCTGGAGGAAGAGGCATTGCGTAAGTTCTATTACAAATTCATGGTGTCAGAGGCGGGGCACTATCGCTTGTTCATCGACCTTGCAGAACAGTACTACCCTACCGAAAAAGTACGTGCAACCTGGCAAGAGTGGCTGAAGCATGAGGAAGCTGTTCTGGATCAATTAGTTCCGCGTGGCGACCGGATGCATTAGCCATCCTAAACACCTTCAATATTGTACATTTGTACAAATATTTATCCACATTAGTACAAAATGACAAAACTCCTGTCTAAATTGGTCGCAGCAAAACAGGAGTTATGCAGGCCGATAATGATACAAATTCGCTGAGCCCACAGTCTGTCGTCATGTATGTCGACATGAACAGCTTCTTTGCAAGCTGCGAGCAGCAAGACTTTCCCGAGCTGCGTGGTAAGCCCATAGGCGTATGTACTTACGATGGTCCGCATGCTGCTGTTATTGCACCATCCATAGAGGCAAAGAGATTCGGTGTAAAAACCGGCATGCGCATGAGCGACTGTAGAATGCTATGCCCGCAGATAATACCCGTTACCACAAGGCCGCATGTGTACCGGCAGTACCATATAACCATCATGGAGGTACTGGCCCGCTACTGCCCCGAGGTAAAAGCAAAAAGCATAGACGAAGCGGTGATGAACCTGACCGCCTACAAGCTGGTGTATCACGACTTTCATGAGCTGGCGAGGAAGATAAAGGCCGACCTGCGGGAAAAATGCGGTGAGGTAGTTACCTGCTCGATAGGTATAGCGCCTAACAGCTTCCTGGCCAAGCTGGCTACCGAGATACAGAAGCCCAACGGACTGATAGAAATAACACCCGAGAATGTAGATAGCTATCTGGGAAAGATGAAGCTGACCGACCTGCCCGGCATCGCCCGCAGCAACGAGCGCCGTCTGCAGATGATCGGCATTAAGAACCCTGTGGATATGCGCCATGCTTCGCAATCACTGCTGCGCAAGGCATTTGGCGGCGTGGTGGGCCACTACTGGCACAGCCGTCTCAACTTCAAGGAGGTGGACCTGTACAACCCAAAGCAGGCCTACCGTGCTATGAGTGCGGCGCGTACTATATCGCGGCAGCAGCGGGAGTCTTACCAGGCGCTTGATTCGATGCTGATATCGCTCTGCACCCGGCTGGAGCAGCGGCTGGTAAAGCAGCGTGTGTTTTGTAGGGAGATGAGCTTCTATATTGGCTATCTCAACCAAACCAGTTGGAATGTGAACATACGCTTTCCGCAGCCGGTACAGGATGCAATGGAGATGCGCAGCTATATTAATGAACGGATGCAGGAGTTCGAGCAGTCGCGTAAGGTAGAGTGCCTGTTGAGTAGCCAGACGCGATACATAAACGTGGTTGTACAAAACTTTGTGACCGACCAATACATGCAATACAGCCTGTTTGACAACCGCATACAAAAGGATAAGCTGCGAAAGGTGATGTACGAGATAAAGGATAAGTACGGGAAGAACACCGTGCGCAAAGCCACAGAGACCATACAGCCGAAGGTGATGAAAGACGCCATAGGCTTCGGATCGGTAAAGGACCTGTACAGCGATCATTTCAATAAATATTTACTGGAAGAAAACTAAACCCGGGAGGTAGATAATGATAAACCAGAAAGCAAACGAGCGGTTTGAGAAAGGACGCGGGGCACAGTACAACCCCAAGAACCGTTTCCTGAAAGGGGAATATATACAGGAGCACCCCGAGGCCATAGACGACTGGGAGCAGGAAGAGCGCAAGACCGAATATATATACGACGACAGCAAAACGCTGGTGAACAAAGTAACCAGCCCCGATGTAGGCATGATGTACTCGGCCAACCCCTACCAGGGCTGCGAGCATGGCTGCATCTACTGCTATGCCCGCAACTCGCACGAGTACTGGGGCTATAGCGCGGGGGTCGATTTTGAGAGCCGCATCGTGGTGAAGAAGAATGCCCCGCAGCTATTGAAGAAGTTCTTTGAGAACAAGAACTGGGAGCCTGCCGTTATATCGCTATCAGGTAATACAGATTGCTACCAGCCCATAGAGCGTAAGATGCGGATAACCCGCAAACTGCTGGAGATATGCCTGGAGTTTCGCAACCCTGTAGGTATACTCACTAAGAACGCACTGGTACTGCGCGACCTGGATGTGATACAGGAGCTGAACAAACACAACCTGGTGCGGGTGTTCTCATCCATTACATCGATGGACGAAGACCTGAGAAGAAAGCTGGAACCACGCACGGCCTCTTACCGCTCGCGGCTAAAGGTGATAGAAACCTTCTCGAAGGCAGGCGTACCTACGGGCATTATGAATGCACCGCTGATACCCGGCCTCAACGACATGCATATACACGATGTACTGAAAGCGGCATCGGAAGCGGGCGCTAAATGGGCGGGCTATACGGTGGTACGGCTGAACGGCGCCATAGGCGGCATCTTTCAAGACTGGCTGCAGAAGGCATTCCCCGACCGGGCCGAAAAAGTATGGAACCAGATATGCGCCTGCCACGAGGGCCAGGTAAACGACAGCCGCTGGGGCAACCGCATAGTAGGCGACGGCAAGTTTGCCGAGCTGATAAAAGTGCAGTTTGCCCTGTACTGCAAAAAATATGGACTGAACCAGACAGAGATGGAATGGAACACAAAAGACTTCAGGAGAATTCGAAATAGTCAACTGCCCCTTTTCTAAGAAAAGGAAAGCCCCGATTCCTCGGGGCTTTGATGTTTTTGTGCCTTAAGCGCAGACAAAAGAGCGGGTGAAACGCGTTGATATATTAGGCAATTTCTTACGATCAGTTGTTTTCATTTT
Organism: Sphingobacteriales bacterium; assembly: GCA_004144175.1. Lineage (GTDB taxonomy): Bacteria > Bacteroidota > Bacteroidia > Chitinophagales > Chitinophagaceae > Polluticoccus. The sequence continues at coordinate 141,094 of SEFT01000005.1, forward strand.
GTTTTATATGCTAAATTTCAGAAGATTAACGCAATCATAGACTCAGACATTGGCAGAAATTGTGAACACACCAAATAATTAAATTACACAAATGAGCGAGCTTGAAAAGATGACCGTAAAAGAGTTAATGAATTACAACTCAAAAATTATGGACGAATTAAAATCTAGAAATGTTATACGCACTAGGAATAATCCAATTGCTGACTACTGCGAGTGGCTTGTTTCACAAAAATTCAACTGGAATCTGGAGAATAGCTCAACCGAAGGATATGATGTATGTGACGATGATGGGCTCAGAGTTCAAGTTAAATGCAGAACATTGAAAAATGGACGTGGAACTCGTCAACTCGGAGTTATTAGAAAACTTAATGACGACACTTTTGACTACTTAATTGCAATTTTATTTGACGAGAAAACTGAAGTAATCAAAGCATATAAAATTCGTAAAGACTTGATAACTGATTACGCTAGATTTAGTCAACATCAAAATGGACATATACTCTCTTTAAAAGGGGGGATTTTGAACGATAATCGGTTAGAGGACATTACTTTAAGTTTATCGTAATTATCCCGTTACTCGTCCGCGTTTACAACGAGGATGCTATGGCGGGGCGTTTGCAACGCACAAGATACACTTTTGATCAACGCGAGGTAGCGTCGCAGACGCTATGCCGAGGTCCCCGCGTTGCAAACGCGGATGAGTGAAGACTTAAAAAGGAAATTATTGATCACGGTACGTAACTGTATTCAACGCCATTGATACTGTTTTAGCAACTATGTGAGTATATAATCCGTCTTCGTCAAGGAAATAGAATACCGTATATCCTTCTAATATGCCATTTTTTAAATTGAAGCTATATAAATCGTCTCCACCTAATATTCCAAATGAGGTCTTGCTATTATCTACGCTCCAATCAACTTTACCACTAACGAAATCAATATCATCGAACCTTATTTCTAATGTATGGTAATAGATTAAGTCTTCACTACCAACAACTACTAGTGAATATTTCTCGTATTTGTAGAAAGACATCTCTAGATGAAATTGACTTGAGATATAGTCATTCACTTCTTTTACGATCTCGAATATTGAACTCATAAATAGCTTGTTTTCGACTTATCCGCATTTGCAGACGCAGATGAGTAACAGCCAAAAAAAGAGCCGCTATTGCGGCTCTCCATAATATTAAGCATTTGAATGTGCTTCTTGCAAAGCATGTTCCAGCGCGCCGAGGTAGCGCTCTGCATCCAGTGCAGCCATACAGCCGCTGCCGGCTGCGGTTACGGCCTGGCGGTATATCTTGTCTTGTACGTCGCCACAGGCAAATACACCTTCGATGTTGGTCTTTGATGTACCGGCTTCAGTTACCAGGTAGCCTGCTTCGTCCATATCCAGCCAGCCTTTAAAGATGCCGGAGTTAGGCTCGTGGCCGATTGCTACAAAGAATGCTTTGATCGGTATGGTGGTAATTTCGTTGGTCTTGTTGTTCTTAACCTTCAGGCCATCTACTTTTTTATCACCCAGCACCTCTTCGGTTTCCGAGTTCCAGTAAACCTTGATGTTTGGCGTATTCAACACACGGTCCTGCATGATCTTGCTGGCGCGCATTTCGTCGCGGCGTACCAGCATGTGCACGTTGCTGCACAGTTTAGAGAGGTATAGCGCTTCTTCGCAGGCAGTATCCCCTGCCCCTACGATCGCTACTTCCTGGTTCTTGAAGAAGAAACCGTCGCATACCGCGCAAGCCGATACGCCATGGCCATTCAGGCGCTGCTCCGATGGTATATTCAGCCATTTAGCCGATGCACCGGTAGCTATGATCACAGAATCAGCCTCTACCCATTTCTCTTCATCTATCTCTACTTTATACGGACGATTCGAGAAATCAACCTTCGTAGCCAGTCCCCAGCGGATATCGGCACCCATGCGCTGCGCCTGCTTTTCAAAGTCCACCATCATCTGCGGGCCCATGATGCCTTCCGGGTAACCTGGGTAGTTCTCTACCTCGGTAGTGATGGTAAGCTGGCCGCCGGGCTGCAATCCCTGGTACATTACAGGTTTCAGGTTGGCACGGGCAGCGTATATAGCAGCGGTATAACCGGCAGGGCCGGAACCTATAATAAGACAATGTATTTTTTCAACTTCAGCCATAGTAAAATGTTATTCGGGGTGTAAAAATGCGAAAAAATCCGCATCCTTTTGAATGTAAGGCGCTTATATGGGGATAACTAATAATTACTTTACCACTACCTGTGTATAAATAGAACCATAACCGGCCCATATGCCTATCGCCTTGTTACTGATATTACTGCTCAGTCGCGTAGGTGCAGCAAACGGGTTGCCGAGGCTATTGATAGAAAACTCGAAGGTGCTGTAGAAGTCGTAAGTCGCTTTGTTGATCGCGCACCATTTCAGTTCTACCGTATCGCCGGGGTAAGCAAAACCCAGCGAATCAAAGCCGGTCGTAGTACCGGGCATCTCTCCCAGCGGGAATATGGCCTGGAACTGCGTACCGTTAATGATCTCATCGGAATATACAGATGGAGCCAGACCGGGATAGAAAGGCTCATCCTTCTTCTCACCATTGAACCTGCGTGTGAAGTAACGGACATGGTTGCCCAATGTATCGGGGTCTTTAAAGAACACTTTGAGTTGCCTTACGTCAGGGTTATTATCGGGCGCAAACGGTGGGGCTATCGAAATAACAGAATCGAGCTTTGTAGGTGTAGGTATCTTGGTAATGGCTTCGTACTGTTCGCCATTGTACTTTATGGTCAGTTTGTAGTTCTTTTCCAGTTCGCCCAACATATCCAGCGACTGCACGGTATATACATACAGCTTCATACCGGGTAAACCCGTTTCTAATTGCTGCTCTTTCAATTGCACCGTCTTGGTGCCATCGCTTACATATACCTCGGCATCGTGTACGAAGGCGTTCTGCACTTTCTCAAGGTTAATACTGGAAAAGTAGCCCAGCGAATTGGTAAGGAACACATAGGGCGGCAGGCCTGTTTCAATGGCACCTTCGACTACCAATTGCGGCTTCCCGCTCTGTACATCTATGTTCACTTCCTTTTCGCAGGAAACGAGCGTGACAAGTATAAAAAGAACAACAGCAATACTTACAAACCTTGAAGCATTGCTGTTGAATATGATATGACGCATAATAGTATAGGACTAAAACTGCGCAAATTTATGGAAACTAGCTATACAGCCCGCAAATAAATGACGGTTAATTGTTAGCTATCACGTACTTGCCGTCGGGCGTGTACATCACAGGCTGCAGGCGGTGATATTTCTCAAAATAGTCGTAACCGGCCTTCAGGTTCACCCAGAATTTCTGCTTGTCGTTATCGTTCGGGTAAGCCTTGCCCAGGAAGTTGAGGCCTGATTTATCGAACCGTGTCGGGAAAATATGTACCGGTATATAGGTCTGCCCTGCTATCTTGGCATTCAGGCAGAGCACGTATAACTCCTGTATAATGTTGTCGGTCATGGGCATGCAGCCAACCGTAACACAGCCGCCATGTATGTAGATGTCCCCACCCGGCTTTTTCTTATCGCCCAGCACCATGTCAGAATAGTTGGGGTAATTCAATAGCATCGAAAGGTGAAAGTCGCTTTTAGGGTTAAATTCTTCAATGAAGTAAAAGCCCTCCGGCACCTGGCGGTCGCCTTCTATACGCTTAGGGCCCAGTATGCCCGATAGCGCACAAATGCGGTATGTCTTTACCAGTTTGTATTCAGCAGTATCAGTATCCCTGGCCCACAGTTCCATTTCGTTTTGCGACTTGAACGAGCGGATGTATATGTCACTCGGCGGATAGGCAAGCGACTTGCGGGCGAAATCCTGACGAAGCGTATCATTATACTTCATCCAGGCCTGAGATACGCGGTTGAAAGAAAATTGAAAATTGCGGAACGTCTGTGCATCGTCCTGAGCCTTTGCAGACACCGACATGAACCCTAACAACATCACCATCCACGCACCACGAAACAATCTATTAATCATAGTCACAACTGATAGAAGCAATAATTACCCTGTTTCAAACAAATTTAGCTAAATGCCTGTAAACAACATCCTAAAATTATAGGAAAATTGTTCACATGAACGAGTCGCTAAATACAACATCAGTGTTATAACTATTATTCCACAACTGCAAGCGTAAGGGTGTGCGAAGCACCTGCGCCGGAAACCTTTACCAGGTAACGGCCGGCAGGCAAATGCTTATTTATTACCACCTCTGATGACGCCTGCTGAATATCAGCCTTGTAAACCAGTTGGCCCAGCGAATTAACGATGCTTACTGAAGCTGCGCCTTCCATTCCTTTAATGGTAAAATTGTTTTTGGCCGGATTCGGATAGATGACCGGAGCAGCGACTGTGGTCATATCATCTACACTAGTAGGTGTGCCGGGGATGGCGAATGACATATCCCTCATAATAGAACCAACAAAAATGCCTACACGGTACTGACTCACTTTGACAGCCAGTGCCATAACTCCCGGATACTTAGGCGTAAAATTCATAACACCTGAGCTGGTAAGGCTAAATGTATTTGATGTTGGGAATGGATTGGTCGTAGTATTGAATGGCATGGCGATAGACCGGAACGCCAGTGTATCGGGCGTTTCGCCACACCCCATCAGGTCGTGCCCTGCCAAAGGCTGTATTACCTCGAAAGAAATAGAATCCGCATCGGGATCTACCGCCTGAAATTTATACGTAATAGGTGCATTGAGGCAGAACGATGTTGCTGGCTTCTTATCAAAATATGGTGAGCTATTTACGGGGTCAAGCTGATTGTTGAGGCGGGCCTCCAGGTATAGTCCTTCACCTTTCGCATTTGCCAGGTTAAAGCTGTTTTCGCGATAGCCAATATTGGTAGAAGCGCGCCAGTTGCTGCATTTTGATGGGAGGGTGACATCAGAGTAAAACCAGAACCCATAAAAACCGTTCGCAGGTGAAGAAAAGCTATCGCACATAGACTGTAGCACACAGCCGGTCGGGTTGATCCACTCTACCTGCGATGGCCACCGTAGCAAGGGTTGGGAAAACCCCGATGCATCGCAAGGGTTGTAAAAGCAGATGGACATAGGGCTAATACCCGATGTGTCTGAACAATTGAGGAACATTTTCATAAAGAAACGATAGGTATTTCCTCCCATCCATTCATATAGTAGCTCTCCGCCGTAAACTTTAGCTGCATATGTGTTTTCTGAAAAGCTGAAGGAACAGATGAAAATAAGAAGGGCATACAGGTGCTTTTTCATTGCTATTATTTTATGGTTTGCGTATTCAGACTACTAAAATGCAACAATTGGTTGGTATGAAAAAATAAAATGCCTGAGTTCGCTCAGGCATTTTATAGATCGCGTGTTTCAGTTATTGGGCTACAACAAAACGCTGTGTTTTTACATTGTTCGCTTCGTCTGTCATGCGCAGTTGATAAACGCCGTTGCCCAGTTTAGTAGCTATCGATAATTCGCCGTTCACAGGTGCTCCTGAATATCTGTACACGAGCTGTCCAAGAGCATTTGTCACTTCCAGCGTATACTTTTTGTCTTCCAGGCCGCCTATGGTAAAACTTCCGCTGTTTGGATTAGGATATACATTTAGTGCTGTGTTGCGGCTTACTTCTTCAACGCCTACTGTTGATCCCGGGACATTAATGGTAATATCTCTCATGATCGAACCGATCAACACACCATTACGGTATTCCTTTACACGTACGGTAAGTATGCTGGTACCACCCTGCTTTGGCGTAAAGCCCATAGCACCTGTGCCTGCATTTATAGTGAATGTACCCTGAGTCTGAAATGGGTTGGATGGAATAGAATATGCGACGGGCAAGCCTGTTGTAAATGTGGTATTGATAGGGCTATCGCAGCCGGTACTGGATGCTCTTGTGAGCGGCATAATAACTTCTGATACTACAGAGTCTCCATTCGGGTCGGTAGCATTATAGTTGTAGCTGGATGCCATGTTGAGGCAGAACGATGTAGATGGCTTAGTACTGAAATAAGGCGATGAGTTGCCTTGCGCAGCCATGTTATTAAACCTTGCTTCAACATACAGAGGAATAGTAGATGAGTTAGAAATATTATTGCTGGCTACCCTTGAACTATAAGTAACTGAAAAGCGCCATGAATTGCAACGGCCATTCAACACCGTCAATGCCGAATACCATTGCGATTTAAAGCCATTCAATGTCGATCCCACGCTGTCGCAACTTGATTTTACACCGCAAATATTAGGGAAGCTGGTGTCTGCCACGCCAAATTTGGTCATTGTAAGGCTTTGGGTGACGCTACTACAGGGGTTGTAAATGCACAAAGGCATACTGCTGGGGTATGTGGTATCGGAACAGTCGCGGTAAAACTTGAATAGAATACGATAGGTGGAATCGCTGATCCACTCGTAAACCAGTTCGCCGCCGGCGCCTTTGCCTGCATAGCTGGTACCGGGTTTGCATAAAAGGAGTGTCAGGCATGTGATTGCTAGTAGTAAACTTTTCATGGGATATATGTTTATGTAATAATAGAGACAATAAGCAAATGCATATACGTTGGGCTGATGGTAAATAAAAAATGCTGAGCCATTAACTCAGCATTTTAAAAGCTTTTGCTTCCTATACTTTCACCTGCTTCCACTTGCCCCGTCTGAACAACAATATGGCTGCTACGGCTATCACACTCTCGGCTATTGATATGGCCCAGAATACGCCCTTCGGCCCCAGCTCAAAGATGATGGCTAATGTATAGGCCAATGGTATCTGGAACATCCAGAAGCCGAAGATATTGAGAATTGTAGGCGTCTTGGTATCTCCGGCACCGTTAAAGGATTGTATCAGTACCATACCATACGCATAGAACACATAGCCGAGACATACATAGCGCAGGCATTGCACGCCGTATTCTACTACATCGGGCTTACTGGTAAATATGCGAATAATAGGATCGGCTGCTATAAAGAAGATAACTGATACCACGCCGAGGAAGATCATATTGTACAGTGCCGCTTTCCAAACCGAGCGCTCCGCACGCTCAGGTTCCTGCGCTCCCAGGTTTTGCCCAACCAGCGTGGCGGCAGCATTGGCCATACCAAAAGCAGGCAGTAGTGTAAAGATGATAACGCGTATACCTATCGTGTAGCCGGCCAACGCGTCATCGCCAAACTTAGATATGATGCGCATCAGGAATATCCAGCTGGCCGAGTTGATCAGGAATTGTGCGGTACCTCCTGCAGCTATACGGAACAGGCTGCCTAGTATAGACACGTCCAGTGCGAAATGCTTTGCCAGGATGCGTATCTTTCCTTTACCTCTGAACAGATGGAAGCATTGATACAGCACGCCTACTCCACGCCCTATGGTAGTGGCCAGCGCAGCGCCTGTAAGCCCCATAGCAGGTATAGGCCCAAAGCCATTGATGAGCGTAGGGCAAAGGATGATATTGAGTATGTTAGCCACCCATAGCGAACGCATAGCAATAGAAGCATCGCCTGCACCGCGAAATATACCGTTGATCAGGAAAAGCAACATAATGACAATATTGCTACCGAGCACTATTTGCGTATAGCGGTAGTTGGCCACCACCGTTTCTGAAGCGCCCATCAGCTTCAGGATGTCTTGCGCAAATACGATACCTACAACACTTACTATGGCACTAATAAACAGGCCTGCATAGATAGCCTGCACGGCGGTATGCGATGCTTCATCGGCATTCTTTTCGCCGGTACGGCGGGCCACCATAGCTGTTGCTGCCATGCTAAGCCCCATAGCCACAGAATATACGAGCGTAATGACAGATTCAGTAAGGCCTACTGTTGCTACAGCTTCTACACCCAGCTTGCCTACAAAAAACACATCGACCACGGCGAAGAGCGACTCCATCACCATCTCGAGAATCATGGGCACTGATAGCATGAAGATGGCGTAGTTGATACTGCCGGTGGTGTAGTCTTTCTCCTCACCTGTAATTGCTTCTTTCAGAAGCTTGAAATAATTATTGGGACGTGACGATTGCGCACGTTGTGTCATAAAAATGAATTGATGATAAAATAAAATGGTTTAACGCGCCGGCAGCTATGCCGGAGAAAATGGGCTGCACAAGATGTGCAGATAAGTCGGGGAAAATAGCCTGACTTTGTCAGGCAAAACTAGAGGATCATATGCCCTGCGATATTATAAGGCTGCAAATATAACAAGCTCAATATTATATATCCAAAAAAATATTTCGAGACTTATCAACATGTAACAACCGGTTAATGCAGCTCGACGTTTTATTATGGTTGGCATTAATCTTTTACGCGCTAACGCAAATATCATTACTATGCTTTGGAAAGGCAGAAGGCAGAGCGGCAACGTAGAAGATGCAAGAGGACTAGGCGGCGGAAAACTACTGGGCGGCGGTATAGGTGCCGCTATCATAGGCTTGATCATCTACCTGCTTGGTGGCGACCCTTCTACGGTGATGAACCAATTGCCCACCAGCGGCGGTAGTATGGATTCAGCCCAACTGGAACAACTTAAAGAACAACAGAAAGAATCGCGGGAGTTTGTTGGGGTTGTACTTGGCGATACAGAAGATGTTTGGGACAAGCTCTTTGCACAAATGGGCGGACAATACCAACACCCTAAGCTACAGATATTCAATGGACAAACAACATCGGAGTGCGGCGGCGCTACTTCTGCCAGCGGTCCGTTCTACTGCCCGTTGGACAGGAAGGTATATATTGACCTTACCTTTTATGATGAGCTAAAAGAAAAGTTCAAAGCGCCCGGCGATTTTGCCATGGCGTATGTGGTAGCCCACGAAGTAGGCCACCACGTACAAAACCTGATGGGCACATCAGAAAAAGTACAGCAAATGCGCGGCCGTGTGAGCCAGGCCGAATACAATAAGCTATCGGTAATGCTGGAGCTGCAGGCCGACTTCTATGCCGGTGTATGGGCACACCATGCACAGGAAATGAAAGGCATATTGCAAAGCGGCGATATAGAAGAAGCACTAAACGCTGCCAATGCCATAGGCGACGACCGCCTGCAAAGAGAATCGCAGGGACAAGTGGTGCCCGATGCATTTACGCATGGCACATCTGAGCAACGTATGCGCTGGTTCCGCAAGGGTTTTGAAACCGGCGACGTAAAGCAGGGTAATACCTTCGAAGCTGCTGACCTCTAATAATACCTAAGAGAAAAAGCCGTTGCGCTTGTTCTGATAAGCTTTGATAAAATCTGTAACAAGATAGGCCGCCAGCTTTGCAGTAGTACTGCTGTTGCGGCCATCATTCAGTTTAGCAGCGCCTTCGGTGAGGTGCAAGTAGACCGGTGCCAACTTTGCACACCAGTTGACATACTGCCTGGCATGTATGGTACTGATACCGGCTGGTGTTACGGCACTCGATAAAATATTTTCGATGCAGTCCATGTCCAGCTCTATACCTAAAGGCTTGCCTTCGGTATGCTCCTGCGCAGCCGTTACGGCCTCATAAAAGCAAAGCTTTTCGCGGATGAAGATGTCCTCGTAGTAAGAGAAATGAAGATTGGGGTCGTCGGTCAGTTCTTCTATAATGTCCTGTGCATTGTAGTTTTCGTGCAGGCCCACTACAGCATATCTTTCCAGGTAGCCCTCGCGGTGGGCATATCTAAAGCCATTGCCACTATGCCTACCCTCCATAGCGCGGTAGTCGCTATGTGCATCGAGATTAATGCAATTGACAGGGCCACCTTTGGCAATCGAAGCAGCTTTCAATAATGGGTATGCATTATTATGTCCTCCACCTATTACAATCGGCACTTTACCTACATCTATTATTTTACCTACCAGTTTTTGTACCGCTTCGTCAATGTAGCCTACCAGCTCACGCAGTCCGGTTATGTCCATACCCTCCGCCTTATTCATCATTTCGGCAAAGTCAAATGCACCCAGTATCATTACTTTAGTCCCATCAAGTACTGTGGTATTCTGCACATTGAGTAATGCTTTCAATGCAGGTTCCCAGAGCGTCTGCGTACCCCCTACCCCATAGTTTGCCCGCACACCAATGTCTTCAGGCACGCCGAGTACTACAAACTTTGCTTTGCTTTGGCTGAGCGATTGCTCCCAATCAAGCTGTTCCACGGTTTCTACCCGCTCACCAAATTTAGTTTCGCCCTGCCTTACAGAAATAAACTGATCGAGGCATGCACGGGAAGAGACTATAAAATTGCCCATCTTGTTAGCTGTTAACTACTTAAGTAAAATCGCCTCGAAAGATACAAGATTATGCGGCTCTTAGGATTGAAAATAATTTTCGATTAGTCAAAACCATTTGCCTCTTTCTTTCGTTTATACCATCGAACAACATTCACTAAAACCAAAACTGCTTATGAAAAAAGTTTACAATTTGCTCTTTACTGCCTGCGTTATGCTCGGTCTTACGATCGACGCCAAGGCAGACCACCTTACTGCTAAATTCCTTTTTGCTGCGCGCATGGACGGTATGCAGGAAGTACCTGCCGTTACAACAAATGCGGTTGGCCTGGCCATATTCTCGCTCAACGACACACGCGATTCGATGTGTATAGAGATGACTGTTAATGGATTAAGTGGACCAATTACAGGCGCGCACATACACGAAGGTATGATGGGCACGAATGGCAGTGTCGTATTAGACCTGATGCCTTTCCTGAATGGCAACAGAATAAAAGGAGCCGTTGCCGGCGCAGCGATCACACCGCAGCTTATCGATAAGATGTTCCGTAGCATGTTCTATATCAATGTGCATACGGCAGCAAACCCTAATGGCGAGATACGCGGACAAATACTGCTGGAAGAAGACAAAGGCATGATGACAAAACTGGATGGCACACAAGAGACACCGGCCGTTACCGTAAATGGTAAAGGTATGGGCTTCTTCATGTTGCAGAAGAGCCAAACGGTTTTATCATTCCATGTTGTGTTTGATAGCCTTACGGGCCCTTTGATGGGCGCTCACCTGCACAGAGGTGGCGTAGGACAATCAGGTATAGTAGTGGAAGACCTTACAACTTTCGTGAATGGCAACACCATCTCCGGAAAGGTAAACCCATCATCTTATCTGGCGGCTTTGCTTAAGGACAGCGTTTACATCAATATCCATACTTCAGCAAATCCTAACGGCGAGATACGCGGCCAGCTTCGTGTGCAGCCTTATCTACACTTTGATGCTAAGATGGATACCGCGCAAGAAACGCATATGGTTATGGGCAACACAGCTATGGGCCTGGCAGTTATGCGTATGAACTATACGTTTGATACCCTTTGGTACGATGCCATGGCACGTAACCTTACCGGACCTATACAGGATGCACACTTCCACAAAGGTGGCGTAAATGTAAGCGGCGGCGTAGTGGTAGGTATACCAAGCGCTAGCATCAACAACAACATGATCTCAGGCTACCTGACTGGTACACAGCTGACTGATTCGCTAATGATGCACATGCTGGAAGGCAACATCTACCTGAATGCACATACAACGGCTAACCCTTCGGGTGAGATACGCGGACAGGTATATCGTACCGTAAGGGAAGGATATACTTACCACATCAATGCAGCGCAGGAAGTGCCGCAAAACAACTCTACGGCATCAGGTACAGGTATGGTATCGGTAGACCGCGACCAGACAAATGCACACTATATGATGGTTGTGAATGGCTTGAACAACTTTAGCATGGCACACTTCCACAACAACGTAAAGGGCCAGAATGGCGGAGTAATATTCGACCTTTCGCCAAAATATAATAACGGTGGTATTTTCGGCTACTGGTACGATAGCACATCGAGCACTCCATTCAACACAGGCATTTCTAACAAGTTCCGTAAAGACAGCGTGTACGTAAACTTCCATACGACAGCAAACCCGAACGGTGAGATAAGAGGCGACGTATCACGTAAGCTTTGCAATGACATACCTGTTTCAGTACGCAACCTTGGCAATGCAGAGGTGATCGTGAAACTGTACCCTAACCCGGCAGACGACCAGGCCGTGTTGGATATCATGTCGAACAACAATGCTGAAGTGTCGGTGAAACTGATAGACGTTACAGGCAGAACGCTGTGGACAAATAACATGAGCCTGACCGCAGGTATGAACCGCAATATAGTTCCGCTTAGCGGGTTACAGGCAGGTATGTATTTCCTCCAGGTGAATAATGGCGGCGACCAGATCTCGTACCGCCTGATAAAGAAATAGAAGCAGTATTGTATAGGAGAGGGGGCTGCGGGTATTTACCCGCAGCTTTTTTATTGGATTTTATTATATGGTTATTGAGGTGGTTGCGCGGATATGATTTAAATTTGCAGTCAAATAGAATAAAAATGTATCCAGCCGAGATAGTTACCCCAATGAAAGCCGAAGTGACCAACAACGGTTTTAAAGAATTGCTGACTGCCGAAGATGCCGATAACGCACTGAAACAGTCCGGCACTGCCCTGCTTTTTATCAACTCTGTATGCGGATGCTCTGCGGGTACAGCCCGTCCAGGTGTGGTTATGGCCGTTAAAAATGCTGCTAAAGTACCAGACCAATTGCTGACCAGCTTTGCAGGTTTTGATGTGGACGCAGTAAAACAAGCGCGCAATTACCTGCTGCCTTATCCTCCGTCTTCGCCGGCTATTGCCCTGCTGAAAGATGGCCAGGTAGTACATATGATAGAGCGCCATATGATCGAAGGCCGCCCTGCACAAATGATCGCATCGAACCTGATGCAGGCATTTGAGACACATTGCTAAACCGATAAAGAATACATAACAAAAAGGTGCATATACATTATGCACCTTTTGTATTTAGAAAAGCCGAAATAATTTCCGTTCTTCGCAGCCTGTAATTTCAGCAATTGGATTCCGGTAAGATCATAATCATTACAGCCCCATCCGGCTCGGGCAAGACCACCCTGGTAAAGAGGCTATTGCAGGCTTGCCCGCAACTATCCTTCTCCATATCAGCCTGTACGCGCCAGCCGCGTGCCAACGAGCAGCATGGTAAAGATTACTACTTCTACAGCGAACCCGATTTTAGGAAGCTGATAGATACCGATGCCTTTGTAGAATGGGAAATGGTATATACCGGCAAATATTATGGCACCCTACGGTCGGAACTGACGCGCATATGGGAGGCCGGGCATCAGCCGCTGGTGGATATAGATGTAAAGGGCGCGCTGGCTATACAGGATGCCTACCCGGACAATTCGCTGACGATATTTATACAAGCACCTTCGATTGAAGAACTGAGACAGCGCCTGATGCTACGCGGCACAGAGACGCTCCACAGCCTGGATGAGCGGGTAAGCAAGGCTAACTTTGAGTTAAGTTTCGCGCCCCAGTTCGATAGTATTATCATTAACGACGACCTGGACGTAGCCACTGCCGAACTGGTGCAGCTGGTAAACGACTTCATCTCAGCATGATTTTTCTATAGTCTTCGTTTATAAACTTAATACCCCTTTTATTATCTTTGGAAGGTATGGAGATCTCGAATCTGTTACTATATATTCTTGGATGTATTCTTTTGATTGGATTTTTTGCGGGTACTGAAATTGCATTTATTTCTGCCAACAAGATCAATATAGAGCTCCGTAAAAAACAAGGCACTTTCTCGGGCCGCATCCTGTCGCGGTTCATGGAGAACCCATCCGAATTTATAGGTACCAGCCTGATAGGTGTAAATCTGACGCTGGTGATATATGGTTCGCTGATGACAGAGCTTACCAACCCGATCATAGCACAGTTGCCCGCTGCCCTGCAATCGGAGTGGATGCATTTGCTGCTGGATACGCTCATTGCTACACTTGTAATACTGGTATTTGCCGAATTTCTGCCCAAAGCTATCTTCCGTACCAAGGCCGAACAGGTACTGACCATCTTTGCGGTGCCGATGTACCTGATGTATTACCTGCTATACCCATTGGCAAAGGTCTTCGTTTCTATATCGGAGTTTATTCTTAAGTATCTGTTCAACGTACGCATTAAGGAAAACCAGCCGGTATTTAGCCGGGTAGACTTGGAGCAGTTCGTAAAGCAAACCATACATGGTCACGAAAGCGACTCGAACGAAGTAAATACAGAGCTGTTTGAGAACGCGCTATACCTGGTGAATGTAAAGGTGCGCAAGTGCATGATACCCCGCAACGAGGTAGAAGCAGTAGAGCTAAATACGACCATAGCTGATGTACGCCGCAGACTGATCGATACCAAGCTGTCGAAAATGATCGTTTATGAGGGCAGTATTGATAACATAGTTGGCTACCTGCACCATATAGACCTCAACCGTCGCCCTAAGGCTATTAAGGAAGTATTGCACCCAATATCGGCCGTGCCCGAAGCAATGAGCGCAGTAGACCTGATGAACCGTTTTACCCGCGAACGCCGCAGCGTGGCCTGGGTGATAGACGAATTTGGTGGTACCGCCGGTATTGTAACCATGGAAGATGTGCTGGAAGAGATATTCGGCGACATTAACGATGAGTATGATGTACAGGAGCACGTGGAGAAGCAGATATCTGAGAACGAATATATCTTCTCTGGCCGCATTGAGCTGGATTATATAAATGAAAAATACGGCTTCAACTTCTCAACGGACACGTCAGAGACGCTTTCGGGTTATATCATTACCAACCACGAGACCATCCCGAAAATGAAAGACCGTATCATTATCGATCATTACGAATTTGATATACTTTTAGTTACCGATACGCGCATTGAGACGGTAAAGATGAAAGTATTGAAATAATAACCTGCTAAATTTTCGCACATATGGCTGTTATACGCCCATTCAACTTACACCAGTGGATAGAAGACAATCGCCACCTGCTGAAGCCACCGGTAGGCAATCAAACGATATATAAAAACACCGGCGACTTTATCGTGATGGTTGTAGGCGGACCAAACAGCCGCAAAGACTTCCACTACAACGAGAGCGAAGAGCTCTTTTACCAGATAGAAGGCGATGTAGTAGTAAGTATACAGGAAGACGGTAAGATCGTAGATATACCCATTAAACAGGGTGAGATATTCCTGCTGCCTGCAAAGACCCCCCACTCGCCTCAGCGTGGTGCCAATACCGTAGGCCTGGTAATAGAAAAAGTGCGCGAAGGCAAAGAGATCGACGGCTTCCTGTGGTTTTGCGAGAACTGCCATGAAAAGCTGTACGAAGAATATTTTGAGCTGACCGATATAGTAAAGCAGCTGCCACCGGTTATGGAGCGCTTCTATTCCGACGAAAGCAAGCGTACCTGCAAGAGTTGCGGGCATGTAATGGAGCCACCAAAGCCAAAATCTTAATATATAAAGCCCCGCAACCGGGGCTTTTGTCATAAATAACAGTATAGCTTAAAATTTTCCTTCCCATAGGTAGATAAAAAAATCAAGTCTATGGATTACATTTGCGCTTGTTAAAAAATAAAGTATCCGTACATGGCACACGAAACACATCACGACACTCATCATGCAGATGCTCATTCAGATCACCATCATCATGTTGAAGTAGAAACAAGACCAACCACTTCTTACTGGTCGGCTTTCTGGTTTGTACTTATCCTGGTAGGTTTGTTTGTTGCTGCCGTGAACTTTGTAGGCGTAATGGGCCATGATGATGGCGGCCACGGTGAAAGCGGACATGCTAAAGAAGGTGCTGTACACCACACCAACAGAGAAGCTACTGCCAGCCAAACACTGGAAGGCGAAACAGGTACAGGTGTAGATGCAGGCCATACAAATACTGATGGTACAGGTATGGCTCCGGATTCTACTCACGCCGAGACAGCTCCTCACGCTACCGAACAACACTAATTAAACTTACGAATGCAAGCCACCGATACGATCGTTATCACAGGGGCTGCGGGTTTTATCGGCAGCTATCTTACAGGCTACCTGAATCGCCTTGGCTTCGAAAACCTCATACTGGTCGATAACTTCGCCGACCACCGGAAGGACAATAATCTTTCCGACAAAAAATTTCTGCAAAAAATAGAGCGGGATGCTTTCATCGAATGGATGGAAGCTAATCCCGGGAAGATAAACTACCTGTTTCATCTCGGTGCCCGCACGGACACTACCGAGATGGACTACAGCGTACACAAGCGCCTGAACCTCGACTACTCAATAGCCGTATGGCAGCAATGCGCAAAGCAGCAGATACCGCTGGTATATGCATCGTCGGCAGCTACGTACGGTAATGGCGAACTTGGCTATAAGGACAGCCACGATATCATCAATGACCTGCAACCGCTCAACCCATACGGACGTTCTAAGAATGAATTCGACATATGGGCGTTGCAGCAGCCCGCTACTCCACCCTTCTGGGCTGGCGTCAAGTTCTTCAATGTTTATGGTCCTAATGAGTACCATAAAGGCCGTATGGCATCGGTCATCTTCCATGCCTACAACCAGATAAAGGCCAACGGTAAGGTAAAGCTCTTCCGCTCGCACAATCCTGCTTACAAAGACGGTGAGCAGATCAGGGATTTTGTTTACGTGGATGACGTAGTCTCTATGTGTAACTGGCTAATGAACGACCAGCCGAAAAGCGGCTTGTACAATGTAGGTACCGGTAGAGCGCGTACATTCAAAGATCTGGTGACGGCAATTTTCGATACGTTGCAACTTCCTGTTGATATTGAGTACGTAGATACGCCCTTTGACATCCGCGACAAGTACCAGTACTTCACCGAGGCAGATATGGGCAAGTTGCTGGAAGCCGGGTACAATAAGCCTTTCCACACCCTTGAAGAAGGCGTGGCTTCATACATTAACAAATACTTAGTTTATACTTCGTATTTTTGAGGTCTAAAAATTTCTCGTGAAAAAATTCTTTATAGCAGGCCTTTGCCTGATCGCAGCTACTACCAGCGTAGAAGCTAAAGACAAATATGGCAAAGCGTTTAAAGCAAACAAAGCCACTACCGTAAAATCTTTCACGACTACTATGAAGGATCAGAAAGAGGCGGATGATGTAGTAGTAAAAGGTACTATTGCGCAGGTATGCCAGGCCGAAGGATGCTGGATAAAGCTAAAGAATGATGCGGGTGGTGAAGACATCCTGGTAAAGTTTAAAGACCATGCTTTCCTGGTGCCAAAAGATATAGCAGGCAAAAGCGTGGTAGTAAATGGTAAAGCTGTAAAGAAGGTAACATCAGTAGATGAGCGTAAGCACATGGCTGAAGATGCAGGCGCAAGCGAAGAAGAGATTGCAAAGATCACTACTCCTAAAGAAGAGTTGCGTATCGATGCAACAGGTATTGTTGTAGAGTAGTATAGCAAAGGAAATATAGAAAGGGCTGGTCGCGAGAGACCAGCCCTTTTTTCATGCAAAAGCAGAAACCCTCCATCTGCCTTCTATTGATCAACCCTATTCTTTATTGCTTTGCAAATGGAATGGTTGTCACCTCTGTGCCATTTGCTATGCTTATATAGTATATGCCTTTAGCTAGTTCAGCTACAGGTATTTGCAGCTCGCCATAGGCTACTACGGCATTTGTTTCCATCAGCTTTTTACCATTCAGGTCTCTAATGCTGTATTTACAGTTTCCCATTTCATCGCCCAGTTTAATATGCAGCACATTTACCGCAGGGTTAGGATATGCTTTTATGGCTTGCTTTGCAGATACGCTGGCAACACTTACAGGTCCTTCAGCCAGTGTCATATTAAAAGATGGACTAGACACATCTCCACCCGTTGAGTTGTCTTTATTTACAGCATTTAATGCACCGTGGAAAGTGACGTTACCCGTACCTGTTACCGGGGCTGTCCAGTCAAATTCTGCTACAAACTCAGAACCTGTCTTATCCAGTGTATGGTGGTGCTCAACCAGCGTAATACCACTTTGAAGCTTTGTGTGGTAGTTGCTGCCAAGGTTAGCAAAGGTGCCTGCCTGTGTATTGTTAGCTTTTACTGCCATCATCTGGAAGCCAAAAGCAGTGAGTGATGGATGATTGCCAGATACCTTTACCACGTAAGTTGCGCCGGGATTGTATTGGGTTGTCGCAGGCGTGTTATCTGATTTCTTCCTTAGCGATATATTCATGGTAGTGGTGCCCGCGCCACCACCATGGCACGATGCACAGTTACCTGCAGCACCAGGGCCACCGGTACGGTTACCATTGCCTGCCGTTGCAGGGCCATTGCTGTTACTGTTAAGTGTTATCAGCGCAGCAGCCGATAAGGATATAAAAAGTAGAACTGAAGTCTTCATAAGCCGTTTGTTTCGACAAATGTATTGCTGCCACTTCGTATCGACGTTATGAAAATGAGCGTATTAATTATAGATTTCGAGCACGGCGTGTTGCAACTCTTTAGGCGTAAGGCCGGTCTTATTCTTTATAAAGGCGTTGAAATTGGAAGGGCTATCGAAGTTGAGATGATAAGATATTTCTTTGAACGAAAGCTCATTAAGCAGTAGCAGCCTTCTTATCTCCAGCAGCAGTTCTTCATGTATCACTTCCAGCGCTGTTCTGTCTATCGACTTCTTACATACTTCATTCAGCTTGGCAGCCGAGCAGTTCATCATATCGCCGTAGTCGGCTACTTTCTTCTTGGTATGTATGTTAGCTGTAACCAGCGATAGATACTCTGTAAAGAGAAAATGTTCTTTATCGATAAACAGCTTATCGGAGTGCGCTTCTATCAATGTTATCAGTATGATCTGAAGATAGCTGTATGCTTTATGGCGCGCAACGGATGTCAGGTTCGGCTGCTGCACCAGTGCGTTTATCCGCGCCGTCATGTCATACAGATGGCTGAATAATTCCGCATCATACCTATAACTCGGGCTTGAATACAGGTGGTAGTGTTTTACGGGGTTGATGTACTCGAACAAGTCTTTCTTAAACTGTATCAGCAGGCCATTAGCTGTATTCCGCTTCATGAGGTGTACCTGACCAGGATAGATTACGAATATCTCACCCGCCTGCATATCGTAAGGAGAGAAGTCGATAAGTTGCGAGCCACTACCCTCTTTCACCAGCACTATTTCAAAGTAATCGTGACGGTGAAGCGCCTTAAAATCGTAAGGATTAGCATAGTCCAACGGCTCTATGGTCAGCATCATGCTGGGCTGCGGCAGCTCTACATAGCTTATCTTATTTGCTTCTTTATGAACCATCTATGCGCAATGAAGGACGGTACTAAGTTAAGGAAGCAAAAGCGATAGTAACAATTTTACTGCCGCACCGGCAAAATGATATGGAAGGATGCACCCGCCCCTTCTTCCGACCTTGCAGAGATTTGTCCCTTATGGTTCATCACGATCTTGTTGCAAAGAGCCAGGCCTATACCTGTGCCTTCATATGTATTACGATCGTGCAGGCGCTGAAATATCTCAAACACCTTATCCGCATATTCCTGGCCAAATCCGATACCATTATCGGCCACGATGATCTCTACAAAATCATAAGCGGGGTTCAGCATAGGATAACCTTGCAACTCCGACGGCGAAAGCCTGTGCGACGAAAGGACGACCCTTGGTACCAATTCAGGATTGGTAAACTTTAGCGCATTGCTCAGCAGGTTGTAAAAAAGCTGATTCATTTGCAATGGAATACCCTCTATTACAGGCAATCCTTCATTTACAACCCGTGCATTCTTTTGCTTTATCAGCAACTCAAAGTCTATCAGCACATCATCTAACACACGATTCAGATCAACCGACTGAAATTCTTCCTGCGACACACGCAACCGGGAGAAGTTAAGCAATGCCTTGATCAATTCCGACATACGCTGTGCCGATATGCTGACCTTATCGAGATAGCTTCGCCCCCTGTCGCTCAGCTTATCCTTGTCTTGCTCAGACAACATATTGCTGAATGTTCTGATTTTACGCAGTGGTTCCTGCAAGTCATGACTAGTAATAAAGGCAAATTGTTCCAGTTCATCATTAGAGCGGACAAGCTCCGCATTTGCGGCTTCCAGGTCGTTGGTGCGTTCCAGTACACGTTGCTCCAGTTCTGCCGCCAGTGTGCGATACTTTTCTTCGCTGGCGCGTAGCTGCTCGCTGGTTTCTTTTTGCTCTGTTATATCTACCATGATGCCCAGCATACGTGCAGGTGTCCCATCCTGGTCGAATATGACACGCCCTTGTGTTCTTATCCAGTGTATCGAATTATCTGCCCAACGTATCCTGGCCTCGTAGCCATATATGCCCGTATGTACAGCCTTTTCAAATGCTTTATCCAGTAAATGCAGATCTTCGGCCAGCACCTGGGTCTTCATTTCCGGATGCGTTAGCACTGTGTTATGCGGATGCCCGAATATTTCGTTGAGGCGCGGTGTGTATATAATATCTTTTGTCTTCAGGTTTAGGTCCCAGGTTGCAACACCCGTACCTTCGGTAGCGATCTTCAGGCGTTGCTCGCTTTCTTTCAGTTTGCGCCGCTCCAGTACAAGGTCTGTTACATCGACAGCCATGTTGAGAATGCCATATATGTTGCCTTCTGCATCGCGCAGTGCCTTGTAACTAAAGTTGAAATAACCGGATTGTAATACGCCATCTATAATCAGGTCGGCCCGGTCTTCTGTAGCCTTATAGGTATTGCCGGTGGTATATACGCTCCTTAGCAAATCCATAAAGGGCTGTCCTTCGAGTTCAGGCAATGCCTGTTCCAGCTTTTTACCTATTACGGTATCATCCTTACCCCACAACTTAAGCATTGCATCATTGGCAAGTTCAATCACCATATCTTCGCCCCTATATACAGCAGTGGCTACATCGGCCTCCGTTACAAAATTCCTGAAACGTTTTTCGCTTATCTGCAATTCTTTTTTGGTGCGCACCTGACCTGTCACTTCGCTGGCTGTCACGGTAACACCTGTTATGATTCCATTATCTTCTCGATACGGCGCATATACAAAGTTGAAGTAACATTCTTCCAACACGCCATTACGCGTAAGCATTGCCTTAGCCTCGTAGCCATGGTACGGCTCCCCTGTTTCCATTACCTGCATTAACAAAAGCGGAAAAGGTTGGCCTTCTATTTCCGGCAAGCCTTGCAGCAATGGCAAGCCAATTACGTCTTTAGTCTTGCCCCACAACTCCAGTAGTGCATGGTTGGCAGACTCTATGACCATATCTCGTCCGCGCAGCACCCCCATAGCTATAGGCGCCTGCATCACCATACTGCGGAAACGGTCGAGGCTTTCTATATCCGCGCGGTCCTGTAGTACCTTATTTGTGATGTCCTCTACGGTATGCACAATATATTTCACAGCGCTACCTTCCATCACCGGGATATTTGTAGCATTCCAATAGCGTTCAATGAAACTTCCGTCCGGCACTGATATATCGTAGCGTATCGTATCAAGTTTGTGTGGCTTATGTGTAGCAAGGACCTTATTGAGCGACAACCGCAATCGCTCAACGCCCGTTATTTCTGAACTATCTTCAGGGCTGCCGGGGAATATATCGAATATACCCTTACCTATAATGGAGTCTTTGTCGGTAAATGTGGCGTGCAGGTAGGCATTATTAGCATCTGCAATAGTAAATACAGGTGCATCTGCCTTTATCACCAGAAATGGAGCTGGTACCAACTCAAAAATCTGGTGAAAATCACCAGAAGCTATGGTAGGGAATGCGGCCGCGTTCATCCTTTTATTTTATGCTACTTCTAGAAAAATATCGTTAGTAATCAACTTGTTAAAAAAACCGTGCCCAGCAAATACATGCTGCCAACCATGCGGTAAATAGCCTACATTAGCCCGAATGTTGCGTGGCCGTCACAAATATGCTGCAACAGAAAGAAAAACTGAGTTCCTAATTAAATTAAGTATACCTTCGCTCACATAGAAAATATTTTTTAAGCATATTTTTTTATAAAACAAGCATGTCGGCATTTAAACAGGTTTTTATTGTAGACGACGATCTGGATGATATAGAGATCCTGACGGAGGCTATATATACCATCGACAGCTCGGTGTCTTGCCATAAGGCTATGAATGGCGTAGAAGGCCTGGCTATGCTTAAAGAAGGCGACATACCCCGCCCCGACCTCATTTTTCTGGATCTGAACATGCCACGTGTAAATGGCCGTCAGTTTCTCGAAAGGATCAAGAGAGACGCAACGCTGTCGGGCATACCTGTAGTGATGTACTCTACATCGGGCATTACTTCCGACATAACGGACCTGATGAGCCTTGGCGCAAGGCATTATTTCGTAAAGCCTGATTCATTCTCTGTGCTAACGCAGCAGCTTCGCAAGCTGTTCGATTCTTCTGCTACGCCTGCTTAGCCTACGTCGTTGGCGAGATAGCGCTCCTTAATAATCTTTACATGATGTAGTTCATGTCCTGCTATCTGGTAGGCTAATGCCCGTACCGATACCGGGTGATCATTTGCTATGCCTGTTTTCAGGTGATCGTCTTCTGCAAAAGAATGAAATAAGGCCAGGCTTGCATTTCGGGTAGCTTCATATTCAGCCAGTATATCGGCCATGTCTCTGCCGGACGCGTTAGATGCGGCAACATAATCGTCCTGCTCGTAACCGGACAATGGGGTCTTGTCGTTCCGTGCTATACGCAGCGCGCGGTATGCAAATATCCTTTCTGCGTCAATGACATGTACCATTACCTCTTTGATGTTCCACTTACCAGGTGCGTAGCGGTACGCTAACTCTTCGTCCGATAATGATTGCAGCATTGCAATTATATAATCACGGTTGCCAGCCATATGCTTCAGTACAGCCCCATCGTCGGGAAGCTGGCTTACATAAGCAATAGCATATGGTACGTATTCCCCTTCCGATGGTTTGGATATAAGCTTCATAATATGGTTATTGAGCGGTGGCAAGTTCCAACATTTTATTTACTGTTTTCATATTTCTGGTGGTGGAAAGCACCTTTAGCTTTCTTTCTATAAATGCAGGCTCAAAGCGGCTTTTAGCGCCGTTCTTCACTACACTGGTGTATAGTTCCGGCCCATCTACAACGAATGTGTCTATTTCACTATTGAAAGACAGCAGTTCCTCTGCCCGACTTGTTTCGGGCTGTTCCGAAAGGAAGCTTACGTATTGCATAGTGCCTTCCTGTTCTTTGCCTTTAAAGGGGTATCGCTCCAAAACGGATTGCATCTCTGCAACGCTTCTCACCATTATTTCCACTTTGTAGCCTAGTTGTTGCTCCAGATGCTTTTCCAGCTTTTTGCTGATTGCGGCGCTATCAGCTTCCTTCGCCTCAAACACCACATTACCGCTTTGGATGTACGTAACGATGTTTTTAATGCCGGGTGCTGCTATCATCCTCCGCAGGTCTTCCATTTTGATGATCTTGCTACCGCCCACATTTATTGCCCGCAGAAAAGCAATGTATTTAGCCATGCGATAAAGATAGTATCCTTTCTTCAAGCTTATCAGTTGTAAGCGAACGCGTATAGCATTTGTAAAAATGACCTTTAAGTTACTTGTCTTCCTTTGTTGCAATCAACGGGTTGATTCAGCTCACGCGTAACTTGTCGCCCGGTTTCTACAATAACAAGCTGCCTCGGCACAGTTTTTTCTACCCTTGCTGAAACAATAACATAGTCATGAAAAATCTTAGAAGATTAGCTGCTATCGTAGTAGCTGCAGGATTACTCAGCAGTTGCTCCTCAATGAACAAAACACAAAAGGGCGCGGTAATAGGCGCAGGCGGCGGCGCAGTAGTTGGCGGCGCAGTTGGCAAGGCTGCCGGTAATACTGCACTGGGTGCCATCATTGGCGCAGCTGTTGGCGGAACTACCGGTGCAGTTATCGGCCGCAGAATGGACAAACAAGCACAAGAGATAGAAAAAGAAGTACCAGGCGCTAAGGTGGAGCGCGTGGGTGAAGGTATAGTAGTAGAATTTGGTGAGTCAGTACTGTTCCAGACGGCTCAGTCTACACTTACAACCGCATCTTATAATTCACTGGATAAACTGACGACTATCCTGAACAAGTACCCGGACACGAACCTGGAAATAGACGGACATACAGATAGCAAAGGTACCGATGAGTACAACCAGGGCCTGTCTGAGCGCCGTGCCGAGTCGGTAGCTAACTACCTTGTGTCGCGCAACATCAACCGTACACGTGTTGTAACCCGCGGATACGGTGAGCGTTACCCTAAGTACTCTAACAATACCGAGGAAGGACGTGCTGGCAATCGCCGTGTAGAGTTCCAGATCACGGCTAACGAACGTATGAAGGAGCAAGCAAAACAAGAAGCACAGAACTAAAGTTTAATAAAGCCATATAATTGAAAAGTCCCGCATTGATAGCGGGACTTTTCCTTTTTCGGGCATAATGTTTAAGCCTTCTACGAAAAAAGACTATGAGCCAGGCATTTGTAAAAGAAGGTGATGAACAATGGCTGCACGATGTAGCGCCTACCCTGAATGCACTTATCGTATACCTTACCAGAGAGAATAACGGTATAAGGGTGTATGAGAAGACCGTACAAGCCGACCCTAAAACCGGTCGGCAACTCCATGTGATGAGCAATGGACTGAACTACCTAATAGGGAAAGATGGTAAGTGGGAAATAGCCTGGTAGTGCAGCGATAACAGTAGCCCAACTAAAATAACCGTAAACAGTGTCTTTAAGATTAGCGGCAAGCAGCACAATTGATTGTTAAAAAACATATAATGCTGTTTTCGTGCGGACCGACGAGCGCGTATAACCCGTCAAAATCCGGTATTTTTACAATCGACTTTTAGTAGTATTCAATGAGATACATCCTTACACTGGCCATTTCTTTGCTGTCATTTGCTTCGTATGCGCAGACCAATAGCAAGTACGAAGAAGCTATACTTAATCGCGACCCGATGGGCCTTCGGATGCATATGGCACGTACACTGGTAATAAGTGACGAGATAAGGCTACAGGGCATAAAGGGAGATGCCCTTTTTATGTTCAAAGTGGATACTACGGGGTTTATCGACAGTATCAGGATGATGTATACAACGCACGAACTGATTGCAGCACAGGCGCTGGATGCCCTGCAACGCACAGATGGCAGGTGGACTGCTGCGCGTAGGAATGGAAAGTACCAGTCTGCTTGGATGTACGTGCCGGTAAAAATTGATGCATCAAAGAATGGAAACGGGCTGACGGATATTGCTCCGGTGGCCGATAGCTTTTATAAGGCAGGGTTAAATACGCTGCAAAAGGGAAAACATCAGGGGGCAATGCACTTGTTCAATGCGGCGTACAACCTTAACCCCGCCAATGCACAACCACTTTACGACCTCGCACAAACTTACTTTAAGACCAGGGACAAAGACATAGCCTGCTTTTACCTGGAGAAAATAAGCACCATGATACGTGGTGCATCTGCTGAACTCAAAGAAATGGCAGCAGCTGATATGGCTAAGAATTGCAAATAATACTTCACTTTCATCGAATTGAATATGAAAGCTACCGAAACAAGGTACGACCCGAATAACAATCTCGTAACTACAACGCTGAGTGGCTTTGTAAATAGTGAGGATGTGGAGCAGTGGAAACAGTCACTATCAGATACGCTCGACTCGTTACCAGAAAACGGAGGTTTCAAAATATTCGTGAACCTGCATGGTTTTAAAGCAGAGAACTTCGATGTACACAAGCAGTTTCGCAATGTAATTCCGCTGACGCTTGCTGACTACGGATTCCGTGCGGGATATGTGGAAATGTTCGAGAATGTGGACCTACCCTTGCAAAATAAGCGGGGTATTAAATGCCTGGCAGCAGCTCATTGCCACCAGGACGAAACCAAGATTGCAAATTATCAGCAGCAATTCTCCAAACCTAATGAGCAGTTCTTTACCGATCCCCTGGCTGCCGCTAACTGGATAAGCAAGCTACAAGTTTCCTAGCGGCTTTACTCGCCACAAAGCATCATATATGCTCCGGCTGGGTCTTGTATAAGACAGTAAGTGCCGTTCGGTCCCATCTTGCGCTTGTCGCCTATCATTTTGCCGCCGAGCTTTAAGCAATCTTCCAGGCTTTTGTCGAGATCAGGCACCGTTACGTAAAGCAGCCACTGTGGCGGAATATTGCTATTAGCACCCCTTGCGTGGCAAACGCCCGATATCCCTTCGCCCGATTCTGTTTCCTTCATTACATAGTCGTCGTAGCCACCCATATCAAGGCCTTGTTTCTCCCAACCTACCACCGTAGCATAAAAGTCACTTACCGCATCAGCATTATCAACAGTAAGGTCTGCCCACAGCATGCGACCCATTTTAGGTTTTTCCATTGCGAGGATTTTTTCCAAATATAGTTATTGCTATGTAGCACAGCATCAGCCTTTTAGGTAATTTCAGTACATGATACTCAAATATGTATACAGCGATGGTCTCGAATCAAAAAATCTAAGAACGCGTTTTTTAACAACCGATGATATCGCCCCATGGATTAAGTTCTTTGAAGACACAGAAGGTACAAAATACCTGCATGTAGGCGCAGGATTACCGCCAGCTGAGCGCGCAGCAGAATGGATCAACTTCTCGATGAAACGCTACGCGGAGAAAAGTTTTGGCGTGCAGGCACTGATAGAGAAAGAAACGGGAGCGTTTGTAGGCCTATGCGGACTGATAACCCAAGACCTGAATGGGGTGCAAGAAGTAGAAATCGGGTACCATTTGCTAAAAGAACATCGAGGCAAGGGATATGCTACTGAAGCGGCACAAATGTTTCGCGATTATGCATTTGAAAACAATATTACCGATTCCGTCATCTCAATCATCAACCCCGAAAATGAGGCATCAAAAAGTGTAGCACGAAGAAATGGTATGCAGTTGAGTGCCAGCAATGTGCCCTTTCGCAACCATACTTACAATGTTTTCAGGATCACCCGAAATGAGTGGGAAATACAAAGAGGCCCGGCTATTTTATAAGCAAGACCTCTTTGCATTTATCATCGTTGTATCTTCTAATTCTAAACGTCCTTTGCCTGACGCCTGTCTATCATTTTCTCTTTCGCTTTGCGCAATGTGTTTTGCAGCGCATCTACTGTATCGGCAACTGCTTGTTCAAAGCTGCTTCCGTGTTTCTTTACGAAATGGTCATTTCCTGGTACTTCCAGGCGTATCTCGCAATAGTTGTTTTCGCTGGCCGTAGATTCTTCGAATAGTGTCACATCTGCGCGGATAATCTTGTGGCTCATATGATCGAGCTTAGACAATTTTTCTCGTACAAATCCGTCTAGATTGTCGCTTGCTTTAAAACCTAATGACTGTATTATGATATCCATAGTTCGTCCTTTTACCAATCTGTATCAAATATTCGTACCAGCATGGGGGATAGTTTTTGTAACAGCATTGTATTTTTAACGCATGTACAGTCGCCAGCAGGCATCAGAGATAAGGCAGGAGTTCTGGACCATATTTGGCCAGTACTTGTCGCCGCAGCTATCAGCCGATGGATTGAAGATCAATTGGATAAACTATAAAACCGGCGTACCGGGCGTCAGTTTTAAAATGGACGCTGATACAAGGACGGCAACTATAGCTATTATATTGTCGCAACCTGACCCGGACGTACGAGAACTGTACTTCGAGCAATTTTTACAGCTAAAAACAATGTTGCACCCCCACTTGGATGAACAATGGATATGGGAGCCTATCGCTACGGACGAAAGTGGCAGGGCTATAAGTCGTATCTACAAAAAGATGACTGGCGTAAATGTAATGGACAAAAATGACTGGCCTGCGATCATTTCATTCTTCAAACCGAGGATAATATCCCTCGACGAGTTTTGGAGCACAGCTAAATATACATTTGATGATCTGAGATTTTAAGTCAGTGTGTAATCTGGGTTAGTGACGGGTCTGTATAGACATTCTATAATATGAGGTATACTACATACACGGGAAGTAAAATATTTCTTTTAGCTATAGTTTTTCACCCAACTTATTCGTACCTTGTTTTATAATTTTAACCGATTTTTATCGGCCGAGTACGAGATAAATACCGGATATTTGAGAGACAAAGAGCCTCTACAGGCTATTTTAATTACAACTTAAAGATGAAAAAATGAACCTCTTTGTAAGCAACATTAGTCCGGATACCAATGAAGAAGACCTTCGCCAGCTTTTTTCTGAATTTGGAGAGATCGTTAACTTGAAAATAGTTTATGATAGTGCAACGGGCCTGCCGCGTGGTTTTGGCTTTGTTGAGATGGCAGATAAATTCTGCGCTATGGATGCTATTGACAATATCGACGTAACCTACGTAAAAGGCAATATCATCTCTGTAAAACGAGCTGTGTCTAAGACTGACAACAACAACCGTGGCGGTGGAAACCGCTCGTTTGGTAATGGTGGCGGTGGCGGCCAGAAAAGACGCTTTGGCAATAACAACCAGGGCGGCGGTGGCGGCTATAACAGGAACAATAGCGACCGCTATAATAGCAACAGCGGTGGTGGTGACCGTTATAATAGAACAGATAACAATAACAACAGAAGCAACGATCGCTATACGAACAATCGCTACAGCAACAATAACAATAGCGGTGGCGGTTATAACAGCAACAGGAGCTACAACAATAACAACAATAGCGGTGGCGGTTATAATAACAATAGTAACAATAACAACGACAATTATAACAACACCAATAACTAGTGACCGTTTTTATAAATTAAGAAGGCCGGAGCGTTGCTCAGGCCTTCTTAATTTATCATGATATCTATCTTACTCTAGTTGTTCGCAATCACTTTCAAAGAAAGCGCTGCATTGCCTGAACCGCCTTCAGTACCGGTCAGTATGATAGTGTATATCTTACCGGCTGTAAATACCTGCTGGTCTAGTATCTGTACCGACGGAATATTTGTGGGGTCTTGCGCTGTAATCTTATAGGTACCTGCTGTTACCGGTATGAACGCTGTAGCTTCCCTGTAAGTCACATTTGAGTCGATACGGTTACTACCCAGGAAAACGCTTTCATTCAGATTATCCGGGCTCAGATTCACAAAACGAACCTTGGCCATACCAGCTGCCGGCCCTGAAAGATCATCGACGGTTACAAACATTGCGGGTGCCGTTACAATACCAGCGGCAAATACAGAGTAATAATTATTTACTGCAAAATCCTGTTTCACTTCCGACAGCTTTGCGTTTGAGGGCTGAAGCATGTATGCTACGCTTACCTGCGATGCAGGCGCTACATCCAGGTAGGCTGTGTTATTCAGATAGTCAACACCGACAACGCTTGCTACCGCTGTATTATTCATGTTTACCTTCAGCGAGCCGGAGTTGATACATCCGTTTACGAACATGGCCTTTGCCACCTGCGCGGCGGGTACGGGTGTCGGATCCGGATCGTCTTTCTTTCCGCAAGATGCTGCCAGCATTATAACGGCTGCAGCCAGTGCGTATTTAATTGTCTTCATAAGTCTGTTATGCTTGTTGGCTACTTGTGCAAAGACCTTGCCATTTTAACCATATTATCACATCAAATATTTCTGGCCCTGTGCTGGCTTGAGTTTTATGCAGTTAGGCAAATACAAAATATATGACATTGCACGACCAAGATAAGCCAACGAGACAGCCGGGACTACCCACTGGCATACCTACAACCGACGAAGCCGAAAGATCAGAACTGTCGGACAGAATGGACCAGCAAATAATAAAGGATCATTTGTCAGACAGCGATCGCACGCCCTTTGAGAAAAAGAAAGATGATGAGGAAATCGCCGGGCGCGATTAGTAGTTAATGAGTAACATGTGTATACACCAAAACTGCCGCAGAATTGCGGCAGTTTTGCATAAAGTATTTAAGATGATACCGGAGTGCTATACACCGGCATCTTCATCTTTATCTTGCTTTTGCTGTGGCGGGTTTGCCAACTCGCCTTTCATGCTGTTCAGGTCCTCTTCATCTTCGTTGTCATGTCCATCACGATGCGCGTTATTCGCATAGTCCACTTGCTCTTTACGGCCAGCGTCAGTATCCTGATCGTTGTTTTTTAGTGGCTCTTCTTGTTCGTTAAATCTTTCTTGAAAAGTTGCCATACTACTGAAAATTTAAAATGAATATTAATCGGTTACTATTTATAAAACAATGCCGTAAGTGCTATTGCATACCCTATTTTACTTTTATTTAATACTGCTGTTTAGTCTCCAGGATTACCACCAGTGAGGTCTTCTTTCGTACGGCCGGTCTGCAATTCAGTTTCGAGCCTGCCTGCTTTTTCTCGTGCCTCTTCTTCATTATCGGCACTGATGATAGCCCACATGGTTTGCCCTGTTCGCTCTTCCAGGAAGGTATCATTTGATGGTACCTCCTGCTCGGTAGGCTGGATGGATTTTATTTTTTTGTTGTCAAACTCTACTCTGAATTTTGCCATGCGATAGTTTTTACTTTAAGCTCTGCAATAGAATAAAATAAAAACATGCCACAGTTTTCGCTACGCCGCCATTTTGGTAAATTTGCGTTGTGAATAAGGATGAACAACTAGCTTTCCTTACTAAATTCAGGTGGATAGATAAGTACAAGACGTTCGCCAAGGTATTGCCCCTTGCTACCATCACGCGTCCACAAGAAAAGGAAATAGTTACCGGCATACTCGATGCCTGTTGCAACGACCTTATAGCCTTGCTGAAGCAACAATCGAAGCCCGGTAAAATGGCTATACGCCAGGCCATCACTATACATATGGACGAACTGGCACGTGCAGGTGTATGCCATACCAACAAAGACTTCGGCTATGAGTTGTTTTGGTACCTGGGTGAGAAGATGGACATCGATCTGAAAAGGTCGTCGCATGCCAAGGTATGGGGCTATTGGAAGGTGGAAGCCAATAAAGTAGTAGCCGTGAGTGGCTCCCGCAAACGGAAGACTACTTCACAGCAAGCATAAGCTACTGCACATCACTCTATTATTACCTTACAATTGAGTTGCGTATCTTTCGGCTGTAATGGCAAAAAAAGCACCTAAAAAAACAAAGGCAAGCGTTAGCAAAAGGCCCAATATCTTTCTGCGCTTTTTGAAGTATATCCTGTACCTTTTTGTTGCATCGTTACTGTACCTGGTTGTGTGCAAATGGATATTTCCACCCATTACCATTACCCAGATAGGCGCATTATTCAGCGGATATGATTTTAAGCGCGACTATGTGTCGTGGAACGAAATAGCGCCCGATGTGAAACTGGCGGCCATTGCCAGCGAAGACCAACTTTTTCCCGTGCATGGCGGCTTTGATTGGAAGGCGATTGAAAAGAGCATGAACGGCACACAGCAGTCTAAAAAACGTAAAAAGAAAAGGGAAAAGGGCGCTGCTGCCAGCACCATTACACAGCAGACCGCCAAGAATGTATTCCTGTGGCAGGGCTCGGGCATTACAAGATATATTCGCAAGCCGTTTGAAGCGGTGTATACCAAAACAATAGAACTAGTATGGGGTAAACAACGAATCCTGGAAGTGTATCTGAATGTAGCTGAGATGGGTCCGGGAATTTTCGGAATTGAAGCTGCCTCAAGAAACTATTTTAATAAACCGGCCTCAAAATTATCCACACAGGAGGCTGCTATGATCATCGCCTCCCTACCCAACCCTAAACGATTCACAGTCAAGCCGGTAAGTCGCCGCGTAAAATGGCGTGCGCCTGGAATAGTGAGGCAAATGGGACATTTACGTAGCGACCCCAACGTGAGCAAGCTGGTATTTTCGCGATAAGGCACAAAATTTTATATCTGTACTGTAAGACAAATACAATGACAATAATGAGAAAGATATTAAGCGGAGCATTGGCAGTAATCGCCTTGTCAATTGCATCATGTGGCAACCAGCCGGGCGATGAGGTAAGCAATACACCGATCGATTCGACAACACTGAACGGAACCGCACCTGCAGAATATGGCCCTAACGACCCGACAGATCCGAACTTCGGTAAATCGCAAGGCCAGGCCGATACCGGCGTACGCGCAGGCAACGGAACCATGGCAGACAGCAATACACAGAGACTTCCATAACCATAAAACCAGAACTATGAAATTTAAAGTGATATTATTTGCGGCGGTTATGGCCACGTTAGGCTTTGCATCGTGCAATGTAGATAATGCAGATAGCCCGGCTAATACCGTTACCCAGGCTGACACTACGACAACTGATCCGCAAGGATTGGAACTTGAGCCGGGGCTGAATCCTGCGGCATTGGACACAGCAGCAATACTGGCCGCTGACTCTACTAACCAGGCAACAACAGATATGCCTGCGAGGTAAGAATCTGTAGGCGATAAAAATAGGAAAAGGGACCATTGCGGTCCCTTTTCCTATTTTATACTTGAGTAGTAATTTGTCTAGTTGAACCTGTGGGTATGACGACGCTTAAAACGCATCTCTTTTTCCCAGAATAATCCCTTTAACCAACCCAATATCAGGAAGGCAGTCATCAGGCTGGCAGCAAGTCCCACAACAGCCCACAAAAACGTATCAAGTGTACCAGTATATTCCATAATAAGGTTTTGTTAAAGTGTATAAAATAACATACCAGCCCTGCCGTGATGTTTTTAGGATCTATTATCTGTGTAAGACATAAGGCCATAATCCACAGTTGGCCACAACTATGCTGCTAACCAATGATTAACAAACATTCATTTATTACAAATAGCCTGCTGACCAGTCTCTTGCTAATCAGCCTGTTAAGTAGCTGCGATTATGCTGGGTCGAAGCTGTTCGAAAAGCATCCGCATAAACTATATACTCAAAAGCTTGAGAAATCGGGACTTATCCACAGCGCGATGGGTCGCCAATGGGTGGCGGCGGCTGGGAGAAGCCTGAACGCACCAGTGGGGATTAAATTGCCCTATGTAGCGGAAGGATACTTTGCTGCGGAGACGCCTGATGCGTATGCAATAGCTTTTGAAGCCAGGCAAGGTGAGAAGATCACAGTTAATGTGGCATTAAGAGCGCAGGATAACGCTGAATTGTTTGCAGACCTCTGGAAGCTGGAAAACGGAGCTAAAGAATTATTGGAGTTTTCGGATAGCACGGGCCACGCAATAACATATGAGGTAGAGGAAACAGGAACTTATGCTGTGCGGTTACAACCGGAGCTGCTGCAATCAGTTTCCTATAAGCTTACCATCAGCAATGGCCCGTCCCTCGCCTTCCCTATTAAGGAAGGACATAAGGCTAACATAGGCAGCCTGTGGGGCGTAGACCGCGATGGCGGTGCACGCAGGCACGAGGGGATTGACATATTTGCACCATTACGGACACCGTTGGTAGCTGCCGACGATGGCGAGATAACCAGGGTAAATGAAAACAGGCTTGGAGGCAAGGTTGTATGGCTACGCCCGAAAGGCAGAAGCTATGTACTATATTATGCGCACCTCGACAGCCAAATTGCACAACCAGGACAATTGGTAAAGAGAGGTGATGTAATAGGCTTGGTTGGTAACACAGGCAATGCACGTACTACTCCACCCCATTTGCATTTTGGCGTGTACACGTCCGGCGGCGCGGTGGATCCACTACCATTTGTAAACCCCAAGGTGAGAAAGCCCGATACGATACAGGCGGATGTAAGTATGCTTGGTGAGGAAATGCGATTGGTAACAACCATTAAACCGCTTGATAACAATGAAGCCGCAGTAGAGAAATGGACACTGGTAAGGCTCATAGCAGCAACCGCCAACGGCTACCATGTATTGCTGCCGGATGGCACTAAAGACTTTGTATCTGCTAAGTCATTAAGTACAACGGATGCACCTATTAAAAAGCTGAATGCGAAGGGTGCAATAGCGCTACTAGATGCACCTGATGAGCAATCGGCCGTAAAGAGAATAACAACTGAACCTGTTAACATGCTCGCGGCTTTTAATAATTATTACTATATTTCTGATGGAACGGTGAAAGGTTGGGTACATAGTTCTCATTTCAAATAAGCTAGCTTTGCATGATGCTGCGCATATCTTTTTTCTTCCTGCTGATCCTTGTTTGCCCATCAGCAATAGCGCAGCCTACCAACGATACATTCAGCTTATACTTTGAGCTCGGCGTGCCCGAGCTGAATAAGAAAGCGACAGGTAAACTGGACTCCCTACTCTACTCCGATGTTATAAATAGCCGTACACAGCTCATCATTGTTGGCTATGCGGACTACTTGGGTACCGAAGCGCGCAATCAGTCACTATCGGAAGCTCGATCACAAAATGTATTGGCACATCTTACATCAATGGGTGTTAGTAAAAGTAACGTGCAGCTATGCATCGGGAAAGGAGAGATCGATAGGGGCATAAAAACAAAAGATGGATACCCGATAGACCGCAGGGTGGATGTAGTAATAGACCGGTTGAAAATGGCAAAAAAGCCAACTTCCGTACCAAAGCCAAAACCCATAGTAAAGCAGCCTGCAAAAGAGCCTGTTGCATCAAATAAACCGGTAATAAAACCCACGGAACCAATCGCAACGAAACCTCCTGTACCACTATCTAAAATTGATATAAGCACGCTGAAACCTGGTGAGACCATCATACTTGACAACCTATACTTCATACCCGGCAGACATATCATTCGCGAGGAGTCCGTATCCGTACTGCAAAACCTGCGCAGCACCTTAGAGGCCAACTCCGACCTGAACATACAGATAGAGGGGCACGTTTGTTGTGTAACCGCAATAGATGCGATGGACGAGGATACGTTCGAACTGGCGTTGTCGGTCAATCGTGCCAAGTTCATTTACCAATTTCTGGTAAGGAACGGTATCGACCGCGAGCGGCTGAAGTTCAAAGGCTTTGGCAGGTCACGCCCGCTGGTGCAGGTCGAAAGATCGGCCGAAGACGAGGACCGCAACAGAAGAGTTGAGATAAGGATACTAGAATAGATATATAAGCAGGTATGAATGACAAGATTTGGGATGTAGTGATAGTGGGTGGCGGACCGGCCGGTTGCAGCGCTGCTATTGTACTCGCCCGCAGCAACAGGCGTGTTATCATCATTGACGAAGGCCACCAGCGCAATATAAGATCGCATGGTATGCGCAACTACCTTACACGCGATGGCATCATACCGCCCGAATACCTGAACCATGCCCATAAAGAACTGGAGGGATATGGTATAGAGCTAGTCAATTCACGCGTTACGCAAGCGCAAAAGCTGGCCGACAAAGGATTTAAGCTTACAGACAAAGACAATAATACCTACCTGTGCCGCCGTGTACTACTAGCCACGGGTGTGTCGGACAATGTGCCGGATATACCCGGCTTTTATGAAGGATGGGGCACGAGTGTTTTTCACTGTCCGTTTTGTGATGGCTGGGAGTGCAAGGACAAGACCATAGGCTTGTATGCTAATAAGATAAACGGATATGGCATGACGCTGTTGCTACGCCAGCTCAGCTGCAACATCATCCTCTTTACCGATGGAGCAAAATACCTGCGTCCCAAGCAAAAGGTACACCTCGAAAGCTGCAAGATAGATGTGGTAAGCAAAAAACTAGAGCGACTGGTATATGACGACAGCAACCACATGACACATGTAGCCCTCCAAAATGGTGAACAAATACCCTGCGATGTAATGTTCGTAAACCATGGGCATAAGGTAAATGATGAATTGCTAAAGCAACTCGGTTGTAACTGTACCAAGAAGGGCGCTGCCCTAACCAACCGTAAACAGCAGACAAGCATAAGCGGCGTATATGTAGCAGGTGATGCCTCGTATGATATGCACTTTGTGATAGTGGCCGCTGCTGAAGGAACCAAGGCCGCAGTTGCTATACATAACGACCTGCTGACCACAGACAACCTGCGGTTTTAAGCTTTGAAGGGAATGAATTTTTTATTTTCGTGATAAAGCGCGTAATATGAGTAACAGCTTCCTGGATATTATAAAATCGGACAAACCGGTGCTGGTAGACTTCTTTGCCGAATGGTGCGGCCCATGCAAGATGATGGCGCCAATACTGAAGGACGTTAAAGAAGCCATGGGCGACGATGTAACCATCATTAAGATAGATGTGGACAAGCACCCGCAACTATCGCAGCAGCTACAGATACAGGGCGTACCTACGCTGATGATATTCCAGAACGGGCAGCCGAAGTGGAGACAGTCAGGCGTAATACCCTCTAAACAATTGCAGGAGACACTGCGACAGTTCGTTTAGTGCTTGAATTGAACGACTGTAGCGCCAAAACCATATTGCCCCTGCCATTCGTTTGTGAACCGTTTTACTTGCGGTGTTTGCTTCAGCATTTTATGTACCTCATCTTTTAGCACGCCCTTGCCCAAGCCATGTATGATCACCATACGGTCCTGCTTATGCGATATGGCGATGTTCAGGAACTTCTGCAAGGTCTCTAACTGTATGGCCAGCATATCTGCATTACTCAGCCCTTGTATGCTGCTCACCAGTTTTTCAATATGCAGGTCCAGCTCGTACCTTGGTGCATCTGTCAGCAGCTTAGAGAAATGTGATGCCGGCGGCTTCTCCAATACAACCCTCTTCTGCTGCCGCTCCTCTTTCTTTTTCTCCTTTTGCCTAAAGTCCTCCATCAACATGTAGCTAAAGCTCGGCTCGTTCTTTTGCAGCATCTCGCTTATCTGGCTAAAGAGTTTAACAGGCTTTATGCGTACTACACCCTCCTCTGCCTGCATTTCTATATTGGTAGTATGTGCCACCTGCCAGTGAAACCTTGGCTGGTCGTTCATATCCTCGAACGGTACATTGTGCAGATACAGGTTGCCGAAGGCATGCAGCTTGCCTTCGTGCCTGAACTCTGATTGGTGCAGCAGCTTCACGTCGTAGCTGAACTGTATGTCGTCGGGCAGCTCATTCAGTAGGTGTACCTTAAAGTAATCTACTATATCTTCTGTTTCATTCGGCTTAAAGACCGGGATGAAGGACAAGTATATACCGCGCGCCAGCCGCTGCGGGCGTTCTTTTATCCGTTCGACAGGCATCTGTTCTATATCTCCCTTTATCTTCTGCGGCTTCTTCTTTTCGGTAAACCATTTCAGGTACGGATGGTCCACTTCATCGAGATAAGTCGGGAAAGTAGTTCCGTTTATCTCTACCTCCACCATTTGTTTGTTGATGTAAGAGACAACAGTTCCTTCTTCGCCTGTACGCTTCAATACCACCTTATCGCCTATTGAAAATTTCATAGTACACCTGTTTTTGTCTTTAGAAATTCCACCATCTTCCTAACCGCTTTGCCTCGGTGGCTGAGCTCATTCTTTACCTCCGGCTGCAGCTCTCCAAAGGTCTTATCATACCCATTGGGTACGAAGATGGGATCGTAGCCAAAACCCTCGTTGCCCATCTTCTGCTCTAGGATCCGCCCGTTACAAATGCCCTCGAAGTAATGAACCTCGCCATCCCATACCAGGCATATCAGCGCCTTATAATAGGCAGCCCGGTCTTCTTTATTTTTGAGCACTTCCAGCACCTTTTGTAAGTTGCGCTCATCATCGCGCGGTAGGCCTGCGAAGTAAGCGCTATTCACGCCGGGTGCGCCGTCCAGTGCATTCAGGCATATGCCACTGTCATCAGCAAACACATTCTTACCCGAGAACTGATGAATGGTCTCCGCCTTCACTCTTGCATTCTCTTCGAAAGTCTGGTAGGGCTCTTCTATCTCGGCCGTAAAACCAACATCAGCCAGCGATAGCAATTTTATACTGTCTATCATCTGCCTTATTTCTTTGATTTTGCCTGCATTGTTCGATGCTATTACCAGTTCGTGCATACCAATCGTCTTAGGTTGCAAATCTAAGGCTACACCACATAAAAAAAGACCGCCACGGGTGACGGTCTGTATATATTGCCAAGGTAAGGATGCTTTAAGCAGCCATATTGGTGCTGTTATAAAATTCATTCTTTTTAGATGAGAACTTGTTCTTCAGTTCAGGGCTACCTTCCACCATCTCTGCATTCATGTAGTATAGGTTAGCTATATCCTGCACGGTATGCGCCTCATCCAGTACTTTCGCTACCTCTTCTTCCGCAGCATATTTCTTTTTGAAAGGGCTGCTCTTTGCTGCTACTTCTTTTGCGGGTGCAGGTGTTACTACGGTATTAGCGGCTACTGCGGGCACTTCAACAGGTAGTGCATGTGGAATGCTATCTGTTTCCGTTTCGTCCAGTATACCTAGCCCCAGCAGGTCCAGCGTTGCACGGCGTTTGGCCTTTGTTTCTGCCTTCATCATAGCATTGCACAGGTTATCGCCTTTCAAGTTGTCGATAGTTACTGCACCAATGCTTTCCGTTTTGCGGCCATCCGGTGTGGATGCTTGTGCGGTTACCACGTAGCAACCATTAACTGCTTCCCTAGCCTTTATCTCATGGCTCACCTTATGTAGCTTGTTCAACTGCTGGGCACCTGTACGGTCACAATAAAGGATTTCCTTACCATTCAACCGCAGCAGCTTAAATGGCTGAGATAGTGGATCGAGACCCAGGCGGTCGCAGAACTGCCTGTAATAACCGACCTTCTGCGCGGGTGATAGCTTACTGATATCGCCATTAATAACAATGCTTGAAATGATCTGCTCATCAAATGGAACCTGTACCTCTTCTTTCGTTACTTTCGTTTTTTCTCTTGTACCTGACATAACTCTATTGTTTTAAATCATTATCAATTACCGTACACCCCTCTTGACAGGCATATACAGACATCGGTTAAATAAGTTTTACTATAAAATATATCTCGAAATCATCCGGGACACACAAAATCCTTCTACACAATTGCAATTGATGAAAGCAATTAAGAACCATTGCTTTGATAATACAAAAATACAAACATTTGTACATTTGTACAAAATTATTTTTGTAAAATTTACTTAATGTAATTGCTTAACCAGCAACACTTGCAGGCATTAAAAAAGGCCGCTTGAGGCGGCCTTTTTTGTACAAATATCCAAATCTAATTAGAGTTTCCATTGTTTGCCTTTGAAGCGCTCGCTTACTACAAGGTCTTTGCTACCCGCAGTGTATTTGTAGAAACCTTCCCCGCTCTTCACGCCCAGGTAACCTGCCTGTACCATGTTGGCCAGCAGTGTAGCAGGAGCATACTTTTGGTTGCCGAAGCCCATGTGCAGTACATTCATGATAGAATAGCAAGTATCCAGACCGATGAAGTCAGCCAGTTGCAACGGACCCATCGGGTGTGCCATACCAAGCTTCATGATCGTGTCGATCTCTTCAACACCTGCAACACCTTCCTGTAGTGACAGGATAGCTTCGTTGATCAACGGCATCAGGATACGGTTAGAGATAAAGCCAGGGTAGTCATTTACTACGCAAGGAACTTTACCCATGTAAGCCGACAGGTCGTAAACCAGCTGTGTAACTTCAGCATCAGTAGCGTAGCCATTGATGATCTCAACCAGCTTCATTACAGGTACCGGGTTCATGAAGTGCATACCGATAACTTTACCGGGGCGCTTTGTGAAAGAACCAATGCGTGTAATAGAGATAGAAGAAGTATTAGTAGCCAGGATGGTGTGCTCAGGGCACAGTTTATCCAGCTCCTGGAATATTTTGATCTTCAGGTCGATGTTCTCCGTAGCAGCTTCGATAACCAGGTCAGCATCCTTTACCGCCTCCGCCATGTCCGTATAAGTAACGATACGGCTCAGCGATTGTTGTTTCTGCTCTTCAGTCAGGGAATTTTTAGACACCTGGCGATCCATATTCTTAGTAATGGTGCCGATAGCCTTGTCAAGAGCGTTCTGGTTAATGTCCATCATATGAACATTAAAACCGCTTTGCGCAAATACATGCGAAATACCGTTGCCCATAGTACCGGAGCCAATAACGGTTACGATCTTCAGTTTCTGTAACATGTTACTTGTGTTTTCGTTCAGACCCGCGTATTCTAGTTTAGCGCTGTCCGTTTTAGCCTGTATCATTGTTTGAGAATATTTTTAAAAACGGCGTAAGGTAACGATTTATTAATTAAGTACGGGCGACCCTGCCTGTCGGCACCGACATATTTTTTTGTGACATAAGTTTATATAAATCAATACATAGTGCATTGAACGCTATCTATTGAATTGCAAACTTGGGAGATGCCCTTGTTTTAACAAACTGGCTACCTTTTTTCAGCTAAATTTATAGCTGTAATCGTTTATGAACATACAGCGTGCCGCGCCGGTAAATGAGTTGCTGGCGAAACTTATATTTCTGATACTGCCCACGTCTTTTGTAAGCTATTTTTTGCTGCAAAACCTGCATCAGTATTTTTCCATATTGCCTACCGCGCATTTCACCCTCCTTACCGACCAGGCATTACAGCAAACTTTATATCTGGCAGGTGGCATGATCGCAGGTGCGGTTTTCTATGCTTTCCGGTTCCGGTTCGTCCCTACGTTCATTATACTGGGGCTGGCGCTCTATACCGTTTATAAAGGGCTGGACCGGATGGCGGTCGGCGAGTTTGATGCCTTTTTTATATCAATACAGTTCCTGGTATTCGCCATACTCTTTACCGTAGGCTGGCTGGTGGGCTGGGGTTTCATCAGGCTTAGGTATTGGTCGGTGGTCATCGCCGCTACCCTCCTCTCAGTTTGTATTTTACTTATCGCTAAGTCGAATGCTGATACGGTTTATAACCTGATGCGGGCTTTTGCACCGGCACTGTTATATGCAGTTTATATCATCTTTACATCGGAGCAGATATATAGTTACAAGGATAAGTCTCAAAAGTTTTGGTGGTTCCTTACACGCAGGCTGGTCATGTTCGGGGTGTTGGCAGGCTTGCTGCTGGGTGGTGTGGTATTCCTGATGCAGAAAGAGATAAAGGAAACCGTAGCCGACTATGGCGGCGGCGGCAAGCAGGGTGAGAACAGCATGCTGAAGGAAAACAAAGATGGCACCTTCGATCTGAAAAACTATTCGAGGCTGCGCAGTAGTCTTGGACGCAATAACGAGCTACTCTTTTGTGCGCATATCAATAACTACTTTGAAGGCACAGAAGTGCCTAACCCGCTATACCTTACCGCATTCTACTATACTTTATTTGATACGCTGACGGAGACCTTTGAGCGTGATACGCTGATACCGTTCAACGATCTCTTTGAACCTGACCCGTCGAAGCTGCCTTTGTTTTTTACCCAAAGCGACTCTACGGTTATCAAAAACAGCCTGTCCACCAAGCACAGGCGGACGGTTGAAGTGGAGATATACAATAAGAAGCTATCGCCTAAGCAGTACCTGGCACCAAACGTAGGCTTCTTTGTGCAGCCTATTACGGTAGAGAAGGATTTCCGCGACGAGTTTAAATCGGCCTACCGTACGAAGAGTTATGTATCGGACCTGAACAGCGCCTACTTTGTATATAATGCGCAGGACCCGCAGATAAAACAGTTCCAGCAGCAGCGTTTCGAGGCATTGCGCACGGCTACGGGGTATGAGGGCATGGATAGGAAGTTCATGCAGTATTATACCGATATGCCGGGCGATGCCAAGTTTAAAAACATAGGTGCGCTGGCGCAACGCATAACGGCCAATGCCAAAACACCGGTTGATAAAGTAATAGCCATACGGGACTACTTCTTGTCGAAAGACGAGAATGGAGAGCCACTCTTCAAATACACCGACAACCCCGGCGTACCGGACATTCCCAATGCATCAAAGCTGATGTATTTCCTGTTCGAGAACCGGAAGGGGTATTGCGCTTATTATGCGGGGGCAACGCTGTTCATGTTGCGCTCTTTGGGCATTCCATCGCGCATTACCGTAGGTTTCCTCACCGTCGACCGCAGTGATAAGAACAAGGGCTGGTACTGGTACTATGCCGACCAGGCACACGCCTGGGTTCAGGTCTATTTTCCAGGCTTCGGCTGGCTCGATTTCGACACCACCGTGGGTAACAGCGATGCGCAGGAAAGCCCCAAGCCCGATGGCACGCCACCAATGCAGCCGCCACGCGCTTGGCTGGCAGTCGATGGTATAGTGGAATCAGTTGACACCGCTAAAAAGCTGATGCAACTGAACGTGAAGCACTTCATCTTCCACGATAAGGAGTATAACCTGCCGGCACCTACAGTTTTAAGCCTGGATATGAAGATCGCCTCCGTTCGCCGCGATAGTATAGAGGTGCCACTGCAGAGCGTACAAAAGGGCGAAGAGGCTACCGCCGTATCTTATGCCGAGGCCTTTAAAACCATGGCGGAGAAGACCGGAGAGCAAAGCATAGCCTTAATAAAGCGCTTCCCTACTCCTTCGCCTATTGACGAAGTGTACCTGAAGCGTAAAGACACCGCTAAACCGGAAGACAAACCAAAAGCCAACCAGCAGGAAACCAAGTTATCGCCCGAAAATATAGCCAAAACAGTAGGCATCGTACTGGCAGCACTACTACTGCTGTTCCTGTTGCTGCCTACAATGGTAATGGCCTATTATAAATTAAGGTATAAGAATTCGAAGGGTGCGGATAAAGCATATTGGGCTTATCGTACCATATTCTTCTACCTGCACCAGGTAGGTATATTCCGCCATGGTGAGACGCCTATGCAATATGCAAGGCAGGTGGTTGATCCGAAATTGGGCACTAACCTGGGCAGCTTTATGAATATATACCTGAAGA
The DNA here is from genome assembly GCA_004144175.1 of Sphingobacteriales bacterium. Lineage (GTDB taxonomy): Bacteria > Bacteroidota > Bacteroidia > Chitinophagales > Chitinophagaceae > Polluticoccus. The sequence goes on from SEFT01000005.1 coordinate 183,574, forward strand.
CCAAATACGCTAAGCAGCCGCTCACGGCGCAGGAGCAGCAATCTTTGCAAGGATTTGTAGAGCAATTCATTGGTACCGTAAAAAGAAAAGTACCTGCTGGTCAGCGGATTAAAGGATTCCTGAATACACCACGCGCTATTTCTTTCTACGCTCAACCCGATGAAGATGAGAAATAATTGTAAAATGAGCTTTCGTTAGCTGAAAACCTAATTCATTTCACCTTAGTAAGTTTTTATAGCTTTGCCGGAAGATAAAATGGGAAATTTGGAACCTAAGAAAGGCCAGCCTCAGAAAAAAGGTCCCGGCCAACCTCAAAATACGAAGCGTAAGGAGCAGGTACGCGCCAAAAGATCTATACGGATACTTTGGCGTGCCTTCTGGATATTTGTGCTGCTGTTCAACTTGATCATCATCATGATCAATTTCGGCTTGCTGGGTTACATGCCTTCGATGAAGGAGCTGGAGAACCCGAGTAGCGCTATTGCATCGGATGTATATGCTGCAGACGGAACCCTGCTTGGACGCTATTATGTGCAGGACCGTTCTAACAGTAAGCACAGCGAAATATCCGCTAATGTATTTAATGCACTTTTAGCTACAGAAGACATACGCTTCCGCGACCACTCGGGCATCGACCCGGTAGCTACGGTTGCTATACCTTTTTACGTGCTTACAGGGAAGAAAAGAGGCTCGTCCACAATTACCCAGCAGTTAGCGAAAAATCTCTTTCCGCGTGAACACACCAGTATGATCGCTATGCCATTCATCAAGCTGAAGGAATGGGTAATGGCTGTAAAGCTGGAACGTAACCTGACTAAAGACGAGATTATAACACTGTACCTGAATACCGTACCATTTAGCGATAACGTATATGGTATCCGCAACGCCTCTATGACATTCTTCAACAAAACACCGGATAAAGTTTCGGTAGAAGAAGCTGCGGTGCTGGTGGGCATGCTGAAAGGTAATACACTTTATAACCCACGCAGAAACCCCGAAAAAGCTAAGGAGCGTCGCAACACAGTGCTCGACCAGATGGTAAAAGCAGAATTTCTACCAGAAGCAGAGGCACAGGCTATGATGCAAAAGCCAATCGTGCTGGACTACCATAAGCAGGACAACCATGAAGGGCTTGCACCATACTTCCGCCAGGTGGTAGAGCAGGAAGTAAAGAAGATATGCAAGGAAATGGAGAAGCCCGATGGTACAGAGTATAACCTGTACAAAGACGGCTTGAAGATATATACGACCATTGATCTGAAGATGCAGGAGTATGCCGAGGAAGCGGTTGAACAGCATATAGGCGACATACAAAAACTGTTTACCGCGCAGAGGGCTTACCGCGAAGGTACCGTATGGAAGAAGTACGAAAAATACCTGATGGAGTCTATCAAGTCGACAGAGCGGTACGACATTATGAAAGAACGCGGCATGTCGCAGTCAGCGATAATGGCTGAGCTGCGGAAGCCCGTTAAGATGCGCGTATTTGCCTGGAACAAGCAGCGCTACAAGGATACAGTGATGAGTCCTATTGACTCCATCAAGTACATGAAGATGCACCTACAGGCCGGCTTTATGGCTATGGATCCATTCACAGGTGAAGTAAAAGCCTGGGTGGGTGGCATCAACCATACTTATTTCCAGTACGACCACGTAAACCTCAATACCAAGCGCCAGGTTGGTTCTACCATCAAGCCACTGTTGTATTGCCTCGCGGTCGATAACGGTTTTTCGCCGTGCGGCAGCGTATCTACCATGCCGCAGTCGTTTCCGGAGAAATCGCATTACGATGCAGGCGGTAGTGAGTACGGCTCATTACCTATGCAAAAAGCACTGGCATTATCTGTCAACAATGCCGCACTATATATTATCAAGCAGGTTGGCGTTGATGCATTCGTCGATTTCCTGAAGAAATGTGGCATCACCACTCCACTGGAGAAGTTCCCTTCGCTGGCATTGGGCGCACAGGATATTTCGCTATACGAAATGGTGAGCTCTTATACCATGTTCCCGAATGGCGGTATGCATGTGCAGCCTTATTTCATTACCAAGATAGAAGATAAGAAGGGTGCCTTGCTGAAGACATTTGCACCCGTGCATAAAGAGGTGATCAACGACAAGACCGCTTTCAAGATGGTGAAGATGATGCAGGGCGTAATAGACCGCGGTACAGGCCGCCGTATGCGCGGGCGCTATGCTATGCGCGGCGATATTGCCGGTAAAACAGGTACTACCAATAGCCAGGCCGATGCTTGGTTCATTGGTTACACTCCGCAGATACTTGCCGGCGCATGGGTGGGTTGTAACGACCGCTATCTGCGCTTTGCCAGCCAGGATCTTGGACAGGGTTCTGCGGCTGCATTGCCTATCTGGGCTTTGTTTATGCAAAAAGTATATAAAGACAAGGCACTTGAGATAGACGAGAAAGTAAAGTTCAAACAACCGGAAGGCTTTGACGACTGCGATGTGCTGGACCCAACCAGCGTATCGCGCAGCTCTACTTATGGCTCCAGCGGTGTAAGAACGGACAGCACCGGAAGACCGATCGACGAGGAGGAAGAGCCGATAGAAGTAGTGCCGCAAGAAGAATGGTAGTAATTATTAAGATCAGTACAGACCAATAGATGATTATAAAGGGCAAGATCATTAACGACCCGGTATATGGATTTTTAAGATTTCCGGAGCCGGAGTTGATCCGCATCATAGACCACCCATGGTTTCAGCGCCTGCGCAATATCAAGCAGATGGGCATGGCACACCTGGTATACCCCGGCGCCGTACACACCCGCCTGCACCACTCACTGGGTGCCAGCCACCTGATGGGCAAGGCGCTGGATGAATTAAGGCTGAAAGGCATCACACTATTACCGGACGAATGCCTGGCTGCTAAAATAGCCATCCTGCTGCACGATGTAGGCCACGGGCCTTTCTCTCATGCGCTGGAGCATTCGCTGGTAGAAGGTATCTCACACGAAACCATATCGAACCTCATCATGCAGCGCATGAATGAGGAATTGGGAGGATTGCTGTCTAAGACCATACAGGTATTCGACAGCTCTTATCCGCGTAAATACCTGCATCAGCTGGTATCGAGCCAGCTGGATGTTGACAGGATGGACTACCTGAACCGTGACTCATTTTATACGGGTGTATCGGAAGGTGTCATCGGCTACGACCGTATACTGCAAATGCTGACCGTGATAAACGACGAGCTGGCGGTAGAAGAAAAAGGTGTACACTCGGTAGAGAAGTTCATCATAGCACGCAGGCTGATGTACTGGCAAGTGTACCTGCACAAAACAGTGCTGGGTGCGGAGATACTGTTAATTAACATACTAAAACGTGCAAAAGAGTTGGTGAAGCGAGGCGAAAAACTATTTGCCACCCCTGCCCTGTCTCATTTCTTGTACAACGACCTTGCGGCTAAAGATTTCCATACCGACCCGGTACATCTTAATAAATTCTGCCAGCTCGACGATAGCGACATATTCACGTCTATTAAAGTGTGGCAGGAAAACGACGACCGCGTGCTTGCGCTGCTCTGCCGGATGATGGTAGAACGCAAGCTTTACAAGATGGTGTTGAGTTCGGAACCTTTTACTATCGAGACACTGGAAGAAAAGAAAGCAGAAGCAATAAGGCTGCTCGGTATTCCCGAAGAAGACATTCATTATTTTGTATCGGTCGGCACTACCTCTAATAACACCTACAACATCAACGATGAGCGCATTGCCATAGCTATGAAAAATGGCATGGTTCGTGATATATCAGAAATCGATAATCCAATAGTCAACCAAGCGCTTGCAAGGCCCGTGCATAAGAACTACATTTGCTATGTGCAGTAGATAAACCACATATAAAAAGAACCACATAACTGAACCAATTAATCGCAGATGCAGTTTACCGCACTTCAAGTAGCTACACTAATAAAAGGACAAATAGAGGGAGACCCGGAGGTTAAAGTAAACCGAATAGCCAAAATAGAAGAGGCAACCGAAGGCGCTTTGAGCTTTGTGGCCAATCCTAAGTACGAAGAGTATCTGTATACCACCAGTGCCTCCATCATCATAGTAAACGAGTCGCTGCAGATAACTCAGCCCATCAATTCGACGCTGATACGTGTAAAAGATGCCTATAGCGGTTTTGCGCTATTGCTGGATAAATACAATGAGATCATTTCCCAAATTGGCAAAAAAGGTGTTGAACAACCTTCCTTTGTTTCAAAGTCTGCTTCTTTAGGTAAAGACGTATACATCGGAGCATTTGCCTACATCGGCGAAAATGTCATTATTGGCGACCGAGTAAAGATCTATCCCGGCTGTTATGTGGGCGACAATGTGGTAATCAACGAAGATTCGGTATTGTTTGCAGGCGTTAAGATATACGACGGCTGTTCGCTGGGCTGCCGAGTAACCATACATTCGGGTACCGTAGTGGGTGGCGATGGCTTTGGCTTCGCTCCGCAAAAAGACGGATCGTACAAAAAAGTACCACAGATAGGAAATGTTATAATAGAAGACGATGTAGAAATAGGCGCCAATACCACCATCGACCGCGCAACGATGGGTTCTACCAACATCCGCAAAGGCGTAAAGCTGGACAACCTGATACAGATAGCCCACAACGTAGAAATAGGTGAAAACACCGTAATAGCAGCCCAAACCGGCGTTTCGGGCAGTACTAAAGTGGGCAAAAGTTGTATAATAGGTGGTCAGGTAGGTATGGTTGGCCATATACATATAGCCAACGGTACACGCATCAATGCGCAGAGCGGATTATCCAAATCTGTAACTGCAGAAAATGCCGCTTTGAATGGTTCTCCGGCATTTGATTATAAAAGTTCGCTGAAAAGTCAGGCAATTTTTAGAAATTTGCCAGAATTGCAGCAACGGCTTCATAAACTGGAGGAGTTAGTGGAGGAATTGTCGTCTTTATTGAATCAAAACATTTCAGTCAGAAAGTGAGTCTAAATACTGTCCTCAAACCAGAGGCTAAAAAAACAAACGGAACGGTGCAGCAAACAATTAATTCTGCTCATAATCAGCATACACTCAATGGGTCGGTAACACTGCATGGTGTAGGCCTTCACTCAGGCCAGGCAGTTACCATGACTCTGAGACCGGCCAACCCAGGCCATGGCATCCGCTTTCAGCGGGTAGACCTGCCGGAGAAGCCTATTATCAAAGCCGATGTTGACTATGTAACAGATACATCGCGTGGTACTACGCTGGAGTACAATGGTACGAAGGTGAGCACCATCGAGCACGTACTGGCAGCGCTGGTGGGTATGGGTATAGATAATACGCTCATTGAACTGGATGGTGTGGAAGTGCCGATACTGGACGGTAGCGCAGGCCCAATCATAGATGCACTGGAAAGTGTGGGTACACAGGAGCAGGAGGCAAAACGTATCGTTTACGCCATCGATACCAACATACACTATTACGACCCGGTAAAGAATGTAGACATGCTGGCGGTGCCTTCGAGCGAATACCAGATCACTACACTTATCGACTTCAACTCGCCGGTACTCGGTACGCAGCACGCAACGCTGAAGCATATTTCGGAGTTCAAAAGCGAGATAGCTCCTTGCCGTACATTCTGCTTCCTGCACGAACTGGAATACCTGCTGGACAACAACCTGATAAAGGGCGGTGACCTGAGCAACGCTATTGTTGTAGTGGATAAGGCAGTGACGCAGAGCGAATTAGACCACTTAGCTAAAGTTTTCAATAAGAACAATATAGAAGTAAAACAGGAAGGTATCCTGAACAATGTTCAGATGCACTTCCCGAATGAACCTGCAAGGCACAAACTGCTGGACGTAGTGGGAGACCTGGCACTGATAGGCCACCCTATCCGTGCGCACATCATCGCCAGCCGTCCGGGCCATGCGTCTAACGTAGAGTTTGCGAGGAAGATTAAGGCATTCATCAAAAAGAACAAACACCTTTCTGATGTGCCGCATTACGATCCGAACCTGCCAGCCATCTACGATATCACGCATATCGAAAAATCGCTGCCGCATAAGTTCCCGTTTCTGCTGGTCGATAAGATCATTGAGCTGAGCGACAACCATGTAGTAGGTATCAAGAACGTGACCTTTAACGAGCACTTCTTCCAGGGCCACTTCCCGGGCAACCCCGTAATGCCGGGCGTACTGCAGATAGAGGCGCTGGCGCAAACAGGCGGTATACTGGCACTGAACAACTATACCGACCCTGAGAACTACGATACTTATTTCCTTAAGATAGATAAAGTAAAATTCAAGCAGCGCGTACTACCGGGCGATACCCTGATACTGAAGCTTGAACTGATGAACCCTATACGCCGCGGTATTTGCGAGATGAGAGGAACCGTGTATGTTGGTAACAAACTGGTTACCGAGGCCGAACTGGTTGCTCAAATTCTTCGAAAAGACAAAAAATGATCCACCCGCTTACATATATCCACCCGGATACCAAGATAGGACCTAACGTAAAGATCGACCCTTTCACTACGATCCATAAGAACGTGGAGATAGGAGAAGGTACCTGGATAGGTTCTAATGTAACCATCATGGAGGGTGCACGCATTGGTAAGAACTGCCGCATATTCCCGAGCTCTGTTATTTCGGCTATCCCCCAGGATCTGAAGTACAAGGGCGAGGACACACTTGCTGTAATTGGTGACAACACCACCATACGCGAATGCGTAACCATAAACCGTGGCACTACCGACCGTAATAAGACCAAAATAGGCAATAACTGCCTTATCATGGCTTATTCGCACATAGCGCATGATTGTGAAGTAGGTAACCATTGCATCTTCTCAAACAATACCACCCTTGCAGGCCACATTACCGTGGGCGACCATGTGGTACTGGCCGGCCTTACTGCAGTGCAACAGTTTGTACGTATCGGTTCTCATGCCTTCGTTACCGGCGGTTCGCTGGTGCGTAAGGATGTGCCGCCATATGTAAAGGCTGCCCGCGAGCCATTGTCTTATGTAGGGGTGAACTCGGTGGGATTAAAACGCAGGGGATACTCCATAGATAAGATCAACCATATACTGGATATATACCGCATATTGTTCGTACGCAGTTACAATGTTTCAAAAGCGCTGAGCATTATCGAAACAGAGATACCGGTATCGGATGAGCGCGATGAGATCATTGCATTTATCCGCGATACCGGCAGAGGTATAATGAAAGGCTATTCACGCAAGCTGAATGAAGATCTCGCTTGAGCACATAAGCAAACGTTTCCAGCGGTATTGGATATTTAAGGATATCAACCATGTTTTTACTGCGCCAGGGGCCTATGCCTTGCTAGGGCCTAACGGCAGCGGTAAGTCGACCCTGCTGCGCATTATTGGCGGCCTGCAGCCTCCTTCGGCTGGTAAAATCGTTCATGAAGTGAATGGGAAGAAAGTAGAAGCCAATTCGCTATTCCCTTACATGAGCTTTTGTGCACCCGGTATGGAGATAGTAGAAGAACTGACACTCAGAGAATTCCTTTCATTTCATTTCAGCTTTAAGAAGCCGCTGTCCGGACTTGATAGCGAAAAGATTATCGACATCATTGGCTTAAAGCATGCAGCCGATAAACCGATAGGCGACTATTCATCGGGAATGAAGCAGCGCGTAAAGCTGGCTCAGGCCATTTTCTCCCACACAACCTTACTGATGTTGGATGAACCTTGTACTAACCTCGATCAGCAGGGCGTAGAGCAATACCGCAACTGGATAGAACAGTATGGCAAGGACAGGCTGATCTTCGTAGCATCGAACGATGTGCGTGAATATTACTTTTGCCAAGAGCAGTTGGTAATTGAGGATTATAAGTAATTTATTTATACTCTTGCTTCCTCCATCTTCGCCTTATTGCCGATTTCGAAGGTTTATTGCGATTTACAATTTTTACCCCCAATCCGTTTCCCTACTTTCGCATGGCGAAATGAGAAAAATAGCGGCGCTATATAAAGAAGCCTATACCGGGCTGTCACCATCTACCTGGCTACTATCATTGGTGATGCTTATCAACAGAGCGGGCACTATGGTGGTGCCGTTTATGACGCTATACCTTACCCAAAGAGGCTATAGCATCAGCAGCGCCGGTATGGTCATGGCTCTATTTGGCTGCGGCGCTATTTGCGGTGGTATTATCGGGGGTAAACTTACCGATAAGATAGGATTCTACCGTGTGCAGTTATTTGCGCTTGCCGGCGGAGGATTAATATTCTTCCTGCTGGGGCAGGTGACCAGTTTGCCGATGATATGCGCAACAGCTTTTCTTTCGAGCCTGGTAAATGAATCTTTCCGGCCGGCCAATGCCGCTGCTATCGTGCAATACAGCAAGGAAGAGAATCGAACAAGATCGTATTCGCTCAACAGGCTGGCGATAAACGTAGGCTGGGCTTGCGGGGGTGCCTTAGGTGGGTTTATCGCCTCGCACAACTATCAGTTACTGTTCTGGATAGATGGCTGTACCAACATCAGCGCTGCTGTGATGCTCTGGCTGTTCCTGCGGCCATCTAAGAATCAGGTAGACCTGCATAAGACTAAAATAGCTAAAGCTCATACAACCGGCAATTCTGCCTATCGCGATAAACCATACCTGGTCTTCGTTGTGCTTACCATGCTGTTTGCTTATTGTTTCTTTCAGTCATTCAGTACGCTGCCTGTTTTTTACAAACAGCAACTGAAGTACACAGAATCGTATATAGGTATGGTTATGGCGATAAACGGTATCCTCATCACCTTATTCGAGATGATCATCGTTCACCAATTGGAGCGCAAAAAGAGGACGCTTACTTATATACCGATTGGCGTAATGCTGATAGGTTTGTCCTTTGTGACGTTCAATATACTCCCCCTATGGTTCCCGCTAGCCATCGTATGGGTATTATTCGTTACCGCAGGTGAGATATTCTCCATGCCCTTCCTTAACTCATTCTGGATCAGCAGGACGTCGCCCGAAAATCGCGGTCAGTATGCGGGGTTGTATACTGTAGCATGGTCGGTTGCGCAGGTGCTAGGACCAGCCACCGGCGCACAGATAGCTGAACATTACGGATTTGAAGTATTGTGGTGGTTCGTCGGATTTATATGCACCGTAGCCATATCAGGTTTTATCTGGCTCAATAGGAAAGTAAATTCGGCTACGGCCTAGGTATTGTATTGCCGGGCACCAAACAGCAGGCTGCCTATGCGTACCATATTACTCCCCTCTTCTACAGCTATTTGGTAATCGCCACTCATACCCATAGAGCAGGTATTGAAGTAGGGCTTGAAAAGAAATTGTGATTGTTGCAGGTTCTTAAACACAGCTTGCAGCCGCTGAAATTCTGACCTGATTTGTTGCTCATTGTCCGTATTGGTTGCCATTCCCATCAGTCCGCAAATGCGTACGTTTTGTAGCTGCGCTTCCTGCGCAGAATAGTACTCCAGCAGCTCGATTACCTCTTTTTCATCGAGACCAAATTTTGTTTCCTCGTCTGCGATATGCAGCTGTAGCAGCACGTCGATAGTACGGTCATTCTTAGTGGCCTGCTTATTTATCTCCTGCAGCAGCTTAAAGCTATCTACCGCATGTATCAGGTGTACGAATGATGCTATGTATTTTACCTTATTGGATTGCAGATGCCCAATATAATGCCAGCGGGTATCAGCGGGAAACAGCGGCTGCTTATCTACCAGTTCCTGCACATAGTTCTCACCAAAATCGCGCTGGCCCAGGTCGTACAGCTCCTGTATATCGCTTGCGGGTTTCGTCTTGGATACCGCAACGAGTGTTACATTCTGTGGTTGCAGCTCTGCGCTTATCTCCTTCCAGGCTTTAGCATCTACCATTGTTCCGGTCTTAGTATTGTTCTTTCTCGTTCGGGAAGTCCCTGCTCTTTACATCATTAATGAAATTGCCCGTGGCTTCTTTGATGTCGTCGTACAGATTAAGATAACGACGCAGAAAGCGTGGGGAGAAGTCTTTGGTAATACCCAGCATGTCGTGCATCACCAGCACTTGTCCATCAACATGCATGCCGGCACCTATACCTATCACAGGAATTTTTAGTGCTTCGGCTACGCGTTTGCCTAAACTTGCTGGTATCTTCTCCAAAACAAGTGCGAAACATCCTGCCTCTTGTAGTTCATGTGCATTCTCGATCAGTCGTTCAGCCTCTTCTTCTTCTTTCGCACGTACCGCATAAGTACCAAACTGGTATATCGACTGCGGTGTAAGTCCCAGATGCCCCATTACAGGAACGCCCGCACTTATGATGCGCCTGATGGATTCTATTACCTCCAGTCCGCCCTCCAGCTTTATAGCATGTGCACCCGCCTCCTTCATAATGCGGATGGAAGAATTGAGCGCCTCCTTGCTATTGCCCTGGTAGCTACCAAATGGGAGATCTACTACGATGAGACAACGCTTGGCGGCACGTACTACACTCTGTCCATGGTATATCATATGGTCGAGCGTAATGGGTAGCGTGGTCTCATGGCCTGCCATCACGTTCGATGCAGAATCGCCCACCAGTATCACATCGATACCTGCATCATCGAATATGCGGGCCATAGAGAAATCGTAGGCAGTTATCATGCTTATGCGCTCCCCTTGCTGCTTCATCCATTGCAGGGTATGTGTGGTTACGCGCTTTATTTCGCCATGTGTAGACATATAGATGTATGTATGGGCTGTAAATGTAGATTTAAAAAACGAAATGGCTTATTTCACAAATATCTCTGCGGCCATCATCAGCGATTTCCTTAAAGCTTCTCTATCGATATTGAGTTGAATGCCTTTGGTCTCGCACCAGCCTACAATGCTCTCGGTAGCGATATTACCTACCAGCTCATCTTCGGCCATAGGGCATCCGCCAATACCTTTCATCGCAGAATCGAACCTGATACAGCCATTATCGTAGGCTGTTTCTATCTTCTCTTTCCAGGTACTTATTGTCGAGTGGAAGTGTGCGCCGATATGCACATCTTTAAACTCAGGCACCAGGCTTTTGAATACGTATTCAATTGTATCGGGCTTGGCTACACCTACGGTATCTGACATAGCAATGGTCTTTACGCCCATCTTTGCCAGTTCGCCCACCCACTTTATAGCTGTTTCGGCGCTGTACTCATCACCATACGGATTACCAAACCCCATAGAGATGTACACAACCAGTTCTTTATTATTCTTTACGCATAGCTGCTGTATTTCCTCTACCTGTTTCAGCGATTCAGCAATGGTCTTGTTGGTATTGCGCAGTTGAAAGGTCTCTGAAATAGAAAAAGGAAAACCGAGGTACTGTATCTCGTTATATGCCACTGCTTCTTCAGCGCCACGTGTATTGGCTATGATAGCCAGCAGTTTGGTATTTGTATTGCTAAGGTCAAGCTGTGGTATCACATCTTTTGTATCAGCCAATTGCGGAATGGCCTTTGCGGACACAAACGAACCAAAATCGAGCACATCAAACCCTACCTTCAGGAGCGAATTAAGATACTTTACCTTTTGCTCGGTTGGGATGAAAGTCTTCCACCCTTGCATCGCATCGCGCGGACATTCTACCAGTGTTATGCCTGACTGCATACTATTCTTATTAGACTACAAAGATAACATGTATATACACACTTCCATACATGCTATACTATGTGTGCATCCTATAGTGTTATCATTTATCTTTAATACGTCAAAAAACCAAGACATATGATACTCTCAACAACCAACACACTGGAAGGCAAAACCATTAAAGAATACAAGGGCGTAGTATTTGGCGAAACCATCATTGGTGCCAACGTCTTCAAAGACTTATTTGCTAACATCCGCGACATCGTAGGCGGTCGCTCAGGCACTTACGAGCGCGTGCTGCAGGAAGCAAGGGAAACTGCGATGAGCGAAATGTCGTACAGGGCGCAGAGCCTGGGCGCTAATGCGGTCATCGCTATCGATGTAGACTATGAAGTGGTGGGCAATAGCGGATCGATGCTGATGGTAAGCACTTCGGGTACTGCGGTGGTGGTTGAATAGACCTTTCTAGGATTGAATGAGTTCCAGGAACTTGTTCAATCCTTTTTTCTTCTCTTCGTCCAGATGATAGTGGATATCCTCGGTGTAGTATTTTTTCAGATCGTAGTACGGAAAGGGATTTGCTTCCACTATCTCATCTATATGTTGCAAACCGAGTGCATTTGCTTTATTGAACGATTGCACAAAGTCGGCAGGTAGTTCCTTATTTGCTACCCATGCTGCAAATACGAATGGCAAGCCTGTATAGTCTTTCCAACCCGAAGCAAGGTCATAAACGTATTCAAAATTGGTGAGTTGCTTAAGCGCCCTATCGCCAATTATAACACCAGCCTGTGTACCGTTGATGTATTCAATATAATTCTCGTTAGCCTGTTTGAATTCCACTTCTTTCTTCCAGTGTTTCTCAAGTAGCAGTTGTGCTAACCTTACCGAAGTACGGGATTGATAGTCGAGATAAATAGACGTTATTTCTTCCATGGGCACTTGACTGAAGATGCATACAGAAGCTACGTGACCATCCGCTGCAATACCATAGTCGCTAACAATACGCCCACCGCTAATGCCGGGAATAGCCGCCACCGGGAGCAACGCCATATCGATAGTTCCTTCTTGTAACGCCCTCGCTACTTGAGCAGGGTAATCTGCGACCAGTTCTATATCCTTTCTCATTTCGCTACGTTCTATTCCGTACAGCAAGGGCTTTGTATTCAAATAACTTACTGCTGCAACTTTTATTTTGGCGCTCAACTGTCTATTTTTGGGCGCAAAGATATAGTGAATAGTAGGATCGATGTCTAAACAACTTGTTATTTATACGGATGGTGCAGCCAGGGGTAACCCCGGGCCGGGCGGTTATGGAATAGTGCTTCAATGGGGGCCGGCGGTAAAAGAACTGTCTCAGGGTTTTCGCCTGACGACTAATAACCGTATGGAGTTGATGGCCGTGATCGTAGGCCTGCAGCAGCTTACACGGGATGGCCTTGATGTTGTTATTTACAGCGACTCTGCCTATGTTGTAAACTCGGTAGAGAAAGGCTGGGTATTTGGCTGGGTGAAGAAAGGATTTGCAGGAAAGAAGAATGCCGACCTGTGGATGGAGTACTTGAAGCTGCATAAAAAGCACAACATAAAATTCGTTTGGGTGAAAGGCCATGCTAATAACCCCGGCAACAACAGATGTGACCAGCTAGCCACCGCTGCAGCCGACAGCCGCAAATGGCTAGTAGATGAAGGCTATGAGCGGGAACAAAAGGCGGGACTACTCTAGCCCTTCTTTACCGTGCTTCTGGTTGGCCCATACATTATCCATATTCCATTGCAGTTGCTGTTGAAAATCCTGCCTGCGGACGGGGCAATCCTTTAGCGCACATAGCTTGCAGGAATAAGGCGCGCAGGCATCTATGTGAATGAAGAGCTCTATCTTACTACCAAAATGCTTACGTATGAGGTCTTCCAGGTCGTGTATCTCTTTTTCGGCTTCTGCTACCTGGTAGTACCAGGGTAGTGTCATATGGGTATCTACATGCAATACTTCGCCATACTGTATCACGCGCAGATTGTGCATATCTATCCACTGGTCTTTACGATTGTTTTGCAGCACCGCTATCATTTCAGCTACCAGCGTCTCGTCTGCTTCGTCCATGATGCCGGCCAAAGATTTTCGTACCACCTTATAACCCGTAACCAATATAACACCTGCAAAGGCCAGCGCTACCACGCTATCCAGCCATTGCTTTTTGAACACGATCAGCAAGCCCAGACCTATAACGATGGCGAATGTAGAATAAGCATCGGCGCGTAGGTGCCTGCCTGCCGATGCTACTACCAGCGACTTATGTTTGTTACCCTGCCTTATGGCATATATACCCACTAAGAAGTTGATGATACCGGTAGCACCCGTTATATAGATACCGACATCCAGCTTATGGATAGGCTTCGGAAAGATCAGTGCAAATGCAGCCTGGTACATGATCATCAGCCCTGCAATGAATATCAATGAACCTTCAATGGCTGCTGACACGAACTCGATCTTACCATGACCATAAGGATGGTTTACATCTCTTGGCTTTGCGGCTAGTATCACACTATATAAACCTATGAATCCAGCTATGACATTGACTGTACTTTCCAGCGCGTCGGTAAGGATAGTAACAGAGTGCGTAAGGTACCATGCCCATAGCTTTCCTGCAAAGAGAATAAGGGAAAGAAATGCAATATAGCGTTGCAGGCGAATGGGCATCATAACGTACGGCTCAAAGGTACGGATAGCTATGCGGTAAGGGCTTGCTATTGATTGAATATTTTCCTTGTTAATGCGCCGCTCCAGCCCGAAAGACCACCTACCAATCCACCTAAAAACACAGTTACTACAATGAACAAAGCAGCGTTAGGCAAGCCAAACAATTTAGCCATCCTGCCCGATAAAACATGCGCATTACTTATGTCCTTCGTCATCACGACAACTAACCATAACAGTGCAATACCAAGAAACCCTGCTAAGAATCCGCCTACAGGTTTTACGCTTATTATCAGCATCACAATAAATGCAGAAACGGCTATCATCCACCAGGGTAACAGCCATGTAGTGATACCTGCGAGTAATGCTGTAAGTAATATGGCTACGACAAAACGCATATGTTATTTAGGTTGAACGGACCAGGAATAAGGGAATGATGAAGGCTTATTAGTTTCGGTAGCTGCCAGGAACTGAAGCTTATAGTACTTACCCTCTACCCAATCGTTAAGGAAAGACGCATAGTACTTACTGTATGGATTACCCGATTGCCCGCCGGGATACACGCCATATGCTTCTATCTCTTTGCCCATCTGCACTACCATACGCCAAGATGGGCCATGGTTACCTTTTACTGCATTCACGGCATTACCCCAGCCTCCCAGCTTTAGCCCGGGATAACTGAATGCAGGCAGCTTCGTTAGGTGATTAACGCTGGTATTTTTCACCTGGTACCATTGCAGTCCATTCTTTAGTTTGCCAAGGCTATCCATGGTCTGCTTGTAGCTGATGTTGACAGCATCCTTATATACAGAATCCTGCATCAGCAGTAGTTGCAAGGTACGCTCCGGCGAGGGTTTTAATCCGGCAGGTATCGAATTGAACTTCTGATCCCATATCGCTTTATGCAGCATGGACGACCAGGTTTGGAATACGGTTGCGGCTTCGCTTTCCAGCGTCAATTTGTAATCCCATTTATCTAGCAGCGAGGCATACTGTCTTCCTTTATCATCAAGTGAGGTACGGTCAAGGTTATGCAGCATTATAGGTAGAGCATTAGCTGCCAGGAAGGAGTAGACATCGTTCTGCAATGCAAACATATCCTGCACCGTTGCCTGCTGCATACCTTTCAGCACCTGGTTGATGCGCCAGCCGCGGAACTCATAGAACATACCATTGTACCAGTAGGGATAAGTGCTGTCCGTCACGGTCTGGTTAGCAGAGCTGATAAAGCCCTGCGATGGATTGATAACGTGAGGATTCTCGCTCATTGGTATCAATTCTTTCCATAGCGTGCTGCTATCGGTACCGTTCATTACATAGCGCCCCTGCCCTTTCCATTTGTTTACAAACTGCCCTTGCCCCCATAGTGCAATATTACCCTGCCTGTCGGCATATATCATGTTCTGGCCCGGGCACTGGAAGTGATGTATGGCGGCGGTGTATTCGTTGTAGTTCTTACTGCGGTTGAGCAGGTATAGTGAGAGCAACTCATTGGTGCCTCTGTGTGCCATCCATGTCACGGCCAGCGGGCGCTTCAGTCCACCGGGGCCATGGAAACGGTGCTCATACATTACTGGACCGTGTAGTGTATAGCGTACTGTATCTATATAATCAGCTGCGCCCTTTACACTTATACGCTCTATCTTTTTCTCGAATGGTATTTGCCTGCCTTCAAAAACATAGGCATTGCTATCGGGCGTATACTGTATAGTGTAAAAGTCCTTCACATCCCTGTAGTTGTTGGTAAAACCCCAGGATATACTATCGTTAAATCCTATGACCACACCCGGCGCCCCCGGCAGCGATACTCCATATACATTGATGCCCGGCGCTGTCAGCTGTACCTCATACCATAGCGATGGCAGGTTCAGGCCCAGATGCGGGTCATTGCAAAGTATGGGTGCACCGCTCTTGGTACGGCTGCCGCTCAGCGCCCAGTTGTTGCTCCCCTTGCCTTCAATATCTTCTACTTCAAAATCATTGACATTAAGATGTACAAATGCTGTGCTATCGGATGGTGCTGCAGGCTTTTGCAGGCTTGGTTTGGTGAAAGCTGTCCCTGCGGGAATAACAGGAGTACTGCCGGTGATGCGTTCAGGAAACAACATCGCAAACTCTTCGGGAGCAAGCGCGTCGCGTAGTACGGTTAACGGTATATCTTCGGTCGCGCCGGTCAGGTCATCGGCCATGTACTTCAGCAGCAGTGCCGATTTGATGTTGGTCCACAGCTCGGGCTCAAAGCCCATTAACTTATATTCTATGGGGTAGTCCTTAAATTGGAGTGTGTTGATGTAATGATTGATACCCGCTTTGTACGCATCCAGCATTACCCTGGTGCGTGGCTCTGCTTCCATTGCCTTTAGCGAATGCTCTGCGCCAAACACCATTCCCTTCCTGCGTTGCTCGCGATCAAAGTTCAGCGCTTTTGCACCTACTACTTCGCTCACCCTTCCTGCAGCTGCCCTTGTCTGCATATCCATCTGCCACAGGCGGAAGTAAGCATG
This sequence comes from Sphingobacteriales bacterium, assembly GCA_004144175.1. Classification (GTDB taxonomy): domain Bacteria; phylum Bacteroidota; class Bacteroidia; order Chitinophagales; family Chitinophagaceae; genus Polluticoccus. The sequence goes on from SEFT01000005.1 coordinate 200,319, forward strand.
TACGTAACCTTGTACATAATAAAGGTCATGATCGTTACCGGCCTTTATATGCGGCACCAACCGGTCATCGAACCAAACGGAAACAGTATGCTTGAGTCCCGGCAATTTCAAGTCCGCATTAAAGTCTTCTTCTTCCGACTCAGCCCCAGCCCAACAGCCATTCACAGGGTCCAGTAAAGGCCCCACGGCAGGCAACGGACCAATTGGCCTGTCGAGTGCATATACCAGTGTAATGGTAAGCAGTAGTGGTATGATGGCGCGTAGTACACGCATGTCTTCAAGGTTTTATCTAAAGCTAAATAAAATAGAAGACAAAATTTATACCGCCGCGCTAGCTTGCAGGTAGTTGTATCTCGTAGGTACGTGCGCCCTTTATGGTAAGTGCGCGTGCGCGTAGCCATGGGTTGAGTGTCTTCAACATGCGGTAAGTGGTACCATTATCGATGGCATATTGTGCCAGATCAGGTATAGTACTACTGATCGTTACCGTTTTGGTTTTGAACGGCTTATACGCATCGTGATGATTCACAATGAAACCCATTTTTTGTGCTTCGGGGAGCAACAATTTAAACGCCAATATTCGGAAAATATAACGCATGGTCTCTTCAGGCAGCAGCAGGTCGTAGTAGTGAGAAGTCTGCTGCTGAGTAGAAAATTTATTGTATCCACCCATGCCGCAGTTGTACGATGCCGCAGCAGCCGTCCAAGAGCCAAACTTAGCGTAGGCATCTTTAAAGTACTTGCAGGCGGCATCTGTCGCTTTCTCTACATGGTAGCGCTCATCTACTTCATCATTTATCTCAAGCCCATAGGTAGGTGCCGTACCCGACATAAACTGCCAGAAACCCACTGCACCGGCACTGGATGTCTGGTTGCGCAATGCACTTTCGGCTACGCAGAGGTATTTGAAGTCATCAGGTATGCCGTTTTCCTTCAGCCGCTGCTCTATCATTGGGAAGTAGCGCGTCATTAGCTTGAGGATATACAGCGTGCTATACTGCGCATAATAGTTATACATCAACTCCCGGTCCAGCTGTTCTTTGACGTCCCAGCGCTCCAGCGGCACTTTTTCTCCGGCAAAAGAGAGTTGTTTGGGCAACTCTGGTGCGTACCATTTATATTGCAGACGGCCGTCCGGCTTTACTTCTACGGTTTCTTCCTTAGGGTCGTGCTCTCTAAAGGCAAGTCCCGTCACCACTCCGCCGGCAAGCAAAGCACCCGCCAGAAAAAACACCATAGGTCTCATCCGCTTCTTCATACTGGTCAATTCTAATTCTTATAAATATAAAAAATAAAATCCGCCTGTAAGCACAGGCGGATCATTATAACTTTTATTTATAAATCAGATTACTTCGCTTGCGTAGACCTGCCTCTTATCAGTTGCATCAGCTCGTCAAGTCTTGGTTCAAGTATGATCTCAGTGCGGCGGTTTTGCGCACGGCCTTCTGGCGTACTGTTTTGTCCTATCGGGTCAAACTCGCCCCTGCCGCTGGCTGTGATACGCTCGGCAGGTACCAGGTATTCATTTATCATGATGCGGGCAATGGATGTGGCACGTGCAGTGCTTAGCGCCCAGTTGTCAACATACAGCTTGTTTTTGATTGGAATACTATCGGTGTGGCCTTCGATCTCTACATTGATATCGGGATTAATATTTAGTACGCCTGCTACCCTAGCCAGAGCATCCTGTCCTTTTTGGTTCACTACCGCGCTACCCGATGGGAACAGAAGGCTCTCCTGCATACTCACATATACCTTACCGTTCTTCATAGATACGGACAGCTCGCTGCTGCTAAAGCTCACCAGTGCATCCGATATCTTCTTTCTAAGCGCTTCGGTATTGGCCTGCTGCTGGTTGATGAGCGCCTGTAGCTGCTGCAGTCTTTTCTGCTGCTCGGCTACCTGCTCTCGGCTGGAGCTAAGCTCGTCGTTAGTCATTTTATAAACATCACTGAGCACACCAACATCGCCACGCAATGTATTGATCGTGTCATTAGCTGCTCTAAGGTTAGCTGCAAGGCGCTCGGCCTGGGATGCCAGGTCGGCGCTACGGGCCTTTGATGCGCGATACTTTTTATTAGATACGCAGGATGTAAATACAATAGAGGTGACAAATAGGGTCAGTATGATAAGTGATAGCTTTTTCATGCCGCAATTTACAACGGAATTATCTAATAGACGGGTTACTATGTTATGGTTCGTTTCTTGGTTAAAGGGTTTGCTTACTGTAATTTTATCGCTACTGGATTGCTCTGATTTCTATCATGCTGTTATTATTACTGTCATACATATACATTTTCATTACTTGCTCTGTTACGGGCAAGTTTGTTTCCAATAAACTCGGATTATTTTTTAGCAACCCAACCCTATATACCTGCATTGGCATCGTAAGCATAACATCGCTAGCGCGAATATGGGCTCTTTTTTCAGGTATAGGTTGGCTATTTCAATGCGTTTTGTTGGTGTTTACCGTATTGGCTTACTTCGCTAACCGAAAAAGCGACAACAGCGATCTTTCATTGTTAACCGTTTTTAAGAAGCATCCATTATTAATATCCGTTGCCACGGTTTTCATACTGTTCTTTAGCGCGCAGCAAACTATTAGCTATGATGAGGGCCTGTATCATGCTTCTTTTATAGAATGGATGAATCAGTATGGATATGTAAAAGGACTTGCTAACCTGCATGGCCGTCTTGCCTTTAATTCAAGCTGGCATCTTTTCAGTTCGGTGTTTAACTGGCGGTTCCTGAGCGACCAGCCTTTCAATCAGGTCAATGGTTTCTTTTGCATTACTATACTGCTCTACTTTCTGATAGAACGAGAACTTCATTCTGACAACAATTCCATCAAGACATTTACCGGCTTGGCAATAGCGTTCTTATTATTTCCACTGCTTAGCATATATCATGTCATTGACCCATCAGCCGATTATGTGATCGTGTTCTGGACGCTGCTGATGCTGTATGAACTATACTTTTATGAAGAGAAGGGACGAAACTCTGCTATCATCACCTTCCTTTGTAGCTCTGCTGTCTATCTGTTAACGGTCAAGCTCTCAAGCGTAATATTGTTGAGTAGCTTCTTATTATACCTTAAAGAGCGCAAAAGCCAGCCTGTAAATATGGTGGTAGCAATAACGATATGTCTCATTATTACTGTCCCATATCTTGTATCCAACTACATCCTCTCCGGGTATATCATCTACCCATATCTAAATATCAGCTCTGTTGCGCCGATATGGAAGGTGCCAGCTGCAATAGCACAACATGAGATCATCGGCATAAAATATAGCCCGTTCGAGCGGTGGATACATACCGATATGAACACAATCGCTACCCTAAGCATGGTAGAAAAGTACACACTGTTCTTTAAAGCCATACGGTTACCTGAAAAGCTGATATTTATAACCGCTATTGTTACTGCTGTAGTAAACCTAATCAACTGCTTTATTCCAAGCAGGTCGAACACGTACAAGAAATATGCTGTTATAGTTAGTGTTCTCGGACTGGCAATGGTGATACTGAGCGCTCCCGATGTTCGCTTTGCAGCTGGGTATATATTCTTCTCCTACATTATTTTTATTCTGTCCTTCGCCGGCAAAGTAAAATTGCCGGAACTAGTCGTGGGCGGATTCTTTCTGGTATCAGCACTGGCATCATTGGCATTATATCGCCATTTGAAAAAGCTGGCGCCTATGTATGCATCTGTTGATTCACCTGCTAATAAATCAACCCTTAGTTTTAGCCTCTTGACACCGGAACCATATCCCATAACAGCGCCTGATAGCACAATGTCCTTACGGGGGCAAAAGTTCTATTTATTTGAAGAAGCAAAGGGACATTTCCATTGGAATACCATTCCGGCCATGTATACCCCTGCTAAGGAAATTTCTCTCATCGACAGCACAAATATTCGTTCGGGATTCAGGGCTAAATAGATGTTACATCTGACTTAAAAGAAAAGCGCCGATAGCATATGCTATCGGCGCCTCTGTTATTTGTAGTCTAAGACTATTCTTCTTCGTCAAACTGAAGTACATCACGGTTTGCCATCAGCAGTTCGAATTCTTCTTTCGAACCAACAACCATGTCGTCGAAGTCGCGCATACCGGTACCTGCTGGTATCAGGTTACCTGTAATAACGTTCTCCTTCAGACCCATCAGGTCGTCAGACTTACCATTGATAGCTGCCTGCGACAGTACTTTGGTTGTTTCCTGGAACGATGCTGCAGATATCCAGCTATGTGTACCCAGTGATGCTTTGGTGATACCCAACAGCAGCGGAGCCGATGTTGCAGGATTTGCATCGCGGTATTCTACCAGCTTCTTGTCAGCACGGCGCAGCATACTGTTATCCTCGCGGATCTCACGCAGCGTCACGATCTGGCCAGGGTGCAGTTTGTCTGAATCTCCGGCTTCTGTTACTACTTTCTTGTCGTAAATCCAGTCGTTCTCTTCCATGAAGTCGAACTTATCAACTGTATCGTCCTCCAGGAACTTAGTATCTCCCGGATCCATGATGGTTACCTTACGCATCATCTGGCGAACGATCACCTCAATGTGCTTATCGTTGATCTTCACACCCTGTAGTCGGTAAACTTCCTGAATTTCATTTACCAGGTATTCCTGTACTGCGAAAGGTCCTTTGATCGACAGGATATCGCCCGGAGTGGTAGCACCATCCGAAAGTGATGTTCCTGCTTTTACGAAGTCACCATCCTGCACCATGATGTGGCGCGTAAGTGGTACCAGGTATTTCTTAACCAAACCTTCACGAGATTCGATGATGATCTCACGGTTACCACGCTTGATGTTACCGAAAGCAACCACACCATCTATCTCTGCTACTACAGCAGGGTTACTTGGGTTACGTGCTTCAAACAGCTCGGTTACACGTGGAAGACCACCGGTGATATCACGGCTACGGCCCATGATACGTGGTATCTTCACAAGTACCTGTCCGTTTTTCACGCTGTCGTCGGCAGAAACGATGATGTGTGAGCCAACCGGAAGGTTGTACATCTTCTCTTCTTTACCGTCGATGATGATCGCAGGTATCTTAGTTTTATCTTTTGTTTCGATAACCACTTTCTCGCGGTGACCTGTTTGCTCATCCGCTTCTTCGCGGTAAGTAACGCCTTCGATGATGTTATCGAAACGTACTTTACCATGAACCTCAGAAACGATAACGGCGTTGAACGGATCCCATGTGCAGATCACGTCACCCTTAGCTATCTTCTGTCCATTGCTTACGCGCAGGATAGACCCGTAAGGGATATTGTTGGTGATCATCAGGCGGTCGTTCTCTTCGTCTACGATACGCACCTCACCGGTACGGCCGATAACAACGATCAATTCTTCGCCTTCTTCATTTACAGATGTTGTAGTACGCAGACCATCGAACTGGATAGTGCCCTCGAACTTAGCGATCAATTGAGACTCGATAGCTGAAGAACCGGCCACACCACCCACGTGGAAGGTACGAAGTGTAAGCTGTGTACCCGGCTCACCGATAGACTGGGCAGCGATGATACCAACTGCATCACCCCTCTGCGCCATGTAACCTGTTGCCAGGTTCTTACCGTAGCACTTAGTACATACACCACGACGGCTTTCGCAAGTCAGTACCGAACGTATTTCCACTGTATCGATATTGCTGTCGTCGATGTGTTTAGCTATATCTTCTGTTATTTCAGAACCTGCTTCTACGATCAGCTCGTCGGTAAATGGATCGAACACATCGTGCAGCGACGTACGGCCGAGAATACGGTCATACAGCGGCTCTACTATTTCTTCATTGTCTTTCAGCGCCGAAGTTGCAATACCACGAAGTGTACCGCAGTCCGTATCGTTGATAACAACGTCCTGAGCAACGTCCACCAGACGACGGGTCAAATAACCCGCATCGGCTGTTTTAAGGGCGGTATCCGCAAGACCTTTACGGGCACCGTGCGTAGAGATGAAGTACTCCAATACGCTCAGACCTACTTTAAAGTTGGAAAGGATCGGGTTCTCGATGATCTCCGAACCTGATGAACCACTACGACGTGGTTTAGCCATCAGACCTCTGAGACCGGCCAGCTGTTTTACCTGCTGTTTAGAACCACGCGCTCCCGAATCAAGCATCATGTAAACAGAGTTGAAACCTTGTTTATCTGTTGCCATCTCGCGGATGAGCGTTTCGGTTACACGGGTATCAACGCGCGACCAGATATCGATGATCTGGTTATAGCGTTCGTTGTTCGTGATAAGACCCATGTTATAGTTTTCCCAAACCTCCTCTACTTCCGTTTGTGCAGAGTTTATCAGTTCTTCTTTTACATCCGGTACTTTCAGGTCGCGGATGTTGAACGACAGACCACCACGGAAGGCTGTGCGGAAACCAAGCTGCTTGATATCATCAAGGAACTGTACGGTCTTAGGGATGTTTGTATTCTTAAGGATGTCACCGATGATCTCACGGAGAGATTTCTTGGTAAGCAGCGCGTTTACGAAACCGTTCTCTTTCGGCACGTGTTGGTTGAACATTACGCGTCCAACTGTTGTTTCGAGCAGTTGTCTTTGAAGGCTGCCGTCTTTCTGACGAACATCTACTTTTACTCTGATCCATGCGTGCAGGTCAACACGGCCTTCGTTATGCGCGATGATTACCTCTTCGGCACTATAGAAAGCTTTGCCTTCACCTTTCACGATCTCATCACCCATCGTCTTCTTACCCTTGCTGATGTAGTACAGACCAAGAACCATGTCCTGAGACGGAAGGGTGATCGGCGTACCGTTCTGCGGGTTAAGGATATTGTGAGAAGCCAGCATCAGCAGTTGTGCTTCCAGTACAGCAGCGTGGCTCAGTGGCACGTGAACGGCCATCTGGTCACCATCGAAGTCGGCGTTGAACGCCGAGCACACCAGCGGGTGCAGTTGTATCGCTTTACCTTCGATCAGTTTTGGCTGGAAGGCCTGGATTGATAAACGGTGAAGCGTAGGGGCACGGTTAAGGAGTATCGGGTGTCCTTTCAGTACATTCTCCAGGATATCCCAAACCACTGACTCTTTGCGCTCAACGAGCTTTTTAGCGCTCTTTACTGTTTTTACTATGCCTCTTTCTATCAGCTTACGAATGATGAACGGCTTAAACAGCTCGGCAGCCATATCTTTTGGCAGGCCGCACTCGTGCAGTTTCATTTCAGGGCCAACCACGATAACCGAACGACCGGAATAGTCAACACGTTTACCAAGAAGGTTCTGACGGAAACGACCTTGTTTACCTTTCAGTACATCAGAAAGTGATTTCAGTGCGCGTCCGCCTTCTGCTTTCACAGCGTTCGACTTACGGCTATTATCAAACAGAGAATCCACCGCTTCCTGAAGCATGCGTTTTTCGTTACGCAGGATCACCTCAGGTGCTTTGATCTCGATTAGACGTTTCAGACGGTTGTTACGGATGATAACGCGACGATACAGGTCATTCAGATCTGACGAAGCGAAACGGCCGCCATCCAGAGGTACGAGCGGGCGAAGTTCCGGTGGTATAACCGGGATGTACTGCATTACAGTCCATTCCAAGCGGTTTTCCACGCGTGTATTTGCATCGCGGAAAGCTTCTACAACGCTCAGGCGTTTCAGGGCTTCCTGCTTACGTTGCTGAGATGTTTCGTTGGCAGCAGCATTACGCAGGTCGTAAGACAACTGATCGAGGTCGATACGGCTCAACAGCGCATGTACCGACTCGGCACCCATCTTAGCGATGAACTTGTTCGGATCATCATCAGGCAGGTATTGGTTGTCTTTCGATATTGCATCCAATATCTCCAGGTATTCGTCTTCGGTCAGCAGTTGCTGATGTGTATTTTCCGAATCTTTCAGGTTTAACTTTTGACGAACGAGATCATCTGCCTCCCCAGCCTGTATTACTACATAGCGCTCGTAATAAACGATCGTCTCCAGTTTTTTAGAGCTCATACCCAACAGGTAACCTATTTTGTTAGGAAGGCTCTTGAAGTACCATATATGAACGATAGGAACTACCAGCTTGATATGTCCCATGCGCTCGCGGCGTACTTTCTTTTCCGTTACTTCTACACCACAACGGTCGCACACGATACCCTTATAACGGATACGCTTATACTTACCGCAATAGCATTCGTAGTCCTTTACAGGGCCGAATATTTTCTCGCAGAACAAACCGTCACGCTCAGGCTTGTACGTACGATAGTTAATGGTTTCAGGCTTCAGCACCTCGCCATAAGAGCGGTCCAGAATAGTATCTGGTGATGCCAGGCTGATGGTGATTTTGTTGAACCCCGCTTTTGGGCGGTTATCTTTTTTAATAGCCATATTAAGAAAGAAATATTTTTTAAGTTAAATGAGAATTAAGGGCAGTGAACAGAAGCCATACTCCTGTTCACTGCTGTATATTGATACTACTCAAACTTCAGTTCCAGACCCAGGCCGCGAAGCTCATTCACCAATACGTTGAATGACTCAGGTATACCCGGTTTAGGTACGTTGTCGCCCTTCACGATAGACTCATAGGTCTTAGCACGACCGATGATATCATCCGATTTCAGCGTCAACAGCTCTTGCAGAATGTTTGATGCACCATATGCTTCAAGTGCCCAAACCTCCATCTCACCAAAACGCTGACCACCGAACTGGGCTTTACCACCCAATGGCTGCTGCGTAATGAGGCTGTATGGTCCGATAGAACGCGCGTGCATCTTATCGTCTACCATGTGGTGCAGTTTGATCATATATATGATACCAACTGTAGCTCTCTGGTGGAAGCGCTCACCTGTTTCGCCATCATATAGGTATGTATGGCCATAGTCAGGAAGCTCTGCCTTTTCAATCAGCTCTTCTATCTCAGGTACACTTGCACCATCGAAGATAGGTGTGGCGAATTTCACACCCAGCTTCTCACCGGCCCATCCGAGGATGGTTTCGTAGATCTGGCCCAAGTTCATACGCGATGGTACTCCAAGTGGGTTCAGCACGATGTCAACCGGAGTTCCATCTTCGAGGAACGGCATATCTTCTTCGCGCACGATACGCGCTACGATACCTTTGTTACCGTGGCGTCCGGCCATCTTATCACCCACTTTCAGCTTACGCTTGCTTGCGAGATAAACTTTAGCCAGTTTCAGCACACCTGCAGGCAGCTCATCACCAATGCTCAGGTTGAACTTCTCGCGCTTGTAGCGGCCCAGTTCTTCGTTGAACTTGATGTTGTAGTTGTGCAGCAGTTGGTTTATCAGGTCATCAGTTTCCTTATCACCTGTCCAGCCAAGTGGATTTACGTTTTGATAATCGATAGAACCAAGCGTCTTCGTATTAAACTTACCGCCTTTGCTCAGTACCAGCTCGCCAAAGTTGTTGGTGATACCGGTAGATGATTTGTCTTTCAACAAAGTCATCAGCTTATCCATCAGCAGGTTCTTAACATCTTCCAGGTTCTTCTCGTGAACTTTTTCGATCTTTTCGAGCGCTGCTTTCTCACGTACTTTAGAGTTCTTATCTTTCTTAGCACGCTGGAACAACTGCTTAGAAATCACAATACCTTCTGTACCGCTCGGAGCTTTCAATGAAGCATCTTTCGCATCACCGGCTTTGTCGCCGAAGATGGCGCGAAGCAGTTTTTCTTCCGGAGTCGGGTCCGTTTCACCTTTAGGAGTGATCTTACCGATCAGGATATCGCCCTCGCCTATATGAGCTCCGATACGGATGATACCGTTCTCGTCGAGGTCTTTAGTAGCTTCTTCCGATACGTTAGGTATATCCGGAGTCAGCTCTTCTTCACCCAGCTTGGTATCGCGCACTTCCAATTCATACTCATCGATGTGAACAGAAGTGAACAGGTCTTCGCGTACTACCTTTTCGTTGATAACGATGGCATCCTCGAAGTTGTAACCTTTCCAGGGCATAAACGCCACTTTCAGGTTGCGGCCCAGTGCCAGCTCACCATCTTTAGTAGCGTATCCTTCCGTCAGGAAGTCGCCCTCTACTACCTTCATTCCTTTGCGTACACTAGGACGCAGGGTGATGCTGGTGCTTTGGTTGGTCTTCTTATATTTTGTAAGAGAGTAAATTCTCAGATCGTCTTCGAAAGAAACCAGGCGGTCTTTATCGTTGCGGTCATAGCGAACATGTATTTCGTTTGCGTCTACATATTCTATTACACCATTACCTTCAGCATGTATCTGTATACGTGCATCGCGGGCAGCTTTAGCTTCCAGACCTGTACCTACGATAGGCACTTGCGGACGGATAAGCGGTACGGCCTGGCGTTGCATGTTCGATCCCATCAAGGCACGGTTGGCATCATCATGCTCCAGGAACGGAATCAGCGAAGCACTCAGACCAACGATCTGGTTTGGCGCCACGTCCATGAATTCTACTTCTTCCGGCTCAAGAATTGGGAAGTCACCCGTTTGGCGCGATTTGATTTGCTTTTCAACGAACTTACCTGCTTCATCAAGCGGCACGTTTGCCTGGGCGATTTTCGCCAGATCTTCCTCTTCAGCACTCAGGTAGTGGTGCTTCTTCAGGTCTACTTTACCTTCGGTTACCTTGCGGTAAGGCGTTTCGATAAAGCCCATGTCATTGATCTTGGCGTGTACGCAAAGCGTAGAGATAAGACCGATGTTCGGGCCTTCCGGAGTTTCGATGGTACACAGGCGGCCATAGTGGCTATAGTGTACGTCACGAACTTCGAAACCTGCGCGCTCACGGCTAAGACCACCCGGACCGAGGGCAGAGATACGACGCTTGTGCGTGATCTCAGACAGCGGGTTGGTTTGATCGAGGAACTGCGACAGCTGAGATGTACCGAAGAATGAATTGATAACTGAAGAAAGTGTACGCGCGTTGATCAGGTCGATCGGCGTGAACACCTCATTGTCACGGACGTTCATACGCTCACGGATGGTACGTGCCATACGGGCAAGACCCACACCAAACTGAGCAAACAATTGTTCACCCACCGTACGTACACGACGGTTGCTCAGGTGATCGATATCGTCGATCTCCGCTTTACCGTTGGTAAGACGTACCAGGTATTTAATGATGGAAATGATATCTTCCTTGCTCAATACCTTAGTATCGAGGTTGATATCAAGACCCAGTTTACGGTTGATTTTATAACGGCCTACTTCACCCAGATCGTAACGCTTATCACTGAAGAACAATTTCTCAATGATACCACGTGCAGTTTCATCATCCGGTGCATCAGATCCGCGGAGCTGACGGTAGATATGCTGAACCGCTTCCAGCTCCGAGTTAGAAGTATCTTTATTCAGGGTATTGTAGATGATAGAGAAATCACCGCTCACCTCTTCTTTCTGAAGGAATATGGTTGGTATTCCCATCTCGAGGATCATAGCAGCATTCTCTTCGTCGAGCAGGCTGTCGCGGTCCAGTACCACTTCATTACGCTCGATGGTAACCACCTCACCCGTATCTTCATCCACGAAGTCTTCCGTCCATGTACGCAGTACACGTGCAGCCAGGCGGCGGCCTATATTAGCTTCTATATTTTTCCTTTCAGCCTTTACTTCATCAGCCATACCAAACAGCTCCAGGATGTCGCGGTCTGTTTCGTAACCGATAGCACGCAACAGTGTAGTTACAGGAAACTTCTTCTTACGGTCGATGTAGGCATACATCACGTTGTTGATGTCTGTAGCAAACTCCATCCATGCACCTTTGAAAGGTATCACGCGGGCGCTATAGATCTTGGTACCGTTCGGGTGCACGCTCTGGCCGAAGAATACGCCCGGAGAACGGTGCAGCTGAGATACTACCACACGCTCAGCACCGTTGATAACGAAGGTACCGCGCGGGGTCATGTAAGGGATATTACCCAGGAACACATCCTGAATAATGGTTTCAAAATCCACGTGCTCTTCGTCATTACAGCTCAGGCGGAGCTTTGCTTTCAATGGCACTGAATAGGTGAGTCCGCGCTCCATACATTCGTCGATGGTGTAGCGTGGCGGGTCGATAAAGTAGTCGAGAAACTCTAATACGAAGATATTACGCGTATCCGTGATCGGGAAGTTCTCCTTGAACACGCGGAAAAGACCTTCGTTGTCACGCTTATCAGGCGTGGTTTCCAACTGGAAGAAATCTTGAAACGATTGAAGCTGGATGCCGAGCAGGTCTGGCGTATCGGCTACGTCATGTATCTTGGCGAAATTGACACGGCCTGCTGCGGTTCGTTTTTGTGGTATAGCCATAATATGTTTAAAATCTCCTTTTTACAAAGCAAAAAATCCCCGTACCCAAAGGCTTCGCCTCTCAGTACAGGTAGTATCTGTATTCAATAAAATTCGATCAATAATAGTTTGTGCACTTGCTAGCTCCCACCAAAGGGATTGCAAATATATAAAATGTGGGGCGAATAAGCAAAATTTATTCCAACTTTCCTTAAAACCAAGTTTTTCTACAGAAAACGCTCAAATAAAATATATCGCCATGCAATACACTGGCGGTATTAGCCTCCTGCGAAAGGTACGTATTATCCGGTATATAAAAATACCCAAATCACGGTATTAACTAAATCCTGCCCAATATTGACTTTTGCATTAGCAACAGAAAATTAAAGCAACACACTAGCATTTTAAAAACTCGCCTATTATATTTGTCACTTATTCAAAACACTTATACACTTTTTATGAAAAAAATCGCTTCTATCGCAGTAATCGCAATCTTCGCAGTAGGTTTCACGTCTTGCAAAAAAGACTACACTTGTACTTGTACTTGGAAAGTAGGTAACGAAACTAAAACGCAGGCTTCTGCTTTTGGCAAACAAAAGAAGGGTGATGCTAATGATGCTTGTGATGCACTGGAAACAACCTACAAAATGGCTGATCCTAACGCAAAATGCGAGCTGTAAATTTGATCCTTATTTCCTTAAAGAAAGGGGCACATTTTGTGCTCCTTTCTTAATTTAGCGCCGATTATGCAAAATAAGATCAAGCACGTTTCTCTCCTATTTCTCTCTATCCTCATTGGCGCTGCGTTTATATATTCATCTTACACCAAGACTTATACGCTCGAAAGCTTTCAGCTTTTCGAATTCACTATTATAGAATATTTGAAGTTTCCCTGGCTATTAGCGATTGTAAGCTCACGCTTATTGGTCGGCATTGAGCTTTCGCTAGGAGTATTAATCATCTTCCGCTTCTATGGCAATCTAAAATGGGTTTTAAAGCTGGCGATCGGGCTGCTTGCTGTATTTAACCTGTATCTTGTATATCTGTGGATCATTGCAGGCAACAATATTAACTGTGGCTGTTTTGGCGATGCTATATGGATGTCTCCTGCCTCATCGCTTGCGAAGAACTTTATCCTTATTCTTGGTATTTGGCTGCTCATAAAATATCAAAGCGGAATACATCTTCGCTGGGCACATCTTGGCAGCCTTGTACTACTATTAGCGCTGTCCGGTGTGCCTTATGCGTTATACCCTATCCCTGACCATCAGCCCCAATGGCTACAGAAACAGCGATTCCAACCTGATCTATCAGCCATATACGAGGTTGGAAAGCCATGCCCACCCGTCGATCTTTCCAAAGGCAAACATATAATTGCATTCCTGAGCCTGAGTTGCCCGCATTGCCAAATGGCAGGCTATAAAATGCATTTGATGAAACAAAAGAACCCTACACTACCATTCCACATGGTGGTAGCTGGTAAACAACAAAACTGGAAACCTTTCTGGGATAAAACCAAAGCACAGAATATCCCCTATACAAGGCTGGAGTCAGAGGCATTCACAAATATAGCTGGCTATAGCTGGCCCGTAATCTATTGGCTGAAGGATGGTTGGGTAGAAGCCGAAACGAACTTTATGCAGATGGACCAGGGTGAAATAGAAAAATGGCTGGAAAAACCATAGGCTAACATCTCGGTATCAGCGCCTTTTCTGCCTGATAGGTATCTGCATCGATACCGACCATTACACGGTCTACCAGCACATCGCATGCACTACGGTGAAAAGGGTACACTTCAGTATGATGAAATATATTGCCGTTCTTGTTCATTTCCGTTTTTGCCTTTTGCAACCGGCTCTTTACAATACTTTCTGAAATAAATTGCAGTTCAGCCACTTCCTTTATACTTAGTCCCTCTATCTCACTGAGCACGAATGCGGTGCGTAACGCCTGAGAAAGATGACCGATATGCTTTTCCAGTGTTTTTGCGGGTGTTATCGTACTATCCATACGCTCGATCAGGACGTGCGCATCTAAAGCTCTTGCGGCTGGTTCAAATTCATTATGCTGGGTATGTTCGACACCTGCCTGTACTTTATCGATACAATTTTGGATCATTATTTTAAGCAGTTGCAATCGGTACGGCTGTTTTTTGTCTAACCGCTGTAGCCGCTTGAAACCCGCCTGATGGGTGCATTGTAGCAAGTCTTCCACGTCGTCCTCCGCAATGCCATAAGCACGCCCTACCCTATAAAGCGACTGACTATGCCTGCGAATAAGGACTTCAAAGCAGGGCTTGTTACCTGCTTTTACCTTATCAATCAATTCATTATCGCTCATATAAGCATATAGAAGCATAGCGTTTGACATACTCGAACTTTTACTGGGTATACAAAAAGGGCTCTAGAGATACTGCTGGAGACAACTTTAGCTACGAAAATCAGTTAAAAATAATGCCATTAAAATCAGCTAAAACCTTTGCCAGACAAGTAATATACAATATTTATTAAACTTTTAGCCTATAATTTCTGGCTTGGATTTTGAGGCTGATATAATTGCAAATGCTAGCTACTGATTTTCTGGACGCAACATGGCGGGAGTTATGCCTGATGCATAGCCAAGATGATGTTGCCATTAATAGATATTGGCAAGATTTGTCGGGCCAATACCGAGACGGTAAACGTTACTATCATAATCTGGAGCACATAGCATCTGTTGTAAAACAATTATTGAGCTGCAAACAAATTATCGATAATTGGGACGCAGTTCTATTCGCAGCCTTTTATCATGACGTGATATACGATACGGGGCGGAATGACAATGAGGAACAAAGCGCGTTCTTTGCCGTAGATCGATTAAGGAATATCGGTGTAGATGAGGTAGTAATACACAACTGTAAAGAGTATATAGTAGCAACGAGTAACCATGACAAGTCAGCAGATAGTGACTGTAATATTTTTGTTGATGCAGACTTGTCAATACTTGGTACACCGTGGAATGAATACCTGCAGTACAGTGAAAATATAAAAAAGGAGTATGCGCATGTGCCTGATGCGCTATACCGACCGGGACGTAGCGCTGTATTGATGAAGTTCCTTGAAAGGGAACAGATATTTAACAGTAAGTTCTTTTTCGAAAAATATGAGCGCCAGGCAAAAGAAAATATCCGGAAGGAATTGGAATTATTAAAGTAGGTTTCTATCTTGATTGGAATATACATTTTATAGTACGCTAACAAGAACTGTCAATGTCATATAAGCTCCGTTTGAAATCAGCACATATCAATGCCAAATGGCTTACTGCAACATTAGTATCTATCTATGTATTCATAGCGGCCTTTGTGCTGTGGATAGCTTAGCTCTCATCTCACCTTTAAATAAGAAATCCACCGTACCAAATGAGAATCTGGCAGGTGGATGTCTCTGATAGTTTTACAATTATTTTCTTTATTCTTCTTCCTGCGGCTTTTGCTTTTCCTGCTCCGCCATCATCAGCGACTGGGCGCTCATCATAGCATCGTTTGCAGCTTGCGTATTGCCTATAGCCTGGTATATCTGCGACAATACCTGGTATACTTCAGGCCTTGATGGGTCTATCTTTACCGCATTATTTATAGCGCTGATAGCCTCGTTCATGCGGCCTATTGATGCAAGGCTAATACCATAGTCGAGCCATACATTATCGTCCGACTTGTCGGTCTTCAGATACTCTTCATATTTCGATACTGCCGTTGCAAAATCTTTAGCCTCCATGGCCTTATGAGCATCAATGCTTGCATTGCTTTTGCGCTGTATGATGGCACTTAGCACGGCTCCATCTATCGCTATGGCGTGTATCACATTGTCGGGAGGCCAATGCCCGCCCTGCAATTGCTCTGCCGATATAAAACGCCCGTAGGTAATATAGTAGTCCCACACCTGCTCGTGCCGACTCGGGAAGCGTACGTATTCCGACCTTATCCAGGCGGTATCCTTTGCAAAGTATTTGTCGAAACCACCCATATTTGAACCCACCTGCACTTTCCGGCCGGGTATCGGTTTTACGTTTGCCCTTATCCAGTCGGCAGCTTGTTTACCGCTGTTTTGATAATAGTCCAGATCATAGTTACCAAACGCGCCCTTTACTCCACCCTGTAGCTCATTAAAATATACATACTGGTTAGGATGGCTTCTAAAAGTCCATGCTATGGTGGGTATCAGTCCCAAAATAGCAATGACAGGCACTAACTGACGGTACTTTACCTCTTTAAAAAGCGTAGTGAGCAGATTCCAACCCAGCGCTGCCATGATAGCCCAGAATACATATACAAAGAATACGTGGCGCCAGGTATCGTGTACGCTCGACTTTTTGTAGATCATGTAGAGCAGCGGGAAGAAGGAGCAGAACAATAGGAATAGTACCGTAAACATTCCATACTCCTTGATAGCCCTGAAGACAAGCGCGAGGAACAATACAACACCCGCAAGTACCACGAGCGGGTTAGTAATGCATATCCATTTGAACTCGTAGTACCAAGGCATGTTGTTGTTGTAACCATACTCACCGTCGAACAACACACGCAGCACTATATCGCGATTGGTCATGCCTTTAAGCGATATTAATGCGTTTGATACCGGCGATTGCAGACCGAATGGCCAGGCTGAAAAACCGATTGCAAAACCTACCAGCAGCGCTCCGCCAACCAGCAAAACCAATCGTTTCATCAGCTTAGAATTATCGGCCTTCAGTTGTGCTGCAAACTCTTTGTTAAGCAGGTAGTACAACCCAATAAACATTACGATATAGCAAGCCTGCAGCAACCCACCCGCAGGCCGTTGCCCGAAGGTGATACCAAAACCGATAGCCAATATCAGTGCATGCTTCCACAGCTTGTGCGGGAAGTCCTGCAACAAAGCGATAAGGCCGTACATAGCCATAGCATACCCCAATGCGTGTGGTATGTCCTTTGGGTTGTTCATGCTTTCGCCAAACAACCTGGGTGAGAATATGATGAACAAAAGCGCCACGGTACCTACCGACCATTTGCGGCTGAGCCTGAATGCCAGTAGCCCGGTAAATATCATCATCAAAGCACCCTCAATAGCATAGAAGAAGTGCTTTGCATGCAGGATAGGCACACTCGGGAACATGCGGTGCAATACCTCAGAATAATAGTCAGTAAAACCACCGTACAGCTCCATGCCCTGATACTGAAGACTCTTATTGCTGTAATCAAGCGCCTGGTTGTCGCCTGCAAAAAAGTAATTGTAGATGTCGCGGCCGTACTCAATTTCCAGCCACTCGTCCCCACTCTGCCCATAGTCCTTGCTTAGCAATGGCATGATGATAAGAATAGCGATACTGATTGCGATAAAAACTTTCTTCCAGATATGGTCCTTATTATCCGGCAAAGACGTGGTAAATGACATCTGTACGTATTTTCTGTAGGTAGTGAATGTGCGGGATAAAAATACTCGAAATCTTATTTAATCGCTTGCTCTTCTTCATTTATTATGTGCATCGGCATAGACAACCCGATTGCATAAAAAGCTATATTTGCAATACAACATTCGTGTACATAAGCCATTAGGGCTGCACGCTTTATAATCAGCACCAGTATATGTTCTTAGCCAATCTTCCTATTTATAAACGTCTCACTCATAAACGTTCTCTCAAATTCGCGCAATACCTTTCTCAGCTTATACCTGAAAATTCTTCAGTGCTTGACTTTGGCTGTGGCAATATGTATACCTCGGCAGAGCTATTGAAGATATCGCCTACATTGAAGATAACGGGTGTGGACCCGGTAAAGGATCAGAACCTGGATGATAATGTGCTAAAACCGGGTAGGCTGGAATTTAAGCAGCTAACGACAAGAGAAGTACCATTCCCTGATAATACATTCGACATTGTAGTGGCACTTGCTACTATGCACCATACCGATGATCCGGAATACTACTTGTCGGAGCTGAAGCGTGTGATAAAACCTACCGGTGCCATCATACTGGTAGAAGAGATGTACATAAACATGATAGACAAGGTATGGATATCATCGCAAGATTGGATACTGAATAAGATGAAAGCAGGCATAGCCGTACCACTCAATTTCCGTTCGCACAAACACTACCTGAACGAGTTTAATAAACAGGGATTGAAAATAGAGCATGAAGACGGTATCAGATCGTCTGTTACATACATGCACGTATATGTTTATAAGCTGAGGAAAGCTTAGTATATTATTATTGCCGGAGCTCCGTTGTGCACCAACGGAGCTTTTTCATTTTATATACACTTCTCGAAAAGCATAAAAACAAAAGAGGCAACAGATAGTTCTATTGCCTCTTCAAATATCAATTAAGAGAATTATTCAGCTGATGCTTCTGTGTTTTCTGCTTCTGCGCCTTCAGCTCCTTCGCTACCTTCGATGTCAGCATCATTAGCAGTTTCAGATGCTGCTCTTGCAGCCAGTTTCTCTTCCACACGACGTACTGAATCGCTCATTGTAGCATGACGCTTCTCTGCTTTGTTCAGACGATGTGTTTCTTCGCGCTTAGCAACTACTTGCTCATGCTCAGCATTCCAAGACTCGAATTTCTCCCATGCTGCTTTTTCATCAAACAGGTTAAGAGATACACCACGCATCAGGTGTTTCAGGTACAATACA
The DNA here is from genome assembly GCA_004144175.1 of Sphingobacteriales bacterium. Taxonomy (GTDB): domain Bacteria; phylum Bacteroidota; class Bacteroidia; order Chitinophagales; family Chitinophagaceae; genus Polluticoccus. The sequence goes on from SEFT01000005.1 coordinate 219,174, forward strand.
CCTTTGAACGACAAGATACGACGGCAAGTGTTGGTAGGCTGTGCACCTTTCTGCAACCAATGCAGAGAACGCTCGCGGTTAAGACGGATAGTAGCAGGAATACTAAGTGGGTTGTAAGTACCGAGTTTTTCGATAAACTTACCATCACGCGGAGCTGTGCTGTTAGCAACTACGATGAAATAAAATGGGCGCTTCTTAGAGCCATGACGTTGGAGACGAATTTTTACCGCCATAAATAATAAAAATTATTTGCGTTTACAATAAATTTTTGAGACTGCGAAATTAATACAAATACTTAAAACGGCAAATACCTGCTGCAAAAAAATTCTTTTACAGTCATCATATATCAAGAAGCCATAAGATCAGCAGTAGGTTTATCAACTGTAGATTAAAATTGTGAAATACGCACCAGATAAAGCGATGATGAGATACACCAAATAAAACAAATCATTATCTTTGGCAGCTATACTATATTCAAAATTAAGAATTTCTGTAATTAATGACCAATCAGGATAGCAATGTCGAAGACCTGCTTCGGCGTGAGGAGGCTTTTCATGACGAATGGGCGTTGTCCGAAAACGTAGATGATATAGATGTAAAGAACCTTTTTGAAAGCTTTGTGGCTGTAGAGAATACTTACATCATGAGTAAACTCGGCGATATAAGAGGGAAGAAAATACTGGACGTAGGCGCAGGACTGGGAGAGAGCTCTGTATACTTTGCCCTACAGGGTGCTGAAGTATACTATAACGATATATCGCCTAAGATGGGCGAATTTGCAGAGAAGCTTGCCGCTAAGTATAATGTGAAGCTGAAGCTGATGATCGCGCCGATTGAAAAGCTAGAACTCTACGCTGACTACTTCGACATCATACATTGTGCTAACCTGATACACCACGTACCGGAAGTAGACCAGGAGTTCTGGATAGCCACCATGCAGAAGTCGCTGAAGAAAGGCGGCACACTTGTTACATGGGATCCATTAAAATACAATCCGGTCATAAATGTGTATCGCAATATGGCTATGGAAGTACGTACTATAGATGAAAAACCTGTAGGTTTCGACATCCTGAACCTTTACCGCAAATACTTTCCGCAAGTAGAGCATCGTGAGTTTTGGTTCACTACTCTATGGTTGTTTTTATATTACTATCTCATACGCAGACTTGACCCAAACAAGGTCCGCTACTGGAAACATATATTTAAAGAGAAGAAATCGCGCATTGGCTGGTGGTTTATGCCATTAAAAGCGTTGGATACCTTGTTGTTGAAATTGCCGGGCTTTAGACATATGGCATGGGGTATTGTAATTGTTGCAAAAAAGTAAAAAAGACAGTAAAGTCATAAAAGAAACAGGGGATGAATTTCATCCCCTGTTTCTTTTATAGTCAATCCACTAAAAATTATCGTCTTCCCATTGGCGGCATACCCATGCCCATACCAGGCATCATGCCTTTCATTTTGCCCATTTGACCCATCATCTGGCGCATTTGCTCAAATTGTTTCATAAAGGCATTTACCTCAGCTATGTCTTTACCACAACCCTTTGCAATACGCTTGCGGCGGCTGCCGTCTATTACATCGGGGTTGTTACGCTCGAATGGTGTCATTGAGTTAATGATCGCCTCAATGCCCTTAAATGCATCATCTGAGATATCAATGTCCTTTATAGCCTTGCCTATACCAGGTATCATTGCCAACAGGTCTTTAATGTTACCCATCTTCTTGATCTGGTTGAGTTGCTCTTTAAAGTCTTCAAAGTCAAACTTATTAGCCCTTATTTTTTTCTCCAACTTTTTGGCCTGCACTTCATCATACTGGGCTTGCGCACGCTCTACCAGCGTGGTGATGTCACCCATACCCAGTATACGCTGCGCCATACGCTCCGGATAGAACACATCCAGCGTATCCAGCTTCTCGCCCATGCTCACAAACTTGATGGGCTTATTTACCGTGTACTTAATAGACAGCGCCGCACCACCACGTGTATCACCATCCAGCTTGGTAAGCACTACACCAGTAAAGTCGAGACGCTCGTTAAATGCTTTAGCGGTATTTACGGCATCCTGACCCGTCATAGAATCAACTACAAAAAGTATCTCGTGCGGGTTTACGGCTTTTTTAATATTAGCTACCTCCGTCATCATAACCTCGTCGATAGCCAGGCGGCCAGCCGTATCTATGATCACGATGCTGTTACCATTCTGCTCGGCATGGGCTATCGCGTTTTGGGCAATCGCTACTGCGTCTTTATTCTCAGGCTCGCTGTATACAGGTACTTTTATCTGATCTCCCAATACTTTCAGCTGATCCATCGCTGCCGGGCGATAGATGTCTGCAGCTACAAGTAGCGGATTACGGTTCTTTTTTGATTTCAGGAAGTTAGCCAGCTTACCACTAAAGGTAGTTTTACCCGAACCCTGAAGACCCGCAATAAGGATGACAGTAGGCTTGTTGCTCAGGTCTATCTCTTCCTCCTTACCACCCATTAGTTCAGCCAGCTCATCCTTTACGATCTTCACCATTAGCTGGCCGGGAGATACCGCTGTAAGCACCTTCTCCCCCATTGCCTTATCTTTCACCTTATCGGTAAATTCTTTGGCTATTTTATAGTTTACGTCCGCATCAACAAGCGCACGGCGAATTTCCTTCACCGTAGTGGCCACGTTTATCTCGTTGATCCTTCCTTCTCCTTTTAACTGCTTAAAGGCGGAGTCTAACCGCTCACTAAGATTCTCAAACATAGTTTCTACATCCTTTCGGGGATTGCAAATTTAATTTATTTAAAGAAGTTTCGAAATTAAGATTTATATGATATATAAAAGACTATCCAAACTACCAGAATTCGTATTTGCCTTACGATTCACGGGGCATTAACTCGCGGTTATATGCGTTTATTACCCCAGGGTTAAACATACGCCCGTACTTCCAACCTTCTCAAACTTTACTAAAAAATTTACTGCTTATAATAATACAATGATTTATTAATCAATAGTTAACCTAAACACATTAAAAATAAACTTTTGGCATTCATTTCAATTTTACAACAATATTAACAATGTTATTTTCCCATATCACCGCCGTCGTACAACCCCAACTACCAAATAATTAATGCTGGTCTTATTAGAAGAAGCAGTTTAAAATCTCTAATCCTAATAATGACCTGTATGAAAAATCGCCTTCTATCTTTTCTGGCATTACTGTTCTTTGCCAGCTTTTTGCCCTCTACGTCGAGGGCCACGCACGCCGCGGGTGGCGAGATCGTATACGAACATTTATTTGATTCCACCTACCGTATCTACTTCAAATTTTACAGAGATTGTGGTGGCAACCCGGAACCTCCTACAGTAAATCTATGCTACTATAGCTCCTGTGACCCTATCGTCCGCTCACGGGTGATGCCAAAGTGGACAGGGCTGATCCCTCCTGGGGTAATCAATGGATCTGATGTAACACTAGGATGTTCAGGGTCGAATACCGAGTGCACAGGCGATGCCTCTATACCAGGGGTGAAAGAATGGTGGTACTCTATAGACCTAGAACTGGACCATAAATGTAATTTCTGGACATTTTCTGCAGTTATCAATGCACGGAATGGTAGTGTAAACCTGGATAATGCAACATGCGTAGACTTCTATGTAGAAACAACATTTAATAACTTATTTGCTCCTAAGAATAGCTCGCCATATTTTGAAAAGAAACCAATCCCTTATACTTGCCTCAACTTACCATATTCATTCAATAATCAGGCAGTGGATCCAGACCCGAGTGACTCTGTTTGGAGTGAAATAGTGGTGCCGCTTACAACGCCATCTACCCTCGGTGGATGTACCAATGCTCCTACTCCATGTACGCTCAACCCAACTGCGGTTCCCGCACTCAATACAATCAATAACCCCTTCCAGACTGCAACATTGGCTGCACCAACAGGCTCGTTCAATATAAACGGGAATAGCGGCCAGATGAACTTTACAGCCACGCAAACCGGTCCGCAAACGTTGGTTGTACGTGTGAAAGAATATCGGAACGGCATATTGATAGGCTCAATCATACGCGATGTGCAGGTACAGGTACTGGACCCTTCAAAATGCAACTACACACCGTCAACCATTGACCCGGCTGTGTCCATCAGGGATGCTGGTTATAATCCTATAACAGGTCAGATAATGGCATGCGCTAATCAGAATATGGAGTTTTGCTTCGACATTGCTACAACCGACCCCGTAGGAAAGCTTGTGATCGGAGATAATTCGAAGACCTCGAAAGCGCTGGACGGCATGACCGTTACGTATACCGGCCAAAGAACAAAATCAGTAAGAGGATGTGTCAACTGGACCCCTGGTAACCATCAAACCGGCCTGCGAAATCTGATCATCGGCGTAAAAGACTCTACATGCCATCCCCCGGGCATCATTTTCGAGCAGTCGTTTACAATTCCGATCTACGTGTATCCAGCCGTGCAGATCTACAAGGACACATCTATATGCCCCGGCGACAAAGTACAACTGGTAGCAACTAATGGCGGAAACTTTCAGTGGCAGGAACTGGGTGGCGGTACAAGCACCCTGTCTTGTACTAACTGTATCGCACCTACGGTTACACCATATACAACGCTACAATACATAGCAGAATCGAAGCTGACTACGTTCTGTAACCATAATAAAGACACTGTAACTGTCACAATGCTGCCGATACCAGAGCATGACAACATGCAGGATGTAACCATCTGCCCGGGCAACATTGTAAATTATGACCTGAAAATTAAAAAGCAGCCCGGCGTAACCTACACTGTCAGCTGGACTCCTGCAACATATCTTACCAGCGCGACGTCGGAAACGAATACATCTACACCGCTTAACGATATCGAATATCATATAGTGGTGGCTGCATCCGATAATCGCTGTAAATCTTTCGACACTGCGCGCATTAATTTGCTGGACGGCTTTAAGATAGAAACTCCTGACCTGGCCATTTGCGAAGGACAAACGGTTGATGCTAAGGCCATAGGCGACCCTAACTATACCTACACTTGGTCTACCGACCCTAAAGCAGCAGCAGACTTCACAGACCCGGCAATACTTGACCCAACTGTAACGCCTAAAGTAAGAGGAAAAATGAAAGTTGTTCTGACGGCAACAAGGGCAGGTTGTAAAGACTCTGTTGCATCCTTTGACCTGGATGTGCAACCAGTTCCTAACGTGGCTGTGAATGACGACCAGACTATATGCTATGGCGATACAATGACACTGACAGGTATCGTAACACCTGCCGACTACGATAGATATAGCTACCAATGGACGCCAAGTGCCACACTAGCGAACGGCAATACTAAGAGACCACTTTTCTCGGCCTTCCAGGATGTTACTATGAAACTGATAGCATCTACACCTGCCGGTTGCAAAGGTGAAGACTCCTTAAAGATCGATGTATTGCCTGCTGACTTTATGACGCTAAGTGCCGACACCGCAATATGTCCCGGACAAGAGGCGCGCCTAAGGATGGTTGGTATAGACCTGACGTCTTTCTGGTGGGACGAAGGCAGCCATCATATGAATGACCGCAAGAGCCAAAATCCTGTTGTTAGACCAGTGGTAAGCAAAACATACACAGTATATGGCATAGACAAAAATGGCTGTAAGGATACCCAGAAAGTACATGTAGAGGTAAAACCTGCAGCAGTTGTTTACTTACCTGATACGCTGAAGCTATATCCTGGCGAGAGCGTTAAGATCAACCCATCTGGTAACGCACTACATTATAGCTGGTTCCCGCCTGTTGGCCTGAGCCGCGCCGATATAGCTGACCCTACAGCCAGTCCTAAGGTGAATACCCGCTACTTTGTAACGGCCCGTACCGAAGCAGGTTGCGAAGTAAGGGACAGCGTAAACGTGATGCTGGCAAACGACAGTCACCTTGATATTCCAAATGCATTTAGCCCTGGTAAGGGCGGCAATGGTACGCTGAAGGTATTGAGGCTGGGACAAGCACAACTGAAACGTTTCACCATATTCAATCGTTGGGGCGTGAAGATGTTTGAGACTACAGATATTAATCAGGGCTGGGATGGTATGTACAAAGGCTCGCCGCAGCCAATGGGCGTCTATATGTATTCGGTAGAAGCAGTAACGCCTACAGGACGCATATTTAACCAAAATGGTAACGTGACGATGATAAGATAGTTTCAGCGAAGTCTTAAATAAGAGTCGGCCCGGCAAATCGTCGGGCCGATTTTATTTTTATTTGATAACGAAATTTTGAGAAGTGAATTAACTGCTCTTACATATCTACACCCTGCACATTAACTATCAGATAAAAGAACAACTTAAAACCCTTACCCAATAAGCATTATAGAAGAAGAAGTGCTATAAAAAAAGCCGCATTTATACCAACTAAACAACGTATGCGCAAGTCTATTTTAGTAGATCGCCTTTTATAGAAACCCGATAAAATATTCCGTATGAAAAAACACTTTCTACTTCTTTTACTACTGGTGCTGGTTGTGAGCCGCGCTTACGCAGCACACTATGCGGCTGCTGATATGTATGTAACATACATTGGCAAAAACGCTGACGGCTGTTCCAACCCCGAATACAAGTATGAGGTCATGCTGATCTTATACGGTGCCTGCGAAGCTAATTCACCTTCAATAGGCGTTAACCAGTCACTGAGGTATCGTTCAGATAATGCTGGTGCTGCTGGTGCAGAGCAAATTGTAGCGATGACCTGTGTCGACGATGCTAAAAACCCTGTACCTGCCGGCTTTGACGGCAAGGTAGTACACCAGCTGTGCCCCAACTTCGACAGCGAAAACTCATGCTTGAAACCCGCAAACAACGCAAAGTACCCTGCATTTAAAAAGTGGATGTACCGCGTTGAGGTTACGCTGCCTTCACCACAAACAGATTGGAAATTTTATTGGTTCAGTGGCGACAGAAATGATGCGATACTGAATCTGGACCAAACATTTGGAAGTCGTAATTTGTACATTGAATCGGGCATCAACAACCTGGCGGAATATAACATCTGTACACCTCGTTTTGGCTCAAATCCACTTCCTTATATCTGTGTAAACACCAAAACAAAATATTTGAACGACCCCTATGACATCCAGAAAAAAGACACTACCGTAAAGCTGATCACCACATCTCAGGATCCGTTGAAAAGCGCTACGGAGCGATTCGGCTATCTTCCTGGATTTAGCAGTAGCAATCCTATCGCCTCCGGTAGTGGGTACAATGTTGACCCTGAAACTGGGACAGCTGAATTTACAGGGACGCAAACAGGATTCTTTGTACTTGCATTTCAACTGAGAAGAATGAGACAAAACCAGCTACTGTCCTACACAATGCGCGACGTACAGGTAGCGGTACTGGACTGTACCAAAGAAGCTCCCGAAATAGATACTGTACCGCAAAGCCTGCAAGCTGCTACATGGCGGAAAGTAGCAGATGACGACAGTGGAATTTACGTATGCCCTGGCAGCGAAATGAGTTTCAGCATCAGAGCTAAAACTGCAACTGCCGGCAATAAGGTATATATCCGCTCTAATGATTTTATGATCCCGGGCTCAAGCTTTACGGTAGACGGTGAAGGCACGGAAGCGCCGGTTGGAACGTTTAAGTGGACACCACCTGCAAATGCGATTGGCGACTATACACTTATACTAAGCGCAAATGACTCAAGTTGCACTATAGATCAACCTATTGTATTAAAATCGCCTTCTGTATTCTTAATAAAGGTTGTTCCCGGACTTAATGCAGGAGACGACCAGCTATATTGCTTAAATGACAAGCAGGAAAGACAGCTCTATGTAAGCGGAACACATAACTATCTATCCGTACAATGGTCTGATCCTAATGGCGGTGCCGCTGTCGGAATGGATAATCCCCAAAGCATTGCTCCAAGGGTGTCAGTTCCTGACAATGTCCTGCAATTGGACTATGTGGTAAAAACACCGGACCTTGCCGGCACCTGTAAAGTGAGTGACGATGTATCGCTGAAAGCTGACATGAGCAACACCCTTACCATCTCGCCAAAGGACCGTGTAACAGTAATGTGCAAGCCGGATTACCTGCAGCTGGAAGCCGTATTTAAAGGTGAGCCGCCTTTGCAGAATATGCCATGCGGCATCAACAGGTCTAAAGAATTGTCTGAGCCTACGTTGGTAGACATCTCGGGGTCATTAGCTTTGGGTAAAGGCGCCAACTATGATACACTCGGATTTGTGACGCCGTACTTCCCTAATGCAACAAAAACGGCAAAACAACAATACCTGATCAGCAAGATTGACCGCGCTAACTATGGAATGTTGCCGGGTACATTGAGAAGTATCGGGTTTGAGGTAGTATTGGCAAAAGAAGCAGCATACAAGTACAGTAACTTTAAGATTCAGGTAAAATGTACGCCAAAGAACGAATTGGACAAGAACAGGTTTGAAGCCGGCTTGACGACCGTATACACCGCCACTGAACCAGTAACGCTACCTGTAGGTTGGCATGAGTTCAAACTCGACAACTTCTACAACTGGGATTCGAGCCAAAACCTAGTGATACAGATATGCTACAGTGAAAATGAAACTACCTTATTGTGCGATCCTCCTATTCTGCGTTTTGTACCGACCACGTATACTTCGAGACTGCTCTACATACCGCTTGATGGCGCTAAAAAGCCCGATCCTAATGTAGCTGACGTATGTGCTGCTGTTAACTCTGCCGACATTGTATCCTATTACAATCGTCCTTTGTTCAGGTTTAATTACAGTGTTGCCCCTGCTGCACCGATAAAATATGAGTGGTCGGCCGGCGAACTCCTGTCTGACTCTACCATATCAGCACCGCTGGCATATGTACAAAGGAGTACGCGCTATGTGGTACAGAGCTTGGGCGGAAACGGCTGTAAGCTTAAAGACTCCATTGACATATATATACCCGAGCGAAACTACAAAGTAACTCCGTCGGATAGCGCAGTATGTTATGGAAGCGATGCTGTATTAAAGGTTGCCGGCGGCGGAGCACACTATAAATGGTACGAGTATAATGAAGGCCAGTACAAAATTCCTGACCCGTCTGCACTTGATTGCTTTAACTGCCGCGAAGTACGCGTACGCCCGCTGGTAACTACAAACTATCGCGTAGTAGTGTATGACAGTGTATGGTGTACCGACACAATAGATGCTAAAGTAAAAGTATTGCCATTGCCAGCAGTTAAGCTGCTGAATAAGGATACGGTAATACGCTATGGTGCAAGCATACCGCTACTGGCAACAGGTGCCCGCCAGTACAACTGGCTGCCATCAGGAAGCCTGAGCACGCCAAACACATCGTCGCCAATGGCTACGCCTACAGAACGCACGCAATATGTGGTAATGGGTGTAGGTGCCAATGGCTGCCGCTCTTATGATACTGTAACGGTAGATGTAAACAAACGTGAGAATGTGTATATACCAACCGCTTTCTCGCCAAATGGTGACGGCAAGAACGATGTGTTCCGTGTAGCGAATATGACATTCCAGGGGCTGATGGAATTCCGTATATTCAACCGCTGGGGACAGGAGATATTCTCTACTACTGACATGAAAGGCGGATGGGATGGCACCTGGAATGGTGAGCCGCAACCTGTAGGCAATTACCGCTACGTCATTAAGCTGGCGCAAGGCGATGGTAAAGCCGAGAACTATACAGGTGATGTAACACTTGTCAGATAAAGCGCATCATCTATCTCTAATACAAAGGGCCCGGCAATTATGCCGGGCCCTTTCTTTATAACTTCAATCAATATTAATTTATTCCGAGTTTACTTCTCATATCCGAAGGGATACCCTTCTTATGCAGCAGGAATGCAGTGGTTTTGTACTGTACATATGGCTTAGTTACGTACAGATAACCCTTGTAGTCATTCTTATCGCCCCAAGAGTTTTTCACTATATAGTACTCTTTACCATTCTGGTCTTTTGCCAGGCCTACTATGTGCATACCATGGTCGTCGGTAGTAGAATAATTGTCGAAAGCAGCCTGGCGCATTTTCGTCGTTATCTTGCGATCAGGTTTTGGACCGTTGAACATTTCTTTTTGTTCGGTTTCGTCCATATCGTCCCACTCTTTCTCCGGTACAAATGCCACACCATTCTTCCAGCTAAAAGACTTTTCGCTCACATCGGTAGCCCAGGCTACTGTGTAACCCTTCTCCAGCGCATTGTCGATGATGGCTGTCATGTCGTTCATCTTCACGTTATATACCTGGTCAAAGCTCCAGTTATCAGGAACCATCAGCATGGTTTTTTGATAGTAAGGAGATGTGCTCAGCGAAGACAGTTCTACATAGTCAGCAGCATTGATGCCTACTACTTCTTTAGCAAATGTCTGCGGTGTGTATTTTTTACCCTCATAAGTAAAGCTCTGCGGATCTTCACCCAAGTAGGTATCCAGCACTGCCTGGAAGGCTTTTTTGAAGTTAGGAGTGATCTTCCCATTAGGATTTCTAACAGCAACATCCAGCATACCTTTCAGCACTGCCTGCATTTCTGCAAACTTATTTTTGCTGGTACCATAGTTAAGCCCTGGGTATGCACTTTGTGGTACAGCACCGTATTTAGCATACATGTTTATTACGTCGTGGCAGGCACCGCCATCGCCATATTCCAGCGCACCATGCATGCGTACGTAGTTATCGGCTTTGTCAAGGTACACGCAGCGGGCAGTATATATTTCTGCTATATCTACCGGCTTTTTGCCCATGCGTATCATCTCACTCTCCAGGAAGGAGTTGGTAGAATAGCTCCAGCAGGTGCCTGAGCTACCCTGGTTCTTTACATCCGTATTTTCCAGATCGATAACATGGGTAAACGTGAACTTTTTCTTCGAGCTATCACTCTTATTTCCTTCCACTTTTTTTACCAGGTCGTCCTGGGCAAGGGCTAGTACCGGCATGGCAAGGGCCATAAGTACCATTAATTTCTTCATATTAGTATTGTATTAGAATTGAGAATAAGCTACGAAATTAGCAAAATATCGCAGCCTGTGTTGTTATAGACAGGTGAAAATAAGGGGGATTCAGCCTAAAAACTAGCTATTGCATATAGCCATGGCTATAACATCCATATAGGCGGTACCGCCATCAGTACTGTGCTTCATCCAGAAATCGTTCTCTTTAAAGGCATGTCGCACCTCGGTCTTTTTGCCCGACGATAGTAATTCTGTCCCTTCCAGTATGAATCCATCGGTCAGCAAGAATTTGTCTATCACACCCAGTTCGTGCATCATATTCTTCTTGGTGCTGTAGGCGTCTATACCCTCGCCTTTAAGTATGCGCTTAGCATTGTCCGATAAATATGGCACCCTATTAGCAGCAAATGCTTTGAGCAGTGTTTTATCATCGAACAGCTCATTGTAAATTTCAAGCGCAGCATGCTTCTTCCATGGTAGCACTAGCTTGTAGTCCTTCAGCAGGTATTCCTTCAGACGCTCTTTGGCGCTCATTTCGTACAGGTAGAATACTTCTCCCCATTTGGCACGCTTACGGCCATAGGACACTTGTTCAAAAGCAGGAACGATCAAAAGGCGCTGCTCAGCCGGTAATAAGTTTTCCAGTAGTTCTACCACAAACAGATTGCGTTCTACATCATCATCTTTCTGCGTCACGATCTGTTCAATGGTATCGATAGCCGCCGCATCATATATCAGCTTCATAAGCTGCAGCAAGTGCGATTGCTGGGCATCCCGGTATTCGAGGAATAAGTGACCGAATGCTTTCACTCCCTCTACAGCGCAATCATGTATGGCAGCTTCGGCCCAGGCCACTTCTTTTACTACATCTTCGATCCTGGCCTGGAAATAGCGCTGCATATCTACGGTCACCTGGTAGCCGTCTTCGTGCAGGTATTTTACCATTTCCCTGCGTAGTTCAAGGTTCGATATATCGTACCATTCTAATACCAGGCGTTCACGGTCGTTAACAGGCAAGAAGCCAAGGTATTTTATGAGCAGCCAGCGGCTGAAAAAATAGTCTTCCTGGAAGTAAAGCTTCGAGAGCCTGGGCAACGATATCTTATCAGAACGGCTACCCTTAAGCGCAGGATGATAGTTTGTAAGCAGGTCGAGTATACTTTGCTTATTGTTATTAGAAAGCAATGTATTTACTTTTTGCATTTGCGCGTACACCAGCTTGTCGTTAATTGCAATAGCCTGCGGCCCTGACGGCATTGTATCATCTGCACGTTTCAGGCTATGCAGAAAATCATGCACGCGCACTTTGTAGGCATGGAATAGCTTATTGGTAATGAAGAGCCAACCCGCCAACAACACCATAGATACATATATGGCTGCCTTAAAGAAATGCAGCGGATTTTCTTTGGCAATAAAAGATGTAAGCAAATAGAGCAGCACACCTACCACGATGGTGGCCAGCTGATTGATCAATCCTTCCAGCAGTGTCTGTATCTGCGCTCTTTCAGATGGCCTGGTTACCTGGTATAATACCTTTAATGCCGGTGTTGTGATGCCCTTGCGTATCACGCGCTCGTTCCACTTATTAAGCAGAAAGAACACAATAAGAAAAAAGGCATACTCCGAGAATATGAACTCAGACAAAAACGCCGAAATGATGATCACTGAAAGTACTACCGGCAGCAATACCAGCGCAAAATGCATCCCTCGGCTGGTAATGATATTACCCGACAGGAAAGAAAAAGTAAGCTCGCCCGCCTTGATAAGTGTAAATAGCACCGATATGATGACAGCCGTCTCTATCTCTGTAACGGCGGCCAGTTGCCTCGTTGCCAGCAGGTAGGTATAGTCCGACAGGTACATCGCTACTACGGAGAAAAAGGTAAAAGAGGCAATGAGCTTATAAAAACCGTCCTGACTTAGTACGCGCAGGTTCAGCTTTACGGTTGCTTTAGGCTTATTAACTGCATCCCCCGCCAACCCTTTCAACTTGCTCAACGGCAGCACCGATGCCAGCAGGATAAACGCGCTTAGGCCAAACAGTATCTCGTTGTTACCTACAAACTTGGTAATGATCGGGACTATCAGATATCCTAGTATAGAGGCGATCACCTCCCCTGTGCCTACAAGACCTGTAAGGCGCTTACTTTGGGCCAGGTTGAAGATGGACAGGCCGATACTGGAAAAACCGATGACGAATAATACAGAGAACGGATAAATGAGCACAAAAGCTGAATAACCCAATAGCACGCTATATTTTGACTCAAGTACCTCGTTATGGTGCAGGAAGTAAAGCGCGGCCGATATGATTGCAAAAAGTATAAGCGAGAGTATATAGCTGCTATATACCCCATGCTTCGACTGGTAGCTTTTATAGGCCGAAACCATGAACAGGCCGCAAAGGCCGGCTGCTATATAGGCAAGCGGTATGTTGCTAAGCGGAACATTCTTGATGAAGAATGAGTTGGAGGCAACAAAAAAGAACGAAGTAGCAATACCCAGTATAAAGGAATGCCAGAAAAGAAGCATGGTGCGCTTCTTCTCATCCCCATTCAAATTAAGAGGCAACCTCAACTTAGACAACAACTGCATAGCTGCTATACTTTATAGATTAAGTAATAATGATGATCATTATCCCCTACAGTTATCCAGCCGTATTTAGTTGCTGATTTGTACGATCTGGGATTTTGTTTTGAAATGGTGGTGAATAGATAGTTGAACCTGTCGCTCAGCAGGTCGATAAAATGAGCTCTTACGCGGTTAATAAGCCCCGAGCCGTGAAAACGCTCGTCAACGGCTGTTTGCACACCGATGGCTATACGGCTTTCGGGTGCTACGGTGCCGTCTTCCCGTATTTGCTTTGCCTTATTGGCATGATCCATCAATATATCCGATGACGAATTATTCATCGACAGCATGTAAGATACAACCGTATCTCCATCGTGCGCCAGCGATATCATCTTATCGTTGATCATACTGCGGAAGTCTTCTTCATTGAATGCACCCGATACAAACCCCTTGGACGTATCGCCATGTACATTTTGCTTTAGCCAACCACTGTTGAGGCGTAGCAGCCCTGGGATGTCTTCAAGTGTTCCGCTTCTTACATCAAAAGTTTCGATCATAGTCAGTATTTTTTATATTTCTGTTACCGAACCACCAATCCTTACCTCATTTGTATTTGCATTATAGCTACCCAGCTCTATACCGCCATATTTGATACCATTATCATTATATGGACAAAGTATAGAATACCGGTTGTTTTCTGCATTCAGCTGTTTGTCCCATAACGGTAGTAGTGAGCAATTGGCCGAACCGCAGGAAATGTCTTCCTGAATGCCTAGGTGAGGTGCAAATATGCGCACCTCATAGTCAGCTTCTGTTTCTGCCGAACGGGAGGTTACGAATAAGCCCCTGATATTTTGTTTGGCAAGCAATCCCGCAAGTTCGCTGAAGCGGGGCGATGCCGCCCTTAATGCCTTAGTATCATCAGTTACTATGATCATATCATGCAATTCATTGCAACGATAAAAGCTATACGCTGCATTTTCATTCATACCTGTTGCTTGCACTATCTCGCCGTATTCAACTCCCTGCACTGACACAGGCACAAATGCCGGCATGACGATCTTTACCAGCCCCTCCATCACATGGCTTTTAATATCGTGATGTAAGCCATCAAAATCCCTTGTAAACACCACGTTATTCTGGCCATATTCTTTATGCAAAAAATAAGCAGCTATCAATGTGGCGTGTCCGCAAAGGCCAAAGCTCTCACCTGCAGGGGTATAGTATATTATATCATATCTGCCTGTTTCCTTCTTGCGGATAAATGCGGTCATAGGTGCCTGCTCTTCTGTCGCTATCTTACTCAGCTCATCATGATCAGGGAACACATCGGGGAACAGCACAATGCTTGCAGGGTTTCCGATCACATAACGACCAGAGATCTTTTCCTTGCTCACAAATGCCTTTCCCCTGAAAATCTTAAACGTATTCATTTCAGGCGAGGTAAATAAAGACTCTTCTGTACCGATAGTATCCAACTCTATGGTTTTAAAATTCATAATTTATTTTGGCAAATAAGTTTCTGCCCGGCTGCAGTATGCTGGACGGTATGCTGATACCGTCGGCAGCCCTTACACCAGGATGCGAATAATTCAGGTCAAAAATGTTATTACAAACTACCTGGAATGTCAGCCCCGGCAGTGCATTCATATAGCTGATGGCTACGTTCGATATTGTATAGCCGGGGAAACGCTCCGGATTTGCAGGCACGGATGTTCCCTTACCTGTCGGCCTGTAGCCTATTACATTAATGCGATAGTTTACGTTCAGGTGTTTAAAGAACAGGTAGTTTACAATACCATTTACGTGATAGTTAGCGATATCGCCTACCCTTTGGTTCACATCGGTACCACTGCTTTCTGCTTTCGTTTGCTTGGGGTCAGTATATGTAAAGTTCACGTGTGTTGTCAGGTTGTTATAGCGGTGTGTTACGTTTGCCTGTATGCCCTTTATGTTAAAGGCACCTAAGTTCTGGTTCTGCGAAGTACCGTCGGCAAAAGTCCGCACGCCCACTACATCCTGTATAATAGAATTGTATCCTATCAGCTCTACATCCAGCGATTCCCAAAAACGCTTACTTACATTCAGTTCGTAGTTGTGAATGCTCTCCGTTTTCAGGTCGGGGTTGGGTATACGGCCCGATGCCGTCGAGAACTTGGTAAAGTTGGAAACGTTCATGATACCGCGACTGTATATCGCTTTCGCTACCCAGGTGTTGCGCGCATAATCCAGTACAAAACGCGGGCTCACCTCTGTACCGAAACCTCCGTTCTTTCTTACGCGGTCGTAGTCCAGGCGGGCACCGGCTGTGGCACCGAAGTACTTGGCAAACCTTTTATTTACCTGTGCGTACACACCCACATCGGTAATGTTGAATTGATTACCACCCAACTGGCTACCCGAGAATACGCCGGTATCCTGGGCCGATTTAATGTTGACTGTATTGAGATAGTTGCCCTGAAGCTGGCTATTGCGATACTCGACACCACCCAGTATATAGAGGTTTGATGCAGGCGTGTACAGTAACTTTGCCTCCGTACGGAACTGTTTACTTATCTGATAGTAGTAGGTAGTATTCCAGGTTGCATAGGTATCTCTTGCAAGGTCTTTTATGGTAAGGTTCGCACGTGCAAAGTTGCTTACCGATGTAACCCTTGTATCCTCATTTAGATTGTGATTGCGGTAGTTGGAGAAACTCGTGAATAGCAACTTGTCCGACAACCTACGCTCATATTTAGCGAATACGTAAGAGCGTTGCGGTATCCAGAAAACATTATTAACCGCGGCAAACTGGTCGGTGTACAGCGTGCCGGCACCTTCTCTCTTTATCCAGCTTTGGAAGCCGATGCTAAAATCACCCACATTTACGCGGCCGTTTATTAGAGTAGAGGCGGCGGGATTTGCATATCCTACCTTTTGCCCCAATACTGACACGTCGTACGCAGCCTTATCGATAGCCCTTGCCCTGGCAATACCGGCAGCAGTAGGAATGATGCTGTCTGCTTTATTAGCCTCGCCGTATACAGTATAATATTCACTAGTTAAGGGAAGCCTATTCGCAGTAACGTACTTTTGAGCATCTTTCTTTACACTCAGAATGTTTTTATAATTCACTCTGTCATACACCGATTCATCGTAGTCGAAAAATGATTGTGATGACAGATCATGTCGGTCACTTTCATATAGCCTACCGGTCAGCGTAAAGGAAAAAAGATTCTTCTTATACCCTACGGTAAGGTCGGCGTAACGGCTATTGTAGCTCCCCCAGCCTGCGTTAGCATGTATGCCGATTGAATGATGCGGTTTGATCAGGTCTTCGGGCTCTTTGGTAATAATGTTGATAACACCCATAAAGGCGTTGGGACCGTACATAGTAGAGGCAGGGCCGTAGATAACCTCCACTCTTTTAATATTGGTAATAGAATACTGCCTTGATATATCCTGTGTATTGCTCCAAAGGTCGTTCTCCTCCACACCATCTATCAGTAGCAGCGTCTTCTCCGTAGTATTGGTACGTAGGCCGCGCTGGTATATAGTGGCATAGTTGGCGCCATAACTGGCCGATACATCAAAGCCCGCAACATCTGTTATCAGCTCTACCAGGTCGGTGTAGCCGCGTTGCATTATCTCTTCTTTCGTAATAACCGTAATAGACGCCGGCGCTCTCCTGATATCCTCCGCTTTCTTAGAAACCGATGATACTAGGTTCACACGCTGCAGCGACCTGATCTTGGCCAGCTCTGTGCGAAACCTCATAGGGTCTCTTGAGTCTGCTTCAAAGTTGTCTTTTATCTGCAACAGTTTTACAATGTTCTCATCCGCTTTACCCACCGAATCCATCGCCAGATAGCTCATTGCCAGCAGACGATACGCCTGTATGCGATCATTGTAACCCCAACCTTTCGATTGAAGACAAGACTGCAAATTACCAACCGACTCGCGAAACCTGCCGAGGCCATATAGTTCTTCAGCTTCGGCAACTGTAGCCGGCCCGCAGGGCTGCGCTGTCTGCGCGTTGGCAACAGATGCCTGCATCAGAAGAAAGCAGCATGAGTATATAAATGCTTTTTTCATGAATTACTTATTTAGATAACGCGCTTACAGATTTGTACAAGTCAGATGTTGCCGGTTTCCACGTTATTACCTTGTTGTCTTCGCTGGCCGATATCAGCGAGCCATTTGCTGCGTAGTGCAATGCGTATATCCACTTGTTATGTCCCCTCAGCGTTACTATGTCTTCTAAGCGGTTTGCGCTTACAGCATCCTTTACATCTATCAGCTTAATGGTCTGGTCAGAACTTGCAGAAGCCAGTTGCACCTTGCCGTCAGCAGTTTTGCCAAACTCCAGATCATTTACGGAGCTCAGGTGCAGTGCATTGCTGTATGTAGAGTTACTAGATTTGAGATCTTTTATCCAAACCATTCCTTTATAGGTGCCCGCAGCCAGATAATGCTCCGTAGGATCCATTGCCATAGTAATAACAAGTGTACCTGCACTTGTGAAGGTCTGAATTGGTTGGTCCAATGCATCCCACCCGCTATACATGCTGATCTTATTACCGATAGCCAACAGTATCTTACCTGTGCCGGATACCGTCATAGCATTAATATCTTTCCTGGCGATGGAACCATTTGCCACCATTTTATCGCCATCTGCGCTGAAACGTGATAAGCCCTCGCTGGTATACAGATAAAATGAACCGTTGTGATAACCTGCTGTCTTCGGTATACCGGTAAAACGCACCTGCTGCGCTTCCTTAATTGCCTGCTCGGGAGTAATGCTGTAAACGAACATCACACCCGCTGCCGAAAATGCAGCCAACTTGCTACCGTCTGTCGACATCACCAGCGAACGTATATCCTGCCTTGTATTGATGCTGTGCAGCAGTTGCAGCTTCTCACCATCACTCATGAACATAGCGATTTGCCCCGATTCGTCGGCAGAGAATACAATGTTTGAACCGGCCTTGCCTGTAACAGACTTCACTGCATATTTATGAAACAGCGACTGGTTCTTGTTGTCGATACTGTTTACCCAATTAAAATGAAGTGCGTTGTAGATGTCCGTATTCTGTTCAGGACCGTGTTGCCTGTTGTTCAGGTCATACGCCTTTAGTGCGGCATCAATACTTTCCTTATCCTTATTCTCATTCAGCAGCAGTACTGACTGGTAAGCAAGGTTGCGTGCCTCTGCTAGGTCTTTCAGCCTGTTAGATACCTTCTGCTCGCTAACGGCCAGTTGCTCATTTTGTTCAGCTTTTTTCTTCTGCTCCTCGGCTATCATCTGCTGCTCTTTAGCTAGCTGCTCGTTGCGTTGCGCATAGCTTCTTTGTTGCTCCGCTATCGATTTTTGCAGTAATGCATTTTGCTCACTTTTCAGGGCTTTGGTGCGTTCGTCGTTGGCTATATCCTTTTGTTTCAGAGCCTCTTCCTTGCTCTTCTCGGCCAATGCCTTTTGCGACAGTGCCTGCTCACGGTTCTTCTCCGCTATTAGCTTTTGTTCGCGTGCTATTTTTTCCTGCTCCAGCGCTTCTTTTGTCTTGGCTTCTGCCAGTTTGGTTTGCTTGGTAGCAACGTTCTTCTGCTGGAAAGAATAGATAGACAAGAACAGCGCAATCAGCGCAATACCCGAAATGAATGTGGCTAGCGTGCGTGCCTTTTTCAGTCGCTTACGCTGCTGCTCTTCTTTGTGTTTTATTTCCAGCTCATACTGGCTGCGGCTATGGTCGAGGAAGAGCATCACCTTCTCGAACATATCGTTGTACCTGCCTGCCCATGTTGCATTTGGCGCCTGTGCTTCTTTCCACTTAAGCGCAACCTGTAGTTCAGGATCGCGCCAAAGGCCACCTTTGCCTGTTTCGTACAGGTCGGCAGCTTCGCAAAGTCGCAGGTACACCTGTGCCGACTCATTTTCTTCGTCTACCCAAGCTATCAACCTGTCCCACACGCGCATCAGGCTCTCGTGCGATATATCTATTATGGTATCTGCTTCCAGTTTTACACTGGCAGGGGGCATCAAAAACGCCCTGCCGCTCTGCCTGAAAACATCTACTACTTCTATTACCTCATTGATAGGCGCATTTGCCAGCGCACATATCTCACCCAGCTTTCGCGGCCTTCGGATGCCCCGGGCATCCGATGCCTTATCGGTCAGTGCCTTGAACATCACCTCGCATATCTTGCGCTGTCGGTCGCTGGTTAGCTCGGCATAGGCCTCTTCCGCATGTTGCGAAAGTGCGTGTTGCATGGTACCTATTTCCTCGTAGTCATCTATATCCAGCTCTGCGTCCGGATCGCCCTTTTTCTTCCATATGTCCCACGTGCGCATCAGCGCGTGTTGCAGTATGGGTAGCTGGTCCGGATTATCGCCTACGTCGTTCAGTAGCTGATTTATTAGCCTTGAGGCTATCAGCCCGCCGCCTACGGCCACAGGACCAGTTATAGCATCTCTCCTTTCCTCACGCGTCATCCTTGGCACCAGATATTGGCCTTCATTGATCGCCTCGGGGAAACCTCTGAACTCCGTACAATCGCCCAGGAAGTCGGAACGCATGGTGAATACCACATAGACTGGTAGCTCACGTTGCTCGGTAGCTCTCAGCAATAGGTTAATGAACGCTACGGAATCTCTCTTTACTTCCTTTGCATCTTTTTCGAGCTTGCTAAAGCGGAACAGTTCTTCAAACTGGTCGACTAATATTAATAGGTTGTTCTTGGTATCGATATTCGACTGGCGGTATGCTTCTACCAGCCCCTGGCTGCTTCTTCTGAGTATACTTTCGTTGATAGCGCCCAGTGTCAGCTGCTCTTCTGTATTCTGCGGATGAAACAGTACACCATCTTCGGCCAATGCACGGGCCATATTCCCTATCGGATCGCTACCGGGGCGGAACGTACATATACGCCATTGCGAACCTGCGCCCGACATGAAGCCGCTATACAGCGCAGGAATAAGACCTGACTTTACTAATGACGATTTACCACTGCCCGACGAGCCTATCACCGCCAAAAAGCGGACCGTACGAAGCTTCTTCAACAGCTCATCTACCTGCTTCTCCCGGCCAAAGAAGAGGACATCTTCCTGCTCTTCAAAGGCCCGAAGCCCCGGAAAGGGATTCGTAATTGCTACATCTGTTAACATGTCGCTCGTTTATATTTTTGATAACAGGTTATTCATTTTATCTGCCGGCACCGATTCTATACCGTTTATCACCTCAGCCTCTACCGATCTGAAACGCAACTTGGCTGGTGTTGCAGGCTCGCCCAGATATACGGCCTTTGCATGCAATGGCTTTGTACGGCCATATCCGCTTATCTTCATAAAGTCGCGCATCTTGCTGCGTAGCCACATTTCATTGGCATTGCCATAGAATATAATGGCCACATCACACATCTTCAGGTTCTCGGTATGGTCTTCCCTTATATCCGATTCTTCACCGTCAAATATGGGTATCACCACTTCACATCCATGATCAAAGAGATAGTCTTCAAGTGGCTTAATGGCATCCAGATCTTGCATATCGCATATGAGGTATACCACTGCTGATGTCTTTACGTCCTGGC
Source organism: Sphingobacteriales bacterium (assembly GCA_004144175.1). Taxonomy (GTDB): domain Bacteria; phylum Bacteroidota; class Bacteroidia; order Chitinophagales; family Chitinophagaceae; genus Polluticoccus. The sequence continues at coordinate 240,245 of SEFT01000005.1, forward strand.
CATTTGCACCATTGCTTTGAGCAGCAACCGGCGACGGTGGAGGCGGCTCGTCCAGCGATTTCAGTTTATCTAGTATGATGCTCTTGAAATCTTCCAGGTTGCCGTGTATCAAGTCAGCGCCCGTTACACCATCCCTGCCCTGGTTCAGTTTATTCAGCAAGGCCATCTGGCGGTCGTCCGTAGCTTCTACGCCTTCGGGTATCCAAATGAGCCTTGGCAGTTTAGCCACACTGCTTTTTGCAGAGGCTACATCATTCTGTATCTCAACGATGGAGCGCTGTGTACCTTCCGGCACCACGCCATAACCTGAACCTACAAGGTGTATCGACAGGTCGGACTCACTAATGAAATGCCCTACCTCATCTTGCAACACGGGCGCTACAAGCGGTAGTTGTTTGTCGGGCAGTATATAACAGCCATAGTCTTGCAGCTCCCGCTTCAGGCTATTTCTGAATTCCTGTGTATCGTAGCTGCTTTCAGCCAGGTATACTTTCTTGCTTTTTTTGCTGGTGACAGGCGTGCCCGGCGTATTGTTAGCTACTGTTGGTGCGCCTACCACGTTAATGGCCTCCACATGCTCCAGGAAGCTGCAAATGTCATTTGCCAAGTCGTCCAATTTCTCCCAGTAGGCTAGCTCATACTGCTGACCAAAAACAGGAGAAAACTCCTTTACCCTACCCGTAGACGGGTCGGTCGCATAAAATTCGTAGCCTAATATATTCTGTATCTTCTCCGGGTGCTGGTCTATCCGTACAGGTGTTTTTATCACCTTAAATATCCGCGCTTTGTTATCTACACTGAACCCTATGTTTTTGCTGCATGCATCGTAAAACTCGTTTACCTCTTTGAGGCACCAGTCGCTCTTTACATACCTTGGCGTAACGATGGATATCATAATAGCTACGCTCGAGAACTGGTCTACTATCTGCTGGTCGAATATATGATTGCCCTGCAACGATGGATCGCGCCAGATGACCGGCCTGCGGCCCAGCAACTGGGCCAGCCTTATATCGAGCGCGCGATGAAACTCCGATATCCAACCCTTCTGAGATTGCACCAGAGACTCATCGTCGATATGAGCGTAACTGATAAATATGTCTTTCTCGAATGGCAAGTGACGAAGTATTAATGGTTAGTTTAAGGCATTCAGAAGGGGCAGCAACAGGAATATATTCAGGTCCTTTTGCTTCTCTTCTTCTGTCAATCTATCGTAGGGTATTATCTGGTCGTGTATTTTCAACACTTCTTTCAACAAGTATTTCTCCTCTTTGTTTTCGGGGTAAGGGCCGTATTTGAAGTTGAATATCATCTTCTCGGCACTCCAACGCTTGTGTTCTAATGGCGCTAACCTTGGGTAATATCGTGAAATATTCTCTTTATTCAAAGGCCAGCAGCCTATTCTCCTCAGTGCGAAAACCTTCGCAGGCACATGCCTTGCCACGTATCTGTTGGAGTCTTTTTTACGGCTGCTTAGCTGGTTCCATACCTTTTCGATAGACAGGTGGTGCTTCAGTGTATCTACCGAAACAGATGTCTGCTGCGATAGCTGCGAGAAAACCATCTGTTCAATCATCACCTCATCCACTTTTGCGTGTTGCTCGGGCAGGGCCAGCATCATATCGGCCAGCTTCGCCGTCATTTGGCCGGCATTAGCTACATTCATCTTTTGCTGCAGTATATCGGCAAAACCATATTTAATGGTATAGAAGTAATGCACCAGCTTTGCCTGCCTGTCGGTAAGTGCCTTCTGCTCTATCAACGCCTGCGCTGTGCAGGTATCGCTTACCAAGCGGAAATAATTGATATTGAGATTAGCGCTGAACGTACGGGTCACGCCACCTGCTCTTTCACCTCCTGTGGAGTTGAGTAAGTCCAGCACCCCGGTGTCTTCGGGCAGGCATACTAGTATGGGCACGCTGGTGGTGGACCTTGTCTGCGAATACAGGAACTGCCTGAAGCTGGTAGCCCTGTTGATCAGCGCCGAGTCGTTGTCGCCAAATATGTAGGCAGCCTTTGCCCTGCTCAGTTTTTCTATTACGTCTTTGCTCCAGCTAAAGTTGGCAAAGAAGGTGGCGTTTCTAAGCTTTACCGGGATGATGTCAACAAACTCGCGGAAGAATGGGTATTTAAACTCGAATTCATGAAAATGCGTTTCCGCATTTTCATCTACCAGGTATATTTTAATGTTTTCCAGCTCAGGGAAGTGGCTTAGCACAATATTCTCTACCAGGAACTTCTCAGTTGTAGCTGTATAACCAACAATCACCAGGGCTTTTTCGCTATCCTTCTCCCCTTCTACCAGGTACTCATGCAGGGGATACTGATCATAGATGCGGGCAGCCGCCATCTGGCTTACGTTGAATGTCTCGAGGTCGTAATGCTCGTCTTCGTTGTTTATATCAAAGTAATCCTTCAGTATATCTACATTATCATTGTTCTGCACATGCGTCATTATCTTCAGCGCACTGCCATCACCATTGTCTTTTCTGTAAGATGTAATACTTGATGCGAGCCCGATATTTACATTATCATCTTCATCGGCAAGTATACAGGTAGCTGCATGGCCAAGATTTGCGTTGCCGAAAACCTTTTTATCTATTGAGTGTTCTGTAAAAACAATGGCCCCTTTCTTTTGCAGCGGTTCTGCATAGTGATTATCGGTATGCGTGTCTACGATAATTACTTTGTAGCCGTTCTTTAAAAGTTCATTCGCTATGTTCTTACCCAGCTTACTAAGGCTAAAGACGACCACATGTCCCTTATAATTTCTTTTAATGGATGCTAAAAGGAATGCTTTGTGGATATTCTTATAAACAAAGGAGAAGATACCGGCAAGTATTAGTATTAGTGCCAGGTATTGCGCCAGCCCTATCGCCAGCCCCTCCGATACAGGGCTCACGTGGTGCATGAAGAAGTACAGGATAGTAGCATAGATGACACCCCATATATTAAAATCCTTACCCATGTGGTGATGGTGGCCGTAGATAGAAAGTGCAAATACGACTACTATAAGTATTATAATATATATGGGCTTTATCTTAGGTCCCGAAGAATGACCTGCACTCATAAGCAGTAATACAGTTTTTTTAAGATGTGTGTCAAAATTACGCTATGATTCTTACAAATCCATGTAAATGAGATGCTTCGGATTAAGGATTTGCTATGTTTCTTTCATATTTTAATTTAGTCAAACATAATATATTTTACGAATTTGAGAATAATTGAAGGTTTTAGTACTCATAATTGCGGATTATCTTTGTGGCTCAATCGCGAGGACTGATGTCTGATAACAACCGTTATAATCTGCGCGGCGTGTCGGCCCAAAAGGAAGATGTGCACCGTGCCATAGCTAAACTGGATAAGGGACTTTACCCGAATGCTTTTTGTAAAATATACCCCGACTACTGGGGCGGCGATGCCGAGTATTGCAACCTGATGCACGCCGACGGCGCGGGCACTAAAAGCATCCTGGCCTATATGTACTGGAAGGAAACCGGGGATATGAGCGTATGGAAAGGTATCGCTATTGACTCGATCGTGATGAATATCGACGACCTGCTTTGCGTAGGCGCGGTTGGTCCATTTACTTATTCCTCTACCATTGGCCGCAACAAACAGCTTATACCGGGCGAGGTAATATCGGAACTGATCAATGGCTCGCAGGCTTATTTTGACAGGCTGGCAGAATATGGAATAGATGTACACTTCCTGGGCGGTGAAACTGCCGATGTAGGTGATGTGGTACGTACTGTGATAGTAGATGGCACCATGGCTTGCCGTATGCGCCGCGACAAACTGGTGACCACCGAAAAAATGCAGCCCGGCGACGTAGTAGTATCGCTGGCCAGCTACGGACAGGCTACCTACGAAGATGAATATAACAGCGGTATGGGCAGCAATGGCCTTACCAGTGCCCGCCACGAACTGCTGAAAAAGGAGTATGCTACTAAATACCCTGAAAGTGTAGATCCGAACCTGCCCGAACAGGTAGTATATAACGGCTCCTACGGCCTGACCGATGCAACAGAGACGCCGCTGAATGTGGGTAAGATGATACTATCCCCTACCCGTACTTACGCTCCTGTAGTGCTCAAAGTGCTATCAGAACATTTTGATAATATACATGGTATTATCCATTGCAGCGGGGGCGGACAAAGTAAGTGCCTGCACTACCTGCCGCAGCAACTGCGCGTAGTGAAGAACAATTTATTGCCGGTTCCGCCGTTATTTACCACGATACAAAAGTCGGCAGGCACCGATTGGAAAGAAATGTACCAGGTATTTAACATGGGTCAGCGCCTGGAGGTATTTACGGACAAAGACACTGCCGCATCGATCATTGAAATAGCGAAGAGCTTTAATATAGATGCACAGATATCGGGACATGTAGAGAAAGCAGAGCAAAAAGAAGTGGTCATTGAAAGCCCTTACGGATCTTTCAGCTATCGCTAAAAATTTTCCGGCGCGGATAAAATATTTTATTATCTTGGTGGAGTATATACTCTTTAAACTGACCAAATTACACACAACAATATGAAGCTTAAACTAACCTTATTAGGCGGAGTTGCACTGATGTTGGCTAATGCCGCCTTCGCGCAAGACGTCATCCATAAACGTAATGGTGATGTAGTAGAAGGCAGGGTGAAAGAAGTGGGTCGTAACACCGTTACTTATAAAACGAATGACGAAGTTGCCAGCCCTTCTTACGAAATAAATAAGAGCGAGGTTAAGAAAATAGAATACGAAGACGGTACGATTGAAAAATTTGAGTCGGATTCTTACCGCGACCGCATGCGTGTTTCTATGGATTCGCGCGAGAAAGGCCGTCGTGAGAATAGAAGGAACCGAAAAGACCTCAAATACGGCGACAACATCCTCGCTTTCGCTCCGCTTCAAATATCTGAAAATGGCGTGGGCATTGGCCTTAGCTACGAAAGGTCGCTGGACAAGAAAGGTATTGTTAGCTTTTACATGCCCGTAGTTTGGACGTTTACAGGTAACAACGGTGACGATTATGGCTATTATAATTATAATGGTGGCTATAACGACGACCTGCAGACCGTATACTTTATGCCCGGTCTGAAGATATACCCTACAGGCAGCAAAGGCCTTGTAAAGTATTCAATAGGCCCTAGCCTTCTGTTTGCGGTTGGTGAGGCTTATCACCAATACAATTCATATTCTACGCCATACTATGGCGGTGGTCCTTACTATTATCCGCAGTACTACCCTTATACCGGAAAAACGAACAGGTTTACTTTTGGTATGATGGTAAATAACACGCTGAACGTAAACCCCACAGAACACTTGCACCTGGGCCTGGAGCTTGGCCTTGGCGTATCTTACCTGCATACAGAAGATGGTATTAGGCAAGAGCAAATTGGCCTGGCACAGTTTGGCTTCAAAGTAGGCTACAGATTCTAAGACTAATTTTAGATCAATATATTCAGAGGCTACCATGCGGTAGCCTCTTTCTTTTTAAGCCTGCGTATATTTGCCACCTGAACGATGGAACAATAATGAGAGGTAATAACAGAGCAGATATATACCCAGGGCTGGAAGTAGAGATCATCCTCAAGAAAGATCAGCGTAGCGGCAAGAAGACTGTAGGCATTGTGAAGGACATACTTACAAGTGCACCACAGCATTCGCGCGGCATCAAAGTACGCTTGGAGGATGGTCAGATAGGCCGTGTGGCAACTATCCTCGGAGATCCTGAATGATCACTTACTTAAAGATTCTGTAGCCCCCAAAGGTTGAAGCCATGCATCAGAAGAGCGGGGATAAGACTCTTAGTGCGATAGTTTAGGTAACCCCAGAAAAGACCGAGGGGCACGATCACCAGCGTACCTATGGCTACGTCACCAACACCGGCACCAGGGTTATCGCGCATGTTTATCGGCATATGCATCAGCGCCCATACTACGGATGCTATTACCAAAGCAATAGAACCACTGTTGATAAACTTGGCCAGCCTCGTTTGCAGCAACATTCGCAAAAATTCTTCTGCCAGTGCAGCGGTTAAGAGGCCCATCACAAGCATTTCTAGTATACCATACTTTTCATAGGCATCAACCCAGTGCGATTTATGTGGTGCTACTGCCATGGTAATAGCGCCCCAGATGGGATGCAGAATAAGTGGCAGGTACCAGTAATTGAGATTTACACCCAGTTCCTTGAACTTGTACTTATACACAAAGAGATAGACCGCACCCAGTACTATCGGGAAGGTGAATAAAATCAACGGCATCACTGCCATGCGTATAATTGGCTTCAAAGTTTCCCAACCGGAAAAGAAACGTATGAGCAGAAACGCAATACCCAGCAGCGTACAGATGGTAATCAGCAACACTTCCTTACCTACCGGCTTCTTTATGGGAAAACCGATAGTCTCGATTGGCAGCAGATTAACGACAACATCTGTAATGAATGCACAAAGCCATACCGCACCCAGGTAACCCAGCGCATGTGGTATCTTCTGCTCCGCTATACCATAATAAACGACTACTGCCACTGTAGCCAACGCCATTACAACAGCAAGTAAATTATTCCGGACAATCGATATGTGCTGCTGTAACGTTCTGGCTATGATGTTCATGAGTGCATGCTATATACAAACAAGATAATGATGCAATACCATAAAAAGAAAAGCTCCGGCAGTACGCCGGAGCTTGTATAGAACATCAAACAGATTATAGCGTCTTAAAATCGTCGTCGTTCTTTTTATCAAATAGCAAATGCCTCGGATCGATGACTACTTTGTGCGGCTTTTGCGATACGGCCATGCTGAGTGTCGACTTGCCATTCTTCACCCTATAGCGCTGTACATACAGCAAGCTATCGTTCTTGTCCAGTACGCCCAGCTCTACAAAGTCATTCATAGCAACGGCGCTTTCCTTCCCTGCACTATCAGCACTCTTCTTAGCGCCCGTAAATTCTACCATCACCAGGTGCTTTCCTTCCTTATTCTGTACCGTAGCCTTATTTATCTGGTTGTCGTAGAAGATGATCTTTTCAAAGTTGTCGGTAATGAAGTACTGCATACTATCGGGTGTCACCCTGCGTATTTCTTTTACCAGGTCAAGCGTTACCGGGTATGGGTCAGATTTAAAGCCATGCTGTTGCAGGAAGCGCTGGATGGCATTATTCAGCGAGTCTTCACCAATATACTTGCTCAACGCATTGAATACGATACCACCTTTCTGGTAGAGAATGTATCCCTGCCCCAAATCTACATAAGCCAGCGGGCGTTCCTTTTCCGATTCACTGGCCCGGCTATAGAGATACTCGTCGCGCTCAATACCCAGGAACTTGATCAGCTTCTTCTCGCCATATTCTTTTTCCAACACCTTGATCGCGCCATACTGCGCCAGCGACTCCGATAGCATATTCGACCCTTCCACATCGGCACCGGTCACCTGGTGGGCAAACCACTGATGCGCTACTTCGTGGGCGGTTACATAGAACGGGTAGTCCACATTCTCTTCGTCGCCTTCCACATCGGCCACAAACCCTATGCTCTCTGAGAATGGTATAGTATTAGGGAATGACTGCGCAAAGGAAGCATAGCGCGGAAACTCTACAATACGCACCTGCTTGTGCTGGTAGGGGGTAAAGTTGGTAGTATAGTATTGCAGCGATTTCTTCAGACCATTGAACATCCGGTCGAGATTATATTCATGCCCTTTGTGGTACCATATTTCCAGGTTGATGCCGTTCCACACCTGCTTCTTTATCTCATAGCGTGCTGAAAGCACCGAGAAGAAGTTCAGTATCGGGCTATCCATCTTGTAGTGGAAGTATCTGCGGCCTTTATCGGTCCATTCGCGTTGCAGGTAGCCGGGCGCTATGGCTTTTTGGTCTTCTACTGTACTTACTACCGCTTCAAACCTTACGAAATCGGCATCGCGTTGAAACAAGTTGCGATGGTGTGCCTCCGGCGTATTAATCGGCAAGGCAGTTTCGCGGAAAGCCAGGCCATGTTTCTTGCGCTTATGGTTGTCCGACAATTCGCCATCCGGGTTATAACCTATATAGGGCAGGAAGTTGCCGTTGTTCATGAATGTACCATTGTAGTTAGGCGCACCTAGGCCATCAAAGCCATGTTTGAAACCTTTGGATTCCATCACCACTTCAAAATTCATGAGCATGGAATCTCCCGGCTGTAATGGTGTGCTTAGCTTATATATCCGATAAAACAGCTCTTTATCATCCAGCGTCTGCGCTGCAGAAGTGTTGAAGCTTAGCTTAAAGTCCACACCTTCCGACAAATTCACATGCAGATCGCTGATAGGCTGGTTCGTTTTATTCAACAATACGTAACTACCCTTCGCTTTCAGCATCCGCTCATTAGGAAATATATCTACCGCGAGGTTTACATCTGCAATTTTAGGCTGCGCCAGTGCAAAGTATTTGCGGTACTTCTTTTCATATTTCACCGCTTCCAGCTCCGACTCATAGTTGGTAGTATAGTGGTTCAGTACATTGGTATTATAGTAAATATAGGTGCCCAGTAACGCGAACACGATCAGGCTTGCTGTGATGCCAATCCACGCGGGCCTTGCAGCTCTATTGCGCGCGGCTCTAAAACGGAACTTCAATTTGCTTTCGCTGCCCCTCGGCCATAGCAAAGCCGACAGTATGGCAAGGCCGATGGCAAATGCGCCCCAATAAAGCTTAAACACCACATACGGCCATACAACGTGCCCAAACTCATTCATGGCCGAATAAGCTACACCGGGGTCGGAAGTATATATCCAAAGGTTATGCTTGAACACTTTAAATGCAAAGCTGGCATTCCAGAGGTAAAAGATGGTGGTGATGAAATACCCTACGAACTTGTTATTGACCAGCACCTGTATAGTCATCGCCATAATGGCTAGCAACCAGAAGTCGATGATCATAAAGCCATATAGATATTTAAAGTACAGCAGGAAGTCGATATCCATATATCCTTTAAACACCTGTATCAGCAAACCGCACACAATTATCACCGCCAGCAGTACCGTCTGCATAAACATAAGCGCTATCAGCTTGCTGGTGTAGAACACCCAGTTAGGTACCGGTAGTGCATCCAGTATCAGGTTCATGCGTATATCGCGTGACTGCCAGATAAGCTCACCCGAAAAGATGACGGTAAGTACGATGATGAACAGATTGAATGTACCGGCCAGGAAGGTGATGACTTCGGACGTAACTGGCAGCGTAGCAGTATCGTACAACTTCCCGATTTGCTGCGACACCAGTAGCAGCATCAGCATACCGAACATCAGTATGATACGGAAGTATACATTGCGCATCATGGCGCGGCATTCGTTTACCGACAGCCCCCACAAATGGCCCAGATATGCACCTGTGCCAAATTTCAGGTTGGCCTTAGGAAATGCTATTTTTTTGAAGTTGACCTTATTGGCAGCGATATCCTGATTCAGCACCTTCTTCTTCAGGAAAAGGCGGCGCGGACTGGCCGTGAAAGAAAAGTAGGAGTATCCAATAACCCATATCACTGCGCTGATGCCGATCCATAGCAGGCGATTGTACAGGAAGATGCCTGTAAGTGGTATCAGCCTGGTATTCTTGTCATACACACTCCAGTATTTGGTCAGGTAATTTTGCGCGGCAATCCCGAAAGGATTTAAAAGGGAAGCTATCTTTTGGTTCTCCAGGTCACCAAGGTACGAATCGGATACGCCCGTAGCCACATACAATACGATCAGTGCGATCCAGATAACAAATATATCGCGCGATATAAGGCTTACTGCAAAGAATAATGCACCTGCAAAAAGGGCATTGGGTATAGTAGTATGCCAGAAGTTGCCGATGTAGGCCATTGGCACGAACGGCCCAAGCAGTTCCTGGTCCATCCAGGGCATAGCATAGGCCAGCATCATACCCAGCGCAGGTGCTGTTAGTACCAGCAGGCATATAACAAATGCACCCCAGAAACGCCCCGCCAAGTAGCTGAATTTAGACAGCGGCGTGGTAAAGAGCATGGTGTAGGTATTCTGCCGGAAGTCGATCAGTACCGCATTACCAATGATCGCTGTAATCAGTATAATGCCGATGTAACTATTGATCACATTCAGTATTTCATCTACAGACGCGGGTGCGTTAACGAATACCTTATCTGAGCCCGCACCGGTGCCTACATAAATGCCATCGAAGGCGCCGCCCGCGGCAGTACCCAGCAGGAACGATATAAGAAAGAGTATACTGAAGTATATATAGGTAGCAGGTGCCTTTAGCCACCGCTTTAGCTCAAAGAAAAAAACTGAGGAAAACATAGTATGAAAGGTTTTGCGTAGGAGAGAGATTAAACATGAGAGAAATAGACATCTTCGAGGCCTGCATGTTCCGGCACAAATCCATTACCTGGGTCTGTCTCGCTGAATATGTGTACCATCACATCGCCCGCAGAAAGGCGCGACAGTATCAGCTGGTATTTGCCGCGATAATCTTCTACTTCTTCCTTCTTTATCTTTTTACTCCAAACCTTGTTATTCATTTCTCCGATGAGCTGGTCGGGGCGGCCACGCAACACTACCCTGCCGCCCGATATAATCGCCATATCCTGGCATAGCTCCGTTACATCATCTACAATGTGTGTAGAGAGTATAATGACGATATTCTCCCCTATCTCGCTCAGCAGGTTGTTGAACCGGAGGCGCTCTGCAGGGTCAAGGCCGGCCGTAGGCTCGTCCACAATTACCAACTTGGGGTCGCCTATCAAAGCCTGCGCTATCCCAAAACGCTGCTTCATACCGCCCGAGTAGCCACCGAGGTATTTCTTACGGTGGTCGTATAGGTTCACCTGGTTGAGCAGAGCTTTTACGATCTCGTTGCGCTCGCGGCTGTCGGTAATGCCCTTAAGGCGGGCTATATAATGCAGCATCTCCTCTGCCGACACTTTGGGGTAAACGCCAAACTCCTGCGGCAGGTAACCCAGCACCTTGCGCAGTTCCTGTTTGTCTTTACTTACGTCAATATCCCCAAACGTTATAGTACCGGTGTCTGCATCCTGTAAGGTGGCAATAGTCCGCATTAGCGATGACTTGCCTGCACCGTTAGGCCCTAAGAGGCCAAACATTCCGTTTGAAATATCAAGGTTTATATCCTGAAGGGCCTTCACCCCATTAGCGTAAGTTTTCGAAAGTTGGCGGATCTGTAACATGCGGTGTGTGTTGTTTGTATATATTAGTCGCTCGGAGGGAACAAAATGTTACAGTAAGATAAAAATATTTTTACCCGTGTGCTTACAGGTTTCGACGTAACACGCCGATTATTTGACCAAAACGCAATTGCCCGGGCGTCCGGCCAATTGCCACCTATCTATTTCGCTCCGTATTGAAAAGTTTTTGTAACAGGAAGTTTTCGGATGGCCGCAGTATCGCGGGAAAGGTTTGCCTGGTACCAGGCTGCCAATGCAGCAACGTGGTCGTAGGTAATGCTGTCTTTTATAGGATTGACAAACTCGTCGATGATCTCAAATTCTTTGGCCAGGTTTTCGCAACTCAGTATCTTATAGTTATTCGACCGCTTGAGGAGCAGGTAATTGTAATGCGGCCGCGTATTGCTACAGAATAAGTAAATACAACAAGTGTCGTTACCTACCAGTTTAGAAAGTATTAATCTTTGGTATCCGTCCTCCCACCTTGCCTGGCGTGGCATATCGCCTGCTGCAAGCAGGTGTTTTATTACAGGCTCATAAGGCACTGGTGGCTGTGCGAACGAACAATAGCCACCCAAATTTAAACCAATAGATAATAAAACAGTCCGCATTATCATGCCTTTGATTATAAACCCCTCTGAAGCTGATAAAAATACGAATTCCTGACAATTGATTATTGGGGTTAAGACGCAGACGATGTCTCTTCTACCATAGGGTCAACCTTTTTCTTACCGTAGGTCTCTATCTTTCGCGATACAAGGATGGAGACAACCAGCCAAAGGAATCCCATACAGAAGCCGGCTATGACATCGGAAGTATAATGTACCCGCAGATAGATCCGGCTAACCCCGATCATCACTACCAGTGCAAAGAGGATGAAATACATGGTAAACTTAAATAGTTTGCTGGCAGGTGTAAACCATATCATATAGGCGATGAGGCCATAAAATGTGACTGACATCAACGCGTGCCCGCTCGGAAAGCTCATGCCTTTGGCTTCCTGCAGCAGTGGCGGCAGCGGGCGCGGGCGGCTGAAAAATAGCTTAAGTACAAACATAAGCAGCAGGCTGCTAATGGCAATAGACGGAACCTTTATGGAATACCACTTATGTGGCTTTACAAAAAGAAAGTATCCAATGAGTATCAGGTTGGCGGGAATTAAAAAATAGTGCGTGCCCAGGTAGGTAATGAGCATCATCACATTATTATTCACATCGCTCACATATCTTGCCATGAAGTTGAATGCCTTCTGGTCGAGTTCGTAGTTCTGTAAAATAAATACCCGCTTCACCAGATAGGCAAACACCAGCATGGCAGTGATAAGCAGGGCTACTGTTATTACCACCTCTACCGACATCAGGGCCAGGGATGCCCAAAGCTTACTGATTTTTTTCCTTACTCTTTTTATCACAGCTACCTATAATATTGCCTGTTATGCTATTTAAAAAATCGTACTAGCGTTTGGCAGGTGCCCTGATCCACAAATAAGCCTATATTAGCTTACTATGACTCGTATATACCTGGTTATGTTGACCATCTGCCTATCGGCAGTAGCGGAGGCGCAGGAAATAGCCGGTAGCTGGAGGGGCAACTACTCAGGCTTTCTATCCGGTATAATGAGCCCGAACGAGCTGGTGGTAGATATAATGATCTCTGACGATACAGTAGTAACGGGCACGAGCCACCTGTATTATGACAACGACAAGTATGAACATTACTTTGTTTCCGGAATATTCCACCCCACCGACTCTACCATCTCTTTTTCCGAAGATAGCACGATCAATAAAAATGTAGGAATTACCTGCCTGGGCAAATATACCATGCGACTCAAGCTTACGGACTCTACCATGCGGTTTGAAGGACGCTGGCGAGACAATTCTGATAATTTCATATTGTTTCGCTGCCCATCCAGTGGCGTATGGCTCGAAAAAAAGATACCCAAAAAGAAAAAGCCAATCCGCGACCGGAACCTGGACCGCAAACCTGAGATACAAAAGATGATCGAAATATCGCAGGATATGCGCGACTCGATAAAAGTAGAATTGCTCGATAATTCCGAAGTCGATAATGACGTGGTTTCGGTATATGTAGATGATAGCCTGGCGCTATCTAAAAAAACACTTACCGCCCAGCCAACCAGCTTTTATATTAAGATAGATGAAAATGCACGCATATGCAGGATAAAGCTGGCTGCAGAAAGCATGGGCACGACCCCACCATGCACGGCGCTGATGGTGATAACTACAAGGGATGGCAGGAAACAAAACGTCATTCTTACCAGCAACTTTGGCACCAATGGGGTGTTAGAATTGTTCCTGAAATAACTGTCTGGCTTGGGCTATTTAAGTATAAGGCATCGCAACGCGATGCCTTATACTTAAAACAATATTGAGTGGATATTTCTATTTCTGTGGTTCAACCGCAGCAGGGTCCATCCATACCACTTCCCAGTGATGCCCATCCAGGTCTTCGTAGGCACGGTAGAACATAAAACCATGATCCTGCTCCTTGATAAATGTAGCGCCCGCGGCAACCGCTTTGTCGGTATGCTCTATCACTTTTTCCTTGCTGTCTTCAGACAATGCGATCAGTACTTCTTTGCTTTGTGTTGCATCTGCAAGACCTCTGGTGGTAAAGGTCTTAAAAAACTCTTCTTTCAGCAGCATTGCATAGATGCTGTCGCTGATGACCATACAAGCGGCATCCTCATTGGTAAACTGCATATTGAACGTGTAGCCGAGCTGTTTAAAGAACTCCATCGACTTGTTCAGGTCTTTAACAGCTAAATTCACGAAAATCTGTTTTGACATAGTATATCGTTTTAGATTGTTTCTCTAATGCAAACATACGCTCACCGGTCTGCAATAACACTGTGCTATTACGGCAAATAACAGGTGTTTTACGACAGCTAACTGGTATGTAGCAAACCACCCAGCGCTACTAAGTGCAGGCAACACCATAGTGCATGGTACATCATAGGTACCTGGCTATCCAGCAGCTTTCTGGTATGTCCTTTTCCTTTTTCTATAAGCTGCGCCCTTATTGCGTCGGTCATTTCAACCCGGGTATCATTATTACGGCTGAACTTCTGGTATACTTTAAACCCCGTAAGTACCTGCGCTGCTTCCGGCAGATCTTTCTCAAACTGGAGGATGCGGTTGTGATAGTAGTCTACGTCTCTCGCCCGCGCAGCTATCAGCCGCTTCATCACTATGGAAAAGAATACACCCCACACAGAAAAAAAGCAAAGTGCGGCATACATCCAGTAAGCCGAGTAACTACCTGCGAAAGAATGCACCGCCACTACCAGCCCTACACCGATACCCAGCGATATAGAAGCGACCGTAAGGTAAAATCCCCGGTACGATTGCAGCAGGTGGTCCTGATAACTGGCGCCGCGCCATAGCGATGCTATTGAGTCCATATTATATTAACCTTTAGTCCCCCATACCCTGAATATCCTTGGCAGGCTTATAATGCTCTGCTCATCTTTAGTGTATGCTTCCAGCTCGGCCAGTATGTTATCTATAGCCTGCCGATCGGCAAGGCCCAGGCTCAGGACTGCATCCTTGATCTTATCCATCGTTATATACCCCATCCATTTACCCGCGCCGGACTGGAAAGTCGGCTGTATCACATCAAAGCCAATATCCTTTATGCCTGCCTTTTCAAATAGTGATGGTAATTCCAGACCTATTTCGGGGTTCTGTCCATGTTTCAGACCTGCTTCAGTAAACAACTGCACATATTTATCAAATGCCGGACAGGCAGGGTAACAGAAATGCCCGCTAAAATGAATATCCTCTACTACGATCTTCCCACCCGGCTTTGCACTTTGCGCCATACGTTTCAACACCTTTAAAGGCTCTGTAAGATGCGATAGCAGGAAACGTGCATACACCGTATCAAATTCATTACTGAAGTCGATATCATATGCACTCATTGCCTGGTAGGTGATATTGGTTATGCCACTTGCCTGCTCATCCTTATTATCCAGCGATATAATGGTTTCATCGAAATCTACCCCTACAACCCTACCTTGGCCACCTACGATCTGCGAAGCCATCATCGAGACATTGCCGCCGCCACAACCTACATCAAGGAACGACCCACCCGCCGATACGCCGTTTGCGGTCAGTAATGACTTTGTATAGGCGTACATTACATCCGAAAGGATGTTCAGGCGTTTTTTTCCTTCTTCGCCTCCTGTGATGATGTATTCGTTTTCAGTTTTCATAAGAAATCAGTCTATCCGTATCGCATAAAAATATCAAAACATTTGATAGGCCTTGCCCGAAAGGCCATAATCACTATTTTTATGACAGATGGACGCACATACCTGCCTCAACTGCGATAACGAATATGCCGGAAAATTCTGCCCCCAATGCGGGCAGAAAAGCCATACGCATCGCTATACTTTTGCAGCTATACTGCACGACATACCGCATTCTGTTTTTCACGTTGACCGTGGACTAATGTATACATTCCGGCAATTGATGTACAGGCCTGGCAAGGCTATTAAAGAATTTCTGACCGGCAAGCGGGTTGACCATTTCAGCCCTTTTGCCTACCTGATTTTACTATGCGCCATACGAACGTTCATTCATCATCAAACCTACGCATTTTCTATAGCCAATACAGGAGACAGCACATTCGAATTAGTAGTGAGCAGGGAAGTTGCTATTTTCTTTGCCAAGTATCCTGCGCTGATGTTATGCGCCATAGTGCCCTTCCTCTCCTTTTGGAGCTGGATACTCAACCTGCATTCAAAATATAACTACTGGGAGAACTTTATCCTGAACGTGTACCTGGTGGCGCAGTTCAATATCTTTTTCATTATATCCATAATCTTATCAAGCCTTACCGGCATCATCCAGGGCAGTATGACGCCGATGATCACGGCATTTATACTCTATCTTAGTTTCGCTTACTATCAGTTCTTTCCAAGAGAGCGGAGCATCAGATTTTACATAACGAGAGTGCTGCTTTTTATTGCGATAACATTCACCTTTCTGAATGGTCTGACCTTCACTGGCGCCATGAGCAGATGGTGGTGGTAATATAAACCATAAAATAAACGGCCGCAGCGTATATGCTGCGGCTTTACTGTTATTAGTTCTTCGATGGTATTCTCTTTAATGTTTCCAGCAGATACTTCCAAAACTTCTGCACAGAGCTGATCTGCGCGCGCTCATCTGGCGAGTGAGCACCGTATATATTAGGCCCGAACGATATCATCTGCATGTCCGGATAGTTGGTGCCGAGTATACCACACTCAAGGCCTGCGTGTACGGCATTTACATGTGCTGGCTCGCCAAACATCTCCTGGTACAGGCCACTCATCAGCTTTATAATAGGCGCATCGGGCCTTGGCTGCCATCCCGGGTATATACCTGCATAGGTCATCGTAGCGCCCATCAGCTCGAAAGCACTGGCAATTGCATCGGCCAGGTCCATTTTCTCGGTATCTACCGAGCTACGCGTGAGGCACTGTATGTTATACTCACCATCCTTTACCAGCACACGGGCCAGATTGTTAGAGCTCTGCACAAGACCTTTTATTTCAGGGCTCATCCGGTAGATGCCATTTGGGCAAGTATATATAGCGCGTAGCAGCTGCTGCTGAAAGGCGTTATCCATTACCTGCGCTGGCTTGTCAGTTGGCTCTATCTCTATGGAAAGGTTCGGATCTGTTACTTGGTACTCGCTTTTCAGCACGTCACCCAGTTTCTTTACTGTAGCCTGTATATCGCCATTGGCAGCGACAAGCGCCGCAGATTCGCGCGGTATAGCATTCCTTAGGCTGCCGCCATCTATACTGGCTATGCCTAAGCTATACTCTTTAGTAAGGTTCAGCAAGATGCGATTCATTATCTTATTGGCATTGCCGCGGCCCAGATGGATATCACCACCCGAATGGCCTCCGGTTAGCCCTTTCACCGTTATCTTGTAGCCTGTACCGGTAGCGTCGGTTTGTTTATAGCCCCCTTTTGCTGTTACATCTATACCGCCTGCACAGCCTATAGTCAGTTCATTATCTTCTTCAGTATCCAGATTCAGCAGTATGGCGCCATCCAGCAGCCCGCCTTTCAACGCCAATGCTCCGGTCATACCCGTTTCTTCGTCTATTGTGAATAAGGCTTCTATTGCCGGGTGCGGAATATCGGTAGATGACAGCAGTGACATGATCGCGGCCACGCCTATACCGTTATCGGCGCCCAGTGTAGTACCTCTTGCTTTTACCCAGTCGCCATCTACATACATCTCTATCCCCTGCTTGTCAAAGTCGAAGTCCGTACCGCCGTTCTTTTGGTGTACCATATCCAGGTGGCTTTGCAACACCACCGTCTGGCGGCCTTCCATACCTTCGGTAGCATGCTTTTTGATTATGACGTTACCTACTTCATCCACCTTTGTTTCCAATCCCAGCCCTTCACCGAAAGACTTCATAAAGGCAATTACCCGCTGCTCTTTTTTTGAAGGGCGTGGTACAGCATTCAGGTCTGCAAAATGGTTCCAAAGCACGCTGGGTGCTAACTGGCGTATTTCTTCGTTCATTGATCGATAGCTTTAAACGAATGCAATGTAAAAATTTTATTGTGCAATTACTTCTTAGATAACTCTATCCACACAGGCGCATGGTCGCTCGATTTTTCCCAACCCCGCACATGACGGTCTACGCCGGCGCTTTTCAGCCTCTTTACCAGTTTGGGGTGCAATAGAAAGTGATCTATACGCAGCCCTGCATTGCGCTCATACGCATTGCGGAAGTAATCCCAGAATGTGTATATCACTTCATCGGGGTACAGATGGCGCAATGCATCCGTCCACCCCTGCGACAGCAGGTTGTGAAATGCAGCTCTCGTCTCGGGCCTGAACAGGGCATCATTCACCCAGCGTTCCGGTTTATACACATCCATCTCTGTGGGCATCACATTATAGTCGCCCGTAAGTATCACGGGCATGTCGCCTTTTATGAGTTCTGCGGCATGGGCAGTTAGCCGCTCAAACCACTTCAGCTTATATTCAAATTTGGGCCCCGGTGTAGGATTACCGTTTGGCAAATAAAGCCCGCCTACGATGATTCCATTTACCTCAGCTTCAATATACCGGCTGTGCAGATCTTCAGGGTCACCGGGCAGTTCGCGGGTGCGCTCCTTTATATCCAGACCGCGGGCGAGTATAGCTACGCCATTCCAGCTTTTTTGCCCATGCCATATGGCGTTGTAGCCGGCATCTTTGATAGCCTGCTCGGGAAACTTCTCCTGCGGAGCTTTTAGCTCTTGCAGGCATACAACGTCGGGCTGCGACTCCTCGAGCCAGCGAAGTAGCACGGGCAGCCGTCCATTCACACCATTTACATTGTAGGTAGCTATTTTCATCGGTTGTGTTTATCAAATAATATTAGACATTAAACCAGAGGCAGCCAATTTTTTATCCCCCTTTCTGCGCTATATCAGCCCTCACCTGCTTTTCCTATATTTACCACACACATTTTCAACACTTCAATTCTATGCGACACATAAAAATATGGGTTGTTGCAGTAGTTGCACTTATCGGCAACAATGCATCTGCACAGACCGACTACCAAAAGCCACCTGCCGAAATACTGGAACTGGCAGATGTAAAGGCACCATCTGCCAGCATCGTGAGCCGAAACAATAAGTACCTCGCACTACTCGACAGGTCGCTCTACAAATCGCTGGAAGAACTGGCCGAGCCGGAGCTGAAATTGGCAGGTATACGCATCAATCCTGAGAACTTTAGCCTATCGCGCGGCACGTATTATACAGGGCTTAAGATACAGCACCTCATCAGCAAAGAGCCGATAACAGTAAAAGGCTTGCCCGCTAACCTGAAGATGCAGTCGTTTAGCTTTTCGCCAAATGAGAATTACTGTGCGTTCATCAATGCCGCATTCAATAAGCTAAGCCTGTGGGTGATCGATATGAAGACAGGGCAGGCTAAGGAGATCATACCGTCGGGCATCAGCGCCACGATGGGTAGTGCGTACATGTGGGGACCGGACGATTCTTACCTCTTTGTGCGCTACAAAGGCGACAAGGCTAAGATGCCGGAAGTACGCGAACTGCCGAAAGGCCCTGCCACGCAAGACGCTACCGGCGTAAAAGCTGCCGCACGCACCTACCAGGATCTGCTGCGCAATAAGCAGGACGAAGCCAAGTTTGACTACTACACCACTACATCGGTGGTAAAAGCCTTTGTAGATGGCAGGCCAATACAACAAGTGTTGAAAGACGGTGTATACAAAAGTTTCTCCTATTCGCCTGATGGCAAATACCTGTTGGCAGAAGAAGTGAGGCAGCCATATAGCTATACGCTTACGTACGGCTCTTTCCCTAGCCGTTTCAATATCTACGATATCAACGGCACATTCGTGAAGACATTCTACGACCGTCCGCTGCAAGACAAAGTGCCTGTAAGCTACGATGCCGTAGAAGCAGGCAAAAGAAGCATCTTTTGGCGCAGCGATATGCCATCGACCCTGATGTGGGCCGTCGCTCCTGATGGCGGCGACCCCGAACAGCAAAGCGAATACAGGGATGAGGTATTCCAGTCCGACTATCCTTTTACAGAAGAGAAACTGGTATGCAAACTGAACAATCGTTTTTCAGGTATCGAATTCGGCAGAAAGGACATGGCCATTGTTTACGACTACTGGTGGAAGAACCGTAATACAAGAACTGCATTTATCGATCCATCGAAAGAAAATAGTCCGCTGCGGGTAATATGGGACCGATCGACCGAAGACGTGTACAGCGACCCGGGAGATTTTGTAAATACATACAACCAATATAACCGCGCTGTACTCCAATATAGCAAGGACGGCAAAAGCCTGTACCTGACGGGGGAAGGATATTCACCCGAAGGCAACAAGCCCTTCATCGATGAATTTAAAATAGCCGATGCCAAAACAAAAAGGCTGTGGAGAGCAGATGGTAAATCAACCTACGAGCGCGTAATACGTATCATCGATGCCGAAAAGAAGCTGGCACTTACCAGCATCGAAAGCCCTAAAGTATATCCTAACTACTACTTGCGCAACTACAAGGGAGATAGCAAACCCACGCAGCTCACCTTTAAAGAGAATCCATATAAGGCACTAGCCGATGTGAGTAAGCAGAAAATAAACTACAAACGTGCCGATGGCGTAGATCTTTATGCTACCCTGTACTTGCCTGCTGGTTACGACAAAACTAAAGGTGAACGCCTGCCCATGCTAATGGAAGCTTACCCTACCGAATATAAAGATGCCAAAGCAGCAGGCCAGGTAAAAGAATCGCCTAATGCATTCATCAGCCTTTACTGGGGTTCGCCTGTGTACTGGGTAATGCGTGGATATGCGGTGCTCGAAGATGCACAGTTCCCGATCATTGGCAAAGACAAAGAAGAGCCGAATGACACGTATATACCACAGCTGGTAGCTGATGCAGCCGCAGCCATCAAAGCAGTTGATTCGATGGGTGTGGTAGATAAGAACCGCTGTGCGGTGATGGGACACTCTTATGGTGCCTTTATGACTGCCAACCTGCTGGCACACTCCGACCTGTTTGCTGCCGGTATAGCCCGTAGTGGTGCTTACAACCGTACACTTACGCCATTCTCTTTTCAGGCCGAGCAACGAAGCTATTGGGAAGCGCAAAAGGTGTACAATGATATGTCGCCGTTTAACTATGCCGACAAGCTGAAAGAACCGATACTGTTTATCCACGGCGATGCCGATAACAACCCCGGCACCTTTACGCTACAGAGTGAGCGCATGTTCCAGGCCATAAAAGGTACAGGTGGTAAAGCCCGCTTGGTGTTGCTACCTTACGAAAGCCACGGCTACGCCGCCCGCGAAAACATCCTCCACATGCTATGGGAAATGGACACCTGGCTTGAGAAATATGTGAAGAATAAAAAAGAGATAAGCATGAAATAATAGCTAAGAAGACCGCCCGATGGGCGGTTTTCTTTTTTAAGCATGCGCGTCTTAATATTGTCCTACTATTAACTAAAACCCAGATGAGCAGACAGAGATTAAATTCTATTCTAAAAGTAGTTGCAGTACCTATTGCATATGCCTTGCTACTACGGTTTGTCTTTGGTATTATCGGGTGGAATGAAATATTCAATATGATGTCTGTTACATTCCTATGCTTTTTGCCATCCATTGTAGGTTACCTTACCGTTTATTTCTCGAAAGTAGAAAAGGCCGCAAATTGGTGGTACCGCATCTTGATGCCCTGGGTACCTGTTATGGCATTCTTTATTATTACACTGTTTTTTGCAATAGAAGGCTGGCCATGTTTATTGATGATCCTCCCGGTCTTCCTTATAGCTGCATCTATCGGTGGGATCATTGGCGGATACTTTAAGACTAAGAAAAGAAATGATAAGCTATATGTCCCTTTGGTAGTTCTGCTGCCATTTTTTGCCTCACCTATCGAGCACATGATCGGTGCTGATACTAAACAGTACCGGGCTTACACTTATATCGACATAAACGCACCCGCAGAAAAAATATGGAGTAATGTAACCCGGGTACGTGAGATAAGTGCAGAACAGGATAAAGGCTCCCTGACACGCTTGTTAGATTTCCCACGTCCGGTAAAGGCAGAACTGAACTACGAAGGCGTTGGGGCCAGCCGTGAAGCAATCTTTACTAACGGCTTAGTATTTCATGAAACGGTGACCGAATACATTCCCAACAAGAAGATGTCATTTACCATTAAAGCCCACCCGCACGAAATACCGTTGACTACAATGGACGAGCACCTGGTGGTTGGTGGTAAGTATTTCGATGTGTTGAACGGCACTTATGAGTTGGAGTCGCTAGGAAATAATAAACACCGCCTGCATCTCTACAGTAATTTCAAGCTAAACACTACTTTCAACTTTTATGCCAGTTGGTGGGCATTAGGTATTATGAAAGATATCCAGAACAATATTTTACAGATCGAGAAACTGCGATCAGAAACCGGCTCCATTTAAAACAATAGGAGAGCTGCCAATAACAGCTCTCTTCATCCTATGTGCCTTGATGTACCTGCACAAACAGGAGTTCTATGAAGCGTTAAAAATCTTAATCCCACATCGTACCATTCAGGCCGAGCACTACGCCTATCCACAGCCCAACTGCACATACAAGCAGGCTTAGACCGATGGTGAGCATGCGGTTCCAACCGGCGCGGTAGTGCATGCTGTCCATCAGGTGGTAAAAGAAACCGCAAGCTGCTCCGGCAGCCGGCGTTAGCAGCAATGGTTTTATACGCCAGTATGTACCCCACTCTGGGTCTGGGTTATCCACCCCGAAGACGAATATGGATATGATGGCCAAGCCAATTGCTGCGCCTATTAGCATGCATTTGGCTAGCGGAGCGGGATGTCCTTGTGTAGTAAGATTTGCTTTTGGCATCATAATGATATTTTGGTTTTAAGTAGTAAACTGATCAATCTATTTAAAAGCACTTTGCATTTCAAAGTTATTGCTAAACCCTTATTTAGCCAAATTTTTCTTTGGTTCTGTACTGCTATAAAATACAATTGAACTTTATACACAGCGCCAGCTCGTCTGCGGCAGCAGAGATAATAGATTTGATAACGAGAAATTTATGTGGCAGATGTCGACTTACCGTATCAAGGTAATATTTCCCTTCTTATTTACAGAACGCCCATCCTTAAACATAGCCGATAATACATAGGCATAAGAATCGATGGGCAGGTCTGTTCCGCCCTGCTTCCCATCCCAGCCTGCCTTCATATCATTCGCCTCAAAGACAACATGGCCCCAGCGGTCATATATTTTAAAACTCATCTGCTGCACACCTTCACTCAGTACGAATAGCATATCATTTTTGCCATCTCCGTTTGGCGAAAAAGCTGTTGGTACATCAGCAAGATGACAGTCGAAAGGCACTTCTACTATAGTACTTGCGCTGCATCCGAAGTAATTGAAAGCGGTTACTTTATATTTACCATATGGTAAGCTATCCGAAGCATTTGCACCAGTGAGGTTCTTTTTACTATGCTTTAGCTGCACGCTATCTCGCAGCTCATAAGACCAGGGTATCCAACTCTCAGGAACATTGATTGCTACAAGGCCCTGCCCTACACAACCTGCAGGTATGGCTTCCGGCGTTATGCTTTCGGGCCCTATTCTTATCGTATACGTTTGCTTATTGGCCGCTATGGGACAGCCATCGTCTTTGTAGCTTATAAGAAAACTGTAATTGCCATCTTTCAGTTCAGGCATATCCCACCTGAACCTTCCTTGCGGCTTGGTTGTGTTGTTTCTCGTAATGTCCATTTTTGCACTATCGGGCAAATATTCGGGCACCATGTCAATAAGATGGTTAGGATCACGGTCACGGGGATTTATATCGAAGGTCAATTTGTGGCTGCCCCTACATGTGTTCACCGTTACGGAGTCTATCAAACTGGCCCCCACCACATTAGATATATACCCAACAGGTGGGTTGTACACATCGGCGTATTGCAAGCGCACCGTATATGCCTGCGTATTATTAGCCACAAAAGGACATGCATCGTCGGTATAGGTTACAAAAAATATGTAATCCCCTTGGTCCAGCGTAGGCATATTCCATATAAAACGTGCACTTGGGCTGGCTGTACCATTGCCTGTAATATTTAATCTTGATCCGGCGGGGAGGCCTTTTCCTTCTATAGTAACGCTGTTGCCATCTTTGTCTAAAGGCCGCAGATCAAAAGACAGTTCATGGTCGCCCATGCATGTTATCACAGTCACACTATCCAGTATCGCTGCTCCTGCGACATTCGATATACCAGACGATGGCGCACTATTGCCACAAGGCATTGTAAGAACGGTCATCTCGCGCATACTCGAACCTTGAAAAACTCCATCGCGATATTCCGATACCCGATACGCTACCAGTGACCGCTGGGTATTAAGAGGCGTGAATTTAAGCTGGCCTGTAAGGTTATTAAAGCTGAAAGAGTTATTCATCACATCCAAGGGCCTGCTTCCGGTAAAGCCGGCCAGGTAATTTACGGTTGTATTATAGTCAAGCGCAGGTATCAGCTCGTATACCAGACTATCGCCGTCGGCATCCACAGCGGCTGGGTTATAACTGCTCTCCTTACCAATGCAATAAAAAGATGGTACAATCGTGTTGTAATCTGGTGATGAGTTTTGGCGTACCGAATTGTCTAGCCATGCTTCCAGCGTTACTACACTGGGTGCTAATACATTAGTCAGGCTGTTGCTTCTGCCGGCCGAGGCGGGACCGTCCGTTTCGCCCATGTAGAGAAATCTCCATTCGGATGATGGCCCACTGAGTGTAAATTCCTTTGAGTAGACAAACTTTTTGACACCCGGCACCATACCCAGCGGATTTGCACAACTTGTATTACCAAGTTCAGTGGTGCATACTGGCGTCACCTCCAAACCGTCCTTTGGCGGCTCCAGGTCCAGGTATTCCGCATACATTTCGGCAGTGCCCCTCCGTATGTGCAATCGCGGGCGGTTAAGCGGGAAGGTATAAAACTGATCGCCGCTACAATCGCCGTAAGAAATAATACTGATCTTGTAAGTATTTCCCGCTACGTGCTTATACACGAGATCCATACCGAAGAAATGGCTGGCATCGGTAGGGCTGGTTATTAGTACGGCCAGCAGTACCAATAAAATAGGTTTATAATAGTACATGGCAAATATTTAGGGGTAAACATTGCGACAATGTTGATATGAAAATAACACCTATATTGCGTACATGCAAGAAAAAAGGCAGATATTTACCAATACACCTTAAACACCGAAGCGTCAACAACTTACCAACCTAAACCCGCAAAGAGGCTATCTTATCAGCGTGATATTGCCCTTTTTATACAAAGATTGCCCGTTTTTTAATACCAGTGTTAGCACATAGGCATATGATTCCATCGGCGCTTCGGCACCGTTATATGTACCGTCCCAACCTGTTTTCAGGTCTCGCGATTCAAATACAACCTGCCCCCAACGGTTGTATATTTTCAGCTGCATCTCAAGCACCCCTTCGCCCATTACATAAAGTATATCATTACTTCCATCTCCGTTCGGGCTGAATGCGGTTGGTATATCTGCAAGAAAACAGCCCTCTGGCACCTCAGCTGTAGTTTCGGCAATGCAGCCAATATTGTTTACCGCTTTTATAACATATCTGCCCGGTTGCATACTATCGCTGGTAATGTATGTGCCTATACCGGTCCTTTTATGAACAACTTTGCCGCTTTCAAAAGCTTCATAATTCCAGCTATCCCATGCGGGAGGGACAGCAACCGTTACTACTCCACGCTTGCGACAGCCGGCTTCTGTCGCCTGAGAAGTTATTGTATCGGGAGCTATGCGTATAGTGTAGGCCTGCGTTTGCTTGCTGGCAATCGGACATCCATCATCTGTATAGGTTACAAAGAAGGTATAGTCGCCATCCGGCAGGTCAGGCATAGGCCATACAAACTTACTACGGGGGCGCGTCGTATTATTATCGGTGATTTCAAGTTTTGCATCTTTGGGTAAGCCATTGGCTACCATATTAATGATGTGGCCATTATCAGCATCAGCCGGATTGATGTCGAAAACCAGTTCGTGGCTGCCTTTGCAGGTTTTTACAGTTACGCTATTCAATTGCGTTGCGCCGACAGTGTTTGATAACACACCCCCGGGTGGATTATTGATGCAATCCATAACCACAACGGTCATCTCACGCATACTGCTACCAATTAGAATACCTTTTCTATATTCTTTCACCTGATACACCACAAGCGACTTTTGCGTATTTCTGGGGGTAAATGCGAGCTGCCCGGTACTCGTGCTGAATCCAAATGCCCCGGGCACTACATCGAGCGGCGCTTTTGGGGTAAAACCAGGTATATATCGTACAGCTACATTACTATCCATGCCGGTCACAAGTTCATATACAAGGCTATCGCCATCGCCGTCTAAAGCGCCGGGATTGAAGTTTACCGGCCTGTTCACGCAATAAAAAGGTGTTGCAATAGTCGAGTATACCGGTGACGAATTGTGCTCTTTTGTATTGTCTAATGTAGCCTCCAGGGTAATGATTCCTGCGGGACTCACGTTTGTGAGACTATTACTGCGCCCTGCAATCACAGCGCTATCTGTCGATCCAAAATATAAAAATTTCCAATCCGGCGCAGCACCGCTTAGGGTAAACTCTTTGGAATAAACGAATTTTTTTACACCAGGTATAGTACCTCCTTTACAAGCTGTGTTATTAATTTCTGCTGGGCAAACAGGCGTCACTTCTATACCGTTTTTGGGCTCTTCTAATAATAAAAAGTCGCGCAGTATTTCTTTACTTCCTTGCCTGATATGAATGAGCGCCTTTCGCCTCGGAAAAGAAATGAATTGCCCACCGCTGCAATCACCAAATGCTACTAAGGTTACCTTATATGTATTGCCTGCCACATGCGTATAATAAAGATCGGCACCATAATAGTGCGAGGCCGACAACTTACCTGCCGTTAATATAAATAGTAGCGAGACTATAAGTATCTTGTGATATCGCATAGCTGTTTAGTGAAGCTGAATGCTTGCATGGTACTAAAGATAAAGAAATATGAGGGCACCTGTAGTCCTCAATTGATAGATATTTTGATTTATTGCTGTGAGTTTATATTGCAGTTGTATATTATTTCAAATGACAAACTCGATATAAAAGACCACTAATAAAAGACTGCCCTTGTCAGTCTAAACAATTTTTTTATTCCACCTTCGTGCAACCTTTTTAGCAATGTTGTGTCCTTAATCAAACACCACCCGATTGGCATCTAAAGCTACCGATATACACCAGGCACTCATTGAGGGCTGCCGCAATGCCGACCGGAAGGCGCAGTACAAGCTGTACCACCTGTATGCTAAGCAGATGTATAACGTAAGCATGCGCATTGTAAATCATGTGGGCGAAGCAGAGGATATACTTCAGGAGTCATTTGTGGATGCCTTTCGGCGAATACAAGAGTTTCGCGGCGAGGCAACATTCGGTAGCTGGCTCAAACGGATCGTCGTGAATAAGTCGATCAACTCCCTGCGGAAGAAAAGAATGGACCTCTTTAAAGATGCAGGCAGGTTTGACAACCTGGCCAACGAAGTTGACGACGATGATGACATGAATATTACAGCAGTAAGGCTGATGCAACTGGTAGGCGAATTGCCCGATGGCTACCGGCTGGTACTAACCCTACATCTTTTTGAAAACTACAAACACTCGGAGATAGCAGCATTGCTTAACATTTCTGAATCCACATCAAAATCGCAATATAACAGGGCTAAGGCCAGATTGAGAGAACAGTTGAAAAAGACAGAGTATGCAGGATAAGCTGAGAAAATATATAGAAGAACATAGTGAAGAACTGGATGTATACCAGCCCCGCGAGCATCTGTGGGAGGGAATCGACGAGCGCCTTCAAAATAACCGAAGGAGGATGCTCTGGCAAAGACTGGCGATAGCAGCATCTGTGCTACTGGTAATCACTGCCGGCACTTGGGCATTTATCGC
Source organism: Sphingobacteriales bacterium (assembly GCA_004144175.1). Classification (GTDB taxonomy): domain Bacteria; phylum Bacteroidota; class Bacteroidia; order Chitinophagales; family Chitinophagaceae; genus Polluticoccus. The sequence continues at coordinate 267,953 of SEFT01000005.1, forward strand.
CAGCCAAAGTAATTCAAGAGTGCCTGAGCATATGGTGTACGATCAACCACCTATAAAAGAAACAGAGGTATACTACACGGCCATTGTGCAAATGAAGGATGCCGAACTGGAGCAATACTGCAAACCACAGCCCGAGCTATGCAAGGAGTTTGAACGGGATATAGCCATGCTCAACAAAGCATACTACCAATTGAAAACCGAATATGCCGCATCTGCAGATAAAAAGCGGGTGCTGAGTGCTATGCGAAATAACCTGCAAATGCAAGTGCAGCTGATAAGCCGGCAACTGCAAATAATGGAAACGGTGACCCAAAAGAAAGAGCAAGTCAAATTCATTTAAACTAAGAATAACGATGAAAAGCCTGTATGTTTTAGCAGCTTACCTATTGACCATTCTGTGGATACCCGAGGGTTTTGCTCAGGTCACAAAGGAAAAGAAATTTTCAGGGCGATTTTCTGCCGATAGAGGTAAGCTAGTGATCGATAATCATTACGGAAAACTTGATATTAATACCTGGGATAAGAATGAGATAACGGTAGATATAACCGTAACAGCAAAAGCAAGGACGGAAAGTGGCGTGCAGCAAATATTGGACAAAGTAAGCATTCAGGAGCCTGGCAAGGCTGATGGCATTTACTACAAAACAGTAATAGGCAAGGGAAAAACGCTGTCCATTTCATCCAAAAACGAATTCCGGATCGATTATGTTATTAATATGCCGCGCAGGCACAATGCGGAATTTATCAACCGCTTCGGCGACATCGACCTGGCAGATGTGGACGGAAAAGTAAAAATAGACCTCGATTACGGGGGATTGAAAGCGGGCAACATCAGGGGTACGGACAACGATATCCGTATAGGTTTTGGTAGCGCGTCTATTGCTTTTATAGAAAGCGGGTATATAAAATCGGCCTATTCAAAACTGACGATCAATAAAGCAGGTAGTCTGAAAATATCGAACGAGTTTGAAAAGACGACAATCGGCACCATACGCGATCTGGACATCAAACAACGATATGGCAACCTGAACATCGGATCGGTAAACCAGCTAAAAGGATCCGCAGAATTTGACAACCTCACGGTCGACAAGCTTCTAAAAAGCGTACAAATGGACCTGAAATATTGCGGTAACGCCAGATTTGAATACATAGGTGCTGATGTAGATAAGATAGATATCAATTCAAGTTTCAGCAATATGCACTACCACTTCGACAATGCGGCAAGCTTATCGGCCAATATGGAAGTATCTTTCGGTAAGGTTAAAAACGGTGTAGATGGCATTTCACTTGCCGAATCGAAACCGGATAAATACGGGCAAACTTCGATCTACAAAGGTAAAATTGGCGGCGGCCGCGGAAGTATGAATCTTGATGTGAGTTATGGAAATGTAGTTTTTAAGTAACGCGCTCTTTTAAATATGCTTACAGTAATATCAAAAAATTGGTCGGTATTTCACCGACCAATTTCTTTCATAAACAATACATCTGATTCTACTGCCATCCGCCGCCAAGCGCATGGTAGATATTTACCCTCGCGTTCATTTGCTGTTTCTTAGTCTCTATCAGTTCAAACCTCGACTCCAATGCATCACGTTGCGTCAGTAGCACCTCCATATAATCAGCCCTTGCCGATTTGAATAGGTCATTGGAAATGGTAATGGCATTTGTCAAAGCCTGCACCTGCTTAGCCTTCAGGTCGTAGGTCTGTTCCAGGTTGTTGATCTTAGCCACTTGGTTCAGCACCTCTACATAAGCGTTAAGTATCGTGCGCTCGTAGTTGTATACAGCCTGCACTTGCTTTGCATTAGCGCTGTAATACACACCTTTTATGGCATTCCTGTTCACCAATGGAGCGATGGCATCTCCTGCCAATGAATACAGAATAGATTCAGGCGCTTTTGCTAAATAGGTAGGGTCAAAAGCCTGCAATCCTGCTGCTGCGGTAATACGCACAGACGGGTAGAATGCCGCCTTAGCCACCTTTACATCCAGCTTACTTGCAGTAAGGTTCATCTCGGCCTGCCTGATATCGGGACGGTTAGACAGTAACTGGGACGGTACACCCGTAGCAACATCGCCGGTACCCAGATCGATAAAATTATCTGAGTTTCTTGCTATGGGTTGTGGAAACCTGCCGAGCAGGAAGTTGATTCGGTTTTCCGTTTCTGTGATCTCCTGCTTTATATTGTATTGCAGGCTTCTTGTTTTCAGCACCTCCGCTTCAAACCGCTGTACTGCCAGCTCCGTAACCCGTGCTGCCGATTTTTGCAACCTTACTATCTCCAGTGCGTTGCTTTGTATATCTATGTTTTGCTGTACAATTTTCAGCTCGTTGTCCAGCGCCAGTAGCTCGTAGTAAGAGTTGGCTATCTCCGCTACCAGGTTGGTCACTACAAAGTTCTTACCCTCTACACTGGCGAGATAGCGGTTCACTGCCGACTTCTTTGCATTACGCAGCTTGCGCCACACATCCACTTCCCAGGTGGCATAGGCACTCAACATATAGTCCGGTAGCGGCTCCGGCCTTTCTTTACCGGGGTCTATCTGCGTGTTGGCTTCCAGCGTGCCTGTGTTGGTATACCTTGGCGCTTTATCTGCTCCTGCTGCGGATTTCAGCCCTACGAACGGCAGGTACTCGCCTTTTCTTATCCGTATCTCGTTGCGGCTGATGGCTATCTCCTGGAGTGTGATGTTCAACTCCTGGTTGTTCTGTAGCGCTGTATCTATCAGGGCAGTCAGGTATGGGTCTTTGAAGAAGGTCTTCCAGTTGACCTTCCCGCTGTTGGTAGTATCCTGCGAGTTGGCATAACTCGCAGGTACTGCTGTATTTTCCGATTTACTTACTGCTGCCGGAATATTGCACGCCCCCAATGCTGTAGAGAGACCAGCTATTGCCAGGCAGGTATATATGTTCTTTCTAAGCTTTATGGTCATGATTGCCGTTTTTATTGATCAATATATCGTCTTCGCCAAGCGGATTATCCTCGGCCTTCCTGAAGAAATTCAGCTTGCGTTTCTTTTTCTTCTTATGTGTGAAGTCTTCGGTCAAAGGCACTTCATCCTCATCCCTTATCAGGTGGCGGCCATCAGCTAGGGTACCAAATATGTAGTACAGCCCTGGCACCACAATAACACCAAAGATGGTACCTAGCAGCATGCCTCCTGCCGAAGACGCACCAATGGTGCGATTACCCAATGCACCCGGCCCCGTTGCAAATACCAACGGTATCAAACCCGCAACGAAGGCAAAAGACGTCATCAGGATAGGACGGAAACGAACCTTAGCGCCTTCTATGGCTGCGTCCAGCACCGTAGCCCCCTGCTGATGCTTTTGCACGGCAAACTCTACGATCAGTACGGCATTTTTACCCAACAGCCCCACCAGCATTACCAGACCTACCTGTGCATAGATGTCGTTGGACAACCCCATGAGCTTCAACAGCAGCAACGCGCCGAAGATGCCCACAGGCAGCGACAGTATAACTGCCAGCGGCAGGATAAAGCTTTCGTACTGCGCAGCTAATACCATGTATACAAACACCAGCACGATGATGAAAATGTAAAGCGCTTCATTACCCCTCGCTACCTCATCTTTCGAGAGGCCCAGCCAGTCGATATCATAACCACGCGGCAGCGTGTTTTGCGCTACTTCCTGTATGGCTTTGATGGCTTCACCACTGCTGTAGCCCGATGCAGGCGCGCCGTTGATGGCCGAAGACGTGTACATATTATAGCGGGTGATCTCGTTCAGCCCTTGCTTCTTCCGCAGCTTCATAAATGAAGAATAAGGCACCATCTCATCACGGTTATTCTTTACATACAGCTTCAATACATCTTCGGGCAATTGCCTTGACGAAGGCTCACCTTGCACGTATACTTTAAAGAAATTACCAAAGCGAATGAAACCCTGCTCGTAGGTACTACCAATCATAATAGAGAGGTTATCCATAGCCTTACCTATCGATACCCCCTTCTGCATCGCAGCCTGGTTATCTATTTCCAGCTCGTATTGCGGGTAGTTGGCAGCGAAGAAGGTGAACAGCCCCGTAAGCTCTTTGCGCTTCTTCAACGCGGCCATAAATTCATCATTCACTTTGCCGAAAGCCGCATAGTCGCCCGAGTTGGTCTTATCGAGCAGGCGCAGAGAGAAACCACCGGCAGCACCATAACCCGGTACGGCAGGCGGCTCGAAAAACTCGATGGTTGCGCTGGGTATCTCATGGCTTCTCTCTTCCAGCTCTTCGATGATCTGCGCAGCAG
>SEFT01000043.1 GCA_004144175.1 Sphingobacteriales bacterium
GATTTGCGCCCCTATCATTTTTAACAAAACAAAAAACATGAGAAGAATCCTGACGCTTATGCTAAGTATGCTGCTATTCAGTTTGCAGCTATTGGCACAAACTCGGACGATCAGTGGAAGAGTAACAGATGCCGCTGGTAATCCGATTGCTGGTGCCTCTGTGCAGGTTAAAGGTACCAGTACCGGCACAGTAACAACACAAGACGGTACGTACTCTATTGCAGTACCGGGTACTGCCCGCACATTAACAATTTCGGCTGTTGGCCTGGCCACGCAAGAGGTCAACATCGGTGACCAAACAACTATCGCAGTTACGCTGCAGGCCGGTGCGCAGCAAAGCCTCCAGGAGGTTGTAGTAGTGGGGTATAGCACCACTACCCGCCAGGCTTTTACCGGAACCGCTAAAGTGGTTTCCGGCGAGCAACTGGCCAACAAAAACGTTTCCAACGTATCGCAAGCCCTGGCTGGTGAAGTATCAGGTGTTCGGGTTATCAATCCTTCCGGTCAGCCCGGAACTTCAGCAACCATCCGCATTCGCGGAATCGGTTCTGTAAATGGTAACCGCGATCCGCTGTATGTGGTAGATGGCGTTCCTTTTACTGGATTTGTAAATTCTATCAACCCCAATGACATTGCAACCATGACCGTGTTGAAAGACGCGGCTGCCACTGCCATCTATGGTTCAAGAGGCGCAAACGGTGTTATTGTGATCACTACAAGAAATGGTCGCGGCAGGCAATCCTTTATCGAAGCCGACGGCCGTGTGGGTACAAACATATCCCTGCTTCCCCGCTACGATGTATTGGAGTCACCAGAAGAATTTATTGCTTTAGGCTGGGAGGCTTTGTATAACCAGGGCGTTGCTGTTGGCAATGCCAATCCAACCAACTACGCTAACGTAAGGTTGTTCTCAACTGCCGGTATCGATCCCCGCAATAACATTTGGAATGCAGCCAACGGTGCCGCACTGATTGACCCTGCTACCCGTATGGTAAGGTCTGATGTTACCCGTAAATATTCTCCGGAAGATTGGGAAGATTATGCTTTCCAGAATTCTATCCGTAGGGAAGCCAACGTAAGACTGGGTGGCGGCGATGGCCGTACGAACTACTATACGTCGTTTGGTTACCTGAAAGATGAAGGGTATTCCATCAATTCTGATTTCCGTCGCCTGAATGGCCGTATCAATTTGAGCCACGAAGTAAAGTCCTGGCTGACCACTGCTTTTAATATTAACTATTCAAACAGCATTACCAATAACAACGGGCAGGAAGCAAACTCAAACAGCGTGTTCTGGTTTGTTGATAACATGCCTCCCATTTACCCGCTGTTTATGCGTGATGCAGCAGGCGCATTTATTCCCGACCCGATCTTTGGTGGCAACCGTTACGATTATGGTGAAACCGGCCGTAAGTTCGGTTCACTGACCAACGCCATTGCCGATGCTACGCTGAATACCTTGCGTTCCAACCGCAATGACCTGACCGGTAATACTTCTATTACCATCAAGTTTACCAAAGACCTGTCCTTGGAAAACAGGCTTGGTGTTCAGTATTATAACGACAACTATGTAAACCGTTCCAATAAGTTCTATGGTTCTTCTGCTTCGCAGAATGGCTCCCTGTTTCAGCGCAGACGCGAAATGATCAACACTAACCTGTTGAACATGCTGCGTTACGTTAAGCGTTTTGGCGAGCACAATGCAGAAATCCTGGCGGCACATGAGGCCACCGATTGGAAATGGCAGCAAGCCACTGCTTCCGGTTTTAACCTGGTTGACAACTATGGATTGGAATTAAGTAATGCAATCGTAATCGATCCTACTGCCAACTCATATACAGACAGAAACAAACTGGAAAGTTATTTTGCCCAGTTGAACTACGACTACAACCGCACATATTATGTATCCGGTACTTTCAGAAGAGACGGTTCTTCCCGTTTCCTCCCTGGAAAAAGGTGGGGTACATTTGGTTCTATCGGTCTGGGTTGGGTAATGACCAACGAAGATTTCATGCGTAACCTGGGTCCGGTAAATTACCTGAAGTTAAAAGCGAGCTATGGTATCCTGGGTGATCAGCAAGGCCTTGGTTACTATCCTGGCTATAGCCGGATCGATATTGGTAACCTGAATGACAATCCATCATTTGGTGTTCCCACTCCTGGTAACCCTGACTTGACATGGGAAACGGCGAAAATGTTCCAGGCTGGCGTTGAATTCAGAATGGGTACATTCCTGACCGGTAATATTGATTACTATGTTAAGAACACAGACAACCTGATCTTCGATAGAAGAGTAGGTCCTTCAAGTGGTTTTGCATTGATCCAAGTAAACGACGGTCAGTTGCGTAACCAGGGTCTTGAATTTGATTTCACCTTCCACATTCTGAAAAAGCAGAATTACTTCCTTGACTTTGGTATCAATGGTGAGCATTTCACCAACAAAATCACAGCGATGCCACTTGATCCTTCTACAGGAACCAATAAGGTTATTGATGTGCAAGGAAACTATGCCTGGTCAAAAGGTCATTCCATCTTTGATTATTACCTCCGCAATTTTGCCGGTGTTGATGCTGCCGATGGTAGAACGATGTGGACTGTTTATTACAATGATGCGAACAGCGATGGTGCTTTCACCAGTGGTGAACAGGTGCTGAACCTTGAGCAATATTATAACGACAATCCTGATAAAAGGGGTAACCTGAGTGTGGGTACAACAAAAACGTACTCACAGGCGACGCAATATTATAGCGGTAAATCTGCTATCCCCAAACTGAGAGGTGGCTTTAACCTGAGTGGTGGCTGGAAAGGTTTTGATCTTTCTGCAACCATGCTGTATAGCTTCGGTGGTTACGCTTACGACGGTGCGTATGCAGGTTTGATGGCCAATGGTTTGATCGGTGGTAACAACTGGCATACAGATATTCGCAACAGGTGGCAAAAAGCCGGCGATGTAACAGACGTTCCCCGTTTGTCAAACAACCAGGATGCAAACGTAGCCTCTGCTTCAACACGTTTCCTGACAAAGGCTAATTACTTTGCCCTGAACAATGTTCGCCTGGGATATACGTTACCAAGCAGTTGGTTGCAAAAAACCGGTGTGATTGAATCTGCTACCTTCTTTGTTTCCGGTGATAACCTTTGGCTGCATTCTGAAAGAAAAGGTTTGAACCCATCAACAGCAGAAACGGGAAGCTCCGATACATACCGTTATTCGCCTTTGTCAACAATTACGTTTGGTGTAAGAGCTAGATTTTAATTTAATAAAGTAAAAAGTATGAAAGCAAAATATATCTTGTCTTTTGCCTTAGCCGGATCTGCTTTGCTGGCGGGTTGTAAAAAAGACTTTTTAGATGCGCAGCCTACCCAGTTTACGACGCCGGAACAGCTGGCGGGTGCTGCGGCTCAGGATCCAAACCTGTTGAACGGAAGTGTTGCGGGTTTGTATACAACGATGTTTAACGTAGGTGTTGGCGGTACAACTGGTCATGACGATTTTGGCCAGAAAGCCGTAGATATTTATACCGACATGTTGCAATCTGACATGGTGTTGGGTGCCCTTAACTATGGTTGGTATTCTGGTGTGGCCCGTTACCAGGCAACTACGGATTTTACCCTGAACGCAGCATACATGCCCTGGCGTTATTTCTACCGCCAGATTTACGGTGCCAATACGATCATTGATGTATTGGGCGGGCAGGATGTAACGCCTACCGATCCGGTAAACAAGGCTACCATGGGACAAGCCAAAGCCATGCGTGCTTATGCCTACTTTTATTTGTCACAGTTATATGTGAAAGAGTATGGTACAGGAAATGAGAAAGCACTGCCTATTTATACCTCTATTGATGATCTGAACATGCCGAAGGGAACCACCGCACAGCTGTGGAACCTGATGATAGATGATCTTACAGATGCCGTTGCTTTGTTGGATGGTTTTCAAAGAACAAGTAAAGACCAGATCAATCAGAATGTAGCCAAAGGCTTGCTCTCTTATGTTCTGGCAGCCCGTGGTACACAGCAGGACTGGCAGCAAGTGGAAACACTAACAGCTGATATCGTGGCTGCTTATCCAAAGACAACGGCAGCACAGGCGCTGGGTGGTTTCAACAATGTTTCTACGCCAAGCTGGATGTGGGGTGTGGACATCACCCTTTCGCAAGGTCTTGACCTCATCTCCTGGTGGGGACAGGTTGACCTGTTTACTTACAGCTACGCATGGGCAGGTGATCCAAAAACAATTGACCAGAAGCTATACGATGCTATCCGCGCAGATGATATTCGGAAAGGCCAGTTCGATCCGCCAAACGGTGGTTATGAATCCAATCCGCAATCCATTGCCAATGGTTACGCGGACGGCGATATGGACTATATGCCCATCAACAAGTTCTATGCTCCTGAGCGTATTATTGGCGGGCAAAGACAAATTACAACTGACCAGCATTACATGCGTGCCGATGAATTTTACCTGTTGAATGCAGAAGCAAAAGCTCGTTTGGGCAAAGAAGCTGATGCGAAGAGTATTCTCACAAGCTATCTTGCCGACAGGATAACTAATACTGGTTACATCAATGCATTGGCCGGACAGGCATTACTGGATGAAATTTACCTGCAGACAAGGATCGAACTGTGGGGTGAAGGAAAGGCTTACCTGGCGCTGAAGCGTAACAAGGCAACTGTGAACCGGGGCGACAATCACCTGTTTGAAGTAGGCGTGCCTATACCATACAGCGATGAGAAGATCACTTTCGATATTCCACAGGCAGAAGTGCTGAACAATCCGAACCTGGATAAGTAAAAACAAATCCAGCGTTTCACATAAAAAAATCACGGCTATCCTTAGCCGTGATTTTTTTTTGCTTTGCTGTCAATTCCTTTAGAAAGCTTGTATAGCACGACAAAACATTTCAAGAAAGAAATATTCTAACATTTTTTCAGCTACGTAAGCAGCATAACCAATTCAGTTTAAGTCTTCAAAAAATATGATAAGTGGAAATATGGTGGGATAAGTGGAAAAAAAATTTGTTAAAATAGTTTCGGGTTTTATATTCGTTTCCTTCTGGACTTAACTCTTAAAACAAAGATTAACAAACATGAGAAAATTTCTGACGCTCTTGCTGGGCGTGCTGCTATTTTGTGGGCAGCTCCTGGCACAATCCCGCACAGTAACGGGTAAAGTAACAGATGCGAACGGAATGCCCATCTCCGGTGCATCCGTCATCATCCGGGGTACCACTACCGGTACCGTTACAGGTAATGATGG
>SEFT01000084.1 GCA_004144175.1 Sphingobacteriales bacterium
GTGCCGCCGTCAGTTGAGGCTTCCAAATGCCATGTAGCAGCAGCATCGGTTCCGTAAGAACCATGATTAACAGTCACATAGCCAACACCAGTCGCAATGTCAAAGTTCATTGCGATCACACCGTCGGTGCGAAGACGTGCAGCCTGGTTCCCGTTTTTGTTATCAGAAGCACTATTGCCAATCAACGCTTCTGAAAAGTTCCAACTACCTGAGGCTAGTGTAACAGGGCCAGGAGTATAGCTTCCTTTAGAACCTACTTCAAATTCTTCCCATAGCCCAACTGTAGTTGCACAGGAAGTCTGAGGAACGGTTCCGTCAGTTTTGTAATTAACGTTCGTACTACTGTTGGTATAAGGGTATATCTTAAAGTAATAAGTTGTGTTTTGCGTAAGACCAACGATTGTTACGGTTTGTGCACCAGCGGCTACATTTATATTGCCGCTGCTGTTTGTGACAAACGTACCATCTGTTGGATCGCTGATTGATGCAAAATCAACATTGCTCCATCTGATCAGGTAGCCATCAGGTGTTGTTGCTCCAGTAGCATCTATCCAAGTTAGCGGAATGGTGCTGGAAGTCGTTGTTCCGCAAGCAAAACCTGTTACATGGTTTGATGGTTCTGGTTTGAGCGTCACAAAACTGGCAACACTTGTATACGAGGTCCCAGAAGCATTGGTAGCATAGCTTTTGAAATAAACTGTTGTGCCACTAGGAAGGCTGCTCAAATTAGTGGTGAATGTTCCGGTAGAAGTTCCACCTTCTACAACGTTCGTAACGCCTGCGCCACCAATTAATGGATCGTTATTCGTAGTTGACCATACGAATCCTCTTGCAGTAATTGAAGAGCCACCGTCCGCGTTGATTGTAGCTCCAATCGTAGCTGAGTTAATTGTAACGCTGGTAGATGTCGGTGTACTGATGGAAGGCGCAGTAACTCCAGAGCTAGCAGAAACAGTCACATCATCTATGGCCATAAGATGGTCATTGCCCGAATCGTTTAGATCTTCCCAACGGAGCATAATTTCTTCACCTGCAGGAATATTTACATTGATGGTTACACTGATATTAGC
>SEFT01000085.1 GCA_004144175.1 Sphingobacteriales bacterium
GGACAGACGCTACTGGTGCAACAACACCTGATGGATACCTGATAAGATGGAGCAGTGTTGATTTCGCATCGATCACTGATCCAACAGATGGTACGTTTGTCACAAACAGCAGCGGCAATATAAATGTAGCAGCAGGTGCGCAAACTGTCACCATTACTGGTCTTACGCAAAACACAACTTATTACTTTAAGATATACCCTTATACGAACAGCGGTGCCAACGTAAATTACAAAACCGACGGAACTGTTCCTCAAACTTCTTGTGCTACCACAGTGGGGCTATGGGAGGAATTTGAAGTAGGCTCAAAAGCAGGGTATACTCTAGGGTCTGTTACTCTTAGCTCGGGAAGCTGGACCTTTGACGACGCTCTGTTAGGCAATACTGCAAGTGATAGGAAAAACGGCACCCAGTCTGCCCGTATCCGTGACGGCCAAATTGCCATGAATTTTGACATTGCCAGTGGCGTAGGTTATGTTTCTGTGTTTCATGCGGCATATGGCTCCGATGCGGCATCCACATGGCACTTGGAAGCTTCTACGGATGGCGGCGCTTCCTGGACTGCCTACGTTAGTCCTGATGTTACTACTTCATCTACTACGTTTACTGAAGAAAAGTTCTTAGTGAAACTAAACGTACCTGTTCGTTTGCGTATTGTGAAAACAAGTGGCGGTGGTACCCGCCTTAATATCGACGACATTTCTTACACGGCTTATAGTCCAACTTTACCTGTTCGCTTCACGACATTGAAAGCTGTTCAGAAAGGTTCTGGAATAGAATTAACCTGGAGCAATGCCGCCGAAGAAAATGTCATTAACTACACAATCGAAATTTCTGCAGACGGTCGCAGCTTTAAACAGGTCGGCACTGTAACAGCCCGTTTGAATAACAACAACAGGGCAGATTACAGCTTTGTGGATGTAGCTCCTAATACCGGCGATAATTTCTACCGTATTAAGGCTGTAGAAAATACCGGCAAGGTTGTGTACAGCGCTGTTGTTCGAATTAATCTGGCGAAAAAAGGTGCGGGATTGAACGTGTATCCGAACCCGGTTCGCGGCAACGAGTTCAC
>SEFT01000086.1 GCA_004144175.1 Sphingobacteriales bacterium
ATTTGGGAATATACGAACCTAAAAAAGTGGGTTGTATATTACTACGTAATATAAAATGGTCAAAAATATTGCCCCGGCGCGTTTTTCCCCAAACTAGTCAAATGGCTTTGTCCGGCTCGTATAGTCAATTGCTTATAGGTTTCTAGTAAATTAACAGAAGCTGTATACGTAGTATACAGGAGTTGCATACAATATTGCCGCGACCACCCTCCCCGATTTGTTGCCGGCAACTTTGTCCAACTTGTTACTGGTAAATTAACAGAAGCTGTATACGTAGTATATAGAAGTTGCATACAATATTGCTGCGGCCACCCACCCACCAATGTTGCTGGCAACTTTGTCCAACTCGAATATTACCAACATATTACTACAAATTACAGGTAATACATGTACGTAGTACATATAAAATTGCATTAATATTGCCGCACCCCCCCTTGCTGGCAAGTTGGTGGAAAGTTGCTAGAAGACTTTGTCCAGCTCGCTACCCCCCAACCCGGTCTCCAGATAGCACGGCCATAGCGAGCACGTAGTCACTTGTTCTGCGTGTTTTGTTTGTGTGTCTGTAAGACCAATAACATCTGTGTTTCTTCTTTCCCCGATTTCAGCTGTTGAGTATTATAATACAACAGAAGTGCATATTATGTGCGCGCTATCCTTAGATAAGACTCTTACATGATACAACCTTTTAGCATGCTACCACACAAAGGATAGATAGCAACAGCAATTGGAGACTCTTAATAAATGTAAGGGAAATTCTACGAGCAATGTTACCTGTCGTCCTTACTTAAATATTTACAATACCAACACACACAAACAGGCAGATAACAACACTGGTTACACAAATATCAAAGTGTCTTCATTTCGTTCCATACTATACCATCCAACAATTCAATGTTTTCTTGGCGCATCGAGAATACATCATGCCCACTGTTTTTCGAGGTAGCTCCCATCTTATCAGGACATGTGGTTGCATAGATGTACATGATCCTTCGCGGCAGCTTGCCTTCGCTGACACTACCTCCGACAGGATTTTCCATACCGAAAGCAATCAGGTAGCTTAAAATTTACTCGCTCACGGTTACTACCTCAAGCATCAGAACAACTACTGACCAATCTTGCCATTTTCTGTAAGGAGAAGCCTGCGTTGATCTTCTTACTATATTTCCTCCTTTGCATGGCGCTGCGTGGTGATCTCAGAGTCGTCGATATCGAAATCAATGATTTCAATGGTATTCCAGTCCCTGATGAAATCGCAATTATCGCGCAAGATGGCCTTGTGACCTTATTGCCACGTCAACTGAGTGGTGATATTTTGAACACAATCGTTAATGCTTCGTCACCACCTGCTCCATTATATATCACTGGCCCAGGTGGTGTCGGCAAGTCGTCCATCCTATTTATGACGGCTGCTTCTGTGCTCCGCCGCAACGCCGAGTGGTTTCGCATTCAACAAGCATCCAAATCTCTCGCAGACGAACCAGCCGGAGAACAGGCCAGCAAGAGAATGAGAATGAATGCTTCTGGTTATCCTGTTCTTCTCATCTATATAGCCAACAGCGGTACTCTGGTTAATCGATCGTCCGAGGAAGCTGCCGGGTACCTCTGTAATACAATCTTGAACCTCAATAGGCCACTAATTGAAGAGAATGGGGAGCTTCGTGACTTGCTGACTGCTGCTGCTAATTTGACATCAAATCTTTACTGTTGGGATAATCTGTGCAATAAGCTCAGTAGAATGAATGTTCGCTGTCTCATTTTGATTGACCAATGGAATGCTATTATCGAAGGATCGTCTGAACTTTCTGACTCGCATCCTCTTCTTCGTTTCTGTACGATTTCTGCTTTCGTTGGGACAAAGTCGATGTTTGTAGCAGCAGTCAGTTCGTCATTCTCGCCGCTTGATGTAAAGGAAGGCGTTTTCCGCGATGCAACGGCAGTACGCTGCAAGCATGAAATC
>SEFT01000087.1 GCA_004144175.1 Sphingobacteriales bacterium
GCCACAATCTGGGCGGCAGGCGCTATGCTGTTTAGCATCCCGCTTACCTGTCCTATCTCCAGTTCACCCTCTTTCAAGTCGCCATCAAACATGCCTTTTTTTGCCCGACCCCTGCCTAACAATTCCTCCAGGACTGCTTTAGACGCACCAGCTTTTTGTGCAGCCTGTACCTTCTCAAAGAATTCGTTTCTCAGCAACCGGACCGGGGTAAGATCCTTCAATGACAGCAAGGTATCTCCCTCCGCAGCATTGATAACTGCATTTTTAAAGTTCACATGGCAGGAAGCTTCCTCACTGGCGACAAACCTGCTCCCGACCTGCACGCCCGAAGCGCCAAGGATCATAGCAGCAAGCATCTGCCTTCCGGTTGCTATCCCCCCGGCCGCGATTACTGGTATATCGACTTTTTCACATACCGAAGGGATTAAAACAAAACTGGTTGTTTCTTCTCTTCCATTATGGCCGCCTGCCTCAAAACCCTCCGCAACTACAGCATCACAGCCTGCATCCTGTGCTTTGAGCGCAAATTTCGAACTGCTTACCACATGCACTACTGTTATACCATGCTGCTTCAGCTGGCTCGTAAAGGTTTTAGGATTGCCGGCGCTGGTAAAAACAATGGGCACTTGCTCATCCACAATGGTTTGAAGATGTTTATCAATATCCGGATATAACAAGGGCAGGTTTACAGCAAATGGTTTATCTGTTGCCAGTTTACATTTTTTGATATGTTCGAGTAGAACAGCAGGATACATACTTCCGCTGCCCAACATTCCGAGGCCACCTGCATTGCTTACTGCACTGGCCAGTCGCCAACCACTCGTCCAAATCATTCCTGCCTGGACAATAGGCTTCTCGATATTAAATAAGGATGTAATGCGGGAAGATGAAAGCTGCATATGGGCGTAAAATTAGTCTATTCAATAGCTCGAAGAAATGATTGCCAGCGTAGCAGGTTGAATTATTTGGGTCCCCCACCCAGATCGATGGCAGTATTGTCACCTATGTTGAGGTTTCGGCTTACACCCCTTACTTCTGCATCGCTCCCAATAAGCGAAT
>SEFT01000088.1 GCA_004144175.1 Sphingobacteriales bacterium
TGCACATCTACCACTTCGCAACTGATACCGCTCTTTTCCAGTACCTGCGCCGCTTCCAGCACAATACGCAAAGTAGAACCATAGGTTACAATGGTTATATCGCTTCCTTCTTTCACTACCTCGGGAATACCAAGAGGAACAGTGAACTCCAATAAATTATCCGGCAGCTTTTCTTTCAGGCGATACCCGTTCAAACATTCAACGACAATAGCAGGGTCATTGCCCTGGAGCAAGGTATTGTACATGCCAACCGCCTGCGTCATGTTACGCGGAACGCAAACATGCATGCCGCGTAGAGAATTGATAACCATTCCCATAGGTGAACCGCTGTGCCAGATACCTTCCAAGCGGTGGCCTCTTGTGCGAACGATCAGCGGGCATGATTGCTGGCCTTTTGTACGATAGTGCAAAGTAGCTGCATCATCACTTAATGGTTCAAGACCATATAATAAATAATCAAGGTATTGAATTTCGGCAATCGGACGCAAGCCGCGCATAGCAAGACCAATGCCTTGTCCCATTATTGACAATTCGCGAATGCCGGTATCGAAAATCCTCTCTTCACCATACTTTGCCTGAAGGCCTGAAAAGCCCTGATTCACGTCACCGATATAACCAAGATCCTCGCCAAAAGCTACCACTTTTGGATTAGAAGCAAACAGCTTGTCGAAGTAGCTATTCAACACTTCAAAGCCGTTTACCGTTGGTGCATCCTGTGCAAAAGAAGCTTTGACCTCCGAAATTTTCAAGGCGCTTTTTGGTCCTTCGTTGTATAGTTGCGAGTGATAAAAATCGTTTGCCTGCTCCAGCAGTTCATTGTAAAAAGCCCTTAACCCGTAAGCCGCATCGTCACTACCGGCAATATTCAACGCTGTATTCAAAATGCGCATCACATCGCGGCGCAACGGCTCGCGGATGGAAGAAAGTTCATTGTTCAAAGCAACGATGTCGCTTTGAACAGCCGGAATTTTGTTGACCACACCGGTCAGTAATTCGATCGACTTGGCGACTGTATCTTTAATTGGTTGCAGGTAACCGTCCCAAGCCCTGTTT
>SEFT01000089.1 GCA_004144175.1 Sphingobacteriales bacterium
GAGACTTACGCCGCTTTGTCTGGCGATTGTGCAAACGAAGCCGAAGTTTTGGTAATTCCGGAGGGAGGGTATCATCCATTGGGTGCAGCTGGTGCCTCTCTTATTATGGATGCCATCCCAGATAATAATTACACGCATATATACCTGCCGGTAGGCACTGCCACTACGCTTGCAGGTATACTCCGGAAATCGGCGGCAGACCAGATCATATGTGCAGTTCCGGTGCTTAAAGGTTTGAACGATTTGCCACAGCGGTTAAAAAAGTTGAATGCGGGCTTAGCTTATTCAACTCCTTCCGTTATCGACCAATATCATTTTGGCGGATATGCCCGGAGCCGCCAGGTATTACTGGATTTTATGAATGCGTTTTATAATACCTATGCTGTACCTACTGATTTCGTATATACGGGGAAAATGATGTTTGCTGTCATGGATGCGATTAATCGCAATGAGTTTACTTCCGGCACCAGGATTCTCTGCTTACATACCGGCGGATTACAGGGCAATGCATCACTTCCAAAAGGGTCGCTAATTTTTTAATTCATTTAACAGCTTGCTATATTTGCAATACTTCGGGCCTCCTTTTCGTTGTATATATTTGCTAACCGGAGTTAATTTCTATGAAGAAAAGTTTTTTCCTGTTGTTGTTTACTATTCTTACAAGTGCCCAGTACTTGCATGCACAGGAAATACTGCCCGGGATAAGCGTTAGAAATTCGGGTGGCAAAATAATCGTGAGTTGGAGAAATGAATACCAGAAACCCGTGAGCACCATCAACATCCAGCGATCATACGATAGTCTATCCAACTATAGCACAATCGGTTCTGTGCTCAACCCCCAAAATAAAGAGAACGGTTACGCTGACCTTGCGGCTCCTTATGGGCGCATGTATTACAGGGTCTTTATCGCTTTCGAAGGTGGATCCTATATCATCTCTACTCCGGCCCGGCCAACAAAAGACACCGGGAGTTTATCAACGGGATCTGTAAGATATCCCTGGCAGATAGATCCCTCTGCTGATCCCAATTTGAATGTACCTCCTGC
>SEFT01000090.1 GCA_004144175.1 Sphingobacteriales bacterium
AAATGAAGGTGCGGGCGCAGGGTAAAGCCTGTATATCCACTGTAAGCTATAAGCTGTCCTTGTACTACGGGCCCTGATTCTACTAATACCCCATCTTTTTTTAAATGCCAGTAACAACCAAGGCTGCCATCGCTGTGTTGAATCATGATATAGTTGGCCTTCCGTTTTAAATCAGGAAAAGGTCCGCCTTCATCACTGTCTTCTTTAAATCGGAAAACTATCCCCGACCTGGCAGCATAAATGGGAGTGCCTACCGGCATGCCGAAATCCAGTGCAGCAGCATTTTTGTGAGAAAACAATCCTCCATAGCCTTGCACCACCTGAAAGGTTTTGCCTTTAGCATAGGGCAGGTCGTAAACGTAATTGTCTACATTTTTAGTGACCGGGCTTGATAGTAAGGTGAACCCATAAATAGCAGAAGCAATACAGGCGACTGTAATAAGTGCCAACAGGCTCCGGCGTTTGATAGCTCTTTTTGTCATTGAATTAGTAGACTTCGGTCGGCCTGCCTGGCTTAATGGAACGCGGGCATTACTCTTTGGTATCGCGGGGTAGCTGCAGCATAAAGCCACTTCCACTTCCCGCTACAGTGGTAGGAACCTGGCCGCTCCATTTTTGAACTTTTATGTAATCAATATATAGCGGAGTTAAACTCATCTGTTCTTTCTTGATGGCTTCGGCACGACCAGCTGCCTGGATAACCGCCTGGGCAGAATCGCCTCTTGCCTCTGCAATTTTTCTTTCCGCTTCGGCTACGGCCACTTGCCGACGATTTTCTGCAACCTGCACTTCCTGTATGGCCCGGGTTTTTGCAATGATACTTTCAGATATCTCCTGAGGAGGTACAATATTGGTTCGCAACTGCGAAACGTTAAACCACTTGCTTACCCGCTTATTGCATTCTTTTACAATGTCACTCTCGAATTCTTCCCGGTGGTTGAAAATAGAATCAACGGTGTAGCGGTTGGCAACGTCGTTAACTGAACCTACGATTGCATTTTTCAGCCAGCCTTGTTCGAGTTCGTTTAC
>SEFT01000091.1 GCA_004144175.1 Sphingobacteriales bacterium
GTGGAGGAGACAGTGTTCAACTCATTAGACCATTCGTGCAGGTCGGAACTTACCCGACAAGGAATTTCGCTACCTTAGGACCGTTATAGTTACGGCCGCCGTTTACTGGGGCTTCAGTCGCAAGCTTCAGATTACTCCTGACAAGCTTCCTTAACCTTCCAGCACCGGGCAGGTATCAGGCTCTATACGTCTTCTTTCGAATTTGCAGGGCCCTGTGTTTTTGCTAAACAGTTGGTTGAACCATTTTACTGAGACCACATTGCTGTGGTATGCTTTATCCCGAAGTTACAGCATTAATTTGCCTAGTTCCTTCTCCACGGCTCACCCGAGCGCCTTAGAATACTCATCTCGACTACCTGTGTCGGTTTACGGTACGGGTTGTATTAGCCTAACCTTAGAGGTTTTTCTCGTGAGCATGTTTAGGATCACTATCTCGCCGGCCGAAGCCTTTGAGTACTATCAGGTTCATCATTCCCGGCGGATTTGCCTACCAGGAATATAACTACACCCTTTAACGGGAACTTCCGTTGCCCCGCGGATCTTTCACTTCTCCGTCACCCCATCGAAACTAATACAAGTGCTGTAATATTAAACAGCTTTCCATCGACTACCCCTTTCGGGTTTGCCTTAGGTCCCGACTAACCCTGATCCGATTAACGTTGATCAGGAACCCTTAGTCTTTCGGCGAAGCAGTTTTTCACTGCTTTTATCGTTACTCATACCTACATTTTCTTTTCTAAACACTCCAGCATACCTCACGGTACACCTTCAACGCAGTTTAGAATGCTCCCCTACCATATAGCCTTACGGCTTTATCTACAACTTCGGTACTATGTTTGATGCCCGATTATTTTCCGTGCCCGAACCCTCGACCAGTGAGCTGTTACGCACTCTTTAAATGAATGGCTGCTTCCAAGCCAACATCCTGGCTGTCTTAGGGTTCGAACTTCGTTTGATCAACTTAACATAGATTTAGGGACCTTAGATGGTAGTCTGGGTTATTTCCCTCTCGGCCACGGAC
>SEFT01000092.1 GCA_004144175.1 Sphingobacteriales bacterium
AGCAGCAGCGCATAGAGGCGCCAGTTATCCTGCGATTGAAAACCGTAGAGTTTCATTTGCCTGCGGTCTTTAACCCACCATAGCAGCATGACGGGGACAACCAATACAAGGATTTTGACGGCATAGCTGATAAGGCAGCTGATCAGTTTAAAATGCCGGGAGCCTGCCATTGTTGTAAAGTCGGATTGATTGAACTCAATATTTACCCGCAAGGCAAACAGGGCAGGCGCCAACACTAACAGCGTCCAGAACCAGGGCTCCCTTATAAGGCGCATGTTGCTGTTGCTATGGATTTGCTGTAAGAGGTAGGCAAGGGCGAATGGAATGCCATAGCGCAGGTAATCTAACAACAGCGAATGCCAAAAGTTTTCCGCTTGCAGCGAAGGAATGGCATAATTCGCAGTGATCAGTATTGTCATCATTGCGAGCACACTGATGAAATAGGATCGTTGAAAGACGGTGTCGTAATAAGATTGCAGGTAGGATCGCAGGGCCTGTATTGCAGCAGTCATGGTACCGCAATTTAGAGTAGTTTGGTAAGAGTAGAGTGTTAGTTGACTGGTTGATCGGTAAGCCGGGTGCTGCGTTCAATCCTGTATTGCGGAGCGTTGAGGTTGGATCATTGGTTTCATTCCAATGCTTGATGGACAGACAGCATATAGCCAACAACTAAATTTGTCGTAGTGTATGCTCTTCGGCGTTGCGGTCTTTGCGTAAAAGACCCCTCGCCCTTTCCGCCGATCAGAGCGTAGGAGCAGGTTTATTCAGCGTATCCCACAACAAATCTTTCAACTCAGCCAGGCCCTTTGTTGTTACAGACGAAATAAAAATATGCGGAATCTTTTTGGGAAGCTCCTTTGCGATAGCCGTTTTTAACTCATCATCCAGCATGTCTGACTTGCTGATCGCAATCACAAAATCTTTTTGCAACATCTCGGGGTTATACTGCTCCAGCTCGCTGCGCAATATTTCAAATTCTTTTTTATGATCGGAACTATCAGCGGGTATCAGAAATAACAG
>SEFT01000093.1 GCA_004144175.1 Sphingobacteriales bacterium
CGATAGCTCAATGAACGAAAGTGACAAGGCCCTTGTTGCAGGCAAGGCTATAGCTCCATCCTGGGCTGCTATGTGTTTATTCGACATAGCCCGCACCCGCCAATTTGTTCTGGGATTAAAAGCCGCCATCGCAGACATGATTGAAATAACGCAGCGACGCATCTACGTGCTTGATGCAGGTTGCGGTCCGTATGGCTTGCTGAGTATGATGGCTGCCCTGTATTTCGAAAAAGAAGAAGTGCACTTTACTTTGCTCGACATTTTTGAGGAGAATATCAGGAGCGTCAGAACGCTGATAAAAGCAATCTCACTCGAAGATCGGTTCGATTTCATTTGCGAAGATGCACTGGTATATCAATGGCCAAACCTACACCCGTTGGATATTGTCGTTACAGAAACAATGAACGCAGCATTATCTAAAGAACCCCAGGTCGGTATCACGCTGCATCTAGCTGCTCAACTTTCAAAAAAGGGCATATTAATACCTGAGAAAATCGAAGTAGACCTTATTCACCTTCCAGCTAACGATGCCTCTTATACCTCAGCAGGGGAACGCAGTTCAAAACCAGGCCATAGCCTGGGAAACATCGTAACACTTACAAAGACAAGTAGCCTTCCTGAATTCAGGCAGCCATGGTTAAAGTCCATCGAATTGCCCGCAAGCTTTTCCATCAATGACCGGTTAGAGATGCAAACCAATATTCAAGTATATAAGCACTACGTCCTTGGAAACAACGAAACTGCCATCACATTGCCTAAGTTATTAAAAGTTAAAAGGCCTTCACCCCTGGCAGGAGATATATTGTTATTCAAATATGAATCATCTCCTGACACTGGTATTCACTTCGAGGTTCAAAAGAAACAATAAACCTTGTAGGTGAACGATTGTTTGTTCATATAATAATTTATGAACAGGCGTTGATGCAACAACGAAATTTCTTCATTCGAATTGCCTGCCAGGTGCTATCATAATTTTTGGTTTTATTACTGCAAAACCGCTTTGGCGCAGCAG
>SEFT01000006.1 GCA_004144175.1 Sphingobacteriales bacterium
GTCCATTCTTCGCCCAGGTCGGCAGCAAGTGTATCCTGCTTGATGTCCTGCAGCTCGCGCAGCTTCTTTATATTCCTTCCGTGGTGAATCTTTTTGTCCATAGAACCCTGTCATCAGTGTGATAAGCCAAAGATAATAACAATTGCGAGGTAATCGCATAGCAGTGGATGCGGAGTAGAATTACCGAACGATGAACGGTGCCAACGCCTTTGTCGCTTCATAGCAGTACTGGCCTTTGTACCCCAAAAGAAAAATAAAGAAAGAGAAACAGAGCGGGGAGGGGAGGGAAACAAAAAAAGGGTTGATCTTGCGATCAACCCCCGAATGCGTCTTTTATCTTGTCGAAGAAGGTGCGGTCTTCTTTCATGCTTTTGGCTTCAGGCCCGGGTTTGAAGTTGGCCGAGTTCTTGAGCTTCTCGAGCATGTCGCGCTCGTCGTTGCTCAGGTTTTGCGGGCTCCATACATTCACCTCTACCAGCTCATCACCTTTATCGTAACTCTGAAAGGCAGGGAAACCTTTACCCTTCAGCCGGAATATCTTACCGCTCTGCGTACCCGGTGGTATCTTGATCTTGGCCTTACCATCTATGGTAGGCACCTCTACACTGGTACCCAGCACCGCCTCGGGGAACGACAGGTGGAGGTGATAGATCACATCCAGTTCGTTGCGGCGGAGGTGCGGGTGTTTCTCTTCTTCTACGAGTATCAGCAGGTCGCCGGCAGGGCCGCCACGCTCGCCCGCGTTGCCACGGCCGCTCATGCTCAGCTGCATGCCATCCTGCACACCGGCCGGTATGTCTAGGCTGATGGTCTCTTCGCCATATACGCGGCCCTCGCCTTTGCAGCTGGTGCATTTGGCGGTTACCTGTGTGCCTTCGCCATTGCAGGTAGGGCAAGTGGTCACGGTCTGCATCTGCCCCAGGAAGGTGTTGGTAACACGGCGTACCTGGCCGGTGCCGCCGCAGCCGTTACAGGTGCTTATGCTGCTTTTGTCTTTGGCGCCGCTGCCTTCGCAGGTGCCGCAGGGTACGTATTTCTTTACTTTTATTTTTTTGTTGGCGCCATTGGCTACTTCGGCATAGTCCATCTTGAGCTTTACGCGCAGGTTGGCACCACGTGAGCCCTGCCTGCGGCCACCCTGGCGGCCACCGCCCCCGCCGCCCCCAAAGAAGCTGCCAAAGGCATCGTCGCCAAATATGTCGCCAAAGTTCTGGAAGATGTCTTCCATGCGCATGCCGCCCTGGCCGCCGCCAAAGCCGCCGCCTGCGTTGCCGCTCATGCCTGCATGGCCAAAGCGGTCGTAGCGTTCTTTCTTCTCGGGTGTGCTGAGTACGTCGTAAGCCTCGGCCGCTTCTTTAAATTTCTCCTCGGCGGCTTTGTCGCCGGGGTTGCGGTCGGGGTGGTACTGCATCGCTATCTTGCGATAAGACTTTTTGATCTCGTCGGCACTTGCTCCTTTCGAAACACCTAATACCTCGTAATAATCTCTTTTTGCCATACCCTTGAAGGGTCTTTTATGATTGTTGACTTATAAATATTGTTATTTGCCTACTACTACTTTGGCGTGGCGTATAAGCTTGTCGTTGAGGTAGTAGCCGGGCTGTATCACATCGATTACCTTGCCTACCATGTCTTCGTTGGGGGCAGGTATCTCGGTGATGGCCTCGTGCAGGTCGGCATCGAAGGGCTGGTTGATGCTGTCCATCGCCTTGAGGCCTTTTTGCTGCAGGGTGTTGCGCAGTTTGTTGAACACCAGCGACACACCTTCTTTTATCATGTTGATGTCGGTAGTGGTCTCCATTTGCTTGGTAGCGCGGTTGCTATCGTCTACCACATCCAGCAGCGACTGTATGATGTCTTTACCGGCGGTCTGGGTCAGTTCCATGCGTTCCTTAGCATTGCGCTTGCGGAAGTTCTCGAACTCGGCCACCAGGCGCAGGTATTTATCTTTAGCGTCGTTTAGTTCCGCTCTTAGTTTTTCGTATTCGCTCTCCTCTTCTACCGAGTCGTTGAGGTGGGTGGTGCCCGCCATGCTGTCGTCGGTATTCAATTCATTCGCCAGGGCCTCGTCCATTACATCTTCGGGTTGTGCCATGTTGTCGGGGTTCTCGTTCACAGCACCTTCTTTTTCAAAAGCGTTGTCGCTCATATTTTTCTTTTTTTTAAAAAACATCCTGCAAAAGTATTGTCAATTACTTTGCCATAGTCGTATTTGAGCCAAAATGTCGCAAAACGGCTGCTAAGTTTGACAATAAGTTACTGTAACTGCTTCGGTGTGAAGCGACTGAGTATTTGTCAGGCCGCTTAGCGACGCTCTACCGTCCAGGCCATGTGTATCAGGTCGGCATAGCTGCCGTCTTTCTGCTTGATGGCGCGTACCTGGCGGCCCTCCTTCACGAAGCCGCAGCTTTCGTAGAGCTTTAGCGCTGGTTCGTTGGTATGGAATACGCGGAGCAGTACTTTCTCGATATCGGGCTGCTGAGCGGCCCAGTCGAGCAGCACTTGTAGCATTTTGCGGCCAATGCCCATGCGCTGGTAGGCAGGGTGTACGCTGAGGCCGAACTCGCCCGTGTGCCGCATCTTGAAGCTATTGGCCGGGAGGAAGTTGAGCAGGCCTACTACCTTTTCGCCATCCAGGGCAATGAGGATCAAGGCATCGGGGCGGCTGTGTACGCGGATGAAATCGCGCTCCTGCTCCAGCGTGGGGTCAAACTCGTCGGGGACGGTAAGTACCTGGTCGGAGGAGGAGAAAAGGTCGCCGGCAAAGGTGATGATGGCCTGCGCGTCGGCATCGGCGGCCTTGCGTATAAGGAGGTCTTTATTACCTGTGGTAAAGGTCTGTTTCATAAACTAGCGGAGATAGTTAATGGCATTCCAAAGCAGGGAGTCGGACTTCTTGAGTACGATGTACAGCTCCCGCCTGCCGCCGAAGCCCCTAAAGAAACGTTCCACCCCGGGGTCCATGCTGCCCTCGAGGTCGAAGATGGTATTGCCGCGGGCCTTTGCTTGTTTGATGGCGTGCCATAACAGGGCCGACATGGCGCGGTAGCTATCGCCCCCCGGCTTTTGGGCGCCCATGTAGTAGTAGCTGCGCTCCTGGTCCCACACATTCCAGACGATTGCGGCTACCTCACTACCCTTACGGGCTACCCAGAGGGCGGCGCTGTTGTGGGCCTTGCAGGCGTCCATCAGGCGCTGCACATCGGCCAGGGTGTAAGGTTGCCCCACTCCTTTATTAGACAATGTCTGTTGCTGATAACTGTACAACTGCGGCAGGCAGGAAACATCGTCGGATATGGTAAATTCCTTCTCGGCAGCGCGGATGTTGCGGCGCAGGCTTTCTTTAAAATTGGCAAATAATGAAGCTTCGTCGCCAGCCAAGTCGATGAGAAATGTTTGCTGTACTTCGTTGCGCAGACCCTTGGCGCGGTAGAGGCCTGCCTGCCGGTTGCCGGGGTGCAGCGATACGTGCCATACCTTAGTAGCGGGCAGCTGACCCGCAAGGTCGGCGATTACATCGTGCTCGTGGCTGTCGCGGTTGGCTTCCTTCATATCGGCCGGGTAAAAGACCACCGGGCCCATGTAGGGGGTGAGCTTTGCATTGCGCAATAGCGATATACCCATGCGCTGCTGCGGGGCATAGGGCCAGATGCCCGTTACCTGGTCGCCCTTTTGCGCGATGGCCGCCGACCAGCCGGGGCATACGGCATCGAGCCACCAGTGCTGGGCAAACACGGGGATACTCCGTTGCGCGGAGCAGATATCTTTATAACGCTGCTGGACCAACACGCTTTATTTGAATTGCAGCACTTTGGCAGGCTGTATGCGACGAATATACAACGTAGGCAGCCACATACAAAGTATGCAGAGCACCAGCGTGACCACATCGATAAGGACGGGCTGCCACCAGTAGATGCGTACGGGTGCGTAGCGCATATAATAGGTACTCTCGGACAAGGTGATGAAGCCGAACTTCTTTTGCAGAAAGGCAATGCTGAGGGCGATAGCATTACCTAATATGATGCCAATACCCGCTATGAGCGCGGCATAGTACAGGAATATCTGCCGCATGTCTTCATTGGCCATGCCCTGCGCCTTGAGCAGGCCTATGAGCCTCGACTGCTCCACGATAAGGATGAGCAACGCGGCAGCAAGGTTCATGATGGCGACGATGGCCATGATGATGAGGATGATGCGCTCGTTGACATCCTGAAACTGCAGCCAGGAGAAGATATTCGGGAAGATATCGTACATAGTGCTGACCGATAGTGGCGGCTCTATATAATTATCGTATAGCTGTCGGGCGATGGTATCGGCCAGCGCCTGGTTCTTTACCGTTATCTGGTAGCCGTTGATCTGGTCGGGCGCCCAGTTGTTGATGCGCTGGAGCAGCCGCAGGTCGCAGACGGCATAGTCACGGTCCACCTCGACCATGCCCGTATGGTAGATGCCCGATACCATCATCCGGCGGATGCGGGGGAAGGTAGTGCCGGGCTCGAGGAAGTAGAGCTTCAGCTCATCGCCAATGTTGATGTTGAGGCGGTCGGCCGTGGTTTGGGAGATGAGCAGTTGCTTGGAGTAGGCAGTATCGGCATAGCTGAGCGCCTTGCCTTTGAAGCCTACGCCTGCGGGCAGGTGGTACTGCTCGTCCACACCCTTTAGCTGGAGGCCTTCCATTACCTGGTTGGCCTGTATGATGGCAGGGCGTACTGCGAAGGGCGCCATCTCCTTTATCTCTTTATGGCCTTTTATCTTTTGCTCGAGCACGGGGTTGCGCGATATGGGATCGGGGGTGATGATGGTGCCCATATTGACATTGTAAGGCGTAATATGGATATGTCCCCAGAAGCTGAACAGTTTCTCCCGTATCTCGTACTTGAAGCCAGTGATGAATGCCATTGCCACAATCATGGTAGCCACGCTAAGGGCGGTAGCCCCGATAGCCAGCCGTATGATAAAGGACGAGAATGCGCCTTTTTGACGCATGAGGTACCGCCGCGCTATAAAGAATGGTAGATTCACTGGTGTCAAAAGTAGGGTTTGGAAGGGGGATTGTCAAAAGTCATCTATTGAGCTTAAGTGCCAGATTCACCAAGTCAGTAGTTGCAAACTACTGACAGCTATTTTGGTGGAACACTATGGATAGCTGGGCATCCTCGTGCAAACAGGAAGAGTTGGTTGGTTATCTCAAATCCCCATGCGCAGTGATAAATAAAAAGGGAGGTTATTACCTCCCTTTCGCTAAAGAATATGCCTGTTTCTATTCTTTGATAAACTTCGCATGGTTTACATGTCCTCTTACGTCCGATATTGCAATTAGATACACACCCGGTGTCAAGCTTCGCAGGCCTATGCCGTCTGCCGCAACTATCCCTCTAATAATAGCCTTACCTGTTAGATCTGATATTGTGTATGATTGCATCAGGCGGTCGGCAACATAAAGTCTGTCATTGGCTGGATTCGGATAAATAATTAATCCTTTGTCAGACACACTGCCCTTTACACTTGCAGGCTTGAAACTTAAAGTCGGGCTTTGTTTAATTACGATCATCGGTCCTAAGGCAGTATCGGCAACCCATGCAGCTGCAATTCCTACTCCATCGTTACTGCCGTTAGCTAATGCCAGCTTGCTTTGGCCGCTTGTTACTACACCGGGATTTACAGAATTAGTGTTAATACGGGCATACCCTCCGCTCACATCTTGAAAGCCTGTTGCTGCAACTGTCAAAGCATTATACTGACTACCTGCTATCCACCATCCCAGCGTGTAGTTACTGTTACCGAGACTTGTAGGATTACTATAGGTTTCGGGGCCACTCCCGGCAGCTACGCATGGGCTATATCCGTTATTGTTATAAAGAGGGTTGTTCGATGTGGATATAGTTGTACCATTGGAGATAGGGGCGGTTGAATAGTTTGTCGTGTAAAAATCACATATGCCTCCTCGATATTCCCTTACCTCGCTGTTAGTGCCATTTTGAACTTCAGCTACAACTACCCATTCTACATCATCGCTACCGGGCAGCCTGTTAAATGCTTCTATGCGAGGCAGTCCGGTTATGACAATCGCTGAATCGAGAATGAAGGAATCGATAAGCGGATACGTACCTGATGATGCATCATACTTTTTACAGATCAACTTATAGTTCGTTGGGTCGTAGTATGTGTGATAGCCATAATGATAATTATTCCCTACTGTCTGCGCAACATCAGGATTTACACCGTAGCCTATGGTATATATTGGCTGAGTAGTTATGTTATCTGTAATGTTGGCATTCTTTACCTTGATCGACCCATCACTTTCTGCCCAAGTAATAGACACTCCATAGGTCTGAGGGAAAGGATATATGCTTGGGGTTTCGTTTGTTATGGCATCGATATGAGGGGACGATTTAGCATATCCACTGCTACCGACTGGATAGGGTGTGCTACTATTCTCGGTTATTGAGAATTTTGCATCGTCAAATGGATTATTGATCTCGTATGACCTTATATATATTTCAGTGGGTGAAGCGCTTAGATTTTCATATGCATATACCAGATGGTAATTGGGCGTATCAACTAAAGCAAGTGAGTCCGGGCGGTCGTCAAAAAGTTGAATGTCTGGATGGCGTGCATTATTTACGGTTAGTGTGCGGACTGTATTCGTGATAGAACTGTATACATTTATCACAATCTTGTATGTACCCAATGTTGAATCATAAAAGTCATTTGCCACTGCCTGTAAATAGCCCTTAGTCGAGTTATCATTGGTTAGGTATAGGTTGAACCTGTCCGTATTTACCCAATCGATCCTACCTGATGTATCAGAACGCCAAATAACTTTATCCGTCAACGATGGAGTTGTAGCAGGCCAGGCGGGAACAGATGCTGTAGGTATTGAATTTGAAAACTTATACCAAATATTTGCACCATCGTACCATGTAGTCATTATGGTATCGCCAGTATTAGTGGTACTCGCCATAGCCAGGTAGTTTGCAACAGATGTGTCATTGGCAACATAGTAGAAAGGACTGAATGGCCTCTTCCCTGTTCTTCTATCAACCTGCTGTGTAAATACGTTTGAACAGTTAATCCAACCAGGAGTAAAATACTTGTTACCGATTTTATTAGTGTCGCTAACAAAACCTATTCCGGCAGTGATGCAAGGCGATGTGCCTTTAGCAGTATTGCCACTCAAAGAATACCCTGTAGTATCAATACTGTTATAATGCATTATCTCATTATTAAAGCTCTGAGTAACCATACCCCACTTGGCGCCACCTAAGGTATTACTGTGAACTCCAGGCGACTCCATACTTATATCTGCTATAACGGCAGGGTTGCTTGCAAGTTGAGCAGTTGACAGAACCGTTG
Source organism: Sphingobacteriales bacterium (assembly GCA_004144175.1). Taxonomy (GTDB): domain Bacteria; phylum Bacteroidota; class Bacteroidia; order Chitinophagales; family Chitinophagaceae; genus Polluticoccus. The sequence continues at coordinate 7,357 of SEFT01000006.1, forward strand.
GTGTGCTACTCGTAAAATCAACAGACGTTCTATATAAGCTACGGCTTGAAGATGATCCAACCGTGTAAGCACCGAAATGTGCTACATATTTACTACTCGCTACGTCGTATTGCGCAGTCACATTAGCAAGCATTACTGGCGCTGGCATAGCAAAAGCATAATTTGTAGGTATCGTGTTAATATATCCGAATGCAGCATGAAGTGAATCATCGTCTTCGGACCACGTTATGACCATATCATGCATCTTTGGCACTGTTGTTCCGGTTATGTTATTACCCCAGATAGGGAAAACATCCACTTTGGGATTATGCCCAAATGCTATCCTTCTGTTGCCGGCGAGATTGTCAAAAAATGTAGTTGCAGTTGGCATCATAGACGCCTTTGAATACTTGACCATTTCATACCCTGCCGAATCCTGTGTATAAGTCCAGAAGCAAATGTAGGTGGTTCCTGGGGCGCTTTGGGCATCACCAAGTGCCACATCAATCTGTTTAGCACCGGGTACAGAATATGTTTTACTCAGCCCACTTGCTGTATGAAAAACCTTTACAGTTCCTGTTTGTACTCCGCTGTCGATCGATGTGTATGCGATCGCATACAAATAGCCACCACCCGTAGTAGAAGTGCGAGGGCACTTGATTATATCGCAACTGATAGAATTGAGATCAGTTTTAGGTCCGAAGTATATCTCCGACCCAATCGGTGGAATCAATGTCTGAGACCTTGCAATGGGGATGCTGAATACAAAAAGAAGCGCAGTCAGAAAATGGGTGATTAATGATTTCATTTGGAATAGTTTTCATTAAATATAGCCGCAGTATTTTATATATCAATGCGCCTGCACCGACGATTAAAATAAATTTAATTTAGAACTTCCATTTGGCAAGTGTTTCCACTTGTGCCTATAAACCGCCTAGCTCTCCGTAGTGTTCCATTAAAGAAGCTGTCCTTAGTTTGCAACTAAGGACTTGTAGACTGTCTTTATAAAGCCTAAAGCTGGATAATGCTTCAGCTACAAACCACTACCGGCCTGCCGTGCTAAACTCATCATGCCCTTAGTTGCAAACTAAGGACAGCATTATGAGTAATCCTTATACTCCTATTCTTTCTCTTCCCCGCTCTCCCTAGTCTTCCATCAAAGAAGCTGTCCTTAGTTTGCAACTAAGGAATTGTTAACTGTCTTGATGCAGCCTAATAGATGTATAATGCTTCAGCTACAAATCACTACCGACCTGCTGTGCTAAACCATCATGTCCTTAGTTGCAAACTAAGGAAAGCATTGGCACAAGTGGAAGAATACTTGCGTCATTGGGGTGGCAGAAACTAAATCGCTGGTTGTGGGTTAAACCGTTTAGCTTTGCACACGCATATATGAAACAAACCGATCTTGATCTGTCACCCGGCGCTGAGCTTAACGAGCAGGCTAAAGTTACGATGCTTGCCTCTATCGCAGAGTTGTCGCCGGTGGGGGTAGCAGTATATATGCCGGTACGCGACGAACAAGGCTTCATTATAGATTTCTGCTGTACCTACCACAACGAAAGGCTTAATGAACTCTCGGGTATATCAAGAACGCAGCGCGCCGAGTTAAGCCTCAAGCAGATGCTCTTCATGCTGCATATATCTTTCCTTTTCGACCAATATGTGCAAGTGGCCTAGGAAGGTTCGGTTATAAATAGGGAGCAGTTCAATACACCTACTTCAAAATGGCTACAGGTATCGGTTACCGGCTTTATGGGAGGCTGCTTGCTGATGCTGACGGATATTACCAACCTGAAACTGACGCAGCAAAACCTGAAGCACCATGCAGAATTCAATAAAAAGATACTGGATGCGGCCTTTGACGGCATCTATACCCTGGAAGCCATACCCGGGACCGAAGATAAGATACGCGACTTCAGGTATGTGCAGTGTAATAAGCGATTTGAAGAAATTACGGGTCTGTCGCACCAGCGCATCATTGGCGGCACGTTTCTCGAATACTTCCCTAATACTGCTGCTAATGGCATTTTCGATAAGCTCTGTAATGTGTTAGCTACGGGTAAACCTCTGAGGGAGAAAAACTATTACTCCCAGCATCTGAGTAAGTGGTTTGAGTTTAAGGCAGTAAAGCTATCGGACATACAGATTGTAGTAACGGTAGTAGAGCTGGAAGTCATGCCCGATATGGCCGGGTAGAAAAGGGGGAAAATTCCGTTGCAGATACCAGACTTGGTAGCCGTTCGGTAGTTTTTACTGTATATCGCAAGTTGAAAAGACTGGCTGGTTAGGTAGGCACAAGTGGGAGCCACTTGCGCCAGAGCGAGGCGTTTTGTATTTTCATCTCACTGCCACACTATGCGCATATTAAAAATTAACCGAGACGCATACATAAAGACATTGTCCGCGCTTTTGCTGCTACTTCTTGTGTCTGTAAGTACACAGGCACAAAGCTTTGCCATAGCAAATGAGAAGCTCAATTTTGTGTATTGGGGAATTCCTAATAAGCTATACATTGCTGTTGAGAATTTCGATTGCAGATACCTGAAAGTGTTTACAGATAATGGTACCATTGTACAGAAAAAGAAATGCGCATGGGAACTTCTTCCTGCCAGACACGGAGGCGTTAATCTGACACTGTGCGACAGCCGGTATCCGATGGATACTCTCGGTACGATGTATATGAGCACAAAGGATATCCCTAAGGGCGAGGCTATGCTTGCCGGCAAGCACAGCGGCCATATACCACGTAGTATGTTACGCGGGCAGGGCGGGATTTATGCCAGTCTTACATTTGACTACGACATTCGACTCATTATTACCGCTTATACATGCACCATCTTCAGGGGTGATATACCAGTCTTTTCGGGCAAGACTACAGGATATGGTGCTTTTTCAGAAGAAATGAAAAAAGAAATTCTGCAAGTGAAAGGAGGAGACTCGCTTTTATTTTCTCAAATCAAAGCGAGACCCGTAATTGAACCATATGCAAAAGAGGGTGAACCCATCAAAATTTCTTTCCTTGATTATCCTGAACAAGACCTGGAGCCGATAAGCTTTATTGTGGACTAATGGTATAGTCGAGTTTGGACTAATGGAAGGTTTCTCTACTCTATTTAGCGCAATTGTTTTCCACTTGTGCCTACAAAACATGGCAAGTCTTTTTGACTTGCAATAGCCATGTTTAGATACAAGGAGTATTAAATACAAGTTTTGATATGCTGATGCAGTCTACTTTGTAACGTTCGCTGTAATGGACTAGATAGATGTATTTACCCGGACGAGTATTGGGAGATCGTTACTAACAGCATTTGTCTCTGAACGGCATTTGATGTCGATTGGCTTCTGTTGCTTTCTTAGGCCGTGATCGCGATGTAGTTCATTCAACGAACTACATCCAATCTGCATTCGGGCTGCCTAACGAAACATCCCAAACTACTGATAGTCGGGCATATCAAACGTACCATTAATGCGTAAAAAACGTATCAGCAAATAGTTCTGAAGCCCTTTCAGGATAAGGGTTTTATTTGTTCTGTTGTATTATCATTTCACTATCTTTGGCCCTCATTTTTAAGTGGAGGCCATGCCATTTTATAGAGTAATATTTGTCAATAATACCATCATGTCTTGTGAAGAAGATGACGCAGTCCAGCTAAAGGGGAAAGACCTTCATTATGTACAAGATAAGGGCAAATTGATCTTTGCCTACATCAAAGCCGATACATTGGTAGCGGCAGCAAAAAGAGCTGCCGACCTGGTAGCAGAAGTAACAAAGCCCAATAAATAGTGAGCGTAACTATAATACCCGACATAGTACACTCCACGCCTCTGTTGTACCTAATATATAGTCACTTAATTAATCATTACTAATTTGACATTGGTCTCTGCGATTTGTGCCTGTTATTCCAGATGGCTGGGTGTTATCGGTAACACTTGATTATAAGACTGTTCTCTGGATGGTATGTTAAAGTCGGAATGGCTTATGGAGCATCCCATGCTACAAATAAGGATATGGAACTTAATACCGTTTTTAAGTCAAACTGTTTAGCTTTGCAGTCGTTGTATGAAACAAAGTGCACTGAGTTTTCCCGGTAATACGCTTACAGAAACGGCAACAGTTAATATGCTTGCCTCTATTGTAGAGCTATCGCCGGCTGGCGTAGCGGTTTATACACCTGTAAAAGACGAGGAGGGGAACATAGTGGATTTCTCCTGTAGCTACCATAACGAACGGCTTAATGAACTGTCGGGCATATCGAGAACGCAGCGCGCCGAGTTAAGCCTCAAGCAGATGCTCTTCATACTGCACATATCTTTCCTTTTCGACCAATATGTGCAAGTGGCACAGGAAGGTTCGGTCATAAACAGGGAGCAGTTTAATACGCCTACGTCGAAATGGCTGCAGGTATCTGTAACCAGGTTTATGGATGGCTGCCTGCTTATGGTGACGGACATTACCGACTTGAAACTTACGCAGCAAAACCTAAAACATCACGCAGAATTCAATAAACGAATACTTGATGCATCGTTTGATGGCATATATACCCTGGAGGCTGTACCAGGGCCTGATGAAAAGATCCGCGATCTGAGGTATGTGCAGTGCAACAGGAGATTTGAAGAGATCACCGGCCTGTCGCACCAGCGGATCATTGGTCGCACGTTTCTCGAGTACTTCCCTAATACTGCTGCTAATGGCATTTTCGATAAGCTTTGTAACGTGTTGGCTACGGGCAAACCACTCAGGGAGAAAAACTACTACTCTGAGCATCTGAGTAAGTGGTTTGAGTTTAAGGCAGTAAAGCTATCGGACATACAGATTGTAGTAACGGTAGTAGAGCTGGAAGGCATGCCCGATATGGCCGGATAGAAGGCTTCGTAATTTCAATATAGACATGGTTTGCCCAGCCGGTAGTAGTCGGCAATATCAGCTTGTTTTGCAGGCTTTGTAATATCTTTGCGCCTTTCCCGGTAAAGGCATCAAACCTTTGGCCCTGCTGCATTTGCCTTACCGCGTTGGTGTAGGTACGGGTTTTGGCTGGTGATCGTTTGCGAGGGTATTTAACTTTACTATTTGTGTTTTTATGAGAAGCTTCAGATGTTTTCTGCTGTCTGTGTTATTTGTTGTGTTGTGCCAGGGGGTATCGGCACAGCGCCCGCCCAAGTTTGAGCCGCGTACGCGCAATTTTGAGATGGACAAGGTGTACCCTGTATCGGGCGAAAGCAAGTACAACCGCCTTCGTGTATTGGATGTACGGGTGTCGAAAGAAAAGCTTGGTTATCTGAAGACCGGCGCGTTCAACCGCAACGCCGACCTGGTAACAGAACAGCCGTTCGACAAGCTGCTAACAGACTACTATACCAAAATGCTGGCCGAATTGAAAGCCGTTGGTAACGAGGAGCTGGTAATGGTACTGCACGATATCATTGTAGAGGACCGGGCAGCAGGGCAGGAGATCGCAACGATGTTCCTGGATGCTGATTTTTTCGGTTCACGAGGCGACAGGTATTACTACCTGGGCACTGCCGATACATTGTACGAGATGTCGAGCAATGGCGACGTAAGCGGAAAACTGTTGTCAGGCACTGTTCATAAAATAGCCGATATCTTGTCGCGGTTTTCTGTGATGCAAGGCGAGGAAGGGAACATGGCTTATACCGCAGCCGAACTTGAAGGCAAGCGTGCAGCCGACAACCGGCAATACGAAGCCTATAAAGTAGCGGGCCAGATGAAGCCGGGTGTTTACTACACGGCTGAGCAATTCCTAAACAATACACCGGTAGATACCCCGATCGTAATACGCGAAAACACAAGCACCGCAAGCGGTTCTTACATAACCGTGTATTACCCAAAATCGAAAACGAATAAGAAGGCCAGGCCGGCGTCTGCTCAAGACATATTTGCCGTATGCGACGGAACTATGCTGGTATGTGGCCACAAGCGGGGCTTTTCTAAAATGACCTACGAGCATGGCGATTTTTTAGCCGTGCAGTATTTCCCCGGAATCACCTCTAACAGCGGTATGTTGATGGGTGGAGCCATGTTTGGGCTGGTAGGTGCCGCCATTGTGTATGCCGCCGAAAGTGCTGCTAATAAAAATAATAACGCCAATGTAGCCTACTACTCCAGGCTGGTACCAGGCGAAAAGAGGTTTATACCTACGAAACGTGCAAGGTAGGACAACGGCGGTTGTCGCAGCCGATCGTCTGTAAGCATAGTGTTGCCTCCTTTAACAAGTAAAAAATAACCCGGGCAACAACCCGGGTTACTCATAATATCGATAATAGTGTCTTATCGCCTGGCCAGTGTCAGGCCCAGTACCTCGTTCATGTCACTCACGTAGTGGAACTTCACACCCCTTATGTAGTCCCTATTGATCTCCTCTACGTCCTTCTCATTTTGGTTGCTCAGCACTATATCCTTGATGCCCGCACGCTTAGCCGCCAGCACCTTTTCTTTAATGCCGCCTACAGGCAGTACTTGTCCGCGCAGCGTTATCTCGCCCGTCATAGCCAGGTAAGGCTTCACCTTACGCCCCGTAAAAGCCGAAGCCAGCGCCGTAAGCATGGTGATGCCAGCACTCGGCCCATCCTTCGGCACAGCGCCCTCGGGCACGTGTATGTGTATGTTGAATTCGTCAAATTTCTCTACCGGTATCTTAAAGTCAAAGGCATGTGCTTTGAGGTAGGAGAGGGCCGTAGATGCGCTTTCCTTCATTACATTGCCCAGGTTCCCGGTCAGCACCAGCTGCCCCTTCCCCTTCGACAAAGAAGACTCTATGAACAGGATATCGCCGCCTACATACGTCCAGGCCAGGCCTACAGCCACACCCGGCGGGTGCCCCTTGGTATATATGTCATTGTTGAACTTCGGCTTGCCCAGTACCTGCTCTACCTGCTCCGGAGTTATCTGCGGGGCCACCTTGTCTTCCATAGCTACCTTGCGGGCTACGTTGCGCATAATGGCCGCCATTACCCTGTCCAGCTCCCGCACCCCCGATTCGCGGGTGTACTCCTGTATGATCTTGCTGATCACCTTATCGTTCGCCTTCAGGGGGATGTCCTTCAGCCCGTGCAGCTCTTTCTGCTTCGGTACCAGGTGGCGTTTGGCTATTTCCACCTTCTCCTCTACCGAGTACCCCGTCAGCTGTATGATCTCCATCCGGTCGCGCAGGGCAGGCTGTATCTCAGCCAGGGAGTTAGCTGTAGCTATGAATAGTACTTTAGAGAGGTCATACTCCAGCTCCAGGTAGTTGTCGTAGAAGGTGTTGTTCTGCTCCGGGTCCAGTATCTCCAGCAGTGCCGAGCTTGGGTCGCCACGGAAGTCCTTGCCGATCTTGTCCACCTCATCCAGTATAAAGACAGGGTTCGAAGACTTCACCTTCCTCAGCGACTGGATGATGCGGCCCGGCATAGCGCCGATGTAGGTCTTGCGGTGTCCGCGCAGCTCGCTCTCATCGTGCAGGCCGCCAAGGCTCAGCCTCACATACTTCCGGTTGATGGCATTGGCAATGCTCCTGCCTAAGGAGGTCTTACCAATACCGGGAGGCCCTACAAAGCACAAGATGGGCGATTTCAGGTCGCCCTTCAGCTTCAGCACCGCCAGGTACTCCAGTATGCGGTCTTTTATCTTGCCCATGCCATAATGGTCATGGTCCAGTATCTTCTCGGCCTTGCGCAGGTCGTAGCTGTCCTCGGTATAAGTGCCCCAGGGCAGGTCCAGCATCAGGTCTACGTGGTTGTATACTACCGAGTAGTCGGGCGTGCTGGGGTGCATACGCTCCAGCTTCTCTATATTCTTCTGAAACAGCTCGCGCGCAGCCTCCGTCCATTTGATGGATTCTGCGCGCTTCTGCATTTCCTTTACCTCGCGCTCGTTGGGGTCGCCGCCCAGCTCTTCGCGTATCGACTTCATCTGCTGCTGCAGGAAGTACTCGCGCTGCTGGCGGTCTATATCGGCGCGGGTCTTATTGGCTATTTCATTTTTCAGCTCTACAAGTTGCAGCTCGGCTTGCAGCAATTGCAGTAGGCGCTCCGCGCGGGTTTTTATATTGTTCTCCTCCAGCAATGCCTGCTTGTCTATCAGCTTGGCGTTGATGTTGGACGCCACGAAATGCATCAGGAACGATTGCTGCTCTATATTGCGCAATACAATACTGGTCTCATTCGGCATATTGGGAGACTGCTGTGCAATGCGCTCCGAATGGTCTTTGATCGAAGATATCAGCGCATCGAACTCCGCATCCTGCTGCGGGAAAACATCGTCGAGGTATTTGAGCGAAGCGGTATAAAATGGATCTGTCTGCGTATACGACTCTACATGGAAGCGCATACGGCCCATGATAAAAATGGTCGTATTGCCATCCGGCATCTTTATCTGCTTCACGATCTTGGCCAATGTACCGGTCTGGTATATATCTTCCGGCGAGGGATCGTCATTGTTTCCATCCTTCTGTGCTACTACGCCTATCCATTTGCCCAGCCTTTGTGCTTCTGCTATGGCCTTTACCGATTTTTCGCGCGCTACCGTTATGGGCAGCACTACGTTCGGAAAGAGTACAGTATTTCTTAATGCTATTATTGGTACTTCGTTAGGTAAGCTCCCCCGCTCCTGTTCATCCATTTCATCCTCTCCGAGCGGAACTATTGGCATGAATTCCATTTCCTGCTCCGATTGGCCAAAGAACATATCCAGCATCGACTTTGTTTGAGACATTATGACAAGTTTCCCTTGTTACTTTATTGTGATTAATTGGTAAATATAAGTGTCAATACCTATGCCAAGGCAAAAACGACTGCAATTTTTGCAGGGGGCGGATTTTAATATCTTTACATCATAAATGCAAATCAGTATGAAGATATCTGCCCTGGCAGCAGCCTTCGCCATAGCGGCGGGCTTATTTCAGCCGTCAACCGCTTCTGCCCGGCGCAATGCTCCGCATGATGAAGATCCTATAATCAAGGATCGTAAGTTTTATTCGGCCAATGCATTTGATGGTATCATGCTATCTACAGCGCTCATGCAGCGGCCCTTCGATAAAGGGACGACGATCGCTACGCCAAGGTTCAGCATGCTCAGTCTCGGCATCAATCTTCACTACGACTTTTCGCAGGGCTTCGGCATATATTCAGGTATTGGTATCAAAAATATCGGGTTTATCGAAAAAATTGACATGCCGGCCGATTATACGGTAAAGCACCGCATATACAGTGTAGGCCTGCCTTTGGGCATTAAGCTGGGCAACCTCAAAGAGCGCAATTTCCTGTTCCTTGGTGGTGGTGCCGACTTTGCGTTGAATTACCGTGTGAAAGGGTTTTATAAAAGAGGGGATAAGGATAAGCTCAATGAATGGTTCTCGGACCGTACGCCTTTGGTACACCCATATGTGTTTGCCGGCTATTCGTTCGATCCGGGCATTACCATCAAACTCCAGTACTACCCCCGCAATTTTTTAAATACCGATTTTTCGCTGCCATCATTTTCCGGTCTCTTCACACCCTATGCCGGTTATAAAGTAAACCTTATTCTGCTTAGCCTTGGTTTCGACATTCATTATAATACACTCCCGATAGAAACACCCAAACGGCATTAGCAAGTAAACATAAAAGAGAATGGGCGCTATTAGGCGCCCATTCTCTTTTATAGTATTTCAAGTTCTTTATTTCAATACCTCTGCCAGCTTGGCTTCCAGCGCTTCGCCGCGCAGGTCGCGGGCTATTATCTTGCCGCTTGGGTCTATCAGGAAGTTGCCTGGTATAGACTCTATACCATAGGTACGGGCAGCTATCGATTCCCACCCTTTCAGATCGCTGGCGTGCGGCCAGGTTAGTTTGTCTTTATCGATCGCTTCTACCCATTTATCCTTATCGCTATCCAGCGATACGCCGAGTATGGTAAAGTTTTTGCTTTTGAATTTATTAAAGGCAGCTACCACATTAGGATTCTCCCTGCGGCAAGGCTGGCACCAGGACGCCCAGAAATCTACCAATACATATTTGCCCTTCATGGATGACAGCGTAACTGCCGAGCCATCCGGTGCATTCAGCGCCAGCTCAGGTGCCTGTGAGCCTATGATTGGCATATTGGATGGGGCCGCCTGTTGGTTCTGCATGGCCATCATTTGGTTATACTTCGCTAGGAAGTCCTTGCCCATCTTGCTATCCGGAAATCTGGTCTTCAGGTTTTGAGAAAAGACCGTCAGGTAATCGAACTCTACCTGCGGGTTCAGCATTTGCACCGCAAATAGGGCGTTAGGCAGGTATTTAGTAGTATCGGCATACTGCTCTATATACTTGGTAAACTGGGCATTCATCTGCGCCAAGTCGCCCTGTGCTCTTGCCATCATCGAGTCGTTGCCACGCGCTTGTAGCGTGTCCATTACGATAGACATGGTACGGAAATCGCCCAGGTGCTGGCGTACTACCATCAGGAAGCCCTTCAGACTTTGTGATGGTGTAGAGCCTGTTAACGTATAGTTTTCCAGGCTATTCCAGTCAGATCTTATATGGATATCACCCTTGTCAATAGATAATAATATGTATTTTTCTTCATTAAAACGCAGGCGGTAGAGCCCCGGCTCAGGTGCATTACCCGATACCTCAAAATCACCCTTATCGTCTGATTTTGCAGAGTCAACCAGCGCGATCTCATTGATATTCAGCTCTTCCAGGTACACTGTTTGTTTCGGCATATTGGCTATGTTGCCATTTACAGAAAATTTGTGTTTGCCATCCTGACAGGCGCTGAGGCCTGTAGCTATAAGTATAAAAAGCAATAAATGTCTTGCTCGCATTGAACGGTCTTTTCTTTTTTGCAAACCTAAATAATTATCCCTGTTCTTGTTAGAATCAGAGCTTTGACGGTATATTTAGGGTGAAATTTAACATATTATACCTTAATGACAAATCTTTGACACTTAGTGTGGATTTGTAAAGGATATTTGCAGCGTCATGCATAAAGGTCTACTGAACCCCTACTTATTGATTTTCACCCTGCTTCTGTTCGCTTCGTGCGCGAAAGAGGAGCTGCCGATAGAGTTGCCTCCCGAGGGAGATGCATCTATCGGAGTCGTGAATCTTGGTAGCGACTATCGTGACCAGATATTCTACAGTTTTGAGGAAGCGCGCATTGTAATGACATCACCGTTAAATAGTTGGGATATATCATTCGATGCATCGCCCAAAGGCTATTACCTGCTGATGAACGGAGGTGAAGAAGGCGTAGTATACAATACAAAGCAAACCGATATGAAGGCAGTAACCACACCGCCTAAAATAAAGCATGACCAGTGGGATATTGACGACCCGTCGGGCCTTGGCGATTCGTCGGCAGTAGGTGAATGGCGTGATGCCAATGGAATATCGAAAGGCGAGGTTTATGTCCTTAAGTTCAACGCCTCGTTCATTAAAGACACTTTCAAGAAGATTAAACTGATAGCTGTGGACGAAAGCAGCTACACAATGGAATATGGCAACCTGAGAAGCACAGAAACGAAGACCATACGGATACCTAAAGAGCATGGCTTCAACTTTGCCTACTTCTCGTTTAGCAACGGCGGAACGGTTGTGATGCCCGAGCCTAAGAAGGATGTATGGGATATCGTATTTACCCGCTACAGGTACATTTATCGCAATCTTAATAACTTCCCTTATACCGTTACAGGTGTGCTGCTGAACCCATCTAAAGCCGTGGCTTACGATGACTCCACCAGCGGATTTGATAATATAAAGGCCGAGCATATCAACGAAAATAAATTTACCCCGGCGCGCGATGTCATCGGCTTCGACTGGAAAGACTACAATGTAGACCAAGGCAAATACACCGTAAACGCGAAGAAATCATATTTGATAAAGCTGGATGGCAAGCATTACTGGAAGCTGCATTTCCTTAATTACTTCGGCGCCACCGGCGAGCCGGGTACCCCCAGCTTCGAGTTCAAGCGTTTGAAGTAGACAACATAGATTTTTTTGAAAAGACCGGTAATGCCGGTCTTTTTGTTTGAAGCCGCAGCAATTTAAGTGCTAATTTTGCGCTCTTTATTAATTGTACATGTACCGGTTTTTTGCTACCCTGTTCCTATTACTGTGTTCGCTAACTGATTTGAGCGCAGCATCAGGCGATACACTTGAATCCTTGCTACACTACGATGGCGAACCGTTAAAAAGCGACCAGCAAGGCGGGTACTACTTCAGGCGGGCATATAACGACGGCAGCAGGTGGCACACTAAAGACTATTTTATTCAGACCAAGCGGCTATATAAGCATGGCATTTACATGGATGACAGCTTTAAAGTTGCTGACGGGGTCACCACGATATACCATAAAAATGGCAAACTAAGGTCGAAGGGGCGCTTCGTAAAAGGAAACAAAGAGAGTCTCCACAAGGAATATGATTCGACTGGAAGGTTAATAGACTCTGCTTATTATATGCACGACCTGCCACATAAAGTGCATTATTCCTGGTTCAAAGATGGGACGATAAGCTCAAAAGGAATATATGATGACTCAGGCAGAGGCGCAGGCTATGAGTGGGACTATTTTGAAGGCGGTAAACTAAGCAGCTACGGCAAAAAGTCGGAAGGCCATGTAAACGATAGTGTCTGGAGCTATTATCATCGAACGGGCAATCTTAGTTTCAAAGCATGGTGGGACAAAGGCATATTTGTAAAAGGCGAGTGCTTCGACGAAAATGGCCAATCGCAGGGAGCATGCGATACTACTACGTCAATGCCCGATCCGGGTTTTGATGTAAACTCATTTATTGGTCGAAACCTTATAATGCCCAATGACGTAAAGTACGATGCAATTAACCATTATAATTGTGAGGTAATTGTTGAATTCTGTGTACTGGAAGATGGTTCGGTAGAAGTATGGAATCCACACAGCACCTGTTTTAAATCAACTGAAAAAGAAGCAGTGAGGGTTTTAAGGAAGATGCCGAAATGGAAGCCGGCCAGACAACATAATCGTCCCGTAAAGGTTTATTATACAATCCCTATCAGCTTCAGGCTTATTTAATTAGTGTTTGCGGTATAAAGCAAATTATCAATACTTAACATTCGCTTTTGTATTTTGATATTATACCGTTACCTTTGCGCCAAATTTCAAGGAAACTTTTCTATTCTTATATAATTCTGATATATGCCAAACGTTGGTAAAATCAAACAAATCATCGGTCCGGTTGTGGACGTTTACTTCAGTGCAGAAAGCAAGCTGCCGGAAATTTACAACGCCCTCGAACTGACGCGTCCTAACGGCGACAAGCTGGTAATGGAAGTACAACAGCACCTTGGTGAAGACAGCGTACGCTGCGTAGCCATGGACGGTACAGAGGGTCTGGTTCGCGGTATGGACGTAGTTGATACAGGTAAAGCGATAGCTATGCCGATAGGTGACCAGATCAATGGCCGCCTGTTCAACGTAACCGGTGACGCGATTGATGGTCTTCCTCAGCCTAATAAGACTGGTGGTCGCCCGATCCACGCTAAACCTCCAAAGTTTGAGAACCTGAGCACGGCATCTGAGATCCTGTTCACAGGTATCAAAGTTATCGACCTGATCGAGCCTTATGCAAAAGGTGGTAAGATCGGTTTGTTCGGTGGTGCGGGCGTTGGTAAAACCGTATTGATCCAGGAGCTGATCAACAACATCGCAAAAGCATACTCAGGTCTATCGGTATTTGCCGGTGTGGGCGAGCGTACACGTGAGGGTAATGACCTGATGCGTGAGATGATCGAGGCTGGCATCGTAAAATATGGCGACAAATTCCTGCATAGCATGGAAGAAGGCGGATGGGATCTGTCTTCGGTTGACCTGGAAGGCCTGAAAGAATCTAAAGCTACCTTCGTATTCGGACAGATGAACGAGCCTCCTGGTGCGCGTGCACGCGTGGCCCTGTCTGGTCTTACAATGGCCGAGTACTTCCGCGATGGCGACGGTACAGGTAAAGGAAAAGACATCCTGTTCTTCGTAGATAATATCTTCCGTTTCACACAGGCAGGTTCTGAGGTATCGGCCCTGCTGGGTCGTATGCCATCGGCGGTGGGTTACCAGCCTACGCTGGCTACCGAAATGGGTCTGATGCAAGAGCGTATCACTTCTACCAAGAACGGTTCGATCACTTCCGTACAGGCGGTTTACGTACCTGCGGATGACCTTACCGATCCGGCTCCGGCAACAACCTTTGCCCACCTGGATGCGACTACGGTACTTAGCCGTAAGATCGCTGACCTTGGTATCTACCCTGCGGTGGATCCACTGGATTCTACATCACGTATCCTTACCGTACAGATCGTGGGTGAAGCACACTACAACTGTGCTAACCGCGTGAAGCTGATCCTCCAGCGCTATAAAGAGCTTCAGGACATCATCGCCATCCTTGGTATGGACGAGCTGAGCGAAGAAGATAAACTGACCGTATCACGCGCTCGTCGTGTGCAGCGTTTCCTTTCTCAGCCATTCCACGTGGCCGAGCAGTTTACCGGTCTTAAAGGTGTACTGGTACCGATCGAAGAAACGATCCGTGGTTTCAACATGATCATGGATGGTGAAGTAGATGAGTATCCGGAAGCAGCCTTCAACCTGGTAGGTAGCATCGATGACGCTATCGCGAAGGGTAAGAAACTGATGGAGCAAGCTAAAAACTAAGACTAATGCAACTAGATATATTAACACCTGAGCACAAAGTATATAGCGGCACCGTGTATGGCGTACAGCTTCCGGGCATCGAAGGTTCTTTCGAGATACTCGAGCACCACGCACCGATGATCGCTACACTGGGCAAGGGTCGTATGAAGATCATCAAAGACAAAAGCACTACTGAGATCTACGAGATCACAGGTGGTTTTGTTGAAGTGCTGAACAATAAAGCAAGCGTACTGATAGAAGGTGCTACGGCACTCGACTAGTCGAAACTAATTTACGCACACACATACTGCACTAGCCGGGCTATATGCCCGGCTATTTTTTTGGTATGCCCCACATAACTATGTATCTGTTAACCGACGTTTAAACAGGCGTAGATCATGTGTTCTTCTGCGCCAGCGGGAAAAGCATTCGGAACAAAGCACCCTCACCGGCACTGCTTTCCGCCTCTATCATACCGCCATGGTTCATCACAACTTTTTGCACAATGGCCAGGCCTACACCCGATCCTTCGTACTCGCTGCGGCCATGCAACCGCTGAAATATCTGGAAGATCTTCCCGGCATACTGTGGCTCAAAGCCAATACCATTATCCTTTACCTCTATCAGTTGGTACATCTCATCAGGCCTCGGCTGCTGATTCTTAAATCCTGCGTCTTTGCCCGCCACTACCTTCGAAGTAATAGATATGACCGGCTGGACATCGCCCTTGCTAAACTTCAGCGCATTGCTCAGCAGGTTTTGGAAGAGTTGCCTCATCTGGTGCTTTGAACCAACTATAGGTTGCAATGGCTCCTGTACGATCATTGCATTCTTCTCAAATATGGCGGTCTCCAGGTCCTGTATGGTCTCCTTCAGCACAAGCGTGGTATCTACAAGCTCGGGTGCTTCCTTTCGGCTGGAGATCCTCGAAAAGCTTAGTACATCTTCTATCAATGTACTCATCCTGGTAGATGCGTTCTGCATCCTGCCGACAAGGTCAGCGCCTGAGGTACCCAGCTGCTCTTTGTAGTTGTTTGCCAGCATATCGCCAAAGGCTTTTATTTTTCGCAAAGGCTCTTGCAGGTCGTGGCTGGCCACGTATGCAAATTGCTCCAGCTCCTGATTGCTCAGGGCCAGTGCACGGTTCAGTTGCTCCAGCTCTTTGGTTCTTTCCGCCACTTTTTGCTCCAGCACATGTTCCTGCTTTTTCTGGTCGTCTATATTGGTAGCGGTGCCAAACCACTTCAGCACTTTCCCGTTTTCATCTCTGAAGGGGTAGGCTCTGCTCAGGAACCACCGGTACTGCCCGTCAGCCATTTTCACCCTATGCTCTACTACATAGTCTTGCCCGGTAGCTATAGCTTGTGTCCAAGCTTTATCCGTTCTGTCCAGGTCTTCCGGGTGCATCATGCCTTGCCATAGCCAGCTTCCATCTTCCTGCATTCGGGCGCCTGCAAATTCCGATACCCTGCTATTGTAATACGATGTATGTCCATCTACCTCTGCCACCCATACCAGTTGTGGCATAGCGTCGGCCAGCTGTCTGAAGGAGGCTTCGCTGTCGCGGAGTTTCCTTTCGCTGGCCCTCAGTCTTTCCTCGGCCTCTTGCTGTTGCGTAATGTCTTCTATTACCGAAACAAAGTGCCTTGGCTTGCCTGCGGCATCTCTTACTACCGAGCAGGTAAGGTTTATCCATACCGTGCTCCCATCCCTGTGCAGGTAGCGCTTCTTTAGTACATAGCTATTCATTGCCCCTTCCAGAAGCTGTTGTACGTACCAAAGATCTTCATCCAGGTCATCGGGGTGTGTAATGTCCTGAAATGTTCGGGACAGCAACTCCTCACGCGAATAGCCTACGATGCTGCACAGCCTGTCATTGATTAGCCTCCATGTGCCATCCAATGCCAGCTCGGCTATACCCACGGCGGCACATTCGAATGTCGTTCTGAAACGCTGCTCGCTCTCCAGGAGGGCGGCTTCGGTCGCCTTACCTGCAACAACCGATTTTGTTACATCTATGGCTACGCCTATCACCCCCGAAGTATTGCCATTGGCCTCTTTGTAAGGGCTATATTCAAAGTTGTAGTATACCGTCTCTATCTCGCCATTGCTGCGGCGGAAGTGCGTGGGCACCTCATACCCATAATAAGTTTCGCCGGTGCGGTACACATTTAGCAGCAGTTCAGGAAACGACTGGTCCTTCATTTCGGGCAGCGCTTCAGTAAAAGGTTTGCCTACTATATCTTCCCGTCGCACCTGCCATTGGTCGAGCGCCGCCTGGTTTATTTCCTCTATGATCAGTTCCTCCCCTTTATATATGACGATAGGCGAGCCTGTGCGTTCTACTACATTATGCAGTTTGGTGACCCGCTGCGTGGTTTCATCGCACACAATGAATATACCGCGAATGTTCCCATCTTCGTCCCTTGCAGGGCTGTAGCCAAAGCTCCAGTACACATCCTGCATCTTACCGTCCCGGTACACGGGCACCAGCGTATCCTGAAAGGTGACAGATGCGCCAAGCGTATATACCTGGTCCAACAGCGGCTTTACATGTGCCCATCCTTCGGGCCATACATTTTCTGCCTTTGTACCGAGTACCGAAGGGTGCTTACCCTCGTTGCCAAGGATAGGCCTGTATGCATCGTTGTAAAAAAAAGTAAGGTCATCGCCCCACATCAATACCATCGGGACTGCTGCCTTCAGGGAAGTACTCAGCAATACTTTCAGGCTGGCCGGCCATGTATCTATTGATCCCAGCGGAGTATCATTCCAATTATGCTTGCTGATCAGTGCTCCCATAACACCACAGCCCTGTAAAAATCTGTATTGTTCTGAGGTATCTGCTTTTGCTGCTGGCGCCATATATGACCCTAAAAATATCGAAACTTCAGCAGAAAACCCGTGGCCTGCACGTGCTATGAAAACCTGACTTCGACAATGGCTGACTATCAAATGCTTAGGTATATCGATAGGAGGATGGTCACGAGGCAACCTAAGGGGCGGAGGCAACTTTGGTTGATGATAGATGCAGGCAGACGGTTAAAAAGTTA
The DNA here is from genome assembly GCA_004144175.1 of Sphingobacteriales bacterium. Lineage (GTDB taxonomy): Bacteria > Bacteroidota > Bacteroidia > Chitinophagales > Chitinophagaceae > Polluticoccus. The sequence goes on from SEFT01000006.1 coordinate 25,012, forward strand.
TTATCGACCTTATGGAAAATAACAGCCATCAAGTCTTATAAAAGCATGACATCTCGCATGCACGATTTGCTTAACTTTCTATTGCATGAGGATTGTTCTATTGATCGTACTGCTGCTCTCAACCATAACGGCTACAGCCCGGCCTCCGGAGCGCTGGTACAAAGTGATGGCCACAGGCAGCGGTATGTGGGACAGCAGCTATAATATATTCATCCGCTCTATGCCCGGCTCAGACTCTATCACCCTTACCGGGTTTACCAACCACGGCGCTACCGTTAGAGGCACTGTTAGTAAGGGGCGGATCATGATACCGAAACAGACGGTGACTATTATGCACATGGGCGGCAGCTTTACCTCCGTTGCCGAAGCAGAAGGCAGTATCACGGATTCGCTCATCGTAATGCAGTTCTACTATAAGCAGGGCGACTATGGCCATACAGCGGGCCGGATTACCGCTATCAGGTGGAGCAATGAAGTAGATAGCGCGAACAGGCAGCACGAAAGCCAGGCTGCAAAAGCATTACATGCCTCCCGCACAAGAGATACTGTTATAGACGGCGAGAGATATCGCTGGATCGTGTACGACGAAAAGCATATGATGATAGAGATAGGGCAGAGCAACGACAGCGGAATAAAGAATGGTCGATGGCTCTATACCGATGACTATGGCCGCCTAGATAACATACACCAGTATATAGACGGCGTATTGAATGGCTGGACCACATCTTACTCGTATACTGAATACGATTTGCAGCATAGGTTCTTTTGCATGCGGTTCTACACAAAGAAGCGCTACATCCACCGCAGCCAGGGGCTGTATGTAAATGACAGGCATGTAGGCAAATGGACGCAGGACGAAGCCCGGAACCGCAGGAGGAAAAAGTGGAAAACAGTTTCATTCGACTTGTACGACCTGGATGGCCACATCACATCCAAAGCACGAACCTATCCCAATGGCAAACCTTACATGGAAACGTTCTACACCAGAGAAGGCGCTGTGGTATGGTATATCATCTACGATAAGAGAGGAAAGATAATGAGTGAAGGGTTGCACCAACCGCCGGTAATGCTGGGCTGGTAGCGGGTAGTAGTGCGTTATTGTATGGAAGGGGGTGTGCAAAAAGCCTCATTCTTTTAAAAGAGCTTACCTTCTCACCTACCGGGAAAACAGAGTTTCTATTGCCATGATAATGCAAATGCAGTCAACCCTATGCCTGCCAAAGAGGCATTTTTCTACAGCTAACTTGCGCCAACACAGCAACAGCACAGCGTCAGCGCAACGCCACCACAAAAGCAGCGTAACAACAGCACAACAGCACCATAGCAGCAGCTTAACGACAGTATCACAGCAGCGCAAACGCATAGTATACCAACCGCATATTGCTACAATTCGGGCACCGAAAACCCAAAATCGGCGAAACAAAATAAATCATCGCTTGTAGGCCACTTTTAGCTTCTAACTTTTGACTTTTAACTTAAAAATGCCATTTTGGCAAGCCTTCACCAGTTGGAACGCGGCTTGATGAATACAGATAGAATACAAACCATCACATATATATGCAAGAAAAAGGTACCATCTCGATACATACCGAGAACATATTCCCGATCATAAAGAAATTCCTTTATTCCGACCACGAGATATTCCTCCGCGAGCTGGTGGCGAATGCCGTAGATGCGGTGCAAAAGATCAAACGCCTTTCGTCGCTGGGGCAGTACAACGGACCTCTGGGCGACCTGATGGTGGAAGTGTCCTTCGACGAAGCAGCTAAGACCATTACCATTAGCGATAATGGACTTGGTATGACGGCCGAGGAGATAAAAAAATACATCAACCAGATCGCCTTTTCAGGCGCGGCGGAGTTTGTAGAGAAGTTCAAAGAATCGAAAGATGCCAATGAGATCATTGGCAAGTTCGGTCTTGGTTTCTATTCTGCCTTTATGGTGGCCGAGAAGGTAGAGATACAAACACTCTCTTACCAGGAAGGCGCAACACCTGCCCGCTGGATATGCGATGGCAGCACGGAGTTTGAAATAACCGAAGGCGATAAGCTGACCCGCGGTACCGACATCATCCTGCATGTCAATAAAGACAACGAAGAGTTCCTCGATCAGCAGAAGCTGCAAGGTATACTCGATAAGTACTGCAAATTCCTGCCGGTGCCGGTGAAGTTTGGTACGAAGGAAGACCGCGAGCCGGATGGCGAAGATGAGAATGGTAAGCTGAAGTACAAAGAAGTAACCGTTGATAATATCATCAACACCACCAGCCCTATATGGACCAAAGCGCCATCGGAGCTGAAGGATGAGGACTATCTCGACTTCTACCAGGAGCTGTACCCGTTCTCTGAAGAGCCGTTGTTCTGGATACACCTAAACGTGGACTATCCATTCAACCTGACGGGCGTGCTGTACTTCCCAAGGGTGAAGAACGAGCTGGAACTACAGAAGAACAAGATAAAGCTCTTCTCGCGCCAGGTATTCATTACCGATGAGGTGAAGGATATAGTGCCGGAGTTCCTTATGCTGCTGCATGGTGTGATAGACAGCCCCGATATACCGCTCAATGTATCGCGCAGCTTCCTGCAGGCCGATAGCAATGTAAAGAAGATCAATACCTACATCACTAAGAAGGTAGGCGATAAGCTAGCAGAACTGTTCAAGAAAGACCGCAAAAGCTACGAAGAGAAGTGGCAGGACATTGGCCTGTTCGTGAAGTATGGCATGATCAGCGATGACAAATTCAATGAAAAAGCAAAGGATTTTGCACTGCTTAAGAACACGAAGGAAGAACACTTTACCAACGACGAATACTACGAAAAGATAAAGGAACTACAGAAGGATAAGAACGATACGGTAGTATACCTGTATACCAACGACCCTGCAAGGCAGGATGCGTATATACAGTCGGCCAACAAGAAGGGCTATGATGTGCTGTTGATGAATTCCCCAATCGACAATCACTTCATCAGCCACATGGAGCGCAAGCTGGACAAGACTTCTGTAAAGCGTGTAGATGCCGACATCGTGGACAAGCTGATAGAAAAAGGCGATACGCCACAGCATATACTTACCGAAGAGCAGACCGGCAAGGTGAAAACGATATTCGAGAAGACGGTGAACAAGCCGACGATGCGCATAGAGATAGAAAGCCTGAGCCCCGATGATATGCCCGTAACTGTAACGATGGATGAGTTCATGCGCCGTATGAAAGATATGGCTGCTATGGGCGGTGGTATGAATTTCTATGGCAACATGCCCGATAGCTACAAGGTAGCCGTAAATGGTAACCACAAGCTGATATCGCGCATACTGGAAGCCGGCAGCGAAGAAGAGCAAGGCAGGCTGGCCAAGCAAGCCTACGACCTGGCACTACTCTCGCAAGGCATGCTCACCGGCAGCGACCTTACCGAGTTCCTGAACAGGAGCGTGAATATGATATAGTACTGACATCAGATAATAACAGCAGCGTCCCGGGAGACCGGGACGCTGCATTGTTTTAAGGCTTGGGTAGAAGTAGGTAGCCTAAATTGCCTATCTCTAGTAATAATGTATCTGCGGGCTGTGCGTTCAGCCACTTTTTTCTATAAGGGGTTAATATTGCTGAACGGCCGTTTATCTGTGAAAGACTAACGAACTGTTCGTCATTGCTGTCACCATAAAATGGAATTTCAGCAAGGTTAATGGTTGAGTTGTTTAGGTTTACATTTGCGGTTAAGTCTTTCCTGATTACTAGCTCACAGTATTTTGAATCCATACTTAATGTGTCCCATACCGACTTGAAAGTCCTAAGGTTAACGGCACCAACAGCAGTCCATGTAAGTTCTTTCATATTACCTTTGATAAGGACTGAACGCATGCCGCTATGGAAGTCAGGCGTTATGACATGTATCTTAGATCCATAGCGCTGGCGGGTAAATTGACTATATGGAGGTTTCAGAAGTGATACCTGGCTAATACTCCTAAACCACGTCCAATTAGTCATCTTATAATCATCCGTATACCAATCCATATAAAAGGTCTTATCCTGTTGCAGCATTTCATCGGCATCGGTATAGTCCCATTTGTAGGCATCGCCCGGGGCCATTCTTACAGCAAGTGCAGGGCTGGTAGAGTTGGCATAATCATCCAGCGTCTTGTACATCCGCAGGTTGATGGTCTCACCCGTATTGTTCTCGAATGTGTAGGGGCCCTTCAGCTTATTTTTTTTGCCACAGCTGGTGGTATGGATCAGTAAGAGCAAGGCAGATAGTGCCAGGAGTATGTTACGCATAGAGGGTAAAGGTTGCTTTGCAATATAACGTAAGGCGGGGCGGAATATTATAACCGCAACAGCCCAAACTTATACAGGCCATTCACGGGCTTATTGTCCCAGAAGAGCTCAAAGTCTTCGAGGCCTGCGGCTTCATAGTCTGCTTTCACTTCTTGCAGCGTGTATGCCTTTATGTTGTTGATAGAGAGCTTTTCGAGCATGGCAGCCAGCCAGGCGCCTTGTTCTTTATCGGTCTTAATTTCGAGTGTTTCCGTCTTGCCCTGGAAGGTAAGTGAGGCTACCTCCCACTGGTTGCCTTTCTTCGATTTGATGAAGGTCTCCAACTTCGGTGGCTTGCCCAGGTAGATGACCTTGGCATTGGGTTTCATACCTGCATACTCGTCTTCGTTCAGGGCATTGATAATGTAGTCGGGGGCTACAGTGGTCTTGGGCACTTTAAAGTCGAACCACTTATGCAGCGGATGGTCGAAGCAGGCTGCGTGCATATAGTTGTGCAGCGACTTCTTTAGGCCATAGCCAAAGCTGTCATGGTCGGCAGCGGTGTCTACGTGTACGATATCGTTATTTGCAAAGCTGCCTATGGCTTCTGTTTGTTTCGTTACGCCAAACTTCGCAGGCTCCAATCCTACAGGGCTATGCGCGGTCATGGCAAACTGATGCCAGAAGGCCGATTGCAATATACCCGCCTGGAACATCTGCCTTACCATTTCCATCGAGTCGATGGTCTCCTGCGCCGTCTGTGTAGGGAAGCCATACATCAGGTAGGCATGCACCATAATGCCCGCTTCGGTAAAGTGTTTGTTCACCCTGGCTACCTGTGCTACGGTAATGCCCTTCTGTATCAGTTGCAGCAATCGGTCGGATGCTACTTCCAACCCGCCCGATACGGCTATACAGCCCGATGCCCTGAGCAGCATACACAGGTCGCGGGTAAAGCTTTTCTCGAAGCGGATATTGGTCCACCAGCTTACTACCAGCTTGCGGCGTATGATCTCCAGCGCCAGTTCACGCATCAGTGCGGGTGGCGCTGCTTCATCTACAAAGTGGAAGCCCGTCTCGCCTGTCTGCGCTATGATCTGCTCCATACGGTCGCAGAGTATCTGTGCCGTCAGCGGCTCGTAGCGGGCTATATAGTCGAGCGATATATCGCAAAAGGTACACTTGCCCCAGTAGCAGCCATGCGCCATGGTCAACTTATTCCAGCGGCCATCGCTCCATAGGCTGTGCATGGGGTTCGCAACTTCAATCGCCGATACATATCTATCGAGCCAGAAGTCGCTATAGTCAGGTGTGCCCACCTGGCCTTGCTTGTAGTCGGTGCAGGCCTGGTTGTTGATGTATGTGACCTTACTGTCTTGCAGCAGGAAGGTGCGCTTAAGCTCCTCTACGGTCTTATTGCCATCTATGTATTGAAGCAGGTTCTCGATGGGCGCTTCACCATCGTCGAGCGTAATGAAGTCATAGAACTCAAACACACGCGCATCCGATAAAGACCGCAGCTCTGTGTTGGCAAAGCCGCCACCCATTACCACTTTCACGGCAGGGTAGTGCTGCTTTATCCACTGGGCACAGCGGAACGAGGCATACAGATTGCCGGGGAAGGGTACGGAGAGCGCTACCATCTGCGGCTGCAGCATTTCCATCCTTTCCTTCAGCAGGTTTATCGTTATCTGGTCTATATAAGTATACTCTTGCAGCAGGCTATCGTACAGCTCATCAAAGCTATTGGCCGACCTGCCCAGCCGCTCAGCATACCGGCTAAAACCAAAGTGCGGGTCCACACATTCCATGATGATATCTGACAGATCTTCGAGATACATGGTGGCCAGGTGTTTCGCTTTGTCCTGTATGCCCATATTACCGAAGGCCCAGTTTAGGTCGTCGTGCTGTGCAAAGCGTGATGCCTCGGGCAGATAGTTACGCTTGCAAATGAGGTGCGCCAAGGTAGGGTTATGTCCTTGCAGGAAGTTGATAACTGCATCGATGGTCAGTATGTAATCATCGGCAAGCGCCAGGATGCGTTGCGCATTTTCTGATAGTTCCTGCGCATTTCCCTTGATAAATGCAAAAAGTTCTTCCAGCCCTTTCTTCGAAAACAACGCCAGTGTTACTTCTATACCGAGGTCGGCCTGGAAGGAAGATATGCCTTTTGTATTGAGGAATCCTTTCAGGTAGGCAGTAGCCGGGTAAGGGGTGTTCAGCTGTGTAAAAGGGGGCGTTATCAGGAAGACTTTTGCGCTCAAGTATCGGTACAATTTTCAGCTGCAAAATTACCGCTATTTCATGATGTTTGACGCCCTGTCTGTTAAACATATGAAAATGCTGCAAGGGCTTTAAACCATTTCCACAAGCGGCAGTCTTATATCTGTAACAATTGAGAAAACAATACTTGTATGAAAAAGATAACCATCATAGCGGCACTGGCAATGGCCGTTTTTACAACGGATACCATGGCTGCACCAAAGCAAGATAAAAAAGCAAGACAAGAACAGGGCAGCGACCGTGGTATGAGAGACCCGCGCAAGCGATCTGAAATGATAGCCGATAAGCTGGACTTTACAGCCGAACAGCGTGCGAGGCTTACTACCCTGAACAACAAATACACGGGCGACAATATAGACCGTAAGGCCTACCACGAAGAGTTCCGCGCTATAATGACCGATGCGCAGAGGCAAAAAGCCGATGAATGGAAGAAGCAACGCGGCGAAAAAGGCAGAGGCAACCGCCGTGACAAATAAGTACGACAATCCCCTTACTCAGAATAGATAAAATAACAGTGATGAACGATATGAAGAAGATAGTAATAATGGCTGCAGTAGCATTTGCAGCATTCGCAACACCGGCAATGGCTCAACCGAGGACGAAGGTAAAGCAAGACGGAACAACGGAGCGCATGGTACAGGGCCCGAACGATAAGGCCGGCAAGCGCATGAAAGACCCGAAGAAACGCACGGCGCGGATGGCTGAGAAGCTGAACTTTACCGATGCACAGAAAGCACAGTTAGATCAGCTGAATGCCAAATACCCTGGTGCCGAATTTGACCGCAAAGCCTACCGCGAAGGGTTTAGAGCCATACTGACCGATGCACAGAAACAAAAGATGGCCGAGTGGAAGGCGAAGCATAAAGAAAAGCACGGCCAGCGTGGAGAGATGAAGAAGGCCTAAAGATTGTATAGCCCACAGCTATATGTTTTACGTTAGCAACTGACAGCAGCCTGTACCGGGCTGCTGTCCTTTTTCGTGCGGCCGGGCTTCCCCGCTTTTGTATTACATTAGCAGCCTGAAACGAAAACTTGCTACGATGGCTACAACAAAAATCACAGTAAATAACAATGGCTCGCTGAAGATAGAAGGCGACTTTGAGATAGTAGATAAAGAAGGCAACCTGTACGACCTGGGCGGCCGCGAGGTGGTATCGATATGCCGCTGCGGCCTGTCGCAAAACAAACCATTTTGCGATGGCGCGCATAAAGGCCACTTCGAGCATGAGGCTAAGGCATTTGCACTGCCGCCTAAGAAGACTACTTAACCAATTTGTAAAAGGTACTAAAACTGTAAAAGGGACGACACGAAGTGCAGTCCCTTTTACGATTGTGATCTATTTGAAAGTTGAGAATCTAATATCTTATCATCATCTGCATCGTTCTATCTTCTCAATTCATGCCTCACAATCTTACGTTAGATATGTATAAAACACCGTGCCATCCACTTCAGTGTGTACTCACACTATCGCTGAGCAGGCCTGACTGCATGGCGAATACTACCAACCCCGCACGGGTATGTATATTGAGTTTCCGGAAGAGGCTTTCACGGTAGCCGTCAACGGTACGCACGCTGATGTTCAGCTTTTGCGCTATTGTCTCATAGTTCATTTCGCTGCAGCAATAGTGTAGAAACTCCAGTTCCCGCTTCGATAGGTGCGCCTTGTTCTTTTTGTGCTGATATATAATGCCCGCCATCATATCGGGCTGTATGTCCGAGTGATAGTAGCCGGTCTGGTGTGCCGTTCTGATTGCGTGTTCCAGCTCTTCGGGAGATATGTCTTTATTGATAAATCCCGATGCCCCCATGCGCAGCATAGATAGTACACTATAGTCGTGGTCGTACATTGATACGACGAGTACTCTTATGGAAGGCCAATTTTGCTTCAGTACCGGTAATACATCGTAGCCGTTCATGCGGGGCATCCTTATGTCCAGCAGGCAAAGGTCCGGCGGGTCTTTGCGGTCTGTCAACAGTGCTATCAGTTCATGGCCGTCTCCGGCCTCTGCTACTATACGCATACCTTCAAAGCCTGACACGATTTCTACAACACCTTTCCTGAAAAGCATATGGTCGTCGGCAATAGCAATGCTTATGGTGTGTGGCATAAATAGGACGTTTACCTGGTGTAAGGTGAATATACTATTTAAAAATAAATGTCTTATGTATTATATTGGTATTTAACGAGTGAATGACAATAGTCTGGCGCACTTGTAAAAAAATGAATATTGTCAATCCGTTTTTTAACGGATACAGCATCATTTCTTTTCTTCCTTATCATCTTCCAGCTTAAAGCTGATGGGTAGCGTGAAATACACATTCACCGGCACCCCTTGCTGCTGCCCGGGCTTCCATGCAGGCATCGATCTTACAACGCGTATAGCCTCCTCTTCCAGGCCATAACCAAGACGCCGTCCCATAGTTTTTACATCAGTGATCCGGCCCTTTGTATCTACCACGAACATTACGTTTATACGGCCTTCGATATCTTCCTTTATAGCGGTATCGGGGTATTTCAGGTGTTCAGATATGTAGCCAGATACATCGAAAGGAGGCTCGGGCATTACCTCTACAAAGCGGAATATAGTGGGGGCCTCTGCAGTCTTGTTTGTTACAGTTTTATCTTTTATTTGTGCAGTAGCAGCAGTAGCTGCCCAGAACGTGGCGAGTATAAATGCCTGAAGCTTCATAGGGAGTAAAATATTTGGGGCGAATATACACAGAATGTACTGCGTTGTACATGAGGGCATATGACAACCGTCATCATTATCCATTACGCGATAAAGTACCTTCGCACCGCAAAAAGAATAGCAAAGAATGAAGTACTGGAAAAAGCTGTCGCACACCGAGCAGGATGCACGCATTACCGCGGCGCTAAAGCAAAATGTAGACTACCGCAACAATGTATCGCTGGGCATACCCGCTTCGGTGCTCGATAGTACAGTGTTTTACGAGCAGGCACCCTTCCTGAAGGATGCTCCGCTGCTGCGGGCATATATCCAGAACCCTAACCATATAGGCTGCCATACCCTAGGAGAATCAGAGACTTTCTTTAAGGGCACGCAAGACATAGAGCGCGAAGTAATTGAATTGCTGAGTACCGATGTATTACATGCGCCGGCCGGGTCTTGCGATGGCTACATAGCTGCCGGAGGCACCGAGGCCAATATACAGGCCGCATGGATATACCGCAACTACTTCATACGCGACCATGGCGCAAGACCAGAGGAAGTAGCGCTGCTGGGCTCGGCCGATACCCATTACTCCATAGCAAAGTCCGGCAACCTGCTGAGCCTGGATATGTACCTGACCCCTGTCGACGAACATACGAGGCAAATTTTACCGGAAGCATTAGACAATATATTGGCAGAAGCTAAGTCAGCCGGAGTAAAGTATATGATCGTCATATCGAACATGGGTACTACCATGTTTGGTAGCATTGATCAACCGGGCCTGTATGTACAATACTTGCAGGCTCACGGGCTGGAGTTCAGACTGCATATCGATGGTGCTTTCGGCGGATTTATCTATCCGATCAGCAATCCCCAATCGGGTATCGACTTTAGCAATGAGCATGTCTCATCCGTTACGCTGGATGCTCATAAGATGCTGCAGGCGCCCTATGGCACGGGCATCTTCCTGGTGCGCAAGGGGCTGATGGAATATGTATATACCAAAGAAGCCAAGTATGTAAACGGTATGGACATTACCCTGAGCGGCAGCCGCTCAGGTACCAATGCCATAGCGGTGTGGATGATATTGGTAACTTATGGTCCTTTCGGCTGGCTGGAGAAAATAAATAAACTGCTGTATCGAACCGACTGGTGCTGCCGCCAACTGGATTCCTTAGGCGTTACTTATTACAGGCATCCTAAGATGAACATCATTACTATAAAAGCTGCTCATATGCCGCAGGCAATAGCTCACAAGTATGGATTAGTACCAGATAGCCACCACGCGCCACAGTGGTACAAGATAGTGGTGATGGACCACGTGGAACTTGATTATCTGGAAGCGTTCATAAAAGATTTAACCGCAGGGTCCGGTAAAAATGGCTGACGAAACGGCAAGGGCATTAAATTTGTCGCAACTATTATAAAGCATTACTACTATGTCTAAATGCCAGATGACGATACAACTGACCGATGGGACCGATTTATTTCTAGATAAAGCAAAAACTGCTATGGGCCGTGCAGGCGGTACCCTTACAGGCGATACCACCTCGGGCAACTTTCATATTAGCACCCCGATGGGTAAGGTAGCAGGCAACTACAGTATTGCAGGCAGCCAGGTTACCATCAACATTACCGACAAGCCTATGCTGGTAGGCTGCGGCATGATTGAAAGCATGCTGAGATCGCAATTGAGCTAAGAAGCAGGTTTCGGTATATCAAAAAAACCTCCGGGTCCCCGGAGGTTTTTTTATGCGCCTACCGCTCTTTTAACCAATAGTTTATACAGGTGAATACATGAGTGCGTAATTTTTTTGCAAACTTATTTTGTTATTTAGTTGTTAATAATATTTTTATAGAAAATTAAGAGATATGAGAGAAACCCCAACAGGCCATGCACGGTTGTGCATATTATGGCCATTTTACTGACCTTTTTTGTTTTACAAGCGAGCCCATCAAGAGCTCAGAAGTACACGCTCCCCACCTCTGCCGAGGACATTTTGACACGATTCCGGGTATTACAAAGATCAGCGCTGACGTTATAGACTGCCCCGTACTGGGCGGAAAGCTAATGGCAGCAGTTTACGACAGTTCAGGTTATTATACATTGCATGTATGGCATTCTGTTAATGGCTTCATCTACCGATCTAAACCACTCAAGGCCGACGATGCAGAAGTAGTCATCGCTGACGATGCACTTTCGCTAGGCAAGACGTACATCTTTATGGTTACTTGCATACGCAATGGCAGGGTAGAGGCACACAGGTGTGTATTTACAAACATACTGGCGCAACTATGAAAGTGGCAATTGCATATGTGGCTGTTTCTCCAAAAAACGTAAAGGTAAAAGATCCGCGCGCAGATATGTTTGCGGATACATCGCTTACGGTAGCTGGCTACCCCACGTATACCAATTATGTATTAAGCTGGGTAGAAAAGAACGACTCGCTGATAGCGATGACCGGCCCCGTACGTGCAGCTGCCACAGGCCTTACCAGGCACCCCATCTGCAAGGTAGATAGCACAGTATCGCCCGATGTAGCGGCCATTACCGATATAGCTGCCAACGAAAAGATAGGCGGCTTTGTGTACCAATATGGCGGCGGGCTGTACTATATAGAGAAGAACTTTGCTACCGGCAATATAGCCACCCCGGTGAGCCTTACCGGCAGCCCGGCCGCAGGCCATGCCAGGGTGGAGGCTATGAACCTGCAAGACCCTGCTCTGGGTGGAGTTAGGTGGCAGGCCGTAGCTCCGGTATATGACGCTGCAAGCGGATACTGGAAGCCCAAATATTTCAACAACCTGGTGAGCGACGACTGCGTAGCCGATGATGCGGCTACACTGGGCAACGTACTGGACCCTGTGATAGCAGCGGTATGGGCAAGTTTGGCAGCTCGCTGTTCATAGGCAATACTAACATCATCACGGCATGGAAGCATATGGGCACCGATAAGTTCTACGCACAGTACACCGGCGCGGCCAATGGCGATATGCTGTCTACACCGGTTACGATCCACTATTTCGATACTACCTTCTCTACCGCTACGGTGACGCTGGTAGATACATTCCACGTGCTGGATACCAGTGTGGTGTCGCATACGGAGTACCTGACTGATACCACCTACGTAGTAGACACTACCTATGTGAACCGTAAAGGCAGCGATAAATACAAACCATCGAAAGTAAAAGACAACCTGCCCAAGACCAAGAACCAACTGGTGATCGTAAAGGTATCGGCCAACACCAGCAATAGTGGCAGCGGCAACAGCAATGGTAACGGTAATGGCAACAGCGGCAAAGGCAATAACAATGGAAATGGCAATAGCGGCAATGGCAACGGTAATACCCAAATGATACTGGATACGACCGAGATCATCGTAACCTACCTGGATACAGTGGAAGTAATAGACACAACCATCTACACCGACAGCGCATACACTGTAGCGCGCGACAGCAGCTATGAGATAATGACCGTGCTGGAGCGTCAGCGCTTTGTAGACAATAAGCACTACTACCAGGTAAACAACACCAATGCGACTACCGGCGACCTGCCACTATCGCTGAGCACCCTGCCAATACCGGCAACGGTGTGCTGGCTGTATGGTACGATGGCAGCGTCATCCGCTACAAGCTCATTACCAACAAGGTAGGCTTTAAGGGCGAAGGGAACGAGACCGACGAGCTGCAGAGAGGCCCTTTCCCTGACAGGAGCATTGCCGATGCAGCCGGTGCCCTGGCAATAGCTGTGTACCCCAACCCTGCACGCGATATGATAACTATTGCCGGCGCGGCTGAAGGTATCTACAGCATTGCCGATGTACAGGGCCGTGTACTGCTGAGCGGTAGCGTTACGGCAAGCCCTATCGACATCCGCAGCCTGGCTAATGGCCTGTATCTCGTGCAGGTAGCCACAGCCGAAGGGCAGGTAATGTCTGCAAGGGTTACAAAATACTAGAAGAATAAGTTATATATAGAATATGCAGCGGAGGCCGACAGGCCTCCGCTGTTTTTTGCAAATAAGTGTTACGAAGTAGGCATAAAAGAAAGCCATCAGGTTTAGTAAATATTACATTGGCTTGCAGGACGGCACACCGGCAGCGCCTCCTACGGGAGGCGCTGCTATTTTATAAGCGATACTTCCCGATTCACCCACATTAACATCTGGTTTACCACTTTAAATGTTGTTTTAATTGGTTTTAAAGGTCCTTTTTCCTAGTTTGCTGTTAAAATAAATTTAAAATCAATATTACCAGCAGTTAAACAGACTTGCTCATTACGCATCGACCTTCAAGAAACCCTCTTTTTTCTCAGAGCCTTTCCTGGCAGGTAACTGCGCATTAATTAGTTAATCAACCCCGTGATATATGCTGAAGTTCTATTCTAAAAACAGGACCATGCCTACCCGACCCTCATCGATGGCAACCCGGCTCTTCGCCGCCTTAGGATTATTATTTTTTACTAACGCCGTACTGGCCCAAACAACGCTTATCTCGCCTTCTGTAAATAACGGTGGATTCGAGAGTGGGACGACTGGATGGACATTCGTCCAGAATACCGTATCTACAACTAGTGCTAATAAATGGGAAATTAGCGGTACACCAGGAATCAACAGCGGTACTAATGCAGCATATATTACTACAGGCGCTACCGGAGCACCGTGGAGTTATTCGGGAACATCAAGAACCAGCCACATGTATCAGGATGTTACATTTCCGGCTGCGGAACCAGTAGTCACTCTTTCATTTTATATTAAATGCAATGGCGAGGCAGACTGGGATAGACTATTAGTCTATTTGGTTCCAACTACAGTAACGCCGACTGCTGGTAGCCCAAGTTCAAATAGCACGACACTTTCAAGCAACTCGCCTATTTACACGCAACCTTCTAGCTTGCATATCACTACTACATCTACATCTACGCCATACACTCTTGTAACGATGACAATACCGGCGTCAGTGGTTGGGAATACATCAGCAAGCGTTACAAAAAGGTTGATATTCACTTGGCAGAACGATGCAATTGGAACCTACAATCCACCGATTGCTTTAGACGACATCACGCTTATCTCAGCATGCCAAGGTGCCGTCGGTACGCTCGCCAATAGTGTAACTGCTACCACAGCAACGCTTAACTGGACAGCATTTACAGGTGCAACAGGTTACTCCATCAGATATAAAAAGGTTTCAGACCCAGCAACGACAACTACATGGGCTACACCAACAACCGTAACAGGTGGCACTACTACCAGTCTTGCCGTAACTGGTCTTACAGCTAATAGTCAATATGAATACCAGGTAGCGGCCACAGGTACCGGTGTCTGCAATACAATATCTTCATCGGTTTTATTTAATACACCTTGCTCACCTGTTGCCATCACACAGTCGGAGGGCTTCAATGCATCGTCTATCCCGGCCTGCTGGACCATGTCTATTGTAACGACCGGCAGCACGCAACCTGCTATTACTTTTGTAACATCGGGTAGCTCACCTACCGTATCCGCACCACAGGAAGGAAGCTATATGGTACGGTTCAATGGTTCCAGCGCCAGCTCGAATTCACAGATAAGGCTTGTGGCCTTGCCTGTATCTACGACGGGTACCGCAAGTGTCGACGTAGAGTTTCAATGGTGGCATGATAACGTCGCATCAACTTCTACAACAACCGACGGTGTTCAGGTACAGTATAGTACAGACAATGTGACATGGTTTAATGCCGGTAGCTTTATACCACGTGTAAACGGTACAAATGGCTGGTTGCAAAAGGTGGTTACACTACCAAGTGCGGCAGGCAATGTGGGCACACTCTATGTGGGTTTGTTGTTTACTTCTCAAGCCGTGCGCAATCATTTCGTAGATGCCTTCACTATAAAGCAAACACCTGCATGCGGTAAACCAACCGGCTTGACAGCCACTGCAACAAGCGCTACTACCGCTACTGCAAGTTGGTTGCCATCTACAGCGGGTACGCTATCAGGTTACGAGTATGTCGTATCGACTTCTAATACTGCGCCGACGGGTTCGGGTACTCCTGTATCTACAAACTCTGTGACTATTACATCCGGCATTAGTCAAAATACAACATACTACATGTTTGTACGTAAAGCTTGTACTGGTAGTATCTATAGTGACTGGTCACCCTCGGTTACCTTTACAACGCCTTGTGCTGTTGTGTCACTGCCACAAACCGAGCTTTTTAATGCAACCACTACGCCGTCATGTTGGACTAAAACTATCGTAAACGACCCTGGTACCGACCCGGAGATTACCTTCACTACAGCTACAGGTATAGGCTCTACAGCTACGGCCTGTAGTACAGCTAATCCCCTAGCTGTTCGTGAGGGTACTCATATGATCAAGTTTAATTCTTTCAATGCGTCAACCAATGCGCAAATAAGGCTTGCGTCATTACCCGTGAACACAACAGGAGCACCAAGTGTTGATGTTTCATTCTTATGGTATCATGATAATTGCGATTACACATCTAATAATGACAATGTACAGGTTCAATATTCTTTGAATGGCACAACTTGGACTAATGCCGGCAGTGCTATTTCAAGACCTAACAGCAGTGTGGCTTCCGGCTGGTATAATAAGACTGTAACGTTGCCTGCCGCGGCGGCAAATGTAAGCCAGTTATATGTGGGATTCCTATTTACATCTGGATTTGGGAACCATTGCTTTATGGATTCCATTGCCATTGTACAAGGTGCATCTTGCGTAACGCCAACGGGCGTATCGGCTGCTAACGTTACCAATAGCACTGCAACGCTTAATTGGACTGCACCTATAGCAGGTAATACACCGGCAGGTTATCAATATGTGGTATCTACCAGCAGTACGGCACCTACAGGTGCAGGTACTAACATCGGCACCAATTCATTAAATGCTACCGGCCTTTTAGGCAATACTACCTATTATGCATTTGTACGTACCGATTGCGGTAGTTCTTCCTATAGTTCGTGGTCGGCCGCGGGTAGCTTTACCACACAGTGCGATGGCGTAATATTGCCATTTAAGGAAAGTTTCTCGGCTACAGCGTTGCCATCTTGTTGGCAAGTCACAGAGGGTACGACCGGTTCATCCACTCATTGGGAACCTGTGACAGCTGATGGCTCACATGGTGCATCCGCATCATTTGCCGGCACTCACTTTGCAAGGCTGGATGTATGGAACGCGTTTATTACTTACAATCCATACTACCTGCGTATGGTACCTGTTAGCGTACCAAACGGTAATACCGATCTTTCTTATTATTATTTCTTAGGCAGTGGAGGATATTCAGGCTCTAGCCCTTATCCATTACAAGTAGAAGTGAGTACGAACTGGGGAAATACCTGGACCGCTATATATAGTCATACTAGCTCCAACTCTACGATGGCCACTTCAAGTGCTGTGTCAAACTGGACAAAGAATACGGTAAGTCTGAATGCCTATAAAGGGCAAACAGTTATGCTGCGTTTCAGATCCAACTCAAACTATGGTTCCGGTACTTGTAACCAGGGCCTCGATGAAATAGCAGTATCGCTTAAAGCGCCATCTGTTACTAACTCTACGCAGTGTGGCACGGCTACGCCAACAGCTTCTGCGACCTCTAATACAGGTGTTACCACGCCAGTATTTAAATGGTACACGGTATCTTCAGGCGGTACGGCATTAACAGGCCAGAGCGGCGCTACATTGAGTGGTTATCCAATAAGCGCTACTACCACGTTCTACGTGTCTGAAGTGATCGGTACTGCCGAAAGTGAGCGTGTTGCAGTTACTGCTACCTACAATCCGCAGCCGGCAGTTTCCATCACAGCCAGCAACAACATTACCTGCTACGCTGGAAATGACGGTTCGGCTACTGCAACTGCAACAGGTAGCACCGGCTACAACTATAGCTGGAACACTGCCCCTGCACAAACAACAGCTGTAGCTACCGGCCTTATAGCAGGCAGCTATACAGTTACAGTTACCAATACCAACGGGTCTTGCCCGGCTACAGCATCTATTACGCTGACGCAGCCTACGCAGGCAGCATCTATACCAGCCATATCTGTGCAGCCAAGTACTACTACAGTATGCTCTACGGGTACAGCTACGTTTACCGCAGCAGCTACGGGCCTCAACATTACCTACCAATGGCAGTCGGATAACGGTTCGGGTTCTACATTCACCAATATTACCAATGGTGGTATGTACAGCGGCGCCACTACCGGCACACTTACTATTACAGGTGTTACCTCCAGCATGCACGCTTATAAATACCGCCTGGTAGCAAGTGGCACGTGTAGCCCTGCTGCTACATCCAGCGCTGCGGTGCTTGGTGTAAGCTATAGCATACCTTCTGTTTCAGTATCGGCATCGGCTACTACTATATGTAGCGGTACAACGATCAACTTTACAGCTACGCCTGTAAATCCCGGTACTACTCCCACATACCAGTGGAGGGTGAATAATACCAATGTAGGCACCAACAGCGCTACCTATTCATCGGCCACACTGGCCAATGGCGATGTAGTGGCAGTGGATATGACCAGCAATGCTACCTGTGCTATCCCTGCTACGGTTACCAGCACGGGCATCGATATCATCGTTAATCCGATCGTAACGCCATCGGTATCTATCACGCGCAGCACGCCAAGCAATACTATATGTGCGGGTACATCGGTTACCTATACGGCTACCCCGGTAAATGGCGGTTCATCACCATTCTACCAGTGGAAGATCGGTAGCACCAATGTGGGCACAGGCGGCAGCACCTTCACTACTACTACGCTTAATAACAATGACGTTGTAAGTGTACAGATGACATCGAATGCACCATGTCCTACGGTGGCCACTGTTAGCAGCAATACCTTCCAGATGACGGTAACACCTATCGTTACCCCAACCATCTCTATTGCAGCATCCAATACCAATATATGCGCCGGTACCAGCGTTACCTTTACAGCTACCATCACCAATGGTGGCGGCAGCCCGGTACGCACCTGGAGGCGCAACGGATCGGTAGTAGGTACCAATAGCAATACATATACTACCTCTTCGTTGTCGAACGGTGATGTGATCACCTGCGATCTGACCAGCTCGGTATCGTGCCCAAGCCAAACGGTGGTTACCAGCAATAGCATCTTCATGTCGGTAACCAACTATGTGACGCCTGTGGTAAGCATCAGCGCTAATCCGGGCAATACGATCTGCGCGGGTACGGCAGTTACCTTCAACGCATTTTCTTTCAACGGCGGCAGTACGCCATCTTACCAGTGGAAGAAAAACAATGTGAACGTAGGCACCAACAGCACTACTTACTCGGCAGGTACGGGCCTTGCCCCCGGCGATGTCATTACCTGTACAATGACTACCAGCGTAATGTGCTATACCAGCCTTACCGGTGTAAGCAATACAATAACAATGGTAGTGAACCCGATACTGGTACCGTCGGTGACGGCTATTGCATCGGAAGACACCATATGCGACGGCGACCAGGTAAACTTTACACTGACTACAATAAACCCGGGTACTGCGCCGCAATACCAGTGGAAACTCAACGGATCAAACATCCTGGGTGCTACGGCAAACACTTACTCTACTGCATCGCTGAATGATGGTGATAAGGTATCGGTAGAGCTGCTGAGCAATGCGCTTTGCGTATCGCCGGCCCGCATCAGCAGCAATCCTGTAACGATGAAAGTGAATCCGCTGCTGACGCCTACTGTAAAAATCACAGCCGACGATCCGGATTCTACTATATGTAATGGTTCGCTGGTAACCTTCACTGCCAGCCATGTAAATGGCGGTGTGATGCCGAAATATCAGTGGATACTGAACGGTTTGGATATGGTTGGCGCTATTGCAGGCACCTTCTCGATGAACACGATGAGCAATGGCGACATCGTTACCCTGCGCATGACCAGTACGGCTACCTGTCCGATACCTGCTACGGTTAATGCCAATAGCATCAGGTTCAAAGTAGAGCCTACAACACCACCTACTGCTTTCATCACGGCTACACCTGATGCACGCATCATGCCGGGCGATACCGTTAAGTTTTCGGCTACTGTACTAAATGCAGGTACTGCACCAACATTCCAGTGGACGATCAATGACTCGGTAATAGCAGGTGCGGTAGGAAGTACCTATACTACACACCAGCTGCAAAGCAATGACGTGGTGAAACTGATCGTACGCAGCAGCCTGCCATGTTCTGATCCTGATTCGGGTATGTCTAACAGCATCACCATGCTGGATGCGACAGGGGTTGACCTGGTAGACAGGCAGTTCAATGATGTGAAACTGTACCCTAACCCGAACAACGGTAACTTCACGATCGAGGCTAAGTTTGTAAATATCACAAATGATGCAAACGCCAAAATAGAGGTACTGAACTCGGTAGGTCAACTGGTATTTAAAGACGATGTGGAAATACTGAACGGCGAGATGAAGAAAGATGTGCGACTGATGGGTGTTGCCAACGGCACCTACTACATCCGCCTCAGCTCCGGCAGCCAGTCGGTAATGAAGCCGCTGAACATACAGCAACAGTATTAAAATATAAGTAAGTGTAATAACAGAAAGGGTGGCCAGTTGGTCACCCTTTTTTGTGTCGCCATAAAATTATTTAGACTTGTCTAAAATTATTCTTTGTTGATTTTAATATTTATGTATGTTTGTGTCGAAATATAAAAATTATAGATGCTTCGAATATTGGTGATGGTGCTTTTGGGAATTCTTGGTATACATGTAACCTATGCCCAATCTGTACTTAAAGGGAACGTTCGCTCGAAGGGCGAGCCGGTGGAATATGCAGCCGTGGTGCTGGCAGGTACATCGTTCGGAGGCTTTACAGATAGCAATGGATTATTTGAAATAAAGGACATACCTAATGCAAGCTACACCCTGAAAATATCAGCGGTGGGTTATTTGGCTACAAGTAGGAAGATATCTATCCCTGCCTCGAATAACATAGACATAGAACTAACCCCATCGGGTGAGATGAATGAGGTAGTAGTGACGGGAACTATGAAAGAGGTAAGCCGCCTCAATAGCCCGATACCGGTAGAGGTATATACCCAAAACTTCTTCCGAAAGAATCCTACGCCTTCTATGTTCGAGGCAGTGGGGATGATCAACGGCGTACGCCCCCAGCTCAACTGCAACGTATGCAATACGGGTGATATACACATCAACGGCATGGAAGGTCCCTATACACTGGTACTTATAGACGGCATGCCCATCGTCAGCGCCCTGTCCACCGTGTATGGCTTGAGCGGTATACCCAATAGCATAGTCGAGCGCATAGAAGTAGTGAAAGGCCCGGCGGCTTCGCTGTATGGCTCGGAGGCTATGGGTGGCATTGTGAACGTGATAACCAAGAACCCGTTAAACGCACCTACAGTTGCTCTGGACTTATTCGCTACATCGTGGAAGGAGTATAATGCCGACGCCTCGCTGAGCTTTGGTATAGGTAAGACAAGGGCACTGGCCGGTATTAACTACTACAACTACCAGGATCCGCAGGACAAGAACGGCGATGGCTTTACAGATGTAACCCTACAGAACCGTTTGTCAGCCTTTAACAAATGGGCATTCCACCGCAAGGATAAACGCATAGCCAGTGTAGCCCTGCGCTATGTAACGGAAGACCGCTGGGGCGGGCAGCTGAACTGGAACAGGCAATGGCGCGGCAGCGATAGTATATACGGCGAGAACGTAGTGACTAACCGTTGGGAGGTGATAGGCATCTACCAGTTGCCCGTGCGCGAGAAGATCATGGCGCAGTTCTCCTGGAACCGCCACCATCAAGACTCCTGGTATGGCACTATGCCCTACATGGCCCGGCAGCAAGTGACCTTCGCACAGCTGTACTGGGATAAAGAGCTCGGCAAAGAGCACAACCTGCTACTGGGCTCATCGTACCGCTATACGGTGTACGATGATAACACACCTGCTACCGAAGTGGTAGACTCGCTCGGTATAAGAACCAACCCCGCCACTACGCCATTGCCGGGTCTATTCGTACAGGACGAGTGGATCATCAGCCCCAAACACAAGCTGCTGGCAGGCTATCGCTACGACTATGACCGTAACCATGGCAACATACACTCGCCCCGCCTGGCCTGGAAGTTTGATGCGGGGGCCAACCATGTGCTGCGCACCAGTTTTGGTACAGGCTTCCGGGTGGTGAACCTCTTTACAGAAGACCATGCAGCACTGACCGGTGCGCGCAAGGTAGAGATAGCTGAAGCACTAAAGCCGGAGCGCTCGTACAATGGTAACGTCAACTACATATGGAAGATACCTGCTGAGCGGTACTTTATTAATATAGATGCTACTGCCTTCTATTCTTACTTCACCAATAAGATCGTCGGAGACTTCATAACAGACCCTGATAAGATCATCTACGATAACCTAAGGGGCCATGCAGTATCGAGGGGTGTATCACTCAATACCGAGGCTACCTTCAATATACCACTAAAGATATCTGCAGGCCTTACCTGGCAAGACGTTTACCAGATGGAAGACCATGGCACAAGCGGCCTGCAAAAGAACGTACAGTGGCATGCACCGCGGTGGACGGGCAACTACCTCATCTCTTACACTTTTACCAAACCTGCACTCACCATCGACTTCACCGGCCAATGGAATGGCCCTATGCGATTGCCCATACAGCCCAATGACTTCCGCCCTGAATATAGCCCTTGGTTTACACTGGCAAATGTGCAGTTGACGAAGAAATTCAGCAAAGGCTTAGAAGTATATGGTGGCATCAAGAACCTGTTCAACTTCATTCCTCGCTCGCCCCTCATGCGCCCATTCGATCCGTTTGATAAGACGGCCGGCGATAAGGCTACTAACCCCTATGGCTATACTTTTGATACGGAGTATAACTATGCGCCGCTACAAGGGTTCAGGGTGTTCCTGGGTATGCGGTACAACCTCTTTACTAAGTAAGTAAAACGGCAGCGAATCAGCTGCCGTTTTACTATTTCTACGTTATTCGTTTATCGTTTTATCATTACTTTCTCCACCTGGCTGCCTTGTGCCATGTTTATCTGGAAGAGATAAAGTCCGTCGTTTAGCGATGATGTATTTACAGATAATTCATTGCTGTTATTGCCTTCTGCTACCATCACCTTTTTACCTGTAATGTCTGTAACCACTACGGAGGTAATGCTGCTGCCTGCCGATACATTTACAATACTAGTTGCAGGGTTGGGGTAGAGCCTCGGCTTATCGATAATTACATTATCAACTTTAAGCGCCTTATTTGTAAAGCTGATATTATCGATATTGATACAGCCACCCAGTGCCGATATGTAGCGGAACATCACTATTGCGTTTTTGCTTTGTGCATAGCTGCTGAGGCTAATGCGCTCTCCGCGCCAGTTTTCGTCTTTAGGTACGGTGTAACTGGCAGGTATGCTGGTAGGGTCGGTAATGGGCGTGGGGAATGTTGCCAGGTCAGCGCCGCCTTTTTTGTACAGCGATGTATAATGGTCGCCGCAGTCGGTAGAGATGAGCACTTCCAGCGTATCGGCAAAAGTGGAGTCGATACCCCATACCGGCTTTGTGTACTTGTGATAGTTGAAGGCTAAGTCGAATGATATAAGCGGATCGGGTATGCTGCTTAGGTCGAGCATCGGCGAATATATCTCTTCTTTCATGGTAGCATTATCGAACAGGATAATGGTATTGAAGGCATTCAACGACTTTTTGCCGGTTTTCTGCGTTTCTTCATCATCTACCCAAGCGCTGATGATATCGCCCGATGGCTTTAGCGACCAGCCTGCAGGCGGAAAGGTTCCTTCAAAACCTTCGGTGATCGGTAGCATAGCGCCGGTTGTATGTTTCACAAAGTCATTAGCCGGTTTGGCATTAGCAATCGGGTTGGATACACCATTTACAAATGTAATAGCCGCCTCCATTGTATTGCTGCCGGTATTGGGTGCGATGCCGGGTAGCGTAACGATAGCATGTTGGTACGGTGCCAGCGTGCCGGTCCACTGATGGGTAGAAGTAGTGCTGTTGATCTTGTATTGAAAGTTAAGTGAGGTGATGGGTGTAGCAGCAGTATTCCTTACCAGTACAACAGGTGATACGGGCGACTGGCAGGTGTAAGGGTCGGTCATTGCTTCCACTACTTCGGCGCTGGTGCCTGTTGGTATGGGCGAGTCAAAGTAGGTATCAAGGCCGGGCGTATTGGTAAATCCCGGTATGTTATGTGCCATCCCGGTTATGCGCACCAGCTTTGTTTTATAATCGTTCAGTACAAGGTTTTTGTAGAACGAATCGATAGGGGATGTGTAGATGATATCCTGATCGCCATGGGTGATGTAAACAGGCAGTTGTTTGGCAGCGCTATAATCAAGTCCGCCCGCAGGTGCAGGCTTTATAGCGTCTTTTACGCCTTGAAAGGCAGGTGTGTTCAGCAGCAGTCCTTTAAAGTCGGTAGGATGTGTCGAAGCATACTTAAATGCACTGCGGCCACCTAGCGAAAAGCCCTGCAGGATGATGTTGGACGCATCTATATTATAATTGGCCTTAGCATAGTTGATGGCTTCCTGCACAATGCCTTCGTCACCTGCAGGCATATAGAAGTCTTTATTACGGTCGCTGCCGCCATCGGGGCATACGAATATGGTATTGGTAAAATTGGTATTCCACTTGAGTGAATTGATCAGCGCATTCCGGTAGTCGATGCTGTTGTCGCCAAGGCCGTGCAGGCATATCATCAGCCGGTAGCTGGTTGCAGCATTGTAGGTGGTAGGTACGTATACCGACAGCTTCCTGGTTTGCGACATGAAGCTGACATCGGTATCGAAGCTGCCGGTGGTTTGCGCAGCAACTGCCTGCGACAGGAATAGTGCGAGGCCTAATGTCGTCAGTTTAGTAAGGATTGATTTCATCATTCAGCGATTTTATAGTGATTGTATTACTTATTTGCAGCCACAAAAGTATACTAAGGTTTAATAAAATACAAGTTTGCTTTACTTTTTTTCTTCTAAACTGTACATTTTGTACAGCATCATTATATCTCCCGAAATTAAAGCAAGAATATTTTTATATAAATCATTTAATATCCTTACTTTTGCGCGCCCAAAAGAAAAGTGTGTCATTATGAAAGAGTGTAGCGATAAGTATACCTTCCTATATACTGTAGAAAGTAAAGAGAACCGAGCCGCCCTGAAGTTTGAAAGTCTCTCCAATAGGGAGCAGTTTACAGTAACGGTATTGAATGAACCCGAGCTATCTCCGTTTGTAATGAGGCTGGAAAAAGACGAGTGGATCATCACCTGTGATGTGTGCAGCAAAGTGCGTGCGCTGGAACCAACCCTGGTAGAAGCCGCCGCAAAATTTAAGAGATAAATAGCTGTCGGAGATTTTTCTAAAAAAATCAATTTGAACATTGGTATAGTACCTGTACAACACAGGCATAGTAGCGGTTTGCGCTGCTGTAAAGGTGCTGTTGAGGAGCGGTCGTGCTGCTGCTGTGTTGCTGCCACGCAGGCGTAAGGCTGCTGTTGTGCTGCCGTCGCGGTGTCGTGAAGGAGGTGTAAATGCGCATGGTGTAGCGCCATATGTTATAGCTTGCTGGGTCTTAGGGTTCATGATGGCAATGTAGGATAAATGCGGGTGATAGCTATAATAATACACCCCCATAAATTTCATAGTGGGCATGAATGCTACTTAATTACTGTCATTTCACTTCGTTTGTAAAGAAAACACCAGCAAGTGCAAACAAGCCTCGAATAGGCAACGTTTACAATATGGATATGGTATTATGACTCATGTCTAGAATTATTTGAGCGTAGTTGCTAGTAACGTTTTTAATGTTTGAACAGGTTGTGAACTCATCTTCAATAAGCTGTTCAAGCGAATATATGTGCTCTCTTATCTCATTTAATGTATATGCCTTTGAATCACTAATAACTCTAGAATCCAGATTTTCCTTTGTTGCGCTGATAATCGAAAAGTATTCTTTTGGAAAGAGCGCACCTAAAGTTTTTGCCATTTTTTCCATACAGTATATCATGAGAGCTAACTCTGGAATCGTATGAGGGGTATGATAACTTGCATTAGAGTAATAAATGTTTTGGCCTTTTTTGTCTCTGTGATTATGAGCAATAGCATTATTTCTAAATTCCCTTAATCCTTTCCACGAGTTCAAAACTTTACGGTGATGCTTGACGATTCTCTTCACTGTCATAACTGTTTCCTTATACTTAGCCTCTGTTCTGGCCCCAAGTATTTGGTCCCATTCATCGATGAATGAACATGTTTTAAGAAATACTTGATATACTAGCGCTTCCCTGATAGTGGACAAAGAAATTTCGTCGTCATTATTAAGTTCATATTCTTCTTCTAAAATTTTAGAATAACGTAAAAGCGCTACAAAATGCTGATCTGCTAAAACAAACAGAGACCAGAGCGTAAACATTGATATTTCTAATTCATTTAAATCCTTTTTCATGGCATTATAAGTGCGATAACCATTCATGTATACGTAGCGATACTGAGAAACTTGGTCGACTGTAATCCATGTTCCTGTCAAATACCATAGTATTGACGTATAATACTTGCAAGGACATTTGACGATACACCCGTCGCGATCTTACCGACACCTGACAATGCTTTACCAGCAATTTTCAAAATCCAACCATTTGATTTTTCTCCCAGAGTGTTATTCGCTGAATTAGGTTGCTCTGTTTGTACAATTTCCTCTAACTCCTGTATATCTTCATCTTCAATTCCGCAGATTGATAGTTGGTGTTTTAAGCTGTCTAAATTGCCTTTATTCACCGTTATTGTTGCTTGTATGTTGGCTTCATTACCACTATTAAGAATGTTGCCATGTCCACTTATATTTCCAAATTGAATTTTGTTTCCCATGGTTATTTCATTTTTTATAGTAGGTGATTGGGTATATAATTCAGGGTAATACTGCCTTACATTCTGGTATTCAAAAAGACTCTTATGGCGTAATGAGAATCTGAAAGTCTTCTCATGGTTATCCATATAATTTTTTACTGCATCTTCAATACTATTAACTTTAAGTGTCTTCGTCTCAAAACTTTCAAATTCGTTCTCGGTTGTATCTTTGAAAAAATCAAATAGCTCTTTATAAATCTGATCCAAATCGCTGAGCACAAATTGTAAGCAGAGGAAATTGCTATTAGTTTCTTTTCTAAAGCTCAAATATTTCTGCTTGTAAGCTATAACTTCTGCGATGTCTTCAGACTCAAAGTTCTCTTTAAAATCATAGATCGCCGAGCTATTATTATTCCATATGCTGGCGAACACAGCATCGCCAGTCCATATTTTCAGTTCTTTAAGTTTATTTAATATAGGGAAGTAGATGTTTTCGGTAATTGGCCGAAACTTCTCTGTTATCTCCCTTTGTAAATTATCGTATTTCTGTTTGTCAACATAATTACCCTTAGGATTCAATTTCGATCTCTGGATATCAAGATCACGTAATTCATCACAAAGTGGAATGTATTTATCGATGTATTCAGTCTTTCTTGCGTCTAAATAATCAATAAAATCAAATAGTGATTGTATCCTTTCTGAAATCATAATTCAGTCTTTGTTCTTAATCTTCGATAGCTTGAGGTCATTATGCTAACGGTACAAATTTAAGAAATGAAAATAGGAAATCTTTCCCGCTGTCTGTAGTGTAAATTGAAGTAGTGGTCAGCAATTTTCAATTGCTGATTTTTACGATGAGTATCAGGCATGCGCTTATATTCTGGCTAATCTGGCAGCGCCTATCTACCGTGAGGTAGCTTCCCACTAAGATGAGAAGATGTCAGTGGCTGAGATGAATAAATAAAAAAGCGTCAGCAAGTGCCTTAGCTATGTAATGTATTCCCTACTGTCTCGCGCAGTTTTTTTGGCGAGAATGGTTTGGATATAAAGTTGTCGCCTATATCTTGGCCAGCCATTATGCTATTTTCCTCGCAGGGTTGCAGTGGTCTATAAATGATTCAATGGCCATATTTACCGTTTCATTCAGCCTCACCTGCGTTTGGCTGTCTGCGTCGCGTGTATACTGGTTCAGCAGTTCTATCAGCTCTCCTTTCAGGAAGATGTAGTGTTGTTCAAACTGCGTCTTCCGCCTTTCGATAGCCGTCTGATTCTTGTCATATATCAGCCGTACCATATCAATATGGTCCTGTGTTATTTGTTGCGCCTTTATCTTAAAGACCGCTTCTGCATTTTCCGTTTGGTGCTCTCCCGCCCAAAGGTCATTCATAGTATAGATAGTTGCCCGCATCATATGCCGCGCGTTGTTGTTTTCGAGTAATTAGGAAGCGCAGATAAAAGCTAAGATCTGAGCACGGCCAAGCACCCCACATCTGTTTATAGCCTTACCTGCGCTTTTTTCTTTCTCCCAAAGGAAAATATATCGTGAGCCCTGTACAGCAGGCGCTATAACTATTCCTGAAAAATATCTGGTGAACGACGGTAAAAAGGCATGGGCATGAACCCTGTAGAAGCCGCGGGGATGCTATTTATTACCGTTTGTACAAATGTATAAAACAACTTCCTAAAGACAAAATCATCGGTTTAAATATTCTTGCAACAGCAGATTTATATAATAACGTATAGCCAGGGTTACTGCCTAAACCGCGATTTGCAGCAGGCTAACAGGGTTTAGTATGAGGTAGGTGTACGAATAAATCAGTATGCAGGCAGATGAAGAACGCCTATTTTTACACTTGCAACTCTAGTATGGCTCATAAGATAACGCAGCAAATACTCCTTACCGTCGATGCCGTGGTGTTTGGCTACAGCCAGGGGCAGGGTGTTTCGGTATTGCTTATCAAAAGGAAGATAAAACCTTTTAAAGATAGCTGGGCGCTGCCGGGGGGCTTTGTGCACGATAAAGAGTCGCTGGAAGATGCGGTGATGCGGGAGCTGCAGGAAGAAACCGGCATCTCAGTGCAATATCTGGAGCAGCTGTATACCTTTGGCGGCGTCGGTCGTGACCCGCGCAGCAGGGTAGTGTCTGTGGCGTACTTTGCGCTGGTGAAGTCATCTGAATTTACGCTCTTGGCTGCGACTGATGCTGCCGAAGCAGAGTGGTTTAATATAGAGGAGCTGCCAGTGCTGGCATTCGACCATGGGGTTATTATTAATAAAGCCATTGAACGCCTTCGCGCGAAGATCACGTACGAGCCGATTGGCTTTGAGCTGCTTGATCGTAAATTCCTCTTCTCCGACCTGGAGCAGCTGTATGTAAAACTACTGGGTTACGATATAGACCGGCGAAACTTTAAGCGCAAGATGATGTCGCTGGGGCTGGTGCAGCAGCTCGATGAAGTAGTAGCGAGCAGCACCGCAGGCCGCCCGGGTAAGCTCTACAGCTTCGATAAGAAGAAGTATAAAGAGCTGAAAGTATCGGGATTCGACCTACTTAAACTAATATGAATTTACCGGTTGAATTTTATTGTGTAAAAATTACACAAATTATTTGGTGGATCAGTTTTTGTTTCCTTAATTTGTGTATAAATGACGCAAAATAGTATGAAAGCACTCAATTTAACTCCGGGATTTGCACCGATAGGGCTGCCGGAAATAGCGTTCAAGAGCTTTAACTTCAGTGGTGGCGAAGTCCATATAAAGCTGGCTGAAGCTGCGGAGAAAGTAATGATCACAGCAAGGCTCAACTCATCAGACGATGTGATGCGGCTGCTGCTGGCAGTGGATGCACTCCGCCGGAGTGGAACGGAGCGGATAAGCGCTTTCATCCCCTACCTGCCCTATGCCCGGCAAGACAGGGTGATGGTGCCAGGCGAGCCGCTATCGGTAAAGGTGATAGCCGACTTGCTGAATAGCTGCAACTTCCACCGCATATATGTGTACGATGTACACTCTGAAGTATCGCTGGCAGTGTTGAACAATGTACAGCTCATTACCAACGAAAGCCTGGTGCGTACCGTGCTGAAAGACAAACGCGACTACCTGCTGGTATCGCCCGATGCCGGCGCGCTGAAGAAGATATATAAGCTGGCCCAAGCCATACAATACACAGGCGATATAGTACTGTGCAATAAGATACGCGATGTAAAGGATGGGCAGATAAAGAAAATAGACATAGACTGTAAAGACCTGCAAGGTAAAGAGTGCATTGTGGTAGATGATATATGCGATGGCGGAACCACGTTTGTAGGAGTGGCCAAGGAGCTGAAAGGATGCAATGCGGGCAAGATAAGCCTGATCGTATCGCATGGGATATTCTCGCAGGGCGAGGCATTGCTTAGCGAGCATCTGGACCACATCTATACGACAGATTCATTCAGGGAGGTGCAGTCGCCGCTGATCACCACCATTCCGCTGGCACAACTCATCAACATCGCAAACAGATAAAACCACAAGCTATGAACAATATACTGCTGCAAACCGATGTATATAAAATGGGCCATATGGAGCAATATGCGCCCGGCTGTAATAAAGTGTACTCGTACCTGACTGCACGTGATGGTAAGACATTTGACAAGACGCTGTTCTTCGGGCTGCAATATTATATAAAGCGCTATCTGGCGCAGCCTGTAATGGTGGAGATGGGCGAGGAGTTCCTGCAATACCGCAAGATGATACTAGGCAGTAACTCTGCTGAGGTAGAGCAGAAGATGAGGGCACTCTGCAGGCTCGGCTACCTGCCGCTGGAGATAAAGGCCGTGGAAGAAGGAACAGTATTGCCGGTAAAGAATGTACTGATGACGATCACCAATACGCATCCTGATTTTTACTGGGTGGTTGGTTTTGTAGAGAGCATTCTGCTGAAGCTGTGGTACACCATCACCGTGGCTACGTGCAGTTATCATTACCGCGAAGTGGTAGATCGTTATTTTGAGCTAACGGACGATGGTACGATGAAAGACTTCCAGGTACACGACTTCGGCTACCGCGGCGATGCATCGGAAGAAGGGGCTGCCATCAGCGGTGTGGCACACTTACTATCGTTCCTGGGTAGCGATAATGTGCCCGCATTGCCTTGCGCTATCGAATATTATAATGCCGGTACATCGGAACCCATTATGCTGTCGGTACCTGCCAGTGAGCATAGCGTGATGTGCTCATTTGGCCGCGAAGACGAGCTGGGAGCGTTCCGGCATATGCTGGAGGTATACCCTACAGGCATCGTCTCTATCGTGTCAGATACGTTCAATGTGTACAGGGTGTTGACGGAGTTTGTAGCCGCCCTGAAAGAAGAAATATTAAGCAGGGATGGTAAGGTAGTCTTCCGCCCCGATAGCGGTAACCCCGAACATATCATATGCGGAGACCCTGAAGCGCCTGAAGGCAGTAACGAATGGAAAGGAGCCATACGCCTGCTCGACGAAGCATTTGGATCAACAGTAAATAGTAAAGGCTACAAAGTGCTGCACCCGAAGGTTGGCCTCATATACGGCGATGGCATGTACCTGCAACGCTACGAAAGAACACTGGAACGACTCAAAGAAATGGGCTACGCAGCCGGCAACCTGATAATAGGCGTAGGTGGCATACTGCGCAACCACAGCCGCGATACGCTGGGCTTCGCGATTAAGGCTACCTATGTAGAGGTAAATGGCGAACCGAGAGAGATAGAAAAAGACCCGGTAACCGACCATAAGAAAAAATCGCACAAGGGACTGCTGGCACTGGTGAAAGATGGAGACGAATACATCACCATGGACCGCTGCACTACTGAACAGGAGCAAAACTCTTTGCTGAAGATTGTGTTTAAAGATGGGGTGTTGGTACGGGGGACTAGCTTGGGTGAGATAAGGGGGAGGGTGAAAGGGTAAGAATCATCTTTTGATAAGTGATATTTGTTGTATGCAGTGGGAAGAGCTTAAAAAGAAAGTTTATTTTGAAGACGGTGCTCTTCGGGATATTATTATCAGGAACGTTGCGTGGGCTGACTGGAAGTTATGGATAGATTTTATAAACGGCAATTATGAGGTAGAATTCTCAATTCCCGAAGCGGATGTTACCCAAGTATTCATAGACCACATCGAAGTTGAAAGGTATTTTGCTGACGAATCCGAGCTAATACGCAAAGCTAAAATCAGGATTGGTAAATGCATTGCTATGTGTTACTTCTGTAGTGAGGATGCGATAGAATATGATATTGACCCAAAAGAAGTTGTTTCAATGGACGGACATTTAGCCATTGCCAGTCATCTTAGTCAGGTGTCCGCGTTGTTTGACCGTCCGTTAGTATTATCTCTCGAAGGATATCCTCATGAACCGTTGTTGCGCGTTGATAGAGATAAAATTGAAATAGTATCATTGTAAAAATGGGTATGTCATACAGAGCAAAGGTTGAATGTATATTTGAGTGTATTTGCAAGAAAAAGTACCTGGTAAATACAAATTTATCTTCATGAAAATCTTCCTTACGGACCAATGTAATGCCTTTTCTCGTCTTCTACAGGAGCAAATGCAAAAGCCGATCATGCGTTACAACGCGGATAGGCTAAAGGAGAAGACTGATACAATAGGAATTCCTGGCGTTAAGGCTTTGGCGGATATAAATTCGGATGTCTTGTTTAACTACAACATTTTCCCTGCTAACATCATGTCTTACCTCACTCAATGGCAGGCAGAGCACAGAGCGATGCTAGTAGGCGATACGATATTGCAACAGGTATTTGTGCCACCCATAAAGTCGTTTTCTCAAAAAATCATATTTGGCGTAAGGATAAGTGAAATCATAAACGACAGGAACAAAAAAGGATTCAGCTACGAAACGCTGGAAGGCCATGTAGAAAAGGGAATATCGACATTTACACTTGAATCTGCCACCGACGGAGTTGTATTTAAGATACACACATTGTCTTCTCCGGGCAATCTCCTCACGAAGCTAATAGGCCCTGTTTTTTCCTTGCCCTACCAAAAGTATTGCACTCAAAAAGCACTTCAGCATGTAAAGAAGAACATTTTATCTCGCAGTCGGGGTAAATAAAAAAGCACCTTACATCTTACTGTAAAGTGCTTCTGTGTGCCGGGAAGACAAGATTCGAACTTGCGACCCCTTGAACTCATCCAAGTGTGCTAC
This sequence comes from Sphingobacteriales bacterium, assembly GCA_004144175.1. Taxonomy (GTDB): domain Bacteria; phylum Bacteroidota; class Bacteroidia; order Chitinophagales; family Chitinophagaceae; genus Polluticoccus. Next base: position 57,254 of record SEFT01000006.1, read on the forward strand.
CGTGACCACTTTTAATCAGATATAGGCAAATGGCTGACGTAATAGGTGGTTGTTTGGGTGACATTATAGAGTGCTTACAAAAGAAAAAGTGGACATAAGGTTAGTATGTCCACTGAATTTTTCCATAGCTATGTTATCTCCTAGTCTCGGTATGAGAAACGTGGACATTCCTGTCTTTGCGTCTAAGCAGACCTAACAATCCAGCTAAACCTAATAGCCCCCATAAGCCTTTATCTCCATCATCATCATCGTCATCGTCATCATCTGTTGTGGTTGTTGTTTCTGTTCTGGTGGCTCCACCATCCTGAGCCATAGTTGGTGTTGTGAAGCTGAGTACTGCAATTCCAAAAATCATTAACACACGTTTCATAAATACCGTTTTGGTTGCTGAAATACTATAAACACCATACCTATAGAAACAGACAAGCTAGCTTTACATGGATAGATATAGATTGCCATCAAAGTACATCCCTATAGGATGCGCAATACGAATGTAGAAGTCTGACTAATGCATGGTTAGCCTGTACGCTGACGCCTAGACAGGTGTAAGTGTGACGCAATAGGTAATTGTTTGGGTGACACTTTTAGCCAGTTTATAGCCTTAATCAGCTTTGATTATGGTATGAATGGATTGCCATATGGCTTAACTGTCAAGGATTACACCCAATAAAAAAGCACCTTACATCTTACTGTAAAGTGCTTTTGTGTCGGGAAGACAAGATTCGAACTTGCGACCCCTTGAACCCCATCCAAGTGCGCTACCGGGCTGCGCCACTTCCCGAAACCCTGCCTGCCGTTAAGCAAGCAGTTATCCGCCCCTCCTTTTCGGGAGGATTGCAAAGATAAAAAAGTTTTTGGCATGATGCATACCTATATCATCGCATCAGCGTTTTGTCTTACAATTGTCAAAATAAACGCCTCCTACACGCTGCCCGATACTATGGATTAACTTTATTTCGTATATCTACCTGAGCTCTTTTATTTTTTAACCCTTAACAAAACCTATAGCTTATGATGCTAAGATCTCTACTCTTTTTTTCTTTCCTGATCTCTTTCGTTAATGCCAATGCCCAAAGCCAGTTCCGCCAGTATTTTGACGGGCAGGACACCAGCGCAACAAACTCCATCATTACTGTGCCGGACACAGCAGATGGGAACATCTGGCAGATCGGAAGACCGCAGAAGACCCTCTTCAGTAGTGCGGCAACTGTACCTAATGCAATGACGACCGACACGCTTAACTACGTACCCGACAGCAATGTATCTGCATTTACGATCGGCGCCAACCTGTCTTATAATGGCATGGGCACAGGGCTAGCTATTGTGGCTTATCGCTGGAAGCAGAAACTGGATATGGCGAAAGACTCGATGGGCGGTATTGTAGAATTTTCACTGGATGCAGGTAAGACCTGGTCTAGCATCTTCAACAACCCCGGCGTACACAATTTCTATGGCTACGACTCTACGGCTAACAAAGACACCCTGCTATCGACCGGGCAAACATGCTTCAGCGGCCGCGATACTACCTGGCGAGATATATGGCTCTGCTTCAATGTGATGAATATGTCATTCCCGAAACCGAGTATACTGGTGCGTTTTACTTTCCGGTCGGATAGTGTAGTGAACGACTACGAAGGCTGGATGATAGATAATATGCAGGTACATAACACTTGGGTACACACCGTAGCGCATGGTCCTAAAGTGGTTGATAAGGTAATGGTATATCCTACTGTTACTAATGGCGTGGTGAATCTGGAAGCAATGAGCGCAGAAACACAACTGGGCAGGGTGCAGCTATACAATGCCGATGGCAGGCACTTGCAAGACTATGCGTTGAAAAGCCGTGACCGCATCAACATCAGCCAGTACCCCTCCGGGCAATATTACCTGAAGGTAGAAGCAGACAAACATGTGAAGACCTACAAGATAATGCTGGCTAAATAACACAGCCTGTGAAAAAGCTATGGTGCATACTGCTGCTGTGCTGCTTTGCCGCAGCGGGCTTTAAGGCCCGTCGCACAGTCGTGCCCTATGTTTTTCCGCAGATGCAGAATTTTCCCTCTATGCCGTTGCCGGGTAACAACCCGGTAACGGCAGCAGGGGTAGATCTTGGCCGCCATCTTTTTTACGACCCCATACTGAGTGCCGATAGCACCATAGCCTGTGCCAGCTGCCACCGGCAGGCAACAGCCTTTGCTGACGGAGGCACAGCCTTTAGCAAAGGTATAAACGGCGCCGTGCAAAGCCGCAATACCATGCCGCTCTTTAACCTGGCTTGGTATAGCTCTTACTTTTGGGATGGCCGTGCTGTCAGCCTCGAAGAGCAAGTGTACCAACCCGTGCGTGCGCACAACGAAATGAACCTCTCCTGGGCCGAAGCGGTGAAGCGTATAAGCCGCAGCACGATGTACCGCAAGAAGTTTGCAACTGCCTTTGGCGACGAGCGGATTGATAGTGCGCGTATTGGTATGGCCATAGCGCAATTCGAAAGGACGCTGCTATCGTACCGCAGCAAGTATGATCTGGTGCTGCTGGGGCTCGAAGAATTTACAGCCGATGAATACAATGGCTTTATGCTGATGAACGACATGAGCATGGCCGACTGCCTGCACTGCCACACTACCGATGCCGATGTGCTGGGTACTACCGGCGACTATAGTAATAATGGCCTTGATACTATTACCGATGCTGCTACTTATAAAGATAAGGGCTTAGGCGGAGCGAATGGAAGGCGTGAAGACATAGGCAAGTTCCGCGTACCGTCGCTAAGGAATATTGCGCTCACCGCACCCTACATGCACGATGGCCGCTTTAAAACGCTGGAAGAGGTACTGGACTTCTACAGCGAAGGCGTGAACCACAGCGTAAACATCGACAGCAAAATGGGCTTTGTACGCCAGCAGGGCGTGAGGCTAAAGCCAAAAGAGAAACAAGACATTATTGCATTCCTGCACACACTCACCGATAGCGCTTTCATAAAAGACCCGGCGCTGGGCAATCCTTTTGGTACTGGTATGTTAGTTGGGCATAAGTAAGCATTTGGAGACCGTGGCCGCGGCCACTTAATCATTGGGCTTGTAATCTATTCCCGGTATTACCATTCAGCAGATAAAATCCACTTCTCACGCCGCAAAACCGACCTATCGGCGGACGGTCATAGCAGGGGTATGTTACAGGTGGTAAATTGAAGCATAATCTTCACCTGCCACCATGAAATTTTTCTTCCATACACGTCCTTTTCCATAGTTGATCTTGTGCGGCGGACACCAGGCCGTTTTTTTATTTACTAAATCATCCAGCCATGATACACATAAACGATCCTACAATGCACGTGAATTGACATCAACAGCACAGCAATATTATTAATCTCCCAAAAGTTTAATCATGAAAAAAGTTCTACTGGCACTACTATGCCTTGCCGGCTCTGCCATGCCATTTACTCACGCGCTTGCACAAGACAACGCACAGTGCGGATTTTACAACAAACTACACTTCCATCGCGAGGATGTGGAGGACCGTTCCGTATGGACAAAAGATATGATCAGCTGCGACAAGCCCGGCGAGGTCGTTGTGCTGGGTAGCTTCGAGCATCAGGGTTGGATGAATAGTGACCGGTATTTCCTAAAGCGGCTTGATCCCAACGGTAATATCATTTGGGAACGCTACCTTGGAAAGGTATTGGATTTTCAGCACCTCGACCTCAGGAAGCTGATACTCACAAACGACAACGGATACATTGTGGTAGGCTACTGCCATTCGGATGAAAGCGGCGCGGACAACCCCATAGCTATCCGGTTCGATAACGGCGGTAACCTGATATGGTCGAAGATGTTCCATTCTAACACGCAAGGTGTTTTTTATCAGTCACAGTCTTTCAATGGCGTAGACGTAGAGAAGGTACAGGATGGCGGAAAGGAGGAATCTTATATGATGTTCCTGGCCGGGCACCCGGAAGATCTCGGTCCTAATGGACAGGATGCGGTGATGAACGTTGTACGCTTCGAAATAAACGGCAACCAGGTATGGAATAAGAAATACAATAACGTCAATCCGCCGGGCTATACTGTTCAAGACCTTGCGCAAACGATCACTTATGTGCCGGAGTCAAATGCAGGCAGCTACTATTTCCTTTCGGGCACCAGGTTAGAGATTCCTTTCTTTTTTCAACGCAGTATGTACCAGATGGGCATCGATAGAGATGGTAACATAGTGCATCCGTACCGCCATATGAACGTGCCAAACTATCCGTTCAATATAGATGCTGTCTATAACTACTACACCAACGAGATTGCAGTTACCTATACACATGGCAACTCGCCCATCATAAGCCCGTCGCTGGTAGGCTTTATGGCTATGGATCCGAATATGAACGTAAATACAGTAAGGTTCTATGGCACACAAGGTGGCAACGAGCATTACAGCAGCCGCATAATGGTTACGTCGGATAAAGGATATGTGATATCCAGCTTCCTGCAAGACCAGCAAAAGAACCTATCGTTGCTGAAGATACAGGACGACGGTACACCTATGTGGTGGCAGCGTTACAATATCCTTCGCTGGGGTATTACCGATAACATACCATTGGCAGTTACCTATTGCGAAGACGGATCAGAACACTTTGCACTGTCTGGCACTGTAGATGCTATGTTGGGTAGCGGTACCCACTACGCGCTGCGTGTGCTGAGCACAGACCAGAACGGAAAGGTGTGCGGATCGGTTGAAAACAAGATCGTGTATGAAGCTTTTTGGCCGGAAATTCATAACCTGGACTACGACCTTATGGATCATGACGGAGATGAGTACGTAGATATGTACGAGTTTGAGCCGCAGGTAGGAATTAAGGACTGCGAGTGGGGCAATCCTAATTATAAACCATCGGGTATAGGAGAGGCGAAAAATGCTGCTTCTATATCGGTATATCCTACCCTGGTAACTACCAACGCCGTGAATGTGGATGTGACGCTGGAAGCTGCGGGTGAAGTAACGATGAAGCTGTACAGCATAACAGGTGCATTGATAAGCGAGCAGTTAGTAAGCAAAGGTGCAGGCACCAACAAGCTGACTGTTGACATGAGCGCTGTAACGCCGGGCAGCTACATACTACATGTAGAGCACAGCAACGGCACGCAGACGAGCCGTACTCGTTTGCAGAAGCTCTAGTGTAATACGGAAATAAATAATAGCAGAACTGCCACATGATATCATGTGGCAGTTCTGTTTATAAAGGTAATCAGTTTGGAAATTACCCGTTTTTCAACTGACTCTTAGCGTGATATGATAGCAGGAGTCTGCAATGACGTGTATATCTGGCTATACAGTATTGTATAATTAGCTATTGCAGACAATGATCGCCTTAGCCTGAACTGCAAAAAAGATTTCGTCTGATGAAGACAGCTATTCGTCGAATCAAAACACGCATTCGGCAGATGTGACAATCTTTCCGGTAATAGCCAGATTAAATTTATTTAAACATAAACACATACCACGCCTTATGAAAAAGATCCTTTCGTTTTTTGCACTATGCACCTTGGCTGTAAGTGCCAACGCACAAATAAGCTTTTGCCCGGGCGGCTATTGGAGCACTCCCGGATGCCCTACTACTGTGCCTACCTTGACAGACTCCTGGGTAATGATCGGAAATACGAACCCCGCCCTGCCTGCATCAGTGCCAGGTTCACCGGTGCCGCAGATGCCCAGCTTAACGATAGAAACGGCTTCGGGCGAAATGGACGTCGCTCCATCGCTGCTTATAAAAAATGCCAGGAAGCCAAGTGACCAGATAGATGATAATATAGCCCAGGTAATGATGGGTTCAACAGCCATTCCAGGGTATTGGAAGGATGTTTTCGTGATAGACGGAAATGGAAAAACTCATATCGGAGTGAGCCCATCCTTTCACTCAAAGCCCTTCGGATTTAACTTATATGTGGCACAGGGTATACTGACCGAGCGAGTAAAGGTAGCAACACTGAAAAGTTCGGAATGGCCTGACTACGTCTTTGCTAAAGACTATGACCTGATGTCTTTACCTGAACTTGAATCTTACCTGGAAAAAAATAAACATCTTCCTGATGTGCCATCGGCGAAGGAAGTGGAAAGTGATGGTTTAGACCTGGCCGAAATGGACGCTAAGCTTTTGCGTAAGATCGAAGAGCTTACACTATATATGATAGATCTGAAAAAAGACAACGATGAACTTCGCAAAAAGATAGCAGAGCTTAGAAAATAGATCATTGATAACTTTTAAAACAAACCAGTATGTTAAGACTAATGATACTGTTTGTTTTAGTCATATCAATGGTTAAAACAAACGCGCAAACTGTTTATGAGCAGTTTTTGCAGAGAGAAAGCAAAGATAGAATGCTTTTGAAACTACATCCCGATGCAACTATGGAGGATGTTGATGCAGTGTTGAGAAAAGTAGCTGACGACCGCAACTTTTCTACATCGTCACAAGGTGTTGCCGGGTACTTTGTGCTTGACCGTAAACCAGGCAGCAACATCTCTAAAGAAGACGCTCTAAGAGCTTATATGTCCGAGCCATACATAGCATACGCGTCTTTCGTCTTTATGGATGACGAAGAAACCTTTACGGGATATGCCAATGATATTTTCGTAAAGGCAAAGCCAGGCGTATCAAGAGATGAAATCATAGCCTTGGCTAAAAGATATGGCATGACAGGCATACTCGACTACAGGCCACAACGCAACATTTATCAATTATACTTCGATAAAGAGGGCAATACATTCGAACGCTCGGATAAATTATTTCAGTCGGGCGCGTTTGTTTTTACAGAGCCTAATTTCTACACCACAGCGATACGCCCGAATGCGGTTATAGGCAGGGCAACAAACAGTATGGGTGACTGTCCGGTTGTGAATAACACTGTAGATGCAGAGATGACTTCTTTTAATCAATGGGGACTGTTTACAGGAACATATGCTCAATGCTCCTCAGCGATGTGCATGGTGCCGATGAATACAGGCGGAGATCCAAGTAAATTCCTGCCTTTTTTATCTGACATCAATGTATGCCATGCCTGGAATTTCAATAATGGATCTGCACAGGGTAAAAATGTAGGCGTGCAAGGCAGTGGAATATATGTGGCAGTAATTGATGATGGCGTTGATACACGGCATCCGGACCTTACAATGCGCAAACAAAGTAATGGCAATGTGTATGGTTACGATCCGGTTAATGCGCCTGGGCCGGTGATAAGTAATTTAATATACAGCCTCACTACTGATCCTGGTTGCCCCGACGAGGGCTACCATGCCAGCTGTACTACAGGGGCTGTATACCATGGTACCGGTGTTGCAGGTATCATCAATGCGAGACGGAACAACACGTTCCCCGGCAGTGGTACCAGCGGACGTGGCCTGGCAGGAGTTGCTCCGCTTAGTGAAATAATGCCGGTACATGCCTGGTGGCGAGTTAATGTATGTGATGCGAAAGCAGGAGCTACTTCAGGTCAGATATTAGCCAACGGTATCTACTGGGCTACCGACAATAATGCAGATATAATAAATTGCTCCTGGGGATGGAACGCGTACAACAGTACAAAAGTAGCGCCAAGAATTATACAAGATGCGATTGAAGATGCCGTAACTAATGGCAGGGGTGGTAAAGGCTGTGTAGTGGTGGCCGGGGCCGGAAATCAGAATTGGGTTGAGCTTGGCTGGCCTGCCTGTAACCCGAATGTGATAGCCGTTGGTGCATCTACGATGTGTGGCGAACGTAAAACAGCAGGTCCTTTCCCAAATCATCCATCGACACCCAACCTAACTTTTCCTGATGTTAACGGCCCTTCATGCGATGGATGGGTAAATTGGGGAAGTAACTATGGCTCTGGCCCAAGTACGCCGTACAAAGACCATAACGGAAATAATCTGGATTGCTCGAATAGTCTTTCCGTTGTTGCGCCTGGTGTTGATATTACTACCACAATAGTAAATCGTCCATACACAACGCCGTACGGTGGCGGCTATGACTACCTTTATGGCGGCACATCAGCGGCAGGGCCTTTTGTATCAGGAGTAGCAGCGTTGATGTTGTCTGTAAACCCTTGCCTCGAATGGCAAGAGGTGAAGCAAATAATAGAGGCAAGCGCATATAATGTTAACCCGTCCCAGTATACATACTCGTCATTTACAGGTTGGAGTAATGAGATGGGGTATGGTCTGCTCAATGCAGGAAATGCAGTAACACTGGCGTATGATCTGTATAAGCAATCTACTACAGAGACAGGTACTAAGGCATACAAATCGGCAAATCACCTGTTTGCTGGCTGGCGAGTTACAGATATAGAGAAAGTGCCTACAAGCGCAAAATATATCGTATCAGGCGGTGCCCGGATAGATTTCTTCGCACCCAACAATAATGCTGTTCACCTGTTGCCGGGTTTCGAGACCATGTCGGGTGCCAATTTTAACGCGGAAATCACGACCGGTGTTTGCGATAACAGCCAATACCATCTCAAACCTGAGACAAGCGACAATGAAGTGCGGGATATTGAATACTTCGCACAAAGAAGGTCAAACGCTGTACAGCAGATAACTGTATATCCAAACCCGGTAAAGGATGTTCTCAACATATCGCTGTCGCTTTCTGTAGATGATAAAGTGTCATTTACCATATTGAACACGCTAGGCCAAAAGATGGGGCAGCCAATATCCATAGATCTTAAAGCCGGAAAGCATAAACAAACAATCAGTGCAACTGAGTTGATTCCGGGAATTTACACCATTATCGTTCATACAACGAAAGGAACGGATCAATATAAATTCACAAAAGAATAAGAAAGGGGGAGCTCTACTCCCTTTCTTCCTTTTCCTGATTATAGAGTCGATTGTTGCCAACTGACTCTATAATCATTTTTTTTTTGAGCGGCAATCTGAAGCTGCTTAACGCTTGGTGGTAACGGAATGGGTCTTGATACTTAATAGTAGTGCTGACGCCGAATGGTGCCACCGCCACTACATAGCTGCAACCTGACTAGCTGCATAGACAGTCTTTCGCAAGACACCTCGATCAACCGCCGCATAACGACACTGCCAATACCTTTAGTATGTCACCTAACTATATTCTTTTTCTTGCTGGTATATAGTAAAGAATTATTATGGGGATTGAAACAGATATCTAACTTCGGGTTAGCATTTTAATAAGTGCTTCCAATCTTTATGAAACCTCGATTGTGGCTGCTATGGGCCATCCTCTGCGTCGCTGTGGGCGCGTGCAAGCAAAAAAACGGTATTGACATTAAAATGAAAACGGGAGAAGAAGTAGAGGTGCAGCAGAACCTACTCTTCGGCTTCGACAAAGATATCTTCCCCGACAGCCTCCTGAACACCTGGGATACGACGGCCTACATCGAATTTACACCAAAAGTACAGGGCTCTTTCCGCTGGAACAGCTCGAATGAGCTGATGTTCTCGCCCGGCGCAGGCTTTGCCCCCGGTACCGAGTACACAGCGGTGATCACGAAAAGGGTGCTGAACAAAAGCAAAAAGAAGTACCCGATGAACGATGTGAAGTTCAGCTTCCACACGGCGCCGCTACGCGTAGCGGGTACACACATCAGCTGGACGCGCGGGCAGAGCATGGGAAATGTGATGGTGCAAGCCGATGTAAGCTTTAACTACGATGTAAAGGTGAGCGATGCCGCAGCCAAAATAAAATTGAGCAGCAAGGGGCAGGGCATAGTGGCCAATGTCATTAATAGCGGTACCGGCAAGATGGTATCGCTGCAATTTATGCCGGTGAGCCAGCTCGACGAGGAAACGCCGCTGAAGATAGAGGTGGCCAGGGACATACCCCTGGCTGCAGGCAATAAGATATCGCAAAAAGATACAGTGCTGACAGAGGCGATACCATCGCGCTACAACCTGAGTGTAACAGGTGTGACCGCACAGCATACGGGTACTGAGGGCATCATAACCGTGAACACCAGCCAGCCGGTGCTGGAAGAGCAGTTGAAGCTAAGCATCGCGCTTGAGCCAGCCGTCGACTTTGATGTGACTGCCAGCGATGCGGGTTTCATTATTACCAGTGCGGCGCTAAAGTCTACCCAAACCTACCAACTGACCGTAAACAAGCTGGTAGAAGGCGCATTTGGTGGTAAGCTGAAGAGTGACTTTGAAGAGCAGGTCAGCTTTGGCAAGCTGGCACCGTCGGTCACATTTGTGAACAGCAAAGGAATGTATCTGTCGAGCCAGGGGTATAAGAACCTGTCGCTGAACATAGTGAATGTGCCTAAGCTGCGTGTGAGCGTAGTAAAGGTGTACGAGAACAACCTGGAGCAACTGCTGCGGGCGGGCAAAGAGAACCGATACCACTATGACGATGAATCGGACGACTATAATGATTATGAGTTTTACCAGACCGAGAACCTGGGTGATACCATTTACCAGCGTACCTACGAAACGGCTAAGCTGCCCAAGCTGAACGCCGCCAATGTGCTGCACCTCGACTTTAGCGATAAGCTGCGCGACTACGATGGAGTGTATGTAATAACAGTAGCATCGGAAGATCACCAGTGGATACAGCAGTCGAAGATACTGTCGATATCCGACATCGGCCTGATCGTGAAACAGGATAATAACAGCACCTATGTATTTGCCAATTCTATAAGGAATGCTTCAGCGTTGAGCAAAGTGAAAGTGAGCTTCATAAGCAATACCAACCAACGCATGTATAGCGCCAATACTGATGCTGAAGGTATAGCTGTATTTAAGCATGCCGATAAGAAAGTACCCGGTATGAAGGTAGCCATGGTGACGGCGAAGATGGATGATGAATTTAGCTTTGTGTGGCTCGACCAGAGCCGGGTAGAAACCTCACGATTCGATGTAGGCGGCCGTATGCCCAATGCTACCAACCTGAATGCCATGATGTATGCAGAGCGTAACCTGTACCGACCGGGCGAGACCATAAATGCAAGCGTAGTAATAAGGAATGAAGAGTGGGGCAACCCCGGTGAGATGCCTGTGAAGCTGAAGCTGAATATGCCGAATGGTAAGGAGTTTGCCACACACCGTAAAATATTGAATGCAGAAGGCTCGTGTGAGACGTCCTTCAGGCTGCCACCGAGCGCTATGACGGGTACCTATGTGCTGGAGACTTATACAGGTAATGATATATTGCTAAACAGCTACGACTTCAGTATAGAAGACTTTATGCCCGATCGCCTGAAGGTGCAGGTAAAGAGTGACCGCACCGAATACACACCGGGCGACAGCGTGCGTGTGAATATACAGGCCGATAACCTGTTTGGTACACCGGCGGCAGGCAGGCATTATGAATGTATGCTGAACCTGCACAAGGTTGACTTCAGCCATAAGGCTTATGAAGAATACAACTTCAGGCTGAAGGGGGAAACAAATGTGGAGTTTGATGTGAAGACAGGCAATACTGCCGCAAATGGCTCGGCATCGGAAGGGTTCACCATACCCGCCGATCTGAAGAATACAGGTATGCACCGGGGTAATGTAATGTGTGCCGTGTCTGACGAGACGGGCCGCCCTGTACACAGGTATCAGAACATTACCGTATATGCACAGCCGGTATTCGTAGGCGTAAAGCAAATGGATGAATACATCAGCACCCGCAGGCCAGTACGCATACCGTTGGTAGCGCTGGATAAGAATGGTACGCCGCAAAATAATGTAGGCGTATGGATGCACGTTGTGCGGAAGGAATGGCATACGGTAATGCAACAGTCGGGCAGTACGTACAGGTATGTATCGCAGATGGACGAGAAGGTGATAAAACAGCAGGTGGCGCGCGTAAGCGGTACAAACAGCAATTACCTGTTCACGCCCGATGAAAGCGGTGAATACGAATTGCGCATAGGTCTGGAAGGTAGTAACAACTATGTAGTGCAGCAGTTCTATTCCTATGGTGGCTGGGATGCGCAGCAAAGCAGCTTTGAGGTGAACAATGAAGGTAATGTGACCATCAAACCTGATAAGGATAAGTACAATGCCAATGATAACATGAACATCCTTTTCACTACGCCATTCGAAGGCCGTATGCTGGTAACGGTAGAGCGCAACAGCATTATGAAGCACTACTACCTGAGCACAATGAACAGAACGGCCACCCTGTCGCTAACGGCTGATGATGGCTTTGTTCCGAATGTTTATTTGACGGCTACCCTCTTCCGCCCGATGGACGGCAGTGATATGCCGCTGACGGTAGCGCATGGTTTCCGGTCGGTAGAAGTGGAGAATAAAGCCAACCACCTGCCTGTAGCAGTGAGCATATCCGATAAATCGCGCTCGAAGACGAAGCAAACCATAACGGTGAAAACCACGCCGGGCGCTTATGTGACCATAGCCGCTGTAGATGAGGGTATACTGCAGGTGCGCGACTATCAGACGCCCGATGCGTATAAGTATTTCTACCAGCGGGTAGCACTGGCTACCAATAGCTACGATATATATCCACTATTGCTGCCCGAGGTAAAGCTGAGGAGATCGAGCACGGGTGGTGACGGCTTTGGCGAGAGCAGCATGCGTGTGAACCCGATGTTTGTTAACAGCGTGAAGAATGTGAGTTTCTGGAGCGGCATACTGCAAGCCAACAGTAGCGGTGTCGTAAAATATACGGTTGACATACCCCAGTTCTCGGGCGACCTGCGTGTGATGGCAATTGCCTATAAAGGCAAAGCATTTGGCGGTGGCGACCAGCATATGAAGGTAGCCGACCCGGTTATCATCAGTACGGCACTACCACGCTTCCTGAGCCCGAAAGATGAAGCGCTGATGTCGGTAACGATGAGCAATACCACGGCTAAGGAGGCTACCGTATCGGTGCAGGCAAATGTAAGCGGACCGCTGGCTGTTGTAGGCAGCCCTACGCAGACTGTGCGCTTAGCTGCCAATAGCGAGCAGCGTGTGGTGTACAAAGTAGCAGCAGCAAGCGCTATTGGTGCAGGTAAGGTAACGGTAACCGTAAAGGGCATGAACGAGATCTTTACCAATGAGACCGATATAAGCATAAGACCACCGGCATCGCTGCAAAAGCTGTATAGCGCCGGGCAAGCTGCGGATGGTTCATTGCAATCGATAGACCTGAACAATGACTTTATACCTTCAACGAGAAGGGGCACACTGGTGGTATCTACTATGCCGCTGGTGCAGTTCTCCAAGCAGTTAAAAGACCTGGTCCAATATCCGTATGGGTGCGTAGAGCAAACCACGTCTACCGCTTTCCCGCAATTATACTATCACGATCTGGTGACGAGCCTTATGGGTAAAGATCAGGCAACGGGCACACCCGCTTATAATGTACAGCAGGCTATATCCAAGCTGCAATCGATGCAGCTATCGAATGGTGCGCTGAGCTACTGGCCGGGCGGCGACTATGAAAGCTGGTGGGGTAGTGTATATGCAGCGCACTTCCTGCTGGAGGCTAAGAAGAGCGGCTACGAAGTGAATACCCATACCCTCGACCGCCTGTATCAGTATATGAAGGTGCAGCTAAACAAAGGCGGTATGGAAACGCTGTATTATAACACCAATATGCGCCGCGAGATAGTAGCTAAGGAAATACCTTACTCACTATACGTACTGGCGCTGGCAGGTCAGCCGCAGCAGTCGAGCATGAACTACTACAAAGCCCGTATAGCGCAGCTGGGTATCGATAGCCGGTATATGCTGGCGGCAGCCTACGGCCTGTCGGGGCAGCCTGATAAAGCAAGGCAAGTATTGCCTCCATCATTCAGTGGTGAGAAGGCAAGCCAGATATCAGGTGGTAGCTTCTACTCCTATATACGCGACCAGGCGATGGCCCTGTATGCTCTTCAGGATATAGATGCAAACAACCCACAGATAGGTACGCTGGCCAAACAGCTGTCGGACCAGTTGCTGAAAGCACGATACCTGAATACACAGGAAAATGTATTTAGTGTACTGGCATTCGGTAAGCTGGCGCGGAAAGCTGCCAAGGCCAATGCTACTGCCGACATAATATCGGGTGGTAAAGTGCTGGCTACAATGAAGGGGCAGACAACTACGCTAGACCTGAGGAGTGCGCCCGATAGCAAAGTGCAAATACGCGTGAAGGGTACTGGCAAGTATTATTACTATTCTGAACAGTCGGGTATATCGGCTACGGGTAAGTATGTGGAGGAAGATAGCTATCTGAAGATCAGGAGAAGCTTCTATACAAGAGAAGGTAAGCAGGTATCCAATAATGCATTCAGTCAAAATGACCTGATCGTCGTAAAGCTTACGATAGAATCGCAGAACAGTGTGAGCAATATAGCGATTACCGATATGCTGCCTGCGGGCTTCGAGGTAGAGAATGCAAGGTTGTATGAGCTACCCGACATTAAATGGATACAGAACGGAGAAACGCCGGACTATATAGATATGCGCGACGACCGTGTGAATATGTTCACCAACCTGGAAGGGAAACCTAAAACCTTCTATTATATGGTTCGTGCAGTATCGCCGGGTAGCTTCCAACTTGGCCCGGTGCAGGCCGATGCGATGTACGACGGTTCTATCCATTCTTACCATGGTGCAGGCGTAGTGAAAGTGAGCGAGCGATAAATGAAAGTGCAACTGAAAAAACGATCGATCCTTTTTGCAAAGGTGGCAGGTATGTTGGCTATTGCCTTCATACTGGCCGACCTTTTGCTCCCTGTACGCCCGGGCATAGAGTATGCTCCGGTGGTGCTGGCGCGTGATGGTTCTGTCATACATACATTCCTTACCAAAGATGAGCAATGGCGGTTCGATACGAAGCTGGACGAGATAACACCGGAGCTCAAGCAGGCGATCATCTACAAAGAAGATAAATACTTTCGCTACCATCCCGGCATCAACATCTTTGCCATAGGCCGTGCGGCGGTCAATAATATTTTTTACCTGAAACGCACGTCGGGTGCATCTACCATTACCATGCAGGTGGCGCGCATGCTGCAACCTAAGAAACGCACGTATGTGAATAAAGGCGTAGAGATGTTACGTGCGCTGCAGCTTGAGCTGCATTATAGCAAAGACGAGATACTTCAGATGTACCTCAACCTGGTCCCTTATGGGTCTAATGTACAAGGCGTAAAGGCAGCATCTATTATCTATTTCAATAAGCTACCCAACCAGTTGTCGCTTGCAGAGATCACGGCACTAAGTATTATCCCCAACAGGCCTAACTCACTGGTGTTAGGGAGGGATAATGCAGCTATAGTGATACAGCGTAATAAATGGCTTAAGCGTTTTGAATCTGACAAATTGTTTGCTTCGGCAACCATAGGCGACGCGCTGGATGAACCGTTGAATGCATACCGACACAACGCCCCTGATGTAGCCCCGCAATTTGCCTGGCGTATGCGCAGGCAGCAGCCGGGCGTTACACAGATAAGAACCACCATCGACCCGATGGTACAGCAAAAAGCCTACGACCTCACTTATGGCTACTCGCAGGCGCTACGGTTGCATGGCATTTATAATGCTTCTGTTATTGTTATCGATAACAGGACTATGGAAGTGAAGGCTTATATTGGTTCGTCCGACTTTGGTGATAAGGCGCATCATGGTGAGGTGGATGGGGTAAAGGCCATACGCTCGCCGGGCAGTACGCTGAAGCCGCTGCTATATGGTATGTGCATGGATATGGGTATCGTAACGCCTAAAACCACCATAGCCGATGTGCCTATAAATATTGATGGCTACATACCTGAGAATTACGACCTTCAGTTTCGCGGCAATATTACCACAGAAGAGGCCTTAAAAAACTCCCTGAATATACCTGCGGTAAAGCTGTTGCATAGCGCGGGCGTAAAGTCATTTACCGCTAAGCTTACCGATGCAGGTTTCCTCTCGATATGGACCAAGCGCAATAAGCTGGGGCTTTCGATGATACTGGGCGGCTGCGGTGTGCAGCTCGATGAGCTGAGCGCACTCTATGCCTCTTTCGCTAACGCGGGCATGTATCGTCCGTTGCGCTTTACTATAGACGACAGTACAGGGGCGAAAAGGCAAAAGGCTACAAAAATACTATCGCCCGAAGCCAGCTACATGATGACGGGTATATTGCGAGAATTGCATCGCCCCGATCTGCCCAACCTCTACGAGCAGGCTGCAAGCGTACCTAAGATAGCCTGGAAGACAGGTACTTCCTATGGGCGTAAAGATGCCTGGAGCATTGGTTACAACCAACGATATACGATGGGCGTATGGATAGGTAACTTTGATGGTATAGGTGTGGCTGGGCTTAACGGTGCAGGTACGGCAACACCGCTGTTGTTCCAATTGTTTAATGCCATAGACCGAAGTGCATCAGTTGAATGGAAGATAAAGACCGAAGACCTGGGCTACAGGCTGGTATGCCGCGAAACAGGTAAACTGCCCAATGACTACTGCACTTCGCAGGTGATGGACTATTATATACCCGGCACATCGTCTACAGAACGCTGCGCCCACCAGGTGCCGGTATGGTTGTCGCCTGATGAGGGTATATCCTACTGCACATCGTGCCTGCCTGATGCTGGGTATAAAACAAAGAGTTACCCCAATATACCGGCTGAACTGGCAGCCTGGTACGATCAAAGCCATACAGCATATGAAAAAATACCGAAGCACAACCCCGAATGCGGCCGTGTATTCGATGGCAGGTCACCTATTATTACTTCGCTTACCAATAAGTTGAGCTATATCATTGTTGATAAAGAGTCGCAGCAACTGCAACTAAAATGTAATACAGCAAATGATGTGAAGCAGGTGTATTGGTACATCAACGATAATTTTTACGCCTCTGCAACACCTGCCGAGAAGAAGTTCTTTATCCCGTCTACTCCGCGCGTAAAGATTTCGTGTACGGATGATAAGGGGCGGAATACAGATATAGAGATCAAAGTAAAGTTTTTATGAGGGCCCGTAGCGATATTCGCTAGTTATCTTTGTGTCTTCATATTGTCAGAAGACGGCTAAATTGAACCGATATTTTCATTTACAGTTTAACTTTGATAAATTAGTTGACACCCTTGACAACCATAAGACCGATCATGAATATATCCGTACTGACACCATGCCTCCGAAGTTGTAGATACGAACATCATATGATAAATAGCTGCCTTGTAGCTGCCTGATTGTCTGCTTAAGATTTTTCTCAAATTCATGGTGCGAAGAGTATACCTCCTAATATGTATGTTGCTGTACGCGCTCGGATGCTATGCACAGAGCACTGTTACGTATAAGGTCGACCAAAATAATGGTCTGCCATCATCGCGCATTTATGGTATGATGACGGACAGGCACGGATATTTGTGGCTATCGACACCAAAAGGCGTCGTAAAGTATAACGGTTACGACTTTAAAGTCTTCGGGCAGGCACAGGGGTTACCATCGGATGATATTTGGTATACCTGTGAAGATAGCCTTGGGAGGATATGGATATCTACTATCTCCACAGAGATAGGATACATCCGCAATGATAAATACACAGCCGCAATACATGCCGAAGAAGGACAGTTGTTTTATCCAAAGTCGATGCGGTCTTTTGGTGACGGAATAGCGTTCGTATCGCCCGTGACGCGTGATGGAAGACCTGACTATCGCCTTTTTGCAGTGCAGGGCGATAAAAGTTTTTCTTTTATTCCTAAAGACTTTGGGATAACGCGCAGTTATATCAACGAAAAAAAGGAATACATAGCCGTAAGGAATGATACTGTCTACAAGATGTTGCCCGGCGTCGATCGTGTCAAAGTTACTCCTATACGCACATTTGACAAAGACGAAATAAAGAGAACAATAGAAGCCAGATCGATACTGCTTTTTAAGCATTACTTCATTTCATATGAGTATAAAGGAAGGCGTGTATGGTTTCTGGACATAGAAGGCAAGGACAGACTCCAATACGTCGACACCTTTTTAGCACCCAATGATATGATCATGTATGCGTATGATATGGGTGACTATTTTTACATCTGCGGTGCGCATAATATATATAAGCTGGATGGTACGCTGAAAGTAGTAAAAGTGATAGCAGCCAATAACCTGACTGGTAACCGCGGACTTGATAACAGTGCCCCGTTTTTGCTGATGGAGAATGATTTTTGGGGCGTGTGCCTGGGTACAGGCTCGGGGCTTTACCTTAATAAGCTTGCTGAAAATAAATTCGTAGCGTGGAACGGAGAGGGTTTGTATGATAGCAAGCCCGTAGGGTGTATCAATGACAGTGTCTGCTACAGGTGGAGCAACTCTCGAAACCTGCTGATAGAGAAAAAAGGAAACGCCCTGAAGTATTATAAGCTGGATGATGTAGTAGATGTAAAAAGAATAATACCCTACGATCGTAACCGGTCGCTGCTGGTGGACGAGCACAACGTTTACTGGATAAGAAACGACGATAAGAAGACGGTCAATTATTTTTCCAGCGAAATCTTTGCCAAGAAGAATTTTTACAGTCAGCGCCTAATCTACCCAATTAACGCAGTAGCCATGAGTGATAGCTCGTTGTTCGGCGTATTCCGGGGAGACAAGCGGTTCAATAGATTTGCGGTCGGTGACAGCACCAGCCTTCCTGAGAGCATAATGAGGTACAGGTATGATGATCTCGTCTATGATTCATTGAGAAAGGCCTTCTGGGTTTACAACAGATATAAAGTTACCTATTTCGATCCGGCGAAGAATAACATGTACTCGGTAAATAAGAACATCCTGAGTATGCTGGGTATTGGGAATGTAGAAAACATAATAGTAGATAATAAGTATGGCAACCTGTTGTTGAAAGCCAATGATGACGTATGGCTGGTAGATTTGGCAAACATGAGGTGCAGGAAGCTCTTTGGTGGATACCGGCTAGGTGACGCATACTTATACCTTTATAAAAGTACAGTCACTGTCGTGGGCAGGTTTGGCGTATTGTTTAGCAGGGTAGAAGGATCGGGTATCGTGTCAAAACCGGTGCTGTTTGAAAATGTGAAATGTAGCAACTATACAAATGTGCTTGATGCCGAGATCAGCGATAACAAAATATGGCTATCTACTGACAAAGGTTTTTACACCACCGACGTTCCTGACAGTGAAGTCTTCACGAAGGCTTACGGAAGTATTAAAGACCGCTACCGGTTTGTAATATCTTATGGCGACAGTACATATGGTAATCCTAAAGGTAGCCAGGTGCTCATTTCGCAGGACGATATGCGTATAGGCCTTGATATCATCCACCCTATGGGGTATGGCAAAATAAAGTACCAGTATAAGATATCAGGTGAAAACACTGGTTGGGTACCGCTTAATGGTACAGAATTGCCGCTGCATGGACTGCGCCATAGCCGGGAATATGCTATAAGCATCATCGCATACGATGATATATGGAGGAGCAGGCCCGCTACCATAAGGGTATATGTACAGCCATATTGGTGGCAGACTCAGGGTATGACCGCATCTTTTATCATATGCGGCACTTTATTGCTTGCTATCATAGGTATCGGCATCTCGTACGTCACGCAGCATATTGTAACGAAGAGAAATGCGAGAAAGAACTTCTTTATGGAACTAGAGCTGAAGGGAATCTATTCGCAGATCAATCCACATTTCATTTTCAATACGCTTGGTACATCGCTATATTATATTAAAATAAACAAGACAAAGGAAGCCTATAACCATATTACCAAATTCTCGAGGTTGCTGCGCACGTACATTAGCTCGTCGAGGAACAAGATGATAACGATTGGCGATGAAGTGCAAAATCTGAAGGACTATATAGAGCTGCAGCAAGACCGTTTTATCAATCGGTTCGACTACAATATCGAAGTGGAAGAAACCATCGGTGCATCCACCGAGAAAATACCCAGCCTGCTCATACAGCCGTTTGTGGAGAATGCCATTAATCATGGCCTACTGAATAAGAGCAGTAAAGGCAATCTTCTCATATCATTTACACAGCCGCACTATGGGCAGATAGTATGCAAGGTAGAAGACGATGGCGTGGGGCGAATGGCCGCTAACCAGCTACGTGAGTCGAGCAGCATCCGGCACCAATCATTCGGAAATCAATTGATACAGGATCTCATTCATATTTATAATACATATGAGAATGTAAAGATCCGCGTGGAGTACATTGACAAAGACCTGCCAGATACGGGAACGATCGTAAATATCTACATTAATAAACTGACAAAAAATACTTAAAGACCATGAAAGAAACCTACACCTGTATTTTAATAGATGACGAACCCAATGCGATCGGCCTTCTGGATGCTTCTCTGAAAGAACTGTTTAGCGAAATAGAAGTGAAGGCTACTTGCACCGATTGGGCATCGGCCATGAAGACATTGCGCAGCACGCCATTCGACATTGTGTTTCTGGATATATCGATGCCCGGTAAGAACGGGATCGACCTGCTGAAACTAATGCCCACGCTGGAAAGCGAGGTGATATTTGTAACTGCTCACCATGAGTATGCGATTGAGGCATTTAAATTGTCAGCTTGCGGATACATACTGAAGCCGATAGAAGATGCGGAGCTAGTGCAGGCAGTAAATAAAGCAATAGAACATGTAAATAATAAACGCCTCGCACAGCAACTTAAAAATGGAGCCGCCGCCGCATCACCTTCTATCATTGGCATACCCAATAATAAAGGCGTAGACTATGTAAAGGCAGAAGATATTTTCTATTTCGAGGCCGTAAATAAGTGTACTAAGGTGGTTTCCAGGCATGCAGAAATACTTAGTTCATACAATATCGGCAGGTTTAAAGAAGCGGTGGAAGGTTTGGGCTTTTTCCAGGTGCATCGATCATTTATAGTCAATATGCACCATATAAGGCGATACGTATCATCTGGCGATATTGTGATGGATAATAGTAAAGAAATACCCGTATCGCGCTACGCGAAAGATGAATTCCTGAAACAATTTTCGATAGTGAGTAATGTGAGAATAAATATAGACGATATGAAGCGATAAGCTATATCTCATATTGCCGAAGGATGCCCGCAACTATTCGTGCCGCAATACAGCCGCCGGACGTTTATAGTATGCAAATATCAGTTGAACGTATACTGTAACAGTCACCATTGCTATCATGGTAAAAGCAGATATCGCAAAGACGATCCAGCTAATGGAAATATGGTAAGCAAAGTTGCTGAGCCAGATTTTCATGATGAAGTAGGCTAGTGGCATAGCAAAGAGAAGAGAAATAAATACCAGTCTAATGAAGTCGCGCGAAAGCAGCAGAAGTATATCCATAAGCGTAGCGCCCGATATCTTGCGTATACTGATCTCTTTGGCACGCTGCCGCATAAAGAACGCTGTAAGCCCGATGAGCCCTAACACAGAGATGAATATACTAAGTCCAGTGAGCCAATTAAATAATACGCGTTGCTTTTCTTCTTTCTCGTATTGTTTATTGAAGGCCTCATCGAGCAGAGTATACTTGAATGGGCTACCCTGTCCCCATGCCTGGTAGGCATTTCCTACGTAGGCAATGGTCTGTTGTAATTTGCCAGCTTTTACTTTTATCGACAGGAAATTGGTGCGCCCCTCAGGACGACCCACAGTACCTAATGAAAGGAAGATCGGCTTGATGGTGTCGTGCAGAGAGGCCGCATGAAAGTTTTTTACCACACCTATAATATGACCGCGGCGCATACCATAGTAGTAGCCTGTTTCTACCTTTTTACCCACTACATTGCCACCCAGCATACGGGCCGCCGATTCATTGGCTATAAGATAAGCCGAAGTGTCGAGCGTTGCGATCATTGAAGAATCAAAATCCCGGCCTTCTTTTAACGTAAGCCCCATTACGTCTACATAGTCGTAGTCTACAAATAGCGAATTAGTAAGGATGGGCACAAATCCTGTATCTGCTTCTATATTGATGTAGGTGTGATTGAGTTCACTCCCCGGTACAT
The DNA here is from genome assembly GCA_004144175.1 of Sphingobacteriales bacterium. GTDB lineage: Bacteria > Bacteroidota > Bacteroidia > Chitinophagales > Chitinophagaceae > Polluticoccus. The sequence goes on from SEFT01000006.1 coordinate 79,119, forward strand.
TATACGCCGCGGATACGCGGAGTATGTCGGGGTTCTTGCGCAGGCTGTCTTTAAACGCCTCCTTCTGCGCATTTACACGTTGGTCATTCAGGTCTACGAGCAACATTCGGTCTTTGTCAAAACCTAAATCGCGGTGCTTTACGAAGTTCAACTGCTGGGCTATCACAATGGTAGCAATCAGCATGACGATAGAGATAGAGAATTGAGCGACCACCAGCACTTTGCGCAAAACAGGATTGCCTGAACCGATAGTAAGGCTGCCTTGTAACGACCTTGCCGGCTGAAAGGAGATAATGGAAAATGCAGGATACAAACCGCTGATGATACCAACTGCAACAGCCATAGCTAACACGCCTGCAATAAATGCAAGGCTGGCAAACGGTAGTATAATGATTTTGCCTGATAGCTTATTAAAGTAGGGTAGCGTCATTTCGGCCAACGAAAGCGCAAGTATCAGTGCAATGAGGCAAAGCACCACCGACTCGGTAAGGAACTGAAGTATGAGCTGACGCCGTGTAGCTCCAAGTACTTTTCTGACCCCTACTTCGCGTGCGCGGCTGAATGAACGGGCCGTTGCGAGATTGATGTAGTTGATACAGGCTACGACCAAAAGTATGATGGCAATGGCTGAAAAAATGTATAAGAGATTAATGTCTCCATTCTGTTCCAGCTCCTCCCACTTATTGCCGCTGAGGTGTATGTTGGTAATAGGCTGCAGTCGGTCAAAATACAGATCCTGATCATCAGGCTGGTATTTCTGTCGAAAGAAACCATCGTACATTTTTTGCCATACTTCCGTGCGGAATCTAGCGGTATCATAGCCTTCATTCAGCAGGACATATGTCGGCTCCAGCACCTCTATACGGCGGTATTTTGCAATGATAATGGCGGGATGAAAATGGGACGGTCTGTCGTCTGTTGCAAGAACGCCTGTTACCGTAAATGCCAACGGGCTGTCTTTTGTTTGCGTGTTATTGATGAAAACTTTTTTTCCGAGTGCAGATTGTTTGCCAAATATTTTACCGGCAATTTGCTCGGTTATCACCACCGACCTATCGTTGAGTAAAGCCTTTTGTGGTTTACCTTCCGCAAAGCGGTAGGAGAATACGGAGAAGAAACCAGAGTCGGCATAGTAGGTGTCGCTTTCATAGGCGGATAGCTTACCTGCCGATAGTAGGCTGGGTATCTTATAGAAGCAAGTGGACGGGCCAATGTCCGGGAAGTCGCGCCGTAGCATACCGGGTATGCGCGAGTCTGCGGCAGCTGCCGGTTCGGCTACCCCATGTGTAACCAGCGAATTTTCTACACGGTATATTCTGTCGGCATTCTTGAAGTGCGCATCGTAGTTCAATTCATCCTTTACCCAGAGTGCAATAAGTATAAATCCTGCCAGGCCAATAGCCAGCCCGATGATATTTAGCGCAGCATAAAAACGCTGATGCACGATATTGCGGAATGCTATGAGCAGGTAATTTTTAAACATATAGTAGCGGGGTAGCATGCTCGGTAAATACCTGGCCGTCCAGCATGCTTATGGTACGGCGACAGTATTGCGCATAGTGCATAGAGTGTGTTACCATCACTACGGTGGTGCCTTGCTCGTTTAGCTGTAGCAGTTGGGCTATTACCTCGTCGCCACTTCGTGTATCCAGATTGCCTGTAGGTTCATCGGCCAGTATTAGCTTGGGACTATTGCTGATAGCCCGCGCCACTGCTATACGCTGCTGTTGACCACCGGATAGCTGCTGCGGATAATGATTCTTCCGGTGCGACATCTTCATCTGGTCGAGCAGGTGCAATACACGGTCTTTGCGTTCCGATTGCTTCATTTTGATGTAAAGAAGCGGCAGCTCTACATTCTCATAAATGGTCAGCTCATTTATCAGGTTGAAGCTTTGAAATATGAACCCGATGTGCTGTTTGCGTAGCGCCGCACGCCGGCTCTCGCTAAAGTTGGCAGTGGCGATACCTTCGAAATAATACTCACCGCCATCCAGCTTGTCGATAAGTCCAAGTATATTTAACAGTGAAGACTTGCCGCAGCCCGATGGCCCGGTAATGGCTACGAACTCACCAGCCTTGATATCGATGCTTACCTCCGCCAGTGCGACGGTCTCGATGCCTTCGGCTTTGTAGGTCTTTCGCAGCTGTGTTGTTTTGATCATGTTGTTATCGTTGGCCATGCGGCAAAGTCCTTGTAGCGAATAATGTGCCAGTTAAGGCGCAGTGTTGCCCTGTCAAGTTATTAATTATTCCCGTCTTCCTATACTGTACGCATACGGACAAGAAACTGTCCGATAACGGACAGTTTCTGTGGTTTTTTTAATTGCGTTTACAAGCATATATCTTTGGCATATACAGGCGCTTTTGCATGAAGCATACAGAGGGAAATATATTGATAGTGGACGATAATGTCGACGTGCTCTTCTCGGCCAAGATGCTGTTGAAAGACCATTTCAAAACTATTCATACCCTCAACGACCCCGAACGGATACCTGAGTTTCTGGATACAAAAAGCTGCGATGTAGTGATGCTGGACATGAACTACTCCGGCAGTGATACATCGGGTAAAGAAGGGCTTTACTGGCTGCGAAAGCTCATGTCTTACGACCATCCGCCGCAGGTGGTTATGATAACTGCCTTTGCCACTATCGAAAATGCGATACAGGCGCTAAAGCAAGGCGCAACAGACTTTGTAATAAAACCATGGGAAAATGAAAAGCTGGTAGCAACAATGCTGTCAGCATACCAGCTCAGTAAGTCGCGGCAGGAGGTAAGGCAGCTGCGCATCACGCAAGACCACTTGCAAAAGGACATCGATAAACAGTTTGGCGAATTCGTGGGCCAGTCAAAGGCTATGAAGGAGCTGTACGGCATCATATCGAAAGTAGCCAAGACCGATGCCAATGTCATTATACTGGGAGAGAATGGTACGGGCAAAGAGCTGGTAGCAAGATCCATTCACCGGCTGTCGCTACGTGCGCATAAGCCCATGATAAGCGTAGACCTTGGATCGATCAGCGAAACGCTTTTTGAAAGTGAGCTTTTCGGGCATGTGAAGGGCGCCTTTACCGACGCACGTGAAGACCGCGCAGGCAGGTTTGAGATAGCTTCGGGCAGTACGTTATTTTTCGATGAGATAGGCAATGTGCCACTCACGCTACAGGCTAAACTGCTCACTGCTCTGCAGAATAGAGTGGTAACACGCCTTGGCTCTAACAAGCAGGTGCCGGTGGATATAAGGCTCATCTGCGCCACCAATGTATCGATATACGATAAGGTAATGGAAGGTGCTTTCCGCGAAGACCTGCTATACCGCATCAAAACCATAGAGCTGCATCTACCACCATTGCGCGAGCGCGAAGGTGATGTCGAATTGCTAACCTGCCACTTCCTGGAAATGTACGGGCGAAAGTACCGCAAGCAGGTAATGAAGCTGGGAGCGGATACGCTGCGAAAGCTGGAACGCTATAGCTGGCCGGGCAATGTGCGTGAACTACAGCATGCAGTAGAGCGCGCGGTAATACTAAGTGACCACCGCATACTGAAGCCGGAAGATTTTTACCTGCACGAACCTGTAAAAAAGCACTCTGTAAAAGATGCGCTTACCCTGGATGAGCTGGAAGAAGCCACTATAAAAAAAGCACTGGATAAGAATACCTATAACATCAGCAAGACAGCTGCCGAACTGGGGCTAAGCAGGGCAGCCTTATACCGGAAAATACAGAAGTATGATATTAAGTAGCTTCCGTATACAGGTACTGTTGCGCATTGCCCTGCTGCTGGTACTCATCGGCATGCTGGCTGCCGTTCTGTTTCGTACCGGTTGGGTAATGACGCCCGTTATACTGGGAGTGGCACTTGTTATATGCGTTGCTGAGCTGATACATTATGTAGAAAAGACTAACCGGGATTTTTCTGATTTTCTGTTGTCAATAAAAGGTTCTGATTTCTCTAAATTTAGTGAGGAAGATAGCCGGGGCAGTTCCTTTTCGCGTTTCCGGGCGGCATCCAATACCATCATAGATGCTTTTCATGATGTGCGTATCGATAAGGAAGCGCATTACACTTTCCTGAAAGCTGTAGTGGAGCAAGTGGGTACCGCCATCATTGCCTTTAAAGATGATGGCACGATAACGCTGATGAATGATGCAGCGAAAAAAATGATCGGCATCTCTCTACTAGGTAGCATAAAGCAACTGCAATATGCCGACCCGGCTCTATACCGATATCTTACTGCCGGCAAGCACGAAGTACTGGAGCTAAATGTGCAGGGACAACAGTTGAAGATACTGGCAAGGTCTACAGTATTCACCATCAACGGCGTTGCCAATACACTTATACTGATACAGAACGTGACAACCGAAATAGAGCGTACGGAAACAGAAGCCTGGGAGCAGCTATTACATGTACTGACGCATGAGATCATGAACTCTATCACACCTATATCATCGTTGTCAGCTACAATTAAAAGCAAGGTGGATGAATGGCAGCTGCATAAACAAATAGACGACGAAACGATCGAAGATATGTCATACGGGCTGCAGGTAATTGGCAATCGCAGTACCGGACTAATGAACTTTGTGCATCACTATAAGAGCCTTATTAATCTGCCTGCTCCCTTTCTAGCGCCGGTATTGATCGCTAGCCTGTTTGAGCGTCTGCAGGTGTTGACGGAACATCGTATGCGCGAACAGGGAATAGCCTTGCATGTTCATTGTCCTGCTGACGCAGTGAAGCAAATGGATGAGAACCTCGTAGAGCAGGTGCTGATTAATCTATTGAATAATGCCTGTGACGCATTGGCTGGCCAACAGGATGCCATTATAGAACTTGTAGCAGAACAGCAGGGTGATATACTGGTTACGCGGGTAGGCGACAACGGCCCGGGTATTGAGCGAGATCTGTTAAGCAAAATTTTCATTCCCTTTTATACCACTAAGAAACTGGGAACAGGCATCGGCCTTAGTCTCTCGCGTCAGATCATGGTACTACATCATGGCACTATCAATGTGCAAAGTGCGCCTGGTAAAGGCACTGTCTTTACATTGATCTTCCCTTAATTCAAATGCGTTTCCATCTCAATAGACATCGCATGTTCGGATGCGAACATTTTTGTTCGTAAGCGGACAATTGGCCTATGCGAAAATTTAATCCAACACATTGATAATCACTGTTTTATAAGATTGGCACGCCAATAGATATACCGAAGGCAAACTAACATTATGAAATGCCTGAGATATATGCTAAGCACTACTGCATTGCTGATGACATCCGCTGCTGCCGCACAAGATAATGTGCACAAGACACTTGACAAATGGCGATACCCCGAGCCTGCCAATCAGTGTACCATCAAATACAGTGAAGAAGACTATTATCTGTTCATCGCCGATTCGGTGAAACCCAGGCTTGACTCCTATAAACCAGTCAAAAGAGACCAGAGCACATTAGGCAACCGGCATGAACCTCCCGAGGAGCAACACTCATCAGACAAGGCTGCCACGTCTTTTTACCTAAAAGAATACTGATAACAATAACATACTTAATTGACCAACTGAAATGAAACCGACACTATTACTCACGATCCTGCTGGCGATCGTTACACACAGGGCCCTTGCGCAAAATCAATACATCATACAGGGCAAGATAAATGGTGCAGATAATGCAGCCATAGCAAACGCATTAGTAAGCCTTATACAACAGGAAGACAGCGCCACCGTAACATCAGTGGTAGCTGATAAAGATGGGGGCTATAAAATATCTGCTGCTGCCATTGCGGATATGCTGTTAAAAATAGATGCGACAGGTTATACCGTGTGGTATTCCAGCCTTAATAGTAATGCACAACAACAGGTAAATGCTGTGCTGCAAAAGAACAAGATGTTATCGGAGGTTGCTATCGTGGCCCGCAAGCCCGTGTATGAGCAAAAGCCGGATAGGACGGTATTTAATGTAGAGAATAGCGTGACTGCTACCGGCAGCGATGCCTGGAACGCGCTGCGTAAGACACCCGGTATACTTATCATGGGCAACTCGGTAACTATATCGGGTAAGGGTGCTGTTGGGGTGATGATAAACGGGCGTATGCAGCAGGTAGCAGGCGAGGATCTGGCGCAACTGCTCCGCTCTATACCATCTGACAACTTATCGAAGATAGAAGTGATAACTACCCCGCCTGCCAGGTATGACGCCGAAGGGAATATGGGACTCATCAACATTGTGACTAAGAAGAACCTGAAGCAGGGCTTTAAGGGTAGCGTGACCGCAAGCTATAAGCGCAACGCGCTTAGCAGCCCCTCGCTGAGTACCACAATGAGCTATGGCAGTGAAAAGCTTAACGTAACTGTAAACGCTGCCACCAGCCAGTTTTGCTATCAATATGTGAACCGCACTAATACCTACTTCCCCGGTCAGGTATGGGAGCAGGAACTGATATCGGGCTATACGAATAGAAGCGCAAGATTCCAGTTGGCTGCAGACTACAAGCTGACTAAGAACATGACCATCGGCATTGTAGCAGGTGAGGCTATGAATACGTTGGATTTTCCGGATTCTTCCCGCATCAACATTTATGATGAACAGCGTAACCTGGATTCTACTATACGTATAAAGGGGTGGTCGCTCGATAAGTTCAAGGGCAAGCATAGCCTGAACCTGAACTACGAATGGCGCTTTGACGACAAGGGAAAGAAGCTGAATATAGATGCAGACTATTATGGCCATAAGGGAACCCGCCTGCGCGAGTTTGATATGATCAGCTATCAGAGTGGCGGAGACGTAATTGCAGGCGTATCGAACCGCATGAGCGGCAGCCCTTCGGTAGATATACGCTCTATAAAGGCCGACCTGGAATTGCCTTTCAAATTTGCAAAGCTTACTACAGGTATAAAAGCATCGGAAGTAAACAATGTGGCCGATAATATACACGAGCTGCGCATCAACGAAGTATACACCCGCGACCTTACCCGTACCAATACTTTTGAATACAATGAGCAGATACAGGCAGCATATATAACAGCGCAGCGCAAGATAGGCAAGGTAGATATACAGGCAGGTGTGCGCGCCGAGCATACCCATACAGAGGGTTACTCGCCAACGCTCAGCCGGACTGATATTAACGACTATACGCAGTTCTTTCCATCGGGGTATGTACAATATAGCCTGAGCGATAACCATAGCTTCAATGCGAACTACTCACGCCGCATCAACAGGCCCGCATACAGCTTTCTTAATCCATTCCGGTTGTACTATTCGGCTAACTCTTATGCAGAGGGCAATCCGTACCTGCGTCCATCTTACCGTAATGGCGTAGAGCTGGGGTATGTGTACAAGAGCAAGTACTTCTTCAAAGCATTTGCCAGTCAGACCAACAACTACTGGGACCGTATCATAGAGACCGATGCGGCGAGCGGCACCACCCGGTACACACGTGCCAATGTGGGCAGGGGACAATGGTCGGGGCTGGGTGCCAGCACCATGCTCAATCCTTACAAATGGTGGGAATTCCGTGTGGGTATCAACCTGGAGCATAATGACTTTAAGCTAAGTCACTTTGGCCGCACCGACCGTTTGAACAGCACCTTTCCCTGGGCCGATATGAACCATTCCTTTGTGCTGGATAAGAAAAAAACACTGACAGCCGAAGTATATGCTTACTACTACGCCCAGCGGCAAAAGGACTATAAGATATGGGGCGAAATGTCGACCGTGAACATCGGCATACGCAAGACCTTCATGAATAACAATATGATACTGGCGCTAAGGTTTGATGACATTTTCGCAAAAGCCTACTGGTTCCAGACCAATATTGTGAACGGCACTACCGAGTACTCCTACGATAACGAACAGGGCGTGGGCCTCTCGCTCACCTGGAAGTTTGGAAACAAGAATATAAAAGGCAAACGTGATAAAGCTGTAGTGGAAGAGATACAACGCGCCAGCCAATAAGGAAGACCTGCCTATCATGAATTGGGTATTTATATGTTCATTTACTTTTCGCGCTGCATCTTTCGGGGCGGCGCTTTTATTTGGTGGGATGGCGCCATTCGCCATATATTTCAGAGTATGGCCTGCAATTTTGTACTTTCGTTCAAATAGTCGTAAGATCCACTTGTCGTTAAAGAAGCTGAATAGACCCAAGGGCTGGCCTTTACTGGTATGCTTCCTGTTGCTGCATATCTGCCTGCAATCTTATGGTCGCTCTGCTTCTTACAATATTACATACCGGCTGCTTTCGCGCGAAAACGGACTTGCTAATCGCGTAGCCTCATCAGGCTTGCAGGATAGCCGGGGATTTATATGGGTAGGTACCAGGGATGGCCTCAACCGCTACGATGGCTATTCTTTTGAATTGCTTACCCGCGAGAAGAATGGACTACAGTCGAATAATGTGGCCGACCTCTGCGAAGACCAGGATAAGAAGTTATGGATACTCTATGGCGTCAGCAACACCAATATATTGTCGGGTGGCAAGATCGATATACTTGACCTTTATACCCATAAGGTAGTACCCTTCGAAACTTACTTCGGTAAGTCTGCGCTCTTTTCACCAAAGCAGGTCATCGCTATTTCAAACAATGCACAGCGCGACCTTTTTATCCATACTAGTGACAGCTTTGTATATGCATATAATGGCAAGACGTTCACGAAGCTCAATGCGCGCGAACAGGTCGATGAAAAGGTCCCCGAGTACTTTTTTGTGAACACAGCCACTTCAAAGGGACTGTGGATACGATATGATTATTTTGTAAGTAAGGATAGCCGTCATAAGAAAGTGCCTGAGCATAGAGATGGATACAGGCCTATGTATTTTAAAGGGGAGGATAGCCTTATTGTAATGTACCTCAACAAAGGTAAGGTGACGGAATATGGACAGCAGCAGACATATAGCGTGTCGCCGGGCGGTATTTATCCCTATACGCCGCCGTTCGATGAGGCGGAAAAGAAACTCTTCTTCGATATCTGCAAAAAGGACTATTACTTTCTCATAGGTGACGACCCTACGGGTTATACTTTGATACAAAAGGATGGTACGGATCTGTACCTGATGCGCAATGAGCAAATGATACATTTGCTGAACATCGCGGACCTGAAGGGTATTGCCGCATTGCAGATAACCGATGTATTCAGCGATAACGGAGGAAAGATATGGGCATGTACCAATGCCGGCCTTTTGATATTTGACGTTGCAGAGAACCGCTTCACGCATTATCTCAACTCCAGGGAATATAAGCTGGATGGCAATTACACCAACTACCAGGTGCGCGGCATCAGCACCGATAGGCAGGGGAATATATATGCAAGCACCATTACAGGAGCATATAAGATTACCGATCATGATACGGATGATATTGCGCTAAAAACACTCACCAGGGAATCGTACAATACACCTATGGTGCGTGATGGGGATAAGTTCTATTATGGCCAAACACAGCTGTACGAGTATAATAGCACGACCGATGAGATCCGCCATGTATTAGGTAAGGATACCCATTATGTATGGAGTATACACAAGCTTGGCGAAGACAAATGGTGGGTGAGTGAGCATGACTGTGTGTACCTGGTAAAAGGTAAACAGTATCATAATATATATAATGAAGATGGCAGGAGAATAGAGCATGGGTTTTGGATACACCAGTTCTTTACTGACAATGAGGGTAATAAGTGGATGGCTGGCGCGCAAGGCCTTTATCGAATGAAGAATGACAGTGTAGTAGCCGAGCACTGGAGCGCTACAACCATGAATAAAGCTAGAAAGCTACCTTCTGAGGATATACATTATGTGCATGTAGATGCGGAAGGCGATTTCTGGATGGCTACGAACGGCGACGGCCTTTACCGCTGGCTGCGAAAGACAAACAGCTTTCAGCACAAGACCATAGCCGATGGGCTTAGCAGCAATACGCTGTATGGAATATTGCAAGATGAGCAAGGCTACCTGTGGATGAGCAGCGACCACGGCTTGATGCGTATGAATCCGCGTGATTTTTCGGTGAAGACTTATACCGTAAAGGATGGCCTCACCGATAACGAGTTTAACCGGCTGAGCTACCACCGTGCCGATGATGGGCGAATGATGTTTGGAACGATTGATGGTATTAATGCGTTCTATCCTTCCGCCTTTTATGAGGACGGTACCAAACGTTTTGACGCGCCTTTACAAATAACATCTTTCCTGCAGTTCCTGGCTTCGTCCGGCAGATTGGAAGACCTCACCGCCGCACTGGCTATAAATAATGAGATCGTACTGCATCCGGGAGATAACTTCTTTACACTGGAGTTTGCCCTGCTCGACTATGATGAAGGCAAGCATAAGTATGCCTACATGGTAGAGGGTATGGACGACAGCTGGCACTACCTGGATGTAAATACGCTTAGCCTGAGCCGCCTGCCTTATGGTAACTATACACTAAGGATAAAGGGGCAGAACAGCGCCGGCGAATGGTCAACCCGGGAGATAAAACTGCCGTTATTGGTGCAAATGCCTTTTTACAGGCAGGCATGGTTTGTAGTCGCCTGCATCTTGCTGGCGTTGCTGGGTATGGCGATATTTGTACGCATCAGGATATGGCAGTATCGCAACCGTAATGAGCAGCTCGAAGAAGTAGTGGCCTTGCGTACCGTAGAGCTAAAGGCATCGCTGGTGCAAAAGGAAGTACTCTTGAAAGAGATACACCACCGGGTAAAGAACAACCTGCAGGTGATCAGTAGCCTGCTGCACCTGCAAAGCCGCAGCCTGGGCGATAGCGAAGCCCGCGCTGCACTACAGGAGAGCCAGAACCGGGTATTGAGCATTGCGCTGGTACACCAAAAACTGTATCAAAATGAAGGGCTGGATGCAATTGAGTTCTCTTCGTTCGCCAATGAATTGTTCATACAGATAGATGCCGTGTTTGCAAAACAGGAAAAGCGTGTCAACTTTATTAATCTTTTACCGATAACCAGCGTAGTAGTAGATACGGCCGTGCCGCTGGGCCTTGTATTGAATGAGTTGATCACCAATTCTTTTAAGTATGCTTTCCACGATACTGCCAATCCGCAAATAGTACTGAGCCTGCAAAAGACCGATGCAGGCTATGAATTTGAGTATAAAGATAACGGGCCCGGATTGCCACCTAATATAGACATAGCCAAAGCAAAGTCGCTGGGCCTCCGCCTCATTACACGGCTTACGAAACAGCTGAATGGTACAGTCCGCTATCAGTACGACGATGGCGGCGTTTTCACTATTGTCGTTCCTTCTTATATGATGAAGCATCAAGCGGAGGTTAATAACTAGTTAAGTACTAATCGTTTGTGCCTGTTTAAGCTGGTTTTTATGTTACTTTATATTCCGACCCATTACAATACGGATGAGCGCTATTAAAGTAGGAGTTGTAGAAGACGAGGTTATTATAGCTGATAATATTATATCTGTTCTTTCAGATCTGGGCTACATTACATGCGAGCCGGCAGGTAATTATGGTGAGGCACTATCGATGCTCGGAAGTGAGCAGCCCGACATTGTATTGCTTGACATCAACCTGGCGCGAAGCAAGGACGGTATAGAGGTAGCGAAACACATCCGCAGCAGCCGAAACATCCCGGTCATCTTTCTTACTGCTAATAGCGATAGGGCCACAGTTGAACGCGCCAAGCAGGTAAATCCCAATGCATTCCTGGTAAAGCCGTTTCACGAGTCGGAGCTGTACTCTGCTATAGAAGTAGCGATCCATAATTTTTCGCAGCAACAGGCTGTGGCTGCCGCTCAGTCATCGGCAGCTAATAAGAGCTACAAGGAGTTTACCTTTATTAAAGAAGGCCAGTACTTCAATAAGGTAAATTTCTCCGACATCCTGTATCTCAGTAGCGATCATGTGTACGTTACCGTACATACTACTACTAAAAAATACCTGGTGCGTACTACAATGCAGGAGTACATAGAACGCCTTGACCCTACTAAGTTCATCCGCGCCCACCGCAGCTATGTCATAAACATGGATAGGGTAGAGAAGATCAACTCGGCATACGTCCTTATCAACGGCGAGCAGGTGCCCATGTCGAAGAACTACCGTGAAGAGATCATGCAAATGCTGAACCTCTAGCCTCGTACATATCTCCCTTTTTTATTTTTTTATTCTTCCGTTCAGAACATAATTCCCATCGTTCAGAACAATTAATTGCATTCCGCATCAAAAATTAATCCCTTTGTGTTTCGGCGCTAGCTGTGCCGTGTCTATAAGGGAATTTTTTAAGAGAGCACGTTTGGGGAAAGGAGAGAAAAACCAAACGATTGCTATGCATCACACAACATCGATTACCGGAAAAACGGCCACATTCCTGCGCAAGGGGATGGCTGCATCTTTACTTAGTTTCCTCACAGTCCTCATATCAGGCTCTTCGGCAGTACATGCCGAAGAGCTATTAAGCAGCCAAAACCCAACGGCAACGCTCCGCGGTGCAGAGCTGTACCTGGAGAGCAAGGGTGAAGGCAAGATCGTAGTATACCTAAAGAAGTATTACGACTACAACAGCGGCAACATTTCTGAGACCGAAACGATATCGGTACAGGAAACAGGCACCATGCTGAATCGCACAGCAGTGCTAAGCAGGCAGTCGATGGAGCGCCAGGAAGATAAATCTGTTCAAACACCATCAAAGCCCAATGCAGGTATCGTATCGATAGTTGTATATAGCAAAGAGATAGACCTGGGCCGGGAGCACAATAGCTACGACCTCACATGGGGATACGTATTTCCACTCACTGGCTTTGCCAATACCGATAATGCGGTGAACCAGGGCTTCAGCCTCACAACGCATTTCGATAACGATGGCAGCAGAGGGCAAAACAGCATGCCCAGCTTCTCATCATTGCCGCCTGTATCATTGTCGCCTATGGCCAGCTTCGTAACGTCTTTGAAGCTAACAGACCCCGAGCAAGACAAGGTAGTAGTTGAATTGGATGCGCCGCAGTCGTTGACAAGTACACACCCGGGCGCATCGCAAGCGCAGAATACACCCGCCCAAGTACTGGAAGGAACGGTTGTAACAGACAAGGCACCCTTCCGCAAGCTGGAGCTCAAGATAGACTATACAGCGGCAAATCCGCTTAAGGCAAAAAGCATCTCCATTGCAGCTAATAATGACTTCAGGTGCACTGCGGGCGAAATGGGTAAATACCTGATGGCTCTAAGTGTAAAAGAGTATAATGCTGAAAAGCTGGCCAGCACGCACCAGTTGGTATTCATCGTAGATGTCAAATAAGTTATCTCACAAAATCCATAAAGTATCAAGTACTCACAAATGAAAAGTTTCGCTCCATTACTGCGCTGGACCTTAAGTCTGGCCATTGTATGTCTGGGTAGCGTCGCGAACGCAGCAGACTACTATTGGAAGGGAGGGACAGGTCAATGGACTGACCTGACCCACTGGGCGACCACCTCCGGTGGCTCGGTCAGCCCGACCATTGTTCCCACGCCTTTGGACAACGTTATCTTCGATGGTAACTCATTCCCATCCAACGGCGGTACCGTAACGATCAGTTTCCAGTCTTTCTGTAACAACTTTACAGTAACATCCGGCGTAGGCTCGGGGGTGACTTTCAACTTCAACAACGGACTACTCATCAGTGGCGCGTTATCGTCGGCTCCTACGGGCACGCTTACGTGGAACCAAACAACATTACTGCAGGTAGCCAATGGTATTTCACTGTCAAAGGTGAACTATAACATGGCTGCCAGCAATAGCAATGTAACGGTTGCTGCCGGCAACCTTACCCTAAGCAATGGTGCGCATTGGAATTATACCTCTAATGCAACCGTAGCACTTTCAGGCGCAGGCGCTACCATCGTAATGGATGGAACGGCCAGGTACACGCAGAACAATGGTACCCTGAATATTGGTGGCTCAATGACCGTTCCGTCGGGAGCAACCTTCAATAGCCAATGTAGCAAAAACTTTGTCGGCAACTTCGTGATGCAGGCAGGCGCTCTGGGAACTATTGGTGGAACCTGGAATATACAAAATGGTAGCTTTAAGCTAGACCCCGCAGCAAATATCACTATAGGTGGCATGGCTGTATATCTGAATACGACAGCCGCAAACAACTATGAAATAGAAACAGGCGGCAGAGACGTAAAACGTATTGAATTAAACGGAACGAATTTTAATGCTGAGTATAAACTCGTAGATAACTTTAACGCGACAGGAGATGGCCTTTTTATTTACGCAAATAAGTTTAAGTCGAACGGAAAAGATATAAGATGTGCACGCTTCTATAGCTGGACAAGCGGAGTGCTATCTATCGACCTTACCGGTACCGATACGGTTTTTGCTGATTACGAATTCCGTATTTATCCATCGACAAATACAACCTTTATTGGTAGCCCTGTTATCAAGATGACGTCGGCAAATCATATGACGTTCATCCCGGGTAGCAAAATTATGGGCGATGTGATCATTAATAATACCAACACCGGTGATGCGCAGATACATCTGCAATACATGGCTACGGTACGCGATATGATCATCAACGGTAACGGAAGGCAGTACCTGAGAATGTACGACAACGGTACATATCGCAATTTCATTTTCAATCATACCAATACCGCGGTTAACAGCACCGGCGCCCAAACAATGGACGTGTATGGTAATAATACCATTACCGGTTCTTTTATATATAATGCAGCCAGTGCTAACATGAAGCCAACCTGGAACTTCCAGGGAAGCAATACTATTAATGTGCTGAACTGGAATAACGATATCTCTTACTGGCGGTTAGGCGGCAACACTACGCAAACCATTACCGATCTGAAACCAATGACCGGTACTTGCGCCAGGCCTATTTTCATACAGTCGATGAATACAGGTATCCAAGGTAGAATTTCGCAGGCCACGGGTTCGGTAGTTGCTGACTGGGTGCTCCTGCAAGATTCGCGCGCCATGGGCGGAGCAGCTTTCACCGCTACTAATGCGATCGATCTTGGTAACAATACGGGTTGGACGATCACGCCAATTTCAGCTCAAACATTTTACTGGATAGGCGGAACGGGTAACTGGAACGATCCGGCACACTGGTCGCTTAGCTCTGGCGGAGCAGCGGGTTGCGCTGTACCTACACGTATCGATAGCGTTGTTTTTGACACGGCATCGTTTACAGCTACCAATCAGTTCTGTACCATCAATCAGAACGCAGAGTGTAAAAACATGATCTGGCGCAACATCAAAACCGGCGCCGGTATCAACGGTAGCTCTCAGATCGATATCTATGGCTCATTAGAACTCTCTGCAACGATGAACTATAACCACGGCGGTTATATACTCTTCCAGTCGACAACGGCTGGTAACACAATTCGTACAAACGGTAAAACGGTTACGTCATATTTCCAGTTCCAGTGTCTTAACTCAAACAATGGTGAGTACACGCTATTGGATAAACTGACCTCTACAAACTGGGTTTTGATCAATTACGGTAAGTTCTACTCCGGCGGAAACGATATCGATGTTCACTCGTTTTATGCTAATGACTACTTTAACAGGGTCGACTTCACAGGTACATCACTTATACGCGTAAACAACTACTTCCGTATGTGGACCAATACCACACTGGTATTGCCAATAACGACGGAGATCAGGTTTGATGGTGTTAACCACTTCTATTTCCAGTCGAACGCTTCTTCATACGCCACGCGTAAAACCTATGGCCTGGTTACGATGACCAACCCGAATACAGCCGGGTATGAATTGCTGATGCAGGGTAACTTTAATAGTGTACATAAGCTCAGGATAAACTATCATGGCAACAACCGTATCCATTTTGAGCAAAACTATTCTACGTACGATTCTATTATTGCCAACTACACGCATCCTAACTATAATACCGACCTGCATTTCAATATCTACGGTCAGTACGATACCGTGAATGCAGTAGTGGTTAGGTCGACAGGTAGTGCACGCCCGAGGGTGTTCATACCATATTGGATGAAGATTAATAACCTCTATATACAGAATGCATCTGAATGGACGGTATGGCCAAACACCAATCAGGTATCAACATACGGCAACATCACCCTGCTGGGTACATGTAGCCCTAAGATGCTGGTGAGGAATACTACCGCGGGTAGTAACCAGGCCATCATCAACTGTACAGGCACTGCAACAGCGGACAATTGCCTGATGAAAGACATCAAGATACAGGGTGGTGGCACTTATACATCCAACAACTCGGTAAACGCAGGTAACGTTACCGGCTGGACTGTTGGCAATGGTACCAACTACTACTGGATCGGCGGCACAGGTAACTGGAACGACGGTAACAAGTGGGCACTAAACAGTGGTGGCACAGCATCAGGCTGTATACCAACACAGGCCGACAACGTGTTCTTTGATGTGAACTCATTCACTGCTCAAAACCAAACGGTAAATGTGAACGTAGCGGCTCAGTTCAAAAACATGGTGTGGAACAATGTGAACAAACCAATCTTAGGAGGTGGAAGCACCCTGGAATGTTTTGGATCATTGACACTGGCGCCAAACGTAGCCTGGAACAACAGCAACTGGCTTTATTTCCAGTCGCGCAGTACGGGCAATACAGTGAAGGCAAGCGGTGTTACGCTTGGGAACGTTATATTCAACGGTGAAGGCACATATACAGGTGGCTGGTCACTGCAGGATAGTATTAAAGTAACCAACGACCTGGTATTCAGAACGGGTAGCTTCAGCTCGAATGGTTATAACCTTGCCGGCAGAAGCATCTATAATGATAATAACAGCGCCTTAAACAATATTGACTTTACAGGTACTACCAACATCAACGTAAACAGCCAGTTCCGTATGGAGCCTTCAACGGTGTTTAACATCGGCGATGCTGCTATCAGGTACACGTTCTCTAACTCCAACTTTGTATTCAATGGTGGAAACCGTACTTATAAAGATGTGTATTTCAATACAGGCACAGGTACGCCTATCATTGACATGAACGGTAACAATACGGTTAACAACGTTTATATCACGGCATCTACATGGCCTACGATAAACCTGAACAACAATGCTACCTATAACGATATCAGCATGGTATTTACAAATGCCACTACTAATATCCCACAGGTAAAACTGGCAGGTACGAACAATATCAATACGCTGAGCATTACCTCTACAGGTAACGGCGGCCCGTACATCACGCTCCAGGAGAACAATACGTTCAATAGCCTTGTGGCTTCAGGTCTGGGTACACGTCTGTATCTTGGCTCGGCACGTACACAAACGGTTAATAACGTACTGGCGCTGGGTAACGGTAGCTTCCCGGTAATGGTGCAGGCTACTACTGCCGGTACGCAGGCTACTATTTACAAGCCGTCAGGCCTTGTTTGTCTTGACTATGTATTGATGAAAGACATTAAAGGAAATGGTTTGTCAAATGGTGCAGGTGGTATACAGACACAATACTTTGCAGGTGCAAGCAGTGTGAACCTGGGTAATAATACCAACTGGACATTCTCTTCTTGTAACGCGTACTACTGGGTAGGTGATGGTGGTAACTGGAGCGACGTAGGGCACTGGGCTACATCTTCGGGTGGCACTACACTACACAGCGCACCTCCTTCGGCCAGCGACAATGTATTCTTCGATGCCAACTCATTTACACAAAGCGGGCAGACTGTAACAATAAATGTGGCAAACGCAGCTTGTAAGAATATGAAATGGGCTTCGGCTTCATTTAACCCAACACTGGCAGGTAACACCAACATCGACATCTATGGCGACCTGGATCTGATCACTGCAATGAACCAGAGCTTTACCGGTAACTGGAACTTTGAAGCAGATGATGACGACAACACGCTGAACAGCGCAGGTAAGTCAATGACCAACGTGAACTTCATAGGTGGCAACTCAGGCCAGGGTAAATGGACGCTGCAGAACCCACTGGTAGTAAGTAACGATCTGAACTTAGATAATGGTACGCTGGCGTCTAACAACAAAAACATCACAACCAAAAACTTCAATAGTACTACATCAAATACCCGTTCGCTGCAATTAGGTAGCTCTACGGTAACGATCAATAACGGTAGCTGGAATCCATCTACACTGAACAACGCTACCTTGGTAGAAGGTACTTCTACGATTGTAGTTACAGGTAACACGTCTGCATCGTTCCTTGGTAACGGACTGACTTATAATAATGTGACCTTTACTGCTAATCCTGCACTGAGCGCAAGCATCACAGGTAGCAATACTGTTTCTAACACGCTGACTATATCTGCGGGTATGGACCTTTCAGTTGCATCTTCATCGGTGCAAACGATGGGCAACCTGGTGGCTAACGCAAGCTGCGGTAGCCCGATCAGCCTTCACGCTTCTACCGGTGGTACATTTGCTACCTTCAGCAAAAGCAGTGGTGTAGTAAACGTGAAATTCCTGAACATACAGGATATGAAGGCTCAGGGCGGCGCTACGTATAACGCCAACTTCAGCTCTAACCTTGGCGGCAATACTGGATGGAACTTTACATCTGCACCAAATATTGATGCAACTGTATCGTCTACATTCGTAAACTGTAGCTCTAACAACAATGGTACAGCGACTGTTGATACAGTACTGGGTGGTATCACTCCATATACTTACCTGTGGTCTACTTCAGAAACTTCACGTTCTATCAGCAGCCTGATACCGGGTACGTACACGGTAAAAGTTACCGACTCGTCGGGTTGTAGCGTTACAAAGAACATCAATGTGGTGAACAACCCGGCTACTATTACAGCGGTTCCGTTCTCTACTTCTGCTTCTAACGTATGCCAGGGTACAGCGATCAGCTTTACCGCAGGTACGCCTGCACAGGCTGTAAGCGGCTACTCCTGGAACTTCGGTGACTTTAGCGCTTCTACTGCACAGAACTTTACAAAAACCTATGGCGCAGCAGGTACATACAATGTATCACTGTCATACATCGACGCAAACGGATGTCCTGCAATAGCAACATCGGTTGTTCGTGTTTCAAGCGTTTCTCGTACTATCAACAGCACTAACATCTCTTGTAACGGTGCCGCTAACGGTACTATCACAGTAAATGCCACAGGCGGTATCCCTCCTTATCAGTATTCTATCGATAACGGCGCTAGTTATGTATCGTCGGGCAGCTTCACAAGCCTTACCCCGGGTACATATACAGTACGCGTTAAAGATTCGATCAACTGTAGCGCAGCTGCACAGAATGTTACTATCTCGCAGCCTGCTCAACAGCTTAGCTTCAGTGCATCTGTTACAGGTGTTACCTGCGCAGGTACTGCCAACGGCGGCATCCTGGTAAGCGCGGCAGGTGGTACAGTCCCTTATAACTATTCTATCAATAACGGTATCCTTTACCTGACATCTAACAATTTCCAGAACCTGACTACCGGCAACTATAATGTGATCGTTCGTGATGCGAATGGTTGTGTGGCTGCTACACAGGCTAAGACGATCAGCGTGTCGGATAATGTGAAACCAACTATTACTTGCCCTGGCAATATCAGCACCGGCAGCACAGGATGCACACAGTTCGTAACGGTACCTGCTCCTGCTACCGGCGACAACTGCGGTGTAGCCTCGGTAACAAATAGCTACAATAACACGGCTAACGCCAGCGATGAGTATCCTGTCGGTATTACACAAGTGATATGGACGGTGGTAGACGTGAACAACAACGTAGAAAGGTGTACGATGACTGTGACTATAACTGGTCCGGAAATCAACATCACAGGTAATAACAATACAATCGTAGATGGTGATAATACCCCTGCTACATCAGACAATACAGATTTCGGATCGGTAACTACAGGTGGTACAGTGACTAAGAGCTTCGTGATCAAGAATGCAGGTACTACTAATCTGGTGATCAACAGTGTTGGTATCACAGGTGTAAATGCATCGTCATTTGCTATCCCTTCTGCTACTTATCCTGTAACGATCACTCCGGGTAACGTATATACGGTAAATGCGAGCTTTATGCCGGTTACTCTCGGTTCTTATAGCGCAGTACTGAATGTAAACAATACAGATTGCGATGAATCAGCTTACGAATTTGCAATAGCGGGTACAGGTATCTGTCCTCAGCTTACTGCAAGTGTAACAGGTACAACGGCAGTATGCCCCGGCGCTAATGCTGCCATCAACTTCGGCGGACAAGCTAATAACGTAGTGACATATGCTGTAAACGGCGGCGCAAACCAGACCATTACATTGAATGGTGCCGGTAGTGCATCACTTACAGTAACTCCTGCTGCAACATCTACATATGCTATCGTTAGCGTATCGGATGGTACTTGCAGCAACGGCATCTCTGGTCAAAGTGCAACGGTTATTATCAATCAACTGCCTGTTGCTTATACGGTAACTGGCGGCGGCAGCTACTGCAACGGCGGCACAGGTGTTGCTATTGGCCTGAGCAATTCTCAATCAGGCGTTAGCTATCAGCTGGTAAATGGTACTACTAATGTAGGTAGCCCTGTATCTGGTAATGGTTTAGCTATTAGCTTCGGTAACCAAATGGCAGCCGGTACATACTCGGTAGTGGCTACGAATAACAGCACATCTTGTGTAAACAATATGTCGAATACAACAGCTGTTTCTATCAACAACCTGCCTGCTGTTTACAATGTAAGCGGTGGCGGTAGCTACTGCTCTGGCGGCACAGGTGTTGCCATAGGCCTTAGCGGTTCGGAAACTGGTGTTAACTATCAACTGAAAAACGGCAATACCAATGTGGGCAGTGCAGTTGCAGGTACAGGTTCGGCTATCAGCTTCGGATCTATGACCACAGCGGGTGCTTACACGGTAGTGGCTACAAATGCAATAACAAGCTGCGTAAGCAACATGGGCGGAAACGCTGCGGTAGTAATAAATCCACTGCCAACTGTGCTTACTTCAGCTACAAACCCGGTTAATGCAGGCTTTACACTGACGTTGACGGCTTCAGGCGCATCAACTTATGCATGGAGCGGACCCGGTGGCTTTACGGCTACGGGTAGCCCGGCTACACGCACATCTATGCAACTGGCAGATGCAGGCGTATATACTGTAACAGGTACAGACGCAAATGGCTGCTCCAACACGGCAAGCGTTAGCGTAACGGTGAATCCTCCGGCTACAGCGCTCAGCTTCGGTAACGGAAATGATTATATCGTTTCTGCCAACAACATCGACATTACAGGTAACCAACCAAGGACCATCGAATATTGGGGCCGACTAAATGGCGGTTACCAGCACCAGGTAAACTGGGGTACTACAGGCCAGGACAACCGCGCCTTCGGTACGTTCACGGTAGACAACGTACTGCTGTTCTACGGCTGGAGCTCAGGTGACTTCGTGGTATCGAACTTTACTCCGGACAATAACCTGCACCATATCGCAGTGTCTTACGATGGTACAGATGTGCGTTTCTATGTAGATGGCGTGCTGAAGAACCAGGTGGCACGTAGCCTGAACACAGGTAACGGTAAAGTGTACATCGGTGTGCGTGAGGACGTGGCTAATAACGTAGCCAACTATTCCGGTTCGCTGGATGAGGTACGTATCTGGAACCGCGTACTTTGCACGGAAGAGATACAGCTGCACAAAAACTGCGAGCTTAATGGTAATGAAAATGGCCTGGTACTACATTACAAACTGAACCATGGCTTCGTAAATGCGAATAACGCAGGTGTTATCACAGCGGTAGATAATTCTCCGTCGGGTAACAACGGTACACTGGTGAACTTCTCGTTGACCGGTACATCGTCTAACTGGATAGCGAACGGCGGTGCAAGCGGAAGCTGCGCTCCATACACAGTAGCCGACATCAACCTGAAAGGAAACGGCAATACGATCCTGAATAATACAACTGCACTGTCTACTGCCAACAATACAGATATGGGCACAACGGCTGTTGGCACTCCTGTTACGAAGCAGTTTACAGTGGAGAACACAGGATCTGCTCCTCTGGTAGTTAGCGGCATCAGCTTCACAGGTACCGGCGCTGCTATGTTCAGCACATCGGGCATCAGCTTCCCTGCTACTGTTGCAGCCGGCGGCAAAGCTACCTTCAATGTTGTGTTCAATGGTACAGGTGTTGCTACTTATAATGCAACCGTAAACATTGCCAGCAATGATTGCGATGAGAATCCTTACAAATATGCAGTAAAAGGTGTTACAACCTGCTCTATGCCTGCGTTCACATCTTGCCCAAGCAATCAAACGGCTATTGCACCATTCGATGCTTGTGGTAATATCGTTAACTACAGCACATCGGTAAGCGGCGTTCCTACACCGGCTCTGTCGTACACCTTCACAGGTGCTACTACGGGCAGCGGTTCAGGAAACGGTAGCGGTGCGATGTTCAATAAAGGCGTGACTAATGTTACTGTTACTGCTTCGAATGCTTGCGGTAACAAAACATGCACATTCACAGTGACTGTATCAGATGTTACGGCTCCATCAATGGTAACTCCGGCTGCTGCAACAGTTAGCTGTCAGGATGCCACTACAACAGCGGCGCTGGGTACAGCTACGGCAACGGACAACTGTAGCGGAACAGTAGCTATTGGCTATAGCGATGCAAGCACACAGAATGCAGATGTGAACAATGCAGCTCATTACAACTATACAATCACGCGTACATGGACTGCAACGGATGCATCTAACAACACGACTACGACCACACAAACGATAACAGTACAAGACGTGACTGATCCGGTTCTGTCGGTACCTGCTGCTACTACAGTTAGCTGCCATGCATCTACTGCTACCAGCGCCACAGGTACAGCTACTGCTACCGACAATTGCAGCCCTGTAACGGTGACTTATGCAGATGCAAGCACGCAAAATGCGAATGCTGCAAATGCGGGTCATTATAACTATACCATTACCCGCACATGGACGGCAACGGACGTGACTGGTAATACGGTAAGCGGCACACAACTGATAACTGTTGAAGATGTAACAGACCCAACTATCGCTGCTCCTGCAAGTGTAACGGTAAGCTGCGATGCTTCTACGGCTACGTCGGCTACCGGCACAGCAACAGGCAACGATAATTGTAGCCCTGTAAATGTGACCTATACTGATGCCAGTACCCAAGATGCAGATGCGAACAACGCGGCACATTACAACTACAGCATAACACGTACATGGACTGTGACGGACGCATCGGGCAACGATGTATCTGCTACACAGGTGATCACGGTACAAGATGTGGCTGATCCATCTATCTCTACCCCGGCCGGCGTAACGGTAAGCTGCAGCGGTTCTACTGCTACTACTGCCACAGGCGTAGCTACGGGTAACGATAATTGCAGCCCGGTTGCTGTTACTTACGGCGATGTAAGCACACAGAACACTGATGCAAACAATGCAGGTCACTACAACTACACCATCACACGTACATGGACGGTTACCGATGTTTCAGGAAATGACGTATCCGGTACACAGATCATCACAGTAGAAGACGTGACTGATCCTTCAATAGCTGCACCTGCAAATGTTACAGTTAACTGCCAGGATGCTACTACGGTAGCCGCAGTGGGTACTGCAACAGGTGCAGACAATTGCAGCCCTGTAGCGATTACCTACAGTGATGCAAGCACACAAAATGCCAGCTCAACCAGCAGCGCTCATTACAACTATACGATCACACGTACATGGACGGCAACAGATGTGTCAGGCAATGATGTATCGGCTGTACAAACGATAACCGTACAAGACGTAACAGCGCCGGCTATCAGCTGCCCTGCCAATGCTACCGTAAGCTGCGATGCTTCTACGGCAACATCGGCTACCGGTACAGCAACAGGTAACGACAATTGCAGCGCAGTGGCTATCAGTTATACAGATGTAAGCACACAGAACGCGAATACGAACAACGCAGGATATTACAACTATACCATTACCCGCACATGGAAAGCAGAAGATGCAAGCGGCAACTTCTCTACATGCAACCAGGTAATAACGGTACAGGATGTAGCCAATCCTACTATCTCTTGCCCTGCGAGTGTAACGGTAAACTGCCAGGATGCCAAGACGCCAACAGCGCTGGGTACCGCAACAGGCAGCGACAACTGCAGCCCTGTATCGATCACGTACAGCGATGTAAGCACACAAAATGCAAGCAATGCAACTGCGGGTCATTATAACTACACCATTACACGTACGTGGAAGGCTATGGATGTAACAGGCAACTTTACTACCTGCAACCAGGTAATAACAGTACAGGATGTGACTGCACCCGTGGTTACATGCCCTGCTAACATCACGACAAGCTGTAAGACGGCAACCAGCTTCACTGGTTCTGCAACGGCTTCTGATAATTGCAGCCCGGTAACGATTACCTATACCGACGCAAGTACACAGAGCAGCAATACAGCAAGTGCGGCTTACTACAGCTATGCCATTACACGTACATGGAAAGCACAGGATGTAAGCGGCAACTTCAGCACATGCAACCAGGTAATAACAGTGAAAGCGTTCAACAATGCAGCGATCGCAGTAACGCCTGTTAATACCATCAATGCTAACCATGCTAACTATACCATCTACCGCGGCTACGGACCTCAAACGGTAACCCTGGCAGCTACAGTATCGGGCGGTGTAGGTACGCTGAGCTACAGCTGGACACCAAGTGCAACGGTAGCAAATCCGGCAAGCGCAACTACCAGCGTTAGCCCGACTACGACTACCACTTACACAGTTACCATTACAGATGCTACAGGTTGCACCATTACGAAGAGCATGACTATCTACGTAATAGATGTACGTTGTGACAAGAAAGTGAAGATCTGCCACATACCTCCGGGTAACACAGGTAATCCTCAGCAACTGTGCCTGCCTGAGTCTGCAATTGCAGCCCACCTGGCACACGGATGCCGCCTGGGAGATTGTTCGCAGTCGAAGGAAGAGCCGGTAGCTGAAGACGGAGACGTTCCAATGAATCCTCCGGTGATGAATGAAGTGAAGGTTTATCCTAACCCGAATACAGGCGTATTTGTAATAGATATGCCGGTAGGTACTAAGAATGCCAGTGTCCTCATTATGGATATGGCCGGAAAAGTGATAGAGCGCAGAGTGACCGCAAATACCGAAAGGATGCAGTTCGACCTGAGTAACATTGCCAAAGGCTGTTACATGATACAGGTATCAGGCGACAGAACTTACAGAAGTAAAATTGTGATACAATAAGGCTTGGGTGCTGTAAGTATACAAAGGGTATCACCGAGAGGTGGTACCCTTTTTTCATTCTTGGTCGGAGGAGTATGCAGTGCAAATCGCTCATTATAAAACACTTGTCAGAGTGCTTGATTTTTCCGATCGTTGATGCTTCTGAATCCCTATCTTAGTACAAATAATTACCTATGAAGCTGGGCCTTACACTCATTGCCTTTTTGACAATCACCGCTGCGCAGGCACAGGATGTTTCGCGCGATAATCTCGGTAACAAGAATACCGTGGTCAGGGATGTAAACGGCAATATCAGCGGGCGCACCAAATCCGACCGTAGCTCCAATGGCGATATCACTACCACCTTTTATGATGATCGCGGTCGAATCACAGGTAAGAGTATCTCCACCACGCGTATGTCGGGCGATATAGAGACTACCTACTATGACGACATGAACCGGGTGATAAAAAAGACCACTACTACCACCTACGGCAGCGGCGACCAGAAGACTACCGGCACCGACCAGAATGGACGAAGCACAGGCACCAGCTATAGCACCCAGTACGGCGACGACCGAACTAAGACAACAAACTACGACAACCGGGGAAGTTATACTGGCAGCAGCGAATCAACGACCGGCGAGCATGGACGCCGCGATACCCGTTATTATGACAAAAATGGGCGGAAAACCGGCAGCAGCGAGGGCAATACAGGACGCTAGTCATAGTTTTTTCATATTCAGGGATATTAGCGTACTCATGGCACCCTTTTTTTGTGTTTTATTCTGATACTTATTTGTGTATCAACGCGGAAGATTTTCCATTAAATAAAATTCAATATACCATCCCGTTTTTTCTATTTTTGATTGTATGATCCTGATAGTTGATGACAGACAAGAGAATATATTTTCTCTTAAAAGGATCCTTGAGCTGAACGGATTTGAAGTAGATACTGCGGACTCTGGTGAAGAAGCCCTGAAGAAAACCTTGAAAAAACAGTATGCACTCATCATACTGGATGTCCAGATGCCTGGCATGGATGGCTTTGAAGTTGCGGAAGCGCTTTCGGGCTTCCGCAAGGCAAAAGACACACCCATCATCTTTCTTTCCGCCGTCAATACGGATAAGAAGTTTATTACAAAAGGATTCAATTCCGGTGGAATTGACTACATAACCAAGCCTGTTGATCCCGACATCCTCATACTGAAGGTGCGGACCTTCTATCGCCTGTACGAACAGACCAAAGCGCTGTATGATGCCCAACTGGCGCTGCAAGAAGAAATAGACGTACGTAAACGCGCCGAAGAGGCCCTGAAGCTGAAAGTAGAGGAACAACATACCATACTGGAAACTTTGCCGCAGATAGCCTTTATGGCCGATGCTTCCGGAAGGATAGAGTATGTGAACGAACATTGGTATACCTATGCCGACACCATCGACAAGTTTCCGGAGCCCGATATGGGCGAAAAATGCCTGAAACAAAAGATACAGGATGCCATAGCTGCTGGTAAGCCACTGGTAACAGAAGTAAGGCTGAAGCAGCTAAGAAAAGACGTATACAGGCACTACCTGCTAAAGATGATGCCCGTGATGCTGGATGGCGCAGCCGTCAACTGGGTGGGCACCTTTACCGATATACATGAACAAAAGACGGTAAATGAAATGCTGGAACAGCACGTAGCCGAGCGCACGCAGGAGCTGGTAGAGTCCAACCGTCAATTGGAGGCTACGAACTTTGATCTGCAGCAGTTTGCCTCCGTAGCTTCGCACGACCTGAAAGAGCCTTTGCGGAAGATACAGGTCTTTAGCTCTATTATAAAAGACAAATACAACGATGAATGTGATAGCGCAATAGCCAGCTATATAGAGCGTATCATAGAGTCTTCGCAACGTATGAGCGGGCTTATTACCGATTTGCTCAGCTATTCCCGTTTGTCGGCCAGCGAGCTGTTTAAACCCGTTGATCTCAATAGCATCATTTCTATTATCCTCGAAGACTTGGAGATAACGGTAAAAGAGAAAGGGGCGATCCTCCATATTGCCAACCTGCCAATAATAGAGGCCATACCGGGGCAGATAAAACAGGTGTTTCAAAATATCATCAGTAATGCTATTAAATTCTCTCAGGAAGGTGTAGCGCCGGAAATATCCATATCTGCTGAGCGGGTAATGGACAAGGATTTTCTAAGCCCGCTGGACGATGAAGGTGAATATTACCGCATTTCGGTAAGTGATAACGGTATAGGATTCGATGAAAAATACCTGCACAAGATATTTACCATATTCCAGCGACTTAATGCCCGCCAATCGTACGAAGGCACTGGTATAGGCCTGGCAATAGCCAAGCGTATCATCGAGAACCATAATGGTCTTATTACCGCACGCAGTCAGGTCGACCAGGGCGCTACGTTCGTTATTGTGCTTCCTTTAAAACGAGCCATAGGCGCATCAGGCAATATGGCTGCTGCACAATTATAATAACACCCACATAACACAACACTGAAATGAACAGGCTGCTAAATAATCTTACATTGCCGGTAAAGCTGGCGCTTATCGGGCTTATTCCATTGGTGTTCCTGGTATACCTGGCCATACAGGCGCACGATGCGAAAATTGAACGGCTGGTAATTTTAGATAAGTTTAAGTCAAGCGTTGCCAGCTCTGCCAGGATCGTTACACTCATCGACGAATTGCAGACCGAGCGTAGGCTAAGTTTTAAGTATGCGATAAGTAAGAGTGAAAATGCAGAAATGAAGATGCAGCGCGAGAAGACGGATGCTGCATTGGCATCGCTGCCGGAGGAAACAGACGTTAGGTTTCAAAATTTCAGGGTATATACTTTCCTGGACCAGCTTTCGGCTATGCGCAGCCGGATAGACGAGAGTAACATGGCCGCCCTGGAGGTGATGAATTATTACACGAACGTCATATTCCGCCTCAATAGTCTCTCGGCCGTATACACTGAGAACGTGCCCTACCTGGAGCCTGTGGCCAAAGACCTGCGTGCTATGCGGCTGCTCAATGAAATGATCAGTTATCTGGGTATCACGCGTGGTTCGCTTTATTACGCGCTTTATACATCTCAAGACCCTCGCCTTACCGCTACGCAGATAAAGGGTATACAGGATATTTACCGTAGCTACGAAACAGAATTCTACGTTAAGTCTTCAGATTCTGCTATATATAACTATAAAGAAAAGCGTAACGCTGGCGTACTAAAGACAACACTTACCTTGCTGGATACGCTCGCGGCAACCGGTACATTGGATACATCTTATGATGCCGAAGAATGGTGGGTGTTGTCAGCCAGCGCAGTGGACCAGCTAAAGGCCATGCAGCGTATGCAGGTAAAGCGTATTGTTGAAAAAGTAGATGATATATACGGACATGAGAATGCTGAAAAGGATCGCAATCTGGTCATACTTATCTTGCTGATAGCGCTTACCATTGCCCTGGTGTTCTATACCATCAAAAACATCAGTGAGAACCTGACGACCCTGCGTATAGCCGCCCAAAAGCTGGCAGTTGGAGAAACGGGCATCAATCTGAAAGTAAAAACGAAGGATGTAATAGGTAGCCTTGCCGCCTCGGTGCTGGAGGTGGACAGAAGCAATAAAGAGCTGGCCGCTGCTGCCGACGCTATTGGCAGGGGCGACTTTGATGTGCCGGTTTCCCAGCGCAGCAAAGGCGATGTGCTGGGCACAGCACTGGTACGGATGAAGGAAGACCTCGCACGCTTCACCGCTGAGAATGAAGAGAAAATGTGGATGCAGGAAGGCCTTACTGCCATAAACAATGCAACAAGAGGCGAGAACAATGTTGACATCGTTGCTAAGAATGCACTTGAAGCGTTAGCTACCTATATGAAAGCTGAGGTGGGCATCCTATATATAGCGCATGGCGATACACTGGCCTTTGCTGCAGGCCATGCATTGTCCGACAGGAAGAAGGCACCGATACATGTGCCATTTGGTGAAACGCTACTTGGGCAAGCCGCACTAAAAAAAGAGGTCATTCAACTCAGCAACGTACCCGATGATTTTGTCCGGATATCTTCTGCTACATCAGAGGCGCAGCCTAATAATGTGATTATAGTGCCGCTGGTTCATAACGATGTTACGGAAGGTGTGGTGGAACTGGCAACGCTCTTTAGCTTTAACCCCGCAGCAGAAAAGTTATTGACGCAGGCAGGCAATAGCATAGCTATTGCCATACAAGGCGCTAAGAGCAGAACGAGGTTGCAGGAATTCCTGGAAGAGACGCAAAGCCAGGCGGAGGAGCTACAGGCGCAGCACAACGAGCTGGAAAACATAAATGCCGAACTGGAAGCTCAGGCGCAAAAGCTGCAAACATCGGAAGAGGAGCTGAAGGTGCAGCAGGAAGAGTTGATGCACGCCAACCAGGAGCTGGAAGAAAATACCCGTGCACTCGAAGAGCGCAACCAGCTAATTGTAGAACGAAACTATGAAATACAGCGCAAAGCCGAAGACCTGGCGCTGGCTACCAAATACAAATCGGAGTTCCTCGCCAACATGTCGCATGAGCTGCGTACGCCGCTTAACTCTATATTGCTGCTATCGCGCCTGCTGTCGGAGAACAACGAGCAGAACCTGAATGAAGAGCAGGTAGAATACGCCCAGGTAATACAAACAAGTGGTAATGGCCTGCTCAACCTGATAGATGAGATACTGGACCTGTCGAAGATAGAATCGGGTAAAATGCAGCTGGAGTATGGTACAGTGCTGCTGAAAGAAGTGGTAGGTGATATGCGCGCGCTATTTATGCCGATCGCCAACGAAAAGCGGATAGAACTGCGCCTGAATATTTCGCAGGATGTGCCGAGCACCATCGATACCGATAAGATGCGCGTAGAGCAGATCATTAAAAACCTGATGTCGAACGCGCTGAAATTTACATCGCAGGGTTATGTAAGCCTTGATGTAAGCGCAGAGGGTAAGGACTATGTAGTATTCAAAGTAAAAGATACGGGAGTAGGTATACCCGAAGACAAGCAGCAGCTGGTATTTGAAGCCTTCCAGCAAGCTGATGGTTCTACGCGTCGCAAGTTTGGTGGAACGGGTTTGGGCCTCTCGATAAGCCGCGAACTGGCAAGACTGCTGGGGGGTGAAATATTCCTGCAGAGCAAGGTAGGCGAGGGCAGTGAATTCTCGGTGAAGATACCGGTATCAAAAGCTGCTGCTAAGATGCTGATAGTTGATGCACCCGAGGTAGTTACAGAGATACCTGCTGCCGACCCTGAGGAAGAGCCGGTAGAAAAGGCAGAGCGCCCCAGGTTTATCTCATCGACCATACCTGCCAGCCTGCCAGATGACCGTGAATCTATAAAGCCCGGTGATCAATGTATACTGATCATAGAGGATGATACGCCGTTTGCCAAGGCGCTGATGGATTACACGCGCAAGCAGGGTTACAAAGCCCTGTCGGCAGTGCGTGGTGATGAGGGTATAGAGCTGGCAAGGCAGTTTGCCCCGGTGGGTATACTGCTGGACATCCAGCTGCCCGTAAAAGACGGATGGGAAGTGCTGGAAGAGTTGAAGCAAGACAGGCTGACCAGGCACATCCCCGTACACACCATGTCTTCCAACGAGTTCAAGAAGGAGAGCCTTACAAAGGGCGCTGTTAACTTCATCAACAAACCAGTGGCCCTGGAGCAGATGCGCCTGATCTTCGACAAGCTGGAGCATGTATTGAACCGCGAACACAAGAAGGTGCTGATCGTTGAAGAGAACCCGCAACACGCTAAGGCACTTGCCTACTTCCTCGAGAACTTTAACGTAGCTGCCGAAGTAAGGCACGATATACATGCCGGTGTAGAGGCGCTGAGAACCGACGACGTGGACTGCGTGATACTGGATATGGGAATGCCCACGCAAAAGGCATACGAAATGCTGGAAGAAGTGAAGAAAAACACAGGCCTCGAGCATTTGCCGGTTATTGTGTTCACAGGTAAGAGCCTTTCGAAGAACGAGGAATCAAAGATCCGCCAGTATGCCGACTCTATTGTGGTGAAAACGGCGCATTCTTACAAACGCATTCTCGATGAGGTATCGCTGTTCTTGCACCTGGTAGAGGAAGGTAATAAGCCGCAAACACCGGTAAGAAACAAAAGGCTGGGTGCGCTGGAAGAGGTATTGAAAGATAAAACGGTGCTGATTGCCGATGATGATGTGCGCAATATCTTCTCTCTATCCAAAGCGCTGGAGCAAAAGAATATGAAAGTGATAACGGCGATAGATGGTAAAGAGGCATTGAACCAACTGGAGCAAAATCCGGCTATCGACATCGTGCTGATGGATATGATGATGCCGGAAATGGATGGCTATGAAAGTACTACACGCATCAGGCAGAACAGCAAATTCCGCAACCTGCCCATCATTGCAGTAACGGCCAAAGCGATGGCCGGCGACCGTGAGAAGTGCATAGCAGCAGGCGCATCAGACTACATCAGCAAACCGGTAGATATAGACCAGATGTTATCCTTATTAAGAGTATGGCTGTACGACAGAAGCATTTAAACCTTATTCACCATCTATAGAAAAAATAAAATTGAAACAGATACTCATAATAGACGACGACAATCGCAACATTTTTGCACTGAAAGCTGTTTTAAAGAGCAAGGGATATACCTGCCTGTCGGCTTTAGAGGCAAAAGACGGTATAAACATGCTGCGCAGTAACCCTGAAATTGGCATTGTTCTTTTAGATATGATGATGCCCGAAATGGATGGTTATGAGGCATTACCGATCATAAAGCAGATAGCGGATATACCGGTAATAGCCGTAACTGCCCAGGCCATGGTAGGGGATAGAGAGAAGTGCCTGCAAGCCGGTGCCAGCGACTATGTGTCGAAGCCGGTAAATGTAGATCTGCTGCTCCCTATACTTGAAAAGCATCTTAACAACAGGAACTAGCGTGTATCAGAATATCATTAAGGACGAGGAAGTAGAGCTGCTGTTGAATGATATGCTGGAGCTGCATGGATACGACTTTACAGACTACTCGCGCGCTTCGCTGAAACGCAGGCTGAATCGTATACTGGTGATAGATAAGCTGCCCTCATTTGCAGAGCTACGCTACCGTTTGCGGAATGATAAGAGCTTCTTGCAGCATGTTGTTGAAGAGATAACGGTAAACGTGACAGAAATGTTCCGCGATCCTGGTTTCTACAAATCTTTGCGGAGCGATATACTGCCCAAACTGGCTACCTACCCGCTGATACGGATATGGCATGCGGGCTGCTCTACGGGCGAGGAGGTTTACTCCATGGCCATTATGCTGGAAGAGGCCGGCCTGCTGCACAAGTCGCTGCTATACGCTACAGACCTGAACCCTACGGTACTGGAAAAAGCTAATAAGGCCATATACCCGCTGGCCAATATGAAGCTATACTCTGAAAACTATATACAAAGCGGGGGTACTAAAGAATTTTCCTCCTACTACACAGCCCAGTACGACCGTGTAATGTTCGATCAACGGCTGAAGTCGAAGGTGATATTTTCTACGCACAACCTGGTGTCCGACCGTTCCTTTAATGAATTCCAGCTGATACTCTGCCGCAATGTGCTTATCTATTTCGATAAGGTACTTCAGGAGAAAGTATTTAGCTTATTTGATGAGAGCCTCGAATCGCTGGGTTACCTGGCGCTCGGCTCAAAGGAAACGCTCCGGTTCTCGAACATTACCAAAAACTACAAACAGCACGGCAAGGAGAAGATATGGCGGAAACAGGGATAAAATACGATTGCGACCTGGTAGTAATCGGCGGTTCGGCAGGTGCGTTCGATGTGATATTACAAGCGCTCGGTAAGTTGCAAGAAGGTTTGCGTTTTCCCATCATCATCGTCTTGCATCGTAAGAGCAGCTTTGATTCTATGCTCAGCGATCTGTTCTCTGTTAAGACTCGAATTCCGGTGAAAGAAGCCGAAGATAAAGACCTGCTGGAGCCAGGCCATATATACCTGGCCCCGCCCGACTACCATATGCTGATAGAGAGCGACCATACAGTTGGCCTCGACGCGTCGGAAAAAGTACAGTACAGCCGCCCAAGCATCGATGTTACTTTTCAGTCGGCCGCAGATGTATTTGGCGCTAAGCTGGTGTGTATACTACTATCGGGCGCCAATGCCGATGGCGTGGACGGCCTGCTGGCTACTAAGAATGCAGGAGGCCTGGTTGTAGTGCAGGATCCCAATAATGCGGGTGTCTCCTACATGCCTGCCCAGGCTATGCAAAGCATGGAAGTAGACCATGTGATAAAAGGCGAGGAGATCGCTGAATTTATTAACGCGTTATAGTATATACGAGTTGCAATTGCAGGTTCACCACAAGTTTCTACTACCGATCTTACCAAAATTAAAAGGGCTTCGCCCTATCGGGTAAAGCCCTTCTGCCTGTTGTTTGCGTTGCTATTTCACAACCACCCGCTGCATGTTTTCGTTTCCATACTCTTCAGGGTAATACATCATAGATGCACTGGCAGGATTTACATTAAAGCTGCCTTTGTAGCGTGCCTGTAGGGGTACATCAAACGTGTAAGTGCCTTTAGGCATTTTGCTGCAATAGATCACCGTGCGGTCTTTAAATCGCTCACGGCTCGATTCTATGCCCCACCTGACAGAAGGCTTCTCATCTCCATGGAAGCAGCCCGCCGGTATCGGTATATCGATCATTACATACTCAGCGTCTTTCTTACATGTTACCGTCGTTCTCAGTACGATCTTATCACCTTGCCTCAGAACAGATTGCATAGGAAGGCCGTCTTTCAGGTAGGTAGTCTTTACCTCAAAAGTTGCCAACCGTTCTTTAGGCTGCATATTGAAGTACTCGTAATTGACGGACACAAAAGCCGGGGAGAACCCTTGTTTACGGACATTGATAACCGGGTTTTTGTCTTTTAGCTGCACCGTTGTGGGAAAGCTGCTGATTGTATCGGTGATGGAGCCTGATAGGTATACCTCAGTTCTTTTTCCTGGTTTTGCATTATTGTTCCTAAGTAGCTGCGGCAGTAGTGTGGTCAGCACCATTCCGCTTTCGGCGGTATTGCCGTAGCTGCCTTTCGTCCTTTTGAACAGCAGGTACCGTTCAATCGCATCTCTTTTGCTGCCGTATATGCTGTCATCGTATATAGTACGATACATCAGCAGCGTAGTTGCCAGGTCGTCGCGGTACCAGTCGTAACTATGCCCGTTCCAGTATAGTTCGTTTATTCCTTCATTTGCCTTGCTCATCACTGTATCCAGTTCCCTGCGGTAAGGGAGCTGTTGCTGCTTCTTTATCCTGACGATCGCAGCCTGGTTGTAGAGGGTTTGCTTGTCAAATTTAATCGTATGGAGATGCGACCGGTAGTCGCTGGCATAACCGGCTTCGGATAGGGTTGACAAGGAAGCAATCAGGTTCTGACTGTCCATGTTCAGCAAGTTGTTGCTAAGGTGCGTCAGTGCGCGGCGAATGATGAAGTCAAGCCAGCCATCCTTATTCACTTTCATCATGGTACTCACTACATAGTTGGTAACCCTTATGTCGGTATTGTTGTTGTAGAACCAGCCGAACGATCCATCGTGGTTTTGTGCTCGTACCAGTTTCTCCAGTATCTCTTTCTTCTCTTTTGTATTGTTGAAGTCTTTTTTGCCAAGCAAGCGTTTTATCTCTTCTTCGTAATAGATTGCCAGCAGCTTGGTGGTAAGCTGTTCGGTGCATCCGTGAGGGTACACCTTCAGCTGCTCTATCTCGCGCAGCATTACTTCCAGCATACTGCCATCTACATGTATAGTGGTCTTGCCGGTAAAGTACCCTGCACTATCCGATGGCCGGCTTTGCACTATGGTATCCCTGTTCATCAGGAAAAAGTCACCTTTATTCTCTATAAGGCCGACGGGATATACTGGTATCTTACGCTCTTCGCCATCGGTATAGCCATTGTCGGTTTGCAGCATATAGGTATTTACCAGCTCTACGGTATCCGCACTGTTCTTCGCAGGTGCCGTCAGTTTCAGTTGTGCTACACGGGCATTGG
Source organism: Sphingobacteriales bacterium (assembly GCA_004144175.1). GTDB lineage: Bacteria > Bacteroidota > Bacteroidia > Chitinophagales > Chitinophagaceae > Polluticoccus. Next base: position 114,290 of record SEFT01000006.1, read on the forward strand.
TTATGTTGGCGGTGTTCGTGGTAACCATATTTCCCTGGCTTAAGAAACTCGTCTTTACATTGAACGGGTTACCTGTATAGTTCATCACCTTGCCTACCAACTCAACACTATCGCCATACCGCAGGAAGCGGGGCACAGATAGTTCTGCCGCCAGCGGCTTAAATGCCCTTGTAAGGCGCATGACCTTACCCCAAAATCCTTTTTCATTCATAGCCAGTACATAAGTCTTCCACGATGTCATGTCGTCGGGGTACTTTACGCTGAAGCTTGTATTGCCTTCTTTGTTGGTCCACAGGTTTGGCTCCCATATGGCCCAGTCGCGAAACTGTTGGCGCATGCCCGATGCAGCCTGCATATTGTTGAGGAAGTCGGCCATAAATTTTTTAGCTGCGTCCGGCTTCAGGCCTTTGCGCCCGGTGGGCGGTGTTTTGTCCGGCTCCACGAAGCCACCGCCCACCAGTATTTGTATCTGGTCGACAGTACCCTGCGTGAGTGCATTAGCGCCGCCGCGCACCTGTACACCGTCAATATAATACAGCGTACCTTCCGATCGCGACCCCGATAAACTTAACCCATCTGCATTGCTATACACGCCTGCAGTTGAGTATGCAACGCTCTCAGTCGATCGCACCGGCATTTTTTCTATCTCTTCTGCTGTACGTATTGTAGTAGTGCCGGCGCTATACCTGTCAATCAATGGAACTCTATAGCTTGTAACGGTGATCTCTTCAAGTGCAGTGCCCGCTACGTTCATTCTTGCCACAAAGTGCGTTGTCTTTTTATAAGACACGATAACATGTGTCACAAGTATCTGCCGGAAACCTACGTAGTTCACCTTTACGTCGTAGCTGCCGGGCTGTAGCGACCGGATCATGAAATTGCCTTCTTCGTCAGTTGATGTGCCGGCTATTGTTTGCCCGCCGCTCATTACTTCTACCTTAGCACCTATCAATGGCTCGTTTACATCATCATACACACTTCCTGCGACACTTCCCTTGTCCTGTTCCTGTGTATAGTCGTATGTATTGAAGGTAACGTCGACAGGCGCATTATTATAAATTACCGCCGCGCCCTTTCTCAGCCATTTCGGCGCTGTAGTAGCATCAAACGGTTCTTGTTTATCCGGTATGGCGATATATGTAATGCCACCGCTCCTGAGTTGCAGCTTACTGATCTTACTTTGCAATGTATCATTCCATATCGCAATAACTTCATAGTCGCCTGAAGGCACGTTGTACTGATTGCCGGAGTAAGTATTGTTACTGAATACATATACACCCTTATTGTTGAGGGAATGGAATACCAGGTAGTTGGGCCGGGACGCAGTAAAATGCATTTGCAGGCGCGCAAGGTCAGTCGATTTTGGGACGGGGTCGCCTTGTATGGATAGGGATGTTTGTAGCTTGTTCTGCGGTTGCGTGTTGCGGACAGGCAGGTTCACGAGCAAGCTGTCAAAGGGCGTCCACGCAGGTGCAGTGAAGTTCATCTGGGGGATGAAGGTGTTGTTTTGCAATCTCATATTCAAAATATCATACGTACTTTGCTTTTCAAGCCGCATCATGCCGGGTCTTATCGTGTAGATAAAATGCAACTCGGGCATGAACCTCGTTTTTATATTCAGTGGCTCGAAAAAGCCTATGCTGTCGTTCATGTTCAGCGGGCCTATAGCAGTATAGGGCAGCCCTCTGGTGCTACCGTAGCCATTGTAAACGTTGCCATTGGTAAACGCATCGTAAGTATTGATGCCCTGCACTATGCGGAAGTTTTGGCCATACTCGCTGCGATACATGAGCATGCGCCTGGCCCATATATCCCGTTCTCCGGGCGTAAGGCTGTCGGACATCGTGTCTTTGTATATAAACCGGTAATTGCTGTAGCTGTAGTTTTTCGATAGTAAGCTGTCCAGGTTGATGAACAGATTTGTCTTCATGCCTTTGCAGGCCACTACGCTGGTAATGGTGTATCGTGCATTGTGCGTGCGGATAGTTACCTGGTGCTCCCCCTCGGTGGTGAGCAGTGCGTGGGGATTATTGGTAAGCCTGAGCATACGAAGGTATACAGGGTTGCCGTCTATGTATATCGCATCGGGACTGGTGTAGGTACCGTTCTTGCAAAGGTATATGGCCATCTGGGATAGTTTGCTGTCGGGGATGCCATAGAGGTACCATGCGGTATGTGTGGGATTGAAGTAGATATGCTTATAGAAGAATACCGTATCGGCGCCTGCTATGCTTGCGTTCTGCGGCGTAATGGGTATAGAAGACCGGCTGTTATTATATGATTTGAGGGTAATGCTCCGGTCAAATATCGGATCGTCATCAAGGCCGGGCGCAAGGTAGCCTGCGTATTGCATAGCCGGTATAAACTCTTCTTTAAACTTAGCTGTATATGCAAATACCGTTACATTCGTACGGGCAATGCCTTTGCCATTTACATCTTTTAGTGCTATACTGATGCTATCCTGCTGGCCGGGGAACACGATGTCTTTCTTTTTCATTTCTATCAGCATGCGCTTATGATACTTAGGTGCCACATAGGTACGATGTACTGCCTGGTCCTTTTGGCGGAATTGCGCTATCATCGTTACTGTGCGGTTCCTGCGGGAGTGTATGGATAGGAGTGTGTCTTTGAGGATAGCTCCACTACCTGTGAGTTTATCGCCATCGTACAGCGCATAACGAAGATTGATTTTTTTAGGATTCAGGATGGTGAAATAGGCTGTGTCGCCGCGGTAGTCATCATATACCTCCAGGCTGTCGTTACCTGGTTCATAATATTGAAAAGAAGTGATACCTCCTGTATCGTTCGTTATTTCGAACAGATATTGCCGTGTTGTTTCATCCATAAGTACTTCATAGGGGTAGCTGATCGCTTTTTTCTTTCCGTTTATCGTCATATTTCCATTTGCAGGTACGCTCTTCTTGTTCAGCATGGCCATAGCTATGATCTTATTGCCCGTCTCCTTTATCTGCAAATATTTTCCCGTAGCTGTATACTGGATAAAGAAGCTGGTATCTTTCCGTTCGAAGTTGCTGTTGACGAGGGTTATATCACAACGTAACTGTGCGCCCACTATTGCCGGCAGTACATCGGTCGAAAAGCCGACATACGTTTGTCCGTCGGGCGATACCGGCGTAGACTTCCTGAATATCGTATCCGGCACGAAAACCGGCTTTTGCGAGATGCCCTGGTAGTAGGGTAGTGTGACTGTGGTGTATATAGTGCCATCCAGCACAGGTAGGCCATTGGTATTGTAAGCATATGCAAATAGCATTACACTATCGCGCGGCTGGTATACCGGCACGTTGTCGCGTGTCACTCTTATGCGGGTCTCCTCCAGTTGATAATCTTCTACCTTCAGGTACTGCATTATCGTATTGTTAGATCCTTTCCCGGTGATGATCAGCTGGTATCGCCTGTCCGTTTTTATAGAGTCGCCCAGTACAAATTCGCTGAAGTACACACCTTCTCCTTCTGCTTTCAGCTCATGTATCTGGTATCGTTTTCCATACACTTCCTGTAGCTCCACTTTCACTCGTTCGCGTACGGCACCGTTTTCTTCCGGGTGCAAGAGGTATGCTTTATACTTTACTGTATCGCCGGGCCGGTATATAGGTTGGTTGGTTACCAGGTAGCCATTGTAAGTAGTATTCCTTGGCTTCGATTCGTTCCATGGATTGTAGCTGTTGTATTCTCTTTCGCGGCGGCTTTTCGCTCCGTTGTAGTAGAGCGCATACTCGCCGCGGCGTATCTCGATCAGCTCATTTTTTACCGGTTTCAGCATGTATCCTCTCATTTCCGGGTCGTAGGGTATCTTCTTCTTTCGCTGCACTACAGTGGCATCACTCATTGGCTTTCCGTCGTTGCTCCTTACCTCTAAGAGCTGCAAATCGCGCAGGTCGGCTATGCTGGTCGTAAAGCCCTTCTTTTCCCGTATATGCAGGTATATCCGGTCTTGCACAGCTTTGGCTACCACATAGTACGCAGGTACAATATCGGTAGCCAGTAGCGAATCTACCTTTGCCGCCGGTACCGCATAGGCAGGCTGTTGCATCCATGCAGCTGTTGTGGATATAGGTTTGTATTCGTAAACGACCTTATAAACCGAATCGACTGGTATCCGGTAGAGCAGCGCCATGCTTCCTTCCCAGGGCATTTCTTGTTTTTCCTTGTATTCAAACCAATTTGTCTGTGCATTTGTCTGAAGAGAATAGACTGTCAGCAGGGCAGTTAATCCGGTCAGCAGGTTTAGTATCATCTTTTTCATAACCGCGGATTTTAAAGAAGTGAACGTAGATAGGTGTTGTGGGCTTACTAACATAAAGTTAGTCTTGCGATACAGTTTGTCATCAGTTGTAAAGACATTTTACAATGCGGTGTATCTGTAGTGAGAATAGCATGACTTATCATCCTGTTGCAGCAATGTAGACCGTTGGTAATGGGGAGTTTAACCGATTTTTATCGTTGAGTATTGCCTGCTGATGCCGTGTGCTTTTCAATTCTCCCCTAAATTTTAGTGGTTTGTCACAATAAAAAACAGCCTATACAGGTACGATATATTTTAGCATAACAATTCAAAACACACAGGTTATGACAATACTTATCAGTGCCATCGCTATAGTTGCAGTCCTTGCTTTTGTTATTTCAATGGAGCCTGATAACCAAGTGCTGAACGGCAGACGCTAAATTGTGTTCATTGTCTGAATCGTCTCTTGCAGGCCATTTCAGATGGCTGGTGAGATATGTGTAAATCAAACAAGAATATCTTGACTGGAGGATATAGATACTACATGCCGGCTATTTTTAGTTGGCTTTTTTATTTGTTGCTGATACGTGTTTAAAGATCGTTACTTTCAAAAAAGGGTAAGTAATAGTGCTGAAGATTTTTCCTGTTTTACTGCAATACTTTTTATCCGGTCATCGGTACGGAAGGGTGTCAGCTTGCTTTGTATTTGCAGTGCTGGTTTTTAGTGCTGGCTATGCGCAGCAAACAATTGATCTAATCAGGAATAACCGGTCCGATTACAGTATTATTCTATCCGAGGAACCAACTAAAGAAGAACGTCGCGCTGCTGATATACTACAAGAGCATATACTGAAAGCCACTAAGGTGAAATTGCCAATCGTAACTGAATCGCAAGAAACGAAACATGGCATTTACCTGGGCAATACCGAACGATATACTGTATCAGAATATGTTCGTGATGAAGGATGTATTTTAAAAACAGATGGAGATGATATTATCATCAGTGGACGTAATGGGGCTGGTGTCATATATGGCGTTACGACATTCCTTGAGCGCTATGCTGGCTGTTATAAGCCGGATGTGGGAGCGGTGGAAACAAGAGAGCAGCGTAATATCTCTATACCTGCCGATCTGAATGTTACTTCCGAACCATCCTTCCTGTACCGCGAAGCACACTATCCATATTCCGAAGATGATAATTACATGCAATGGCACGCATTGAACCGGCTGGAAGATATGTGGGGCGTATGGGGGCATAGCTTCGAGCGATTGATGCCTGCCGATACTCACTTTGGTAAGCATCCTGAATATTTTGCGCTGGTAAATGGTAAGCGACAACCATCGCAGCTATGTCTCAGCAATGAAAAAGTATTCGACCTGATAGTGAAGGAACTGAAAGCCAGGATGGCGAAACACCGCGATGCCATGTACTGGTCCATAGCGCCGAATGACAATACGGGTTATTGCCGCTGCGATCGATGTAAGAAGGTAGATATAGAAGAGGATAGTCCCAGTGGCTCACTCATACGTTTTATGAATCGTGTTGCAGGTGTATTCCCTGATAAGCGGTTTACAACACTGGCCTATACGTACACCATCAAGCCGCCACGCAAGGCCAAGCCTGTATCAAATGTGTACATCTTCCTGAGCAATATCGAAGTGTACCGTGACCTGCCGCTAGCAACAGAACCGTCTGCTGCCACTTTTTTACAGCACCTGAAGCAATGGGCTGCCGTCACTGATAACATCTTTATCTGGGACTATGCCACGCAGTTTACCAACTATCTGGCACCTTTCCCGAACCTGCACACACTACAAGACAACTTTAGGTTATATAAAGACCATCATGTAAAAGGCGTATTTGTTCAAGGCAGCGGCAGCACCTATAGCGACTTTGCTGAGCTAAGAAGCCATGTCTATGCAAAGTTGCTGTGGAATGTGAATACAGACGTAGAGCGCGAAGTGGCAGCATTCATATCCCGTTACTACGGCCCGCGGCTGCGCAGGTGTCAAAGTATTTGAACACACTCACAGGCGAGCTTTTGAAGAGCAAGCGTAAGCTCGACATCTATGGCAATCCCGTGAACGAATGGGATGCTTACCTGAGCCCCGGCAAACTAAAAATATATTCAGCACTGCTGGCCGAAGCGTCGGGGAAAGCCACGGCTGGATCCGTTTATGCCGACCGCGTGAAGCGGCTGCAACTGTCGCTTGAGTATACAGCATTGCAGCAAGCCAGGTTCTTTGGTGCAGAGCAAGGTGGCATGTATACGGTGCAGGGCGATGGATACGTCGTAAAAATGGGCTTAAGGGATCGCATTGCTGCTTTCGCAAAAGGCGCGGATAAAGCAAGGGTCACTGAGTTATCAGAAGGTGGCCTGTCGCCGGCTGCCTATTCAAAAGAGTGGAACGATATATTGCGTGAGCCTCCTGTAAAGAATAAGATGTTGCATGCTGTTGCTATGTTTCAATATCCCTTTTCAGAGTTCTACCCTGCCAAAGGTGAACGTACACTAACGGATGGTGTTACAGGCTATGCAGACTACAGTTATAATTGGCTGCTGTTCGTAGGCATGCCTATGATAGCAAATGTACGAGCATCCGCTATGGTAGAATGTTCGGAAATAAACATCAGTTTTTTGCACGATGAACCGCATTTTATACATGCACCCGACAACCTGCAAATAGAGATCTCTGAAGACGGTAAGAACTACAAAAAGTGTAAATACGAGATACAGAAAAGTGCATCGACCAAGAGCATAAGCAAGCATACTTTCTCTGTACGTAATGAAGGCATGCAGGTTCGGTATATTAAAGCACATGCATCTCTCGCCCAGTACACCATGCAAGGCTCATCAAGAAAGTTGTCTATTGCCTGCGATGAAATACTTGTAAAGTAATTGGCCAGGTTGCGCCCATTCGCGCGTACGATAATATAAGGTTTTTACACAGATTAAAATTTTTATTCTTTTTTTGATCGGTTCGGCAGGTGTTCGTCCCGCGTATTAATATTCAGTTATTACAATGGAAACAAGTTACTTATACTGATTTTTGTAGTGGATAACTTGTTAGGTTTACGCATCATTGTATATCGCACAAAATATATTTTGATGACAAGTGCTTGACAATATTAAAAATTGTCCTAACCTTTGTTTCGCAGCCTTAGCCATATATATCACCATCAGTCACGGACGTTTTCTTCTCTTAGCTTTCTTTCAGGCGCTGCGCATTGTTCTTTCTAAGCCTGACATTTCTTTGTTCACCATCAAATATGAAAACCATGAGAAGAACACACATGTCCTCCCTGCTGGGGGTCATCTTCGTGCTTTGCTTCAGCCTGTTGGCCAGGGGGCAAACACCCATCCCTATCTTCGGCGACAACACCGTCTGTAAAGGAGACACGGCTACCTATTCCGTTACTCCCACTCCAGGTCTTACTTATTCCTGGTCTACCACTTTCCAGGGCAATGTGAGTGCCCTCGGCTCTTCCAACGCTACTGTTACCTGGATAGGTACCGGTAGCGGTACTGTTTACGCATATGGTATCGATTCACTAGGCGACACTATTCAGGCAGGCAATCTTGTAGTGGCTATCTCGCCGCTGCCGGTGCCTTACATCACCAGCAATGCGCAGGTGGGCTGTCAGCAGCTTGCAGGCGATAGCACTAAGAAAGGCGAGCAGGGAAGGCAGTTGCCTCCCGAGATACTCGACGATGCAAACGGATGCCCCAAGGTATGCGAGTATAGTACAGTAACGTACTATGCGCACGACCAGCCGGGTACTACCTATACATGGGATGTTGCCGGCGAAGTATCCTTTGCCGATATGGGCGACTCCTGCATCGTCACATGGGGGCCGGCCGGCCCTGGTACTGTTACCGTAATAGCTACAAATGCCCAGGGCTGCGTAGCTAGTAAGGATATCTGTATCGAGATCATACACCGTCCACGGGCCATATTCTATACCAAGCCCGATAGCACTTACAATGACAACACTACGGCCAATCTGTTGAACGTATGTCTTGGCGACAACATCATCTTCCACAACATCTCTACAGGTACTACAGGTTCGCCTATAATGACCTGCTACTGGGATTTCGGAGATGGTACTGTGCTGCCAACTGGTGGCCCGCCATCGTCTGTTACACACAGCTACTCGTCGCCAGGCACCTACACTGTGATGCTGGTGGTAACGAATGCATGTAACTGCCGCGATACGGCGCGTATGCAGATAGACGTACAGCCAATACCGGGTGTAAAGATCACGTGCCCTTCTGTAGTATGCGAAGGCGATACTGCAGGATACAAAGTGCATGTACCATGCGGTATGTACCTGTGGAGCGTTGAGGGAGGTACCATTCTGAACACACCAGCCTACACAGACAGCATAGATGTAGTATGGAATAATGTAGACACCACAGGTTTTGGTTATGTGATATTTGACGGCGCACCATGCGGTGGCGTATGTCCTGGCAAAACCATCATCAAAGTGCCTGTCATCAAACAAAACGGTCATATCTCCGGGCCGCTCATCGTATGCCCTAACAAGCAGTACATATACCGCTTGCCGCAATGGCCCACTACCGATTTTGTATGGTCTGTCACCACAAGCACAGGCGCAACGCTGCTGCCTACCGACCAGCGTAATGAGATCGTAGTGAATACGGCTAATCCCGGTACCATCGTGTTGAAGTGCAACTACACTAACACGATGCTGGGTTGCGGCGGTACAGCAACTGTTATTATACAGGTGCAGCCTGCTGTGAGCATCATAGGGCCCGATAAGATGTGCCATAAAGACACCGGCAACTGGACATTATCAACTGGTGTTGGCAACTGGACATTGACACTGCCTGGTGGCGGAACGTATAATGTTCCATCGAGCAGCAGCTTCAGTTATGTATTCAATACGCTGGGTACCTACTCGCTGTCGGTATCAGGTGCGTTCTGCGCTCCTGATGCAATCGGCTTTACCGTATTGCCACTGCCTGCGCCACCTGATAGCCTTACAGGGCCAAACGTGGCTTGCTCGGGTATACCAACGCAGTACTTTGCCAAGAACCCGATACCCGGTACTACGTTCAAGTGGTCGGCAGTTACGGGTACGGTCAACAATGCAACGGGTCCTTCTACCTATGCTAATTTTACAGGTACGGGCCCATGGGTGATTTCGGTGCAACGCCAGGAAACAGGTGGAGCGCATTGCTTATCGGCCCCTATCTCTAAGACTGTGGCATCACCGGTACCAAACTTCAATATCACTGGGCTTGATTCTCCTTGCCAAAGTACGTCTCACTCGTATAGCATAGGCTATACCGATGGCGATACTTACGAATGGAGTATTGTTCCGTCCACACTGGGTAGTGTTACCTCGGGCATTACTACACCATCAGCTACTGTACTGTGGAACAACGTGACCTCTCCGGGACAAACAGCTAAGCTCATCGTGAAAGTAAGGAAGTGTACCAGCTTCTACTACGATACACTGGATGTGTTCGTAATGGCGGCACCGATCATTACTGTCGCTGTCGACTCTGACTCTGTATGTAGCGGCACGCCTGTTAACTTCACCGTAAGTAGCACACCCGGCCTTACCGGCTGGACCAGCATAACCTGGGATTACGGTGATGGACCTCCTTTACCTGGTGGTCTTTCGCAGGGACATACGTATACTACCACCGGCGCTACTACCAATATTGCATTTACTGCAACGGTTACCATTGTTGATGCTAATGGTTGTGCTACCGTATCTGCAGCGGCTTCTCCAGTATGGGTGAAACCAGCGCCTGTAGCGCACGTATCGCCAGATGGGCCTTTCGTATTCTGTAATCCGCCTGTAAATATCAATCTTGTAGCAACCGTAACGAGCGGTATTGGTGCAACTACCAACTATGCCTGGTCGCCCGGTCCTTCGGGCCCATTTGCCAACTCGATGACGGCTACCACATTCGGTAGTTACAGCTGCACGGTAACCAATTCGAACGGATGTTCCGCTACGTCAAACGTAGTAAGCATCATTCAGGCTTGCGATACACCTTGCGGCCCTGGTACTCCTCCGGTATTGACGGTAACACCAACGCTTACCTCTTGCGGTCATGTAGCTATCACTGCCAGCAGTACAGGTGGTTTCTCACCACAATGGGTATATCCACCAAATTCAATCAGCCCTGTGGTTACCGCTACCAGCTTCGATGCTGACTATGATGTGGCCGGTAATTACCAGTTCAGGTATATTGTATTTTACGTGAATAATACGGGTGATACTTGCTATACCGATACAACAGTGAGCATCATAGTTCCGTTCATTGCTGGTCTTAAGCATACCATCAATTGCGTGAGTGGTAGCGGCTATACAGTGAACCTGCTGGATAATTCTAACTTCTATCCGGGTGTTCCGTTGACGCATTCCTACTACCTGAACGGCGGTTTGCTTACCAACAATCCGGGTAACATGAGTGCTACGGCAACAGGCCTAGGTGCAGGTACTTATACGCTGACACAGATCGTAACATCAAGCGGCTATCCGGCTTGTACGGTATCGTACAACATTACGCTAGATACGCTGCCGGTTGCATCGTTCAATGTAACGACACCGCTGCCTGCCTGCGAAGACTGGGTAGATATTAATTTCGTCAACACCAGTACACCATCTTCATCCACGCCGCCGCTAACGGTACTCTGGAACTTTGGCGATGGTAGTACCAACAGCCAATGGAATGTACAGCGCAACTATGCTGCTGCCGGTAGCTACAATGTAACACTATCGGTAAGCAACGTATATGGTTGCAACAGTTTTGCCAACGTAACCGTACAGGTAGACTCTGACAAGCTGGATGGTCTGTTAACTTCCGCGCCTTCGGCACCTTGCCAGGGCGACCCGGTTACGGTAAGCTATGTACCTGGGGTCGGAACAGTATACCCAACCAGCTATACCTGGAACGAGACCGATAATGTGCTGTATTCCAACATTCCTAGTTCATCCATTACAGTGTTTGAACCTGGTGGATACTGGGCAAATGGTACCAACAGCATCGGTTGTATCGTAAACACACCGATACATGTGGTAGACATCACGCAGGTACCGCCTGCCGTTATCACAGGCGACTCCAGCCAATGTGTGGATGGCGAATTCACGTTGAATGGCTGGGCAGGTGACAACATCACTAACTACGTATGGATCATCGATGGTGTGGCAGGCCCAATGGGCAATACGCCTACGCTCGACCAGGTGTTCAGCACACCGGGCGCCCATACCTACAGGGTGGTGATATTTGTACCAAAACCGGGTGGTGGCTATTGCACCGATACCAGCGATGTATTCATCGTTGTTATCAACCCGCTGCCGCCTGCGCCATGGCCTACGTTCAGCATCCTGAACTGCAACACATACCAGATACAGCTGAGCGCTACCAACACGCAGCCAGGTACGTTTACCTGGAGCAATGGGGCATCGGGCACTCCGGTATATACGTACACAGGTGGCCCCTACAAAGTATGGTTCACCGACGTGAATGGATGTAAGAGCAGTACCAATATGTTTGTGCCCAAGGATCCGAGAACATTCCTCTGGATATTCCCATCGGGATGTTATACGTTCTGTAAAGACCAGCTGCCATTTACACTGATAGGGCCCAACAGCCTTACCAACTGGCTGCCCTGGGAATGGTGGCACAATGGCGGCATCGCATCGAGCGGATGGGGACCTGTACTGCCACTGACGGTAACCACCCCGGGCACCTACAGCCTGATGCTCAACAATGGCTATTGCAGTGCTATGAGCGATTCTATGGATCTGACCGTAATACCGGATTGTAAAGATCCTTGCGACCAGATAACCATGCACATCGACGGTGTGTACAACATGGACGGTACACCTAGCGGTATCTCCGTGTCGGCCGCTGACGATGATAAAGCCGCGATAGCACCGCCGCAAAACGGCCCATGTGATAAGAAGATCATAGTGACCTTCAACAGCACATTTGGCAGCACCGTAGGCTATAGCGCGTGGACTACCAATGGTACCATAACACCTACATGGGGTACTATACCTCCGGGTGCATCTACTACCAGCTTTATCTTTACGCCGGCCGCAGGCTTCACTAGTGGCTGGGTGTATTTCACGGTATCGACATGGCTGGGCAGCGACGATGTTAAGTGTACCTACGTAGACAGCTTCTTCTTCCAGTGCGGAAAAGGGGGCCCTGGTTCGCTTGTAGTTACGGAAATGTCCAACGGTCCGAAAACGCACAAAGACTGCGAGTATGCCGAAATGGTAGTAGTGAACTGCCGCAACAGCGACGACAAGTATGTAGATGTACGTGGCTGGATCATGGACGACAACTCCGGCAACTTCAACACCACCGGTTGCGATGGTACAGTGGGCATTACCCGCGGGCACTATAGGCTCAGCTATGAGAATATGTGGGCCGCAGTGCCTGTAGGTAGCATCATTGTGATATACAACCATGATGAGAACTGCTACAACCTGCCGAACAACTTCACGGTACAAAACAACGGTAGTACCAACACCTATTGGATACCAATTGGCGGTACACCTAGTGCACCATACGGTACGCCGCACGTAGAGCGCTTTGGTGACCTGCCGGTGGCGCCGGGCAACTGCCGCTACTGCCAGGGAGACTACCAGGTGGCCAACTCATGGGTACGTACGATCGGCTTCTACAACAGGCATGATGCATTCCAGGTAAGATGCCCTGGCTGCACCGATCTGAATCCGTTTGAACCGTCCTTCTACCATGGTATAGGCTACGGTCCTGACTTCTTCCAGACTATACCTGCGGGCTGGTCGGATCTTGGCGGACCGGTAGTACATGTAGATGGTACCGACCGGAAGTTCGAATTCATGGGTAGTACAAGGCCAGACCTTGGTAACCCTGCTATGTGGGCACCGCTTACCGCCGATCCGGCAGGTACGCCGCCACCATCGCTGGGCAATATCAACTCGGGCCTTGAGGCTATGATCGTGGATAATAAGATGGAACTGCCTTGCTGTAAGATCGAATATCCTGACGCACGCAAAGGCGGCGGCAGCGATGGTAAATCTGGCAAGCTGAATACTGCATCACAAGGTATCAGGGTATATCCAAACCCGGCAAAAGATATGCTGTATGTAGAATTCCCTGCCTCGGCTAAGGCAACCATCCGTATATCCGACGTACAGGGCCGCGTAATAGCTACGCAAACCCTCGAAGATGCAACACATGCACAGTTCGATGTACGCACACTGGCACCGGGCCTGTACATGTACCACATCACTACCGATGATAAAGTACAGTCAGGAAAAGTGCTGATACAGAAATAGGTTTTAATTGGGTTTTAATTTGAAAGTGGCGGGGTTCTCCCCGTCACTTTTTTTTGTTGCGGCCAGGGCTTTACGGTTTATCCAGCAATGATTTAAGGACATCATAGACGCTCTTATAGCTGCTGATGTTGAACAGGCCTTGCAGGCGGTCAAGTGCCGCTATGATTGCCACCTGTTCATAGTTTTCATAAAAGAACAAGCTCTCGGCAACACTAATGGGCGGCAACAACCTTTCGGCATTGGGTGCCCGTGTTGCTATCAGTTCCTTTAGTGCGTTGTGTTGCTCCAGTTCTTCGGCTGTATGTCCCTCCGGGCTTGGTACTGCTGGTTCTTCTACATCCTGCTTCTGTATATGTGCACTTTCTATCGTTGCATCGTTGGCGGCAGGTTCAATAGCTATAGCCTTAGGTGATTTGCGGCTGCCGGTATAGCTGATAGCCGATACCAGCCTTCCATCCGCTACCTCCAGCAGTTCGTATATCTCTATCATGTCTTGCAGTAGTCGGGCAAAGGCTTCGCGCTCCATGCCGATCTGGCCGCCAAGGCGCTTCATACGCTTTTCAGTATACTCGATGCACATGCCTTCTTCGCGGTGCAGTATTTCCAGTATCATCCAGTAGGCTCCATAACCTGCAGGGCCATGGTCGCCTACAAGGGCTGCTATCTTTTCATTGTTACGCGCATCTGCCGGGTGGCGGAAGTTCTTTGCTCTTGCCATAATAGGGTAGGGTTTTATGTATGGCAAAGATGGGTGAATGGCGGGAGGCGGGTGGTTTTGCACACCCCCTTTTTTCTTGAGTAAGTAATCAGCTAATGTTTAAGTTCATTTTTAATCGGCTCTAAAATGTATGCTTCAAACTTCTTCTCATACCGTCTATTCTCAGACAAACAGAATTCGTCGTTGATACGCTTCCAATTCCCCAGTTCTAAACCATAATTTACACCTACAAATGCGAAGTCTGTTCCACCATCAAAATTAGATCTGGTCCAGGTATGAATAATTTTGTTCTCGTCTGGAAAATAAAAGTAAAAGTGATACCAAAGCCCCGGGTCTTCGCTTCGCTCATCACTTAGTGTTCCTGCATCTTTTCCATCTATTGTTACATTTGGTACTGAGTACTCCGGGTGCGTGCGCTTAAATCCTTCAATTGCTTTAATGACCCTTTCTTCTTTATAATCTAGCTCGTATACTTCTGCGAAAGGATAGCTACCAGGCGCAATCATTCTGGCTGCGAAATACATGGCTGCTACAGTTGCAAATAGAGATCCTATAATGATTGCGATCTTGCGCATACTGTAAGATAAACGTAATGAAAAATTAAATAGAGGCAATGTTGGTATATGATTTCGCTGTTTTTCGCCCTTATTAGTATTCTTTACCAACAAGCTCGCGCTGGTCTTTTCAATATTTATTCCAATGTTTGTTTTTAAGGCGATGAACATAGTTATTGTCTACAAATATTACCTATCCTTCACTAGCGTGTTGGTAAAGAACACCAACACGGGCATAAAACAAAAAGGACTCTACATCTGTAGAATCCTTTTTTGTTGCTGTTGGTCCCTGGTATTTGAACGCCGGGCCTATTAAAAGATTATTCTTAACCTATCTGTTCGTTATTACAGTTTCCCTTGTCTTGCCAATAGTGATGTAAACCGGTCGTGCTCCGATAGTGGCTTCAATCCGCACCCGGCTGTAAAAGCTAAGGCTATTTTCATGTGCTTCCGTTACAGGTATGTTAGCCAGTATATTGGCAGTATTAGGTTCGAGTACCACTGTCTGGTTGCTGGTCCCGGCTACTTCCGTGTAAGCTGAGCCTGTGAATAACTGTACTTCCGTAACGGTTATTTTTTCTGTGCCGGTATTGGCAAGATATACTTCCCAGTTATGCCGGGTAGGGTTGGCGGCTGTTATGTTCACATAAGATGCCATAGCCTCCTGGTTGCGGATAGATGGGATAACGACCGTATAGTCACTGATAGAGCCATGCGTAGCGGTAACAAGGATATATCCGGGTTTGGTAGGCGTGATGTAGCCTGTTGGTTCCAGTGTGGCTATATCGTGCTGGTAAGTTTGCCAGGTCAGCTCCTTATTGGTGGCATTAGCAGGGGTAATGGTAATGGGCAATGCTGTCCGCTCATTGAGGTAAGCGATGGTATATCGGTTTTGGAAGCTAATGCTGGTGACCCTAATATCACGGACGTTAATTTTTAGTGTGGCCGAAAGGACTCCGTCGACACTCTTAACAGAAACGTTGGCCTCGCCGGGGCTTATACCTTTTACCATACCTGTAGGCGACACCTTTACAATGTCTTCGTTATCAGAAGACCAGATGACCTTTATTGTGTCTTTCAACCCTTGGGGTTCGCCATTGAAGGTTAGCTGCAAAGAATCGTGTAGATCGATATTTTCTACTGTGTTAGAGAAGGACAGTTTGCGTTGTACTTCGGTTTCGGTTTTATCTTTCTCCGGTTGGTCTTCTTTAGTACACCCGCTTATAACGGCGGCTAAAGCGATAAGATACATCGACAGTGTTTTCCTTATTCCCGCGGTTTGTCTGCTTTTGTAGTTCATAGTAGTGAGCAAAGATACGACTATGGCGTGTCTAAAGCAGACGGATTCTGATCTTTCAACCGGCGCTGATCCTGCTTGCAGGTTCTATGACGCGCCATTGCCTTCTTGCAAATTATGTGTGAGACTGTATTCTTCTGGGGCAAGTATGCAAGTATGTAAAACAAAAAAGGACTCTACAGCTGTAGAATCCTTTTTTCCGTGGGCCCACTAGGAACCTCTTTTTCTTTAAAAGTTTTCATCAGTTTTTATAGGATTTAATAGCGCCACTTAGGCGCTTTAAGGCTTTTGCAATGGCCGTAGAAAATAGAATTGTAAAATCTTTAAATTTTCTAAAACATTGCGGACAACCACTAGGACAACTTCAAAAACAATGTTTCATGTTAATACCCAAAGCAAATTTTTATCTCAAAAACCTTAAGGCAGAAGAGCCGACGCTTATCAGTCTGCAATTAAAATTTAACGGACACCGTGTATTTATGAGCACTGGTGAGAAAGTGCTCCCAACTAGCTGGGACTTTACCCAACAGCGAGCTATTGGAAAGGGCTACAGCGAACTGAATTTCTGGCTTGATAAGATTGAGGGTGAAGCAAAATCTATTTTTAGGAACCTTAATATTGATGGGATAACTCCGACCGCTGAAATGGTGCAGGATATGTTAAGGCAGCGTATTGATAACACTCCAGTAGCTAAGCCCCAGGAGCAGAAGCCAACATTGCTTCGTTTTATTGAGCAATATATTTGTGAAGTAGCAGCAACGAAAAAGAAAGAAACCATTAAGGCCTACAAAACTACTTTGAACCATCTTGCCAACTACTCAAGATTATACAACAAAAAGGTAGACTTCGAGAATATCACCATGGAGTTCTACTATGAGTTTAGTGAGTACATCGCCAAAGATCTAGGGAATTCTAAGAATACGGTGGCCAAACAGATAAAGACAATAAAAACATTTCTGCATGAAGCAACTGATCGAGGCATAAATACAAATATGACCTTCAAGTCTCGGAACTTTAAAAAGGTAACAGAGGTAGTTGATAAGATATATCTTACTCGTGAAGAAATTGACCGAATATACGCGCTTGATCTGGCTAAGACGAAAACAAAAGAGTTCGTAAGAGATTTGTTTATTGTTTCCTGTTACACGGGACTCCGTTTTTCGGACTTCACCAAAATAAAGAAAGAAGATGTGAAGAATGGCCAGTTACATATTCGCACAACCAAAACAGACCAATTTGTGGTTATACCAATTGCTTCGATTGTTGAAGCTGTTCTTAAGAAGTATAGCTACTGCCTGCCAAATAACATAACTAATCAAAAAATGAATCAGTATCTGAAAGAGATTGGTCAGATGGCAGGCATAAATGAGCCGATTGTAATAACAAAAACTGAGGGCGGTACTAGAGTGCAGAAAGTATATAAAAAGTATGAGTTAATATCTGCTCACTGCGGAAGAAGGAGTTTTGCGACAAATGCTTATAAGGAAAATATACCTTCAATTTCAATAATGAAAATTACAGGGCATACTTCCGAGAAGGCGTTCCTTGGCTATATTAGAATCAGCCAAGAGGAGAATGCTTTACTGTTACAGGATCATTCATTTTTTAAATAGTTTTTTAATATTTTAATAGTAATAGTTTTTATTAATTATTATTAATAACAAAATTATTATAAATAAAGGTTTTTTTGTTTTGTTCAGTTATTTGTTTTTACCTTTGTACTGCTCCAATTAATTATGCCTTCAGTTGTGAGCAAACCGTAAAGAGGCCTACAGGACTCGGCATAAGTCCTGCTCATACATCGTAAAGCTGAGACAGTCGTCTAGCAAAACTGTATTAACTCATAATAACAGTAATGTATGGGCAGGATATCCATTTACGAATTATCCTACGTAGAATTTGTTGAACTAATTGATGCAAGCGTCAAGAAAGCAATTTCCGAGATGCTGCAAGGGGACATCCCCTTATTCAATACCCATTCCCCCCCTTCTAATTCAATAGAGACCTACACCACTAAGGAGGTTTGTACTCTATTGGGCATTACTCCCCCTACGCTTATTAAGTATCGGAAACAGGGAAAAATACGTGCGAAGCAGATGGGAGGGAAAAATATATACCTCAAGTCTGAGGTCAACAAATTTTTAAAAAATTAAATGAATAATAATGAGAAAAAACTATAATGGTAGGCTTGACTTTGCTAACAGAAATTCAGGAGAGAACTTTGAAACATTAGTTGAAATTAATATTGAACAGTATGGTCCGTTTGTGCTAAAAGATGAAGTTTGGATTGATTCGCTTGTGAAATTGTGTAACGAGTTTGGGATGGAGTTTGAATCAGCTAGAGATAATGTGATCAGATATGTTGGTGTTCGGCCGGGAGGCAGCGAAATAACAATGCTACGATTTTATATTGTAAGAGTTAACGACATCTATGAACGAGACCTGTCTTTGCATGGCACTTGGGAATCGAGAAATGACGAAGAATATCATACTCCAACATTTCCTAGGAGTGTTTATGAGAACTTGCCTAGGTTCTTAAAGGATATGACTACCCTTTACGAGATTCCTCGGGAAAGGGACATAATGCTACTAAGCACGCTAACAGTTCTTAGTGCTCTTTTTCCTAAAGTTTATGGGATATATGATAAAAGGAAATATAGCGCCAACGTATATTTACTTATCATTGCTCCGCCAGCTTCCGGGAAAGGAACTGTGGCTATAGTGCGAACGCTTGGAAGTGAGATACAGAGACAGCTGCATCTCGGTTTCCAACGAGAGTATACTCGCTACAAAGAAGAACAAAATGAATCGTCAAACGATAATGATGACGCGGAAGGTATTATTAAACCTTATCCTAAGCTTCTATTTATCCCAGCAAATAATACAAGTGCTAAGGTTATCGAGACGCTGAAGCGAAATAGGGATTTTGGTATTATAATGGATACTGAGGCCGATACGTTAACCCAGTCTTTGAAATCTCAATATGGAGGGTTCTCAGACCTGCTCAGAAAAGCATTTCAGAATGAGGCAATCGAATCTCAACGAAAATTGAATGATGAACATAACTTAATTTCTCGAGCAGCTTTATCCGTTCTACTTACTTGCACACCATCTCAGGTAGATGCGTTACTTAATAATGTAGGCAATGGTCTTGACACAAGGTTTATGTACTACGAATTTACCGGTAAAAAAGCTTGGAAAGACGTTTTCGAAGAGCCTGATATCTTACCGGAAGTAGCTTTCAATAATATGGCGCTGGAACTTGCGGACTTTACTACTCGATGGGGAAGCTTTAATGAAAGTGCTGATAATCTTGAGATCATGTTTACATTAACTGGAGCTCAACAGCTTGCATTTAATAGGTGGTTTACAGAAAAGAGTAGTCTGCTAGCCAAAGTGTGTGGAGACGACATAATTAGTTCGGTAAGGAGGTTAGGCCTTATTACGTGGAGGCTAGCAATGACTCTGTCGATAATAAGGCAAATCGACTCTAATCACAAACCACAGTCAATAGAATGCCACGACGACGATTTTAGTACGGCCTTCGCAATCACTGAGTGTTTGATATTCCATACAACCAAGGTGTTCGATCAACTGAAGGAACTAAAAACTAGTAAGCAAAAGGTAAAGCCTGACCAGACAAAACCAGTAGATCGATTCTGGACTAAGTTACCGAGTGTATTTAGTTGGAAAGAGGCAGTTGAGATCGCTGGACACCTAGGAATTAAAGATAAAACGGCCGGCAACTACATCGCCAAGTACATTATAGATAGTAAACTATTAAGAACCAGTCATGGCTCTTACTCAAAGAGCTGTTAGAAGGAAGTTAGGATATAGGATAGTCGTATTAGAACTTCCTATATCCTAAATCTTAAATTCTAAAAAACTAGGGTTCCGAGCAATATCGTTGAATGTAGTAGTCTATTATTAGTAAAAAAATATCTTTGTTTCTAAAAATAGACTATGGCCTTTTTGGGTTCACAAAAGTTAATAGAGCTTATCACTAATGAAAAGGTCATACTTCCCAACCCTGATACAAAGAGGGTGAAAGGTGGAGCTTATGAACTTTCCCTTGGGAATGAAGCATTCACAACAGATTCTAAAGATAAAAGGAAAGAAATATTTAGTAATAACGGACTTGTTACTATAAATCCGGGCCAGTTTGCGCTTTTACTTACTTATGAGGAAGTCGATATACCACTTAGTAAGATCGCCTTTATTTCAATTAAAGCCGGTGTAAAACTGCGCGGGCTGGTGAATGTTTCAGGTTTTCATGTCGATCCGGGCTTCAAAGGCAATCTCGTATTTTCAGTATATAATGCAGGTACAAGCCCCATTTCACTGGAGGTATGTGGTGAACCATATTTTTTGATATGGTTTGCAGAGCTACAGCTAGCCACAGGAGAAACTACTGTTTATAATGGTGATCATAAGAATCAAAAGAGTATTCCACCAAAGTATATAGACGCTCTAATCGCTGGGGAACTGGCCTCTCCAGTTGTTTTAAGTAGAAAGATTGAGGATAACTATAAAGCGGCTGACAACAAGATTGGGATCCTTAATAAGGAGATCGACAATAAAATAGATAAGCATGAAAAAGAAATTGATAATCGGTTAAACAAACATGAGAAGGAAGTAGATAATAGATTAGACAAATACGAGAAGGATATTGAGGGGAAAATCAGTTTGCTTGAAAAAGAGCAGACAGCCAAAGATTATTTAGTAAAAACTGCAGTGGGATTGGGGGTAATCATTCTTATGAAAATCATCTTCGATTATTTCGCTTACGATAATGGTGTTAAAAAGGGCGCTGAGTTTAAACAGATGGAGTTAAAGTCACAAATGGCCATTGAAAAATTACGCATCCAGGAAAGGGCAATTCTGATAGAAATTGATAGCCTCAGAAAATATAGAGATTCAGCTTTTCGAAACAAAGGTTTATGAGAAATGCTTATCAAACGCATGAGTACTTCGTGGGGAAAATTGCACCTTTTTTACTATTTGAATTAGAGTTTCATAGTTTAGCCTATTTAGTGGAAAGCCATGAAGGTGATAAACATTATCCAGATGCTAATCCTGCATCTCACGTATCATTTATTGGATTAGTCTCATATTTTGAAGCTTTTTGCAAGCATCAGTTTGCGGCACTTGTGAATATTTTCCCTGATTTGATTAGTGCCTTTGCCTTGAAAAGGGATGCGCCAAAACTTGAATTTTCGACAGTTGTATCCTTCCAAGGTGAGAATTTCAAGAAGTATGTAGGCTTTGTTCTCGCTGAACACTATGACTTTGGTTCAGCTAAACTAATCAATGGCTTGTATCGTGATCTCTTACAGATTACTCCCTTTACCAAAGAAGAAGAAAGGATGTTCAATGATATTTTGCAACAGAGAAATTTACTTGTACACCATGCGGGATACTATACTTTAAAGCATTTTAAAGGTACCGCTAGACAAAATGATTTTGAGGAAAGAGTATTTAAGGATGCATTAAAAATCGGCATAGATGAATATTTGAAAATTTCTGATTTCATTTTCGGCATAGCTATAAAAATTGCTCGTGAATCAACAAAGGCTGCCAAAAGAATGACAGACTATGACACTTTATCAGTAGATCACGAAAAGCGCATCGCAGTAGCAGAACTTCTCAAAGGAATTTACGACACGCTCGAATAAATAAAAAATTTTGGCCGTATGAAAATCCTACATACATTTGTTTGAAAATCCTACATATGGTGAAGCTTAGTACCGAAGCAGTGGAAAATGAAATAGTAAAAGTGATTGAGCAATTCAAAGTGGCGTTCGGATTAGATTGCGAAATAGATGTAAATAGTTCGCCAGGGGAAATTGAATCAATTTCAAGTTTAATGCTGGTAACAGCATCCACTCGAGTTGGACGCGCACTAGGCGTGACGATTCCATTAGGGTGTTATATTTTTTGCGATAAAGCCAAAGGGAGACAATTGACAATTAGGGAGGCTGCTCAGAAATTAATCAAAGAAGCTAAATATGGAGAATAATAATCTAAATGATGATCGTGAGAAGATTGCTTCGAGGTTAAAAGAGGCAAGAGTTATGGCTGGATTGTCGCAAGCACAAGCTGCTGATAGGCTTGGATTGCAGAGGCCCGCAATTTCGGAAATTGAATCAGCCAAAAGAAAGGTAAGTGCTGAGGAAATAATTCAATTTGCAAGTTTGTATAGGGTGGATACTTCATGGTTGCTGCTGCAAGATAAAGAAAACGAACAAAGTATGTCTCAGCACTTAAAGTTTGCGGCTAGGGAACTAGAAAAGCTAAGCGAAGATGACATTCGTAAGTTAATTGATGTTCTAAAAATACTTCCAAAGAAGTGATCTAATGAGCGCCTTATATTTAAAAGCTGCAGTTAAAGCTGATGAGATTAGGGAACGATTGGAATTGAGTATGTTCCAGCCAATTAACATCTTTGATGCTAGCGTTAGTCTAGGACTTGGCGTACGTTTTTTGGATATAAATATGGAGGGTATGTACATTAGCCACGAAAATGGACTGTCCCCCACAATTTTACTTTCCAATCAGCGCCCATTACCTCGTCGATGTTATACCTGTGCCCATGAATTAGGGCACCACTTTTTCGCGCATGGAACAAAATTAGACGCACTTTCTAGTGAGGCGGGTGGAATTAGTGTCGATAATTTGGATGAACAACTAGTTGATGCTTTTGCTGGTTCATTGTTAATGCCTATTGCTGGTGTTCAAGCAGAGTTTGCGAAAAGGAATATACTATTAAAAGCAGCTTCACCAGTTGACTTTTATATTGTAAGTTCTGTTTTTGGAACCGGCTACCAGACATTAGTCACTCATTGCAGCGCTAATGGATTAATAGATGAAACAAAGAAAAGATCTCTGCTTAAGTATTCGCCTGCGAAAATATTACATGAGCTGTTTGGTTTGGAAATAAAAAATTCCTACTTCAAAATTGTTGATTCAAAATTTCCTGTTTCAATCGTTGATCTAGAGGTTGGGAATTATGTTGTACTCCCGCTTTCTGCAAAGGTCGAAGGCGATCACCTTCAATACGTTCAAACAACAAGGCTGGGGATTGGCTATCGTGCTATTAAGTCTGGAGTATTTCGTGCTGCTATTGATGGGGAATCCGGTCACTTTATAAGAATACAAAAGCATGGTTATATTGGTCTTGCCGAATATCGCCATCTAGAAAATGAAAATGAATGATTTTATGAATACATCCCCAATTTTGATCGAAGGTGTAAATCTTTCTGAAGCATGGCGTATAACTTTAGAGCGCACAGTCGCTGACTCTAACCATGAGATTACTCCCCTAGTCCTGTCGCTCTCAAATTTCGAGGAGTCGAAGCATATTAGAAATATATTAGACAGGGAATTGAAGAAGGATAAGAAAGGGTCTGTGGAGACCGTTTCGGAAACGATATTTCCTGAATCTATATACAGGCTTTATAACCATGACAGATATGCATTCTATGAAGGGTATCTTGACATCCTTCCGCAAATCAAAAAAATAGATGCTCGAAGTAACAGTAGAGGTACCTATTTTGAAAGACTGATTGCTTATAGGGGCACTACGGGAAAAATTAACCAGTTGGAAATAATTATATCTTCTCTGAAAGACAAGCAAAATAGACGACGATCTAAACTTCAAGCATCAGTTTTTGATCCAACGACAGATCACACAAACAGTCCATATCAACGGTTTCCTTGCTTACAGCATGTTACATTCTACGTAACCAGCAATGGTCTTGTTTTAAATAGTTTTTATGCAATACAATATCTTTACGAGAGAGCATATGGCAATTGGCTTGGGTTGATAAATCTAGGAAAATTTGTGGCAAACGAACTCGATTTGAAATTCGATAAATTCAATTGCTATATAGGTGTTGAAAAACTTGATATGAATACATCGAAGGCTAGAGAACTGCTAAAAATGACCAATTAGCATCCTCTCCTTAGAAAGACTATTTTTGTCGCTTATTATGACGCAGGTGATAAAAAATCAGCTATTTAAAGAGCCCGAGTTACAGCCAAGTGTAAGTTCTAGTTTGACCATACATGTTGCATTGTCACCTGCTAAAATAACCGAAGTATACGACACTTATTGGAAGTTTGCTGCCCTTAGACAAGAGGCATTTTTTAATCGCTTAGAGGGTAGGCCATACCCTTGGTCGAGTGATGCTATTGTTAACCGACACAAATTTACCAACGTTTACCGGGCAGCGGATAGGGTCAGTCAATTTTTGATAAAGAACGTTATCTACAATGAAGATTTGCCTAATACTGCTGATGAAATATTGTTTAGAATCTTGTTATTCAAGCTTTTTAATAAAATAGAAACTTGGGAATTGCTTACTTCAAAGATTGGCAAGCTGACACTAGCAGATTATAGCTTTGATAAATATGACAAGATATTAACGGAAGCAATTACATCAGGTAAGCGAATTTATTCTGCAGCTTATATTATGCCTTCAGGGCAATCCTATTTCGGTTTTGTTAGAAAGCATTCTAACCATTTAAAACTAATAGAACTAATTATTAAGGGAGAGACGCACAAGCGCCTGGCTGATGTAAGGACAATGCAAGGCGCTTTCGAATTGCTAAAAAGTTTTCCAGGCTTAGGCGATTTTCTTGCATATCAGTTACTGATAGATATTAATTACTCTACAATTATAGATTTTTCTGAATCGGATTTTGTTGTAGCAGGACCTGGGGCAAAAGGTGGAATCAGCAAATGTTTTCAGGATACAGGCGGGCTTAGCAATGTGGAGATTATTAAACTGGTGACTGATAGGCAGGAAAAAGAGTTTGATAGATTGAACTTGCCATTTAGGACTTTGTGGGGGCGCCGCTTGCAGCTAATCGACTGTCAAAATATTTTTTGTGAAGTTGATAAATATGCAAGGGTTAGACATCCGGATATAAAAGGCGATAGTGACAGAACAAGGATAAAGCAAATGTTTAAAATTAATCCTAAACCAATAGATTACTGGTTCCCGCCGAAGTGGGAGATCAATGACAAATTACTATAGTAATAAGAAGATCGATGATTTCAAGATTTATGGATTGTCAATTCTGCTTTAGCCTTGGGCGATAACGACTGCTATTGAGTAGTTTGTTGAATGAGAAATACTCAGTTGAAAAAACCGAATACCTAGAAGATCAGAAATCTTTTTTACTTCTCCAGAAATTATGAGCTCAGGTTTTCCTAAGCTATCGTTGAGGATTTGAATGTTATTCAAAGGTATTCCATCCCGCATTCCCGTCCCTAAACTTTTTACGGCAGCTTCTTTTGCCGCGAATCGTCCAGCTAAAAATTTAATGCCTTTTCTAGATTCATATAACTTAAGTTCTTCTGCTGAAAATATGGTTTGTTGTATCGAAATGTCTGCCTCCCATTCAAGAACTTTGATCATATTATGTTCAACAATATCACATCCAATTCCAACTATCATTTAGGGTATTTTATTTATCCAAATTATGATTAGGCAGTGTAATAGCAATCCATCTTTGCAAAAATCGAAATACTTGAATTCTAATATAGTAAGATATATAACATAAACCTAAACAAACTTAACTTTGAATGGAGGCGGCGAAAGAAATAAACACATTGCAAATAAAAATTCAAATTCGAGAGCATGTATTCAGTGGAATTTAAGGGCATTAATTCTTTCTTGGTAGGCGCATCAAAATTGCTTCTTCAAGAGGGTGTTAAAAGAAATACAAGGGGCGAAGTTTGCTATGAGTTACCTGCACCAATAATAATTAAGATAAGTAATCCTTGTGCTAGAATAGTAACAATACCAGAGCGGAAGTGGAATTTAACTTTACCCTACGCGGAATCATTGTGGATTGCATCTGGACGTAATGACATAGCACTTATAAAGCACTACTTGAAAAAAATGCTTAATTATTCAGATGATCATTTGTTCATGAGAGCTGGATATGGCCCAAGACTGCGCTTTCATAATGGTATTAAAAACGACTATGAAATAGGATTTACGTCTCATGAAATCAGGCAAGAAGGTGTAGAGGTAGTCGAAGTAGACCAATTCAAGTTCATTGAAAAGATATTTGAAAGAGATCCCAATACACGACAGGCAATTATTTCAATAAATGATCCTGCAAAAGACTTCTTCTCAAGCTCAGAGAATTTAAAAGTAACTAAGGATTTCCCTTGCACTTGTACAATCCAATTTTTAAAGGTTAATGGCAAACTTGATTTGATCGTCCATATGCGCTCAAACGATTTTGTATGGGGCGCATCTGCCGTGAACATTTTCAATTATACGTTTATGCAGGAGTATTTCTCGAGAATATTAAATCTCGAGATTGGCAACTATTATCATGTAGTAAACAATTTTCATTATTATGAAAATTTCAAAGGACTACTGCAAACACTCGCAGATATTAATCATCCCTTAGATGACTCGTATGAATACGGAAAAGCATTTAGGAATTTAGAAGAGTTTGATCAAATGATTAGACTTTTGGAAAGCTACGAGAATGATATACGTAACCGAAGGGTCAGTTCCATTATAGATTTTGGTGATGATTTTTTTAATGATTGGGCTAAGATGCTTTACCGTTTTAATATAGACAAGAATTTTAATAAATTTACTAATCCGATTTTGGTAAATTTATTATCTCATAATACTGATGGATATACAACTGAACAAAGACCAACTCACACCGCTAAGTGAGGATATTATTGAAATGTTGCTAAAAAAGAATGCTGATTATGGATCGGCAAGTTTTGATCTTGGACTGAATGGCAATATGGTGCATTTGTGGGACAAGGTTAAGCGTTATCGTACGCTAGTTGAAAAACAACAGTGCAGCAATGCAAAACCAAACTTTGAATCGATCGAAGACACGCTTAGGGATATTATCGGGTATGCATTAATTGGTTTAACAATAATTAAAAATAGTAGTGATGGAGAAAGCATGTAATGTTTTCATAAGCCATCATCATGCAGATGATGAGCACATAGGCAAGATGAAGGATTTACTTGCAGCGAAGGGTTATCAGCTAAAGAACAGCTCAATCGATAGCAGTAAACCCAATAGGATAATTTCTGATGAAGCAATCAAACGTCTTTTAAGATTACGGATATCTTGGGCCGGCACATTCATTTGTCTAATTGGCCCAGATACCCACAATCGGCCTTGGGTAGATTGGGAGATAGATGAGGCCTTCAAAAAGGGTAAACGTATTATTGGGGTTTTTGCTCATGGTGCGAAAGATTCTGACGTTCCAGAGAATTTTAAGCTATATGGCAATGCTCTCGTTGGCTGGAATAGTGACAAGATAATAGACGCTATTGAGGGGCGCCTTAACAATTCGGAAAATTCCGATGGCTCTCCAAAAGAGAGGTCTTGGGATGTTGAACGTGAAATTTGCTAGAATATGAAGTTCTATACCTATCCTATTGTAAGAGACTTTGGATTTGCACCCAACCCTTTTGGGGGTTATTGCACATTGGCTACATGTAAACCATTATTGCGAAAGCATGCTGCTGTAGGAGATTGGATTTTTGGCACTACTTCCGTTACAGGACATAGTGTCGTGGGTAGATTGGTTTATGCAATGCGGGTAGATGAGAAGCTTACTTTTAATGAGTATTGGCATGACCCCCGCTTTTTCTATAAGAAACCTACGTTCAACGGCAGTCTAATTCAATGCTATGGTGACAATATTTATCATTTAAAATCTGATGCAAAGTGGCACCAAGAGGATTCGCACCACAGCCTGAATGGAGGAGCTACAAATATGAAAAATCTGAGAAATGATACACAATGGCCTAACGTTTTGATATCTCGGAGGTATTACTATTTTGGAAAGAATCATGTCGTCATTCCAGAAGATATTAAAGTTGAGATGTGCCACAATAAGCGCGTTCCGACCTATAAGGAGATACCAGAACCCATCGGTCAACAGGCTATTAAATGGTTATCAGATCAGTTTAGCCAATGCGTAATACTCGGAGTGCCGTTCCACTTAAATAACAGTTTTACAAGATTTGCAGGTTAGGCATTCTGTCTTCAATTGGAAAATATGCATTTTGAACAGCCGTTGGAAATCTATGTTGCATGGCACCCTTCATTTGAGGAGGGGATGGATCATGCAAAGAGATTGTTCAGTATCTTCTGTAGAGATTACAAGAAGCCTTTCGACACAACGTTATCTATACCAACTTATTTTCGGTATTTAGGTGAAGATAACATACCCGCACCTATCGAAACAGGGAATGTGAGTAAGTGCGCTATTGTACTTTTGATTGACGATAACATCATAATTGATAAGAAATTTAGGACTTATGTTGACCGGTTAGTCCAAGTTGAGAAGGATAGCTCAGGCAACCATCGCATTTTCCCTATTGCGTTTACCAAAAGCTTTAATAATCTACACGAGTTTATTTCCTCAAAGAATGTCATAAGAGCTTATGATGATCGCTTATTGTCAACTCTGGCTTGTTCTCAGGATGACCTAATCAAGTCTGCACTTTTACATGAGGTTAGTAGATTAATGCTGCAATTAGAAGCCGTACAAGCTGAATCGTTATTAGGTGCGCCGCCTCCAATTAGATTGTTTCTTAGTCATTCAAAACATGATTCGACTCAAAACAGTGCCATGGAGTTTAAACGCTTTATACATGACAGGACTCAGCTAAAAACTTTCTTCGATGTACATGATATAGGGTATGGGTATGACTTCGCAGATGAAATTAAGAAAGGTATAAGAGAAAGCGTATTGGTCGTTTTTCAGTCTGATAGCTATGCGAGTAGAGAATGGTGTAGAATAGAGGCGATTACGGCAAAGGCACACAATTGTCCTGTCATTGTTGTAAATGCATTGGAAAAAGGTGAGAAAAGGAGCTTTCCTTACCTAGGAAATGTTCCGACTATTCGTTTAGGTGGTAGTAACTTTCATGAAATTGTGGATATGGCTTTAGAAAAGGTTCTATATAATGTTTATCAGAAAGCCTTAATGACACAAATGGCAAACCTTTACAATCTGGATGTCAATTATACAATGGCCAATTTCCCGGAACTCTTTGACATAATTAACATTCAGAATCAAATGAAAGAAGGTAAAAGAGATTTTTCAATTGTACTTTATCCTGATCCACCATTAGGTAGCGAAGAGTTGAAACTGCTAAATGATATGAACGACAACCTTTTCTTTATTACGCCTAATCAACTCCCTACGTTAGAAATAATAAGCAATGGAAGATAATCCTAAAATAGGCTCAGTAAGTACTGATCCAATAATTAACGGAATTATCATAGACAGTAAGGACGCCGTACAAAAACGTCGCTTTTTCCTAAGAGGGAAAAATGTTGCTATTTCAATTTCAGAATGTGAAGATCTTGGGCGTTACGGTTTTTCAATTTGCCACTTACAGGATGCAATGATCGAGATTGCTAGGTATATACTCTCTGTTGGCGGTAATCTGCTATACGGTGGAGACCTGCGACAAGGCGGGTTTACTGAAATTCTTATGGATTTGGTTGAAGTCTACAAAGATTATGAGGACTTCAAGGGGCATAGGCTTATAAACTTCCTTGCTTGGCCTTCTAATTTGACATTAACATCTAAGATAGAAGCAGAGTACTTTAATAAAATTAGGTTTGAGACAATATTTCCGAACATAGCAGGATTTGATGACCCCTCAAGTCAGCTCAGGCAGGGCAGCGGTCAAAGAAGTATTTTGATTGCAAATGCACTGTCTCAAATGCGGTATGCGTTAGAGAAGGAAAGCCACGCAAAGATCTTGGTTGGTGGAAAAAGTGCCAAATATGCAGGATTGCTACCTGGGATACTAGAGGAATTCCAAGCTGCAATATTGTTGAATAAACCTATTTATTTGATTGGTGGATTTGGCGGTATGACACGTCTAATCTCCAATGTTGTTAAGGGTACAGCTAAAATAGAAAATGTCGTTGAATCCTTGGATTATGAGTTTATAAACGCTTACAACAAAGTAGCCGTTGAGAAATTCGACGTAAATAACCTTATCAAAGCTGTCAATTCAGTGGACTTAAGAAAAATCGCTACTAATAGCGGGTTAACGGAAGATGAATATTTAGTTCTAACTACAACAAATAATATATCGGTTATAGTATACTTAGTATTGAAAGGCTTAAATCGAATTTTGAACGTTTGAGTTTATTTGTCCCAGTCTAAAACTAAATCTAAAGGATGAGACATTTGATAGTGGCTAAATAACCTATGCTCAGTTACAAGGTTTTCAACACTATTACCTTTAATAGAAGCAACGTATTTGTTTACGGATTGAGTTCCTCTTAAGAGTAGTGGTGCTGCCTTGATGTAGTCAGGTAACTCGGTATCTGTAATGCCCTTCAACGTTAAAACCGCTAACCTAGTTTTGTCGTAGCCGTAGCCAACTTCAAACGGTACCCATTTAGAAGCTAAGGTATTTTTGGAGATGACACATAACATGTGAGTACTTGAATCGATACCATGTCGTATTGAATTGATGACGCCGGACGGGTTGTGATTTCTTCTGAAGTCTGCTAAATGCTCGTCTTCCTCATCAAAGTATACGTCTAGATCAGCCTTGATGATGTACTCAACTATTTTTTTACATTCTGGTGAATCTCTTTTTTGATGGCTGATAAAAATACAAGGCTTGTTTTCTTTGATGCTTTGAGAAATAGTGTAGGGATATGTTTTTGTTTCCGCTCGATTGATAGCCATAAGGTATTTTCCACCAAATTAATAAATCAACTTTATTAGCTAATAAATCTCCTCGATAGGACGCCTTAAGGACCCTTCATACCTTCGCATTAATGAACTTTTCAGGCAAAAAATCTCGTGGTGAGCATTCTAATATCTCCGCAAGTTTATTGATATGATTTAAGTTGTACTTAGCGATGGATTTTGGGCTTTCGATATCGCCAATAAAGCTTGGCGAAAGGTCAAGTAAATATGCTAGCTCTCTTTGAGACAAACCCTTTTCAATTCGTTTTTCTCGCACGGCGTCAATAACATATTGCTCTATAGGCGTGATCCCATTATTCGACATTATTGTGATTTGCACAAATAATGAGTATGTATTGAAATGGCTTGCTCGTATATATACGTGTGTTTATCTTTATCAGAAAACTTTCTTATGAAACAGCAGAAAAGTTTAGTTGCTGCAATACTTCTTAGCGTATTGTTAGGTCCTATCGGAGTATTTTATGCAAGTATCTGGAGCGGGACAATCCTCACTTTTGGTCCATTTATACTAGTATTTTTATTAAAGGCACCGCAATATGCGAGTTTAGGCGACGCTATTGAAAGTACCCTTCTAACCGTATTTACGATCGGTATTCTTTCCTTTGTGATCTATTGGCCGTTTTGCATTATGTGGTCTGCACTCATGACCGTCATATACAATCGCAGAGTGAACAAATCGAATTATCGACTTGCTAGAACTCTGACGACCGTGGAACCGGTAAAAGTTCAGCGTAATACAATTCGAAAAGCCGAGCCTCAAAAACAAAGCAATGCAGAGGTGCGACCAAAAATCGGAGACTGGCTTCGTGATAATCCTGGGAAGACGATGCAAGATTATCATTCCAATTTTAAATAATCATCTACAATATGAACATCCAAACTGACTACTCAAAAGTAGATACCGTTCTTATTGCCTATCCTCAAGGCTTCAACAACGAATTCGAAGAACTGGTTCCCTTTTACGATTTACTACTAACGAAGATTCCTTTTGATATCAATATCCTTGTTGTCGTAAACAGTAAAAGTGCAAGAGAACGCCTCAAACTGAAGTTCAAAAATCGAAAGCTTGAAATACTTGTGTTCGAGGAATGGGACGATATTTGGATGAGAGACATAATCGGTATCGGTATAAATCAGTCGATAGTTAAGCCGCTATACGATTGTACTTATTGCAACTATCTTAGAGCAAATCGAAACTTCAATAAGCTAAATAGTATAACGGAAATCCTTATTAAGGATCACCTTAAAAAAGAACTTGTCAAAGTTCCGTTGAAATTAGATGGAGGTAATATGATACTTAATAGCAAGTACGCATTTATCACGAAGAAAATATTCCAAGATAATGGCGACATAACGGAAGAAGAAGTTCTCGACATCTTAAATCAGAGGCTTGGCATAACTCCAATAATAGTGCCGTCAAATACAGGAGATAGTTTGGGCCACATTGATGGCTATTTAGCATTCTTGAATGATGAAACTATTGCTGTGGTAGAGTATCCAAAGATGGATGTTTTTAAGAACGACAATCTATATTCTAGTACTCTCGTAAAGTACTGCAACGATCTAACTCTAAGAGTCGTTAAGATACAAGAGCGTCCCATTAGTCAAGCTATAGCTTGCGAATGCGATATGCAGAAATCAAAAAAATACTGTTGCTACAGTTCAATTGGCAATTACATTAACTATCTGCGAATAAATAATACGATTATTCTGCCAGAGTATACCCTACCAACATTAAAAGAAACAGTCTACTATAACAACACAAATGAGGAGGAGCTATCAAATCTAGGCTTTCAAGTGATCAAAATTAATTGCGATATACTGGGACGACATGGTGGATCACTAAGGTGTCTTAGCTACACATGCAGTTTAAATTAGAATCTTCGAATTTTCCTTGAAAAACGCGTAAATCCAGAGATTTCTTATGAGGACAACTATTGGGACGACCACAAAGGCTAGAAAAAAGAAAATGCCGGAAAATCCGGCACTTTCGCGAAATTTTAGTGGGCCCACTAGGACTTGAACCTAGGACCACCTGATTATGAGTCAGGTGCTCTAACCAACTGAGCTATAGGCCCGGCTGTGAAGCCAAAATTAGGATGGCAAAAGTAGTAGTTTTTCTATAAAAACAAAAAAGAAACGAAAGTTTATTTTTGCATCCATGATAAAAGGTATCAGGCATATACTGTTCGATCTGGGCGGCGTGCTGCTCAATCTCGACTACAGCCGCACGGAACAGGCCTTTCGCGACCTGGGTATTGAGAATTTCGACGAGATGTTCAGCCAACTGAAACAGACACCCTTGTTCGACGAACTGGAAACAGGTAAGATAGGCAAGGCCGATTTTGTAGCAGGGCTGCGCTCTGCCGCCGGTATAGAGGTGAGCGACGAGGATCTGCTAAAAGCGTGGAATGCCATGCTGCTTGATTTTCCGCTGCGCAGGCTACAGCTATTGCAGCAGCTACGCCTGCACTACGATCTGCTGCTGCTCAGCAATACCAACGAAGTACACGAAGAAGCCTTCAACCTGATACTGAACCAGGCGCATGGCCTGTCCATAGGTATGCTGTTCGATAAGGTGTACCTGAGCCACCGCATAGGCATGCACAAGCCCGATGCCGCAGTGTTTGAACATATATTGAATGAAAACGGCCTGAAGGCAGAGCATACACTCTTTATAGATGACAGTCCCCAACACATAGAGACAGCCAAGAGGCTAGGCATACAAACCATATGGCTGGAGAAAGGGATGACGATAGAGGGTGACATATTTTTACAGAAATGAAGTCAAAAATGATAAGTCAAACCCTAAAAGTGTACAACCTTTAGCTTTTCAGTTTTGACTTTTGGCTTCTTTCCAAAATCCAAAAGGCGCAACCTGAGTTGCGCCTTTACAAATAGTTTAGCTAAAAAAGTTCTGTCGTTATTTTACTTCCTCGTAGTCCACGTAGTCGCTTTGCTTCACGTTGGCGCGGGCCTGGCTGCGCTGTTGTGTTTGCTGTGCTTGCTTGTTCATGTCGTCCATTTGCTTTTGCATTTGCTGCAAACGGTTTTGCGTAGCACGGGTAATGTTCAATATCGGCAGTACGAAACGTAGTACGAAACGTAAAGCCATTACCAATACAACCGACCAGATAATGAAACGTAGTATCATAATGGATCCAAAGTTACCTAAAGGTAGGGGAAAATCGGTGTTAACGGATATATAATTCGAAGTTTAAAATATATGCTTGGTGAGAATTATAATTTCCCCTAAATTTGTACCCGGAATAAAATCAAAAGAAAGGGGACTAATTAGTCCCCTTGTTTTTTACCCATGAATGAAGCAATAATAGAACAGGTAAGAACACTGACAGAGCCCTTGCTGGAAGGCACGGATATATTTATTGTAAATATCAAGATAAAGCCTACCAACAATATAAAGCTATACCTGGACGCTGATAGCGGCCTGAATGTAGCCAAGAGTGCATCGGTAAACCGTAAGCTGGCCGCGCTGATAGAAGAGTCGGGCATGTTTCCGGACGGCGATTTTTCGCTGGAGGTATCGAGCCCCGGGGTAGATGAGCCGCTGCTGTCGATGCGCCAGTACCGGAAGAATGTAGGCCGCACCATATTGGTGACCTATAATAATGAAGAGACACCGGAGACACTGGGCGTACTGAAAGAAGTGACCGAAGACGAAAAACTGGTGCTGGAAGTGAAAGTAGGTAAGAAAAAAGAAATACAGCAGGTAGAGATACCTGTTGCCGACATTAAAAAAACAGTAGTACAAATTATATTTTAATAATAAAACGCTCCGGAGATAATACGGAGCGCACTAAATGCGATGAAACATGGCTAGTATCAATCTTATTGATTCGTTTTCAGAGTTTAAGGATGCCGAGAATATTGACAGGCCGACCTTAATGAAGGTGATCGAGGATGTTTTCAAAACCTTGCTGCGCAAGAAATACGGAACGGACGAGAACTTCGACGTAATCGTGAACGACCAGACAGGTGACCTGGAGATATTCCGCCGACGCGAGATCGTAGAGGACGACCTGATAGAAGACGATAACCTGCAGATCGCATTGTCGGAAGCCGTACTGATAGAACCCGACTATAACGTAGGCGAAGAGGTGTATGAGGAAATGAACGTGACCGAGTTTGGGCGCAGGGCTATACTGGCCGCCAAGCAAACGCTGGCAGCACGTATCGGCGACCTGAAGAAGAACAACCTTGTGAAGAAATATGCCGACCGTGTGAGTGAGATCATCAGCGGCGAGGTATACCAGATATGGAAAAAAGAGATACTGCTGCTGGATGACGAAGGCAATGAACTAATACTACCTAAATCGGAGCAGATACCGAGCGACTTCTTTAAGAAAGGCGAAGCGGTACGTGCCGTGGTGAAGAAAGTAGAGATGAGGAATAATACGCCTGTCATCATCCTGAGCCGTACGCATCCTTCATTCCTTGAGAAGCTCCTGGAAATAGAAGTACCGGAAATAATGGATGGCTTGATCGTCATCAAAAAGATCGTTCGCGAGCCGGGCGAACGTGCTAAAGTAGCCGTAGAAAGCTACGACGACCGTATAGACCCGGTAGGCGCCTGCGTTGGTATGAAGGGTAGCCGTATACACGGTATCGTGCGCGAGCTGAAGAACGAGAACATAGATATTATTAACTATACGAATAATACACAGCTGCTGATACAGCGTTCGCTGACGCCATCACGCATCAACCGTATGGAAGTAGACGGCGAAGGGCTGCACGCAGATGTGTACCTGGAGCCTGATCAGGTATCGCTGGCCATCGGTAAAAAAGGTGTCAACATCAAGCTGGCACAGGAGCTTACCGGCTATAGCATAGATGTATACCGCGATGTACAGGAGCAGGAAGTAGAATACGATATCGACATGGAAGAATTCTCAGACGAGATCGAACCATGGATTATCGAGGAATTTAAGAAAGTAGGCTGTGATACTGCACTTAGTATCATGGAGCTTTCGGTAGAAGAACTGGTACGCCGTACAGACCTGGAAGAAGAAACAGTGCGTGATGTACAGCGTATTTTGAAGCAGGAATTCGAGAACGAACAATAATTAGCTGCCGGCGCTATTAAACGCCTGCCATACAAGGCTTGATGAGGCCTTGTATGGCAGGAAAATAGGCGCTTTCAGCAAAATGGCGTAAGTTTGTAGATTAGGTTCGTAAGCCAAGTACAGACTTAAGCACCAATATTTTTTGAGTAAATAACCGAATGGCAACAGCAACAACAAAGACACCCAGATTACTGGCGGCAGCCAAAGAATTCAACATAGGTAAAGAGACCCTTGTGGAATTCCTTACTGGCAAAGGTTTTGAGATCAACGCGAGTAATCCTAATACCAAGATTACCGAAGTGATGTATGATGCCTTGCAGAGAGAGTTTGCACAAGACAAACTCGCCAAACGCAAGAGTGAAGAGATAGCTTTGCCTAAAGGTTCTTCGCTGGAAGGCGGAAAGAAAGGCAAAGAAGAGCCCGCGGATCTGAAAAAGAAAGGGTTGGAACCTGTGGAGCCTGTTGCCCCGGTAGCCAAAAAAGAAGAGAAGCCTGCAGTGGCCGAGAAGCCAAAGGAAGAGGCACCTGCCGAAGCGCCTGTTACCCCGGTAACGGAGCCTACCCCGGTAGCGCCCATCGAGGCTAAGAAGCCCGAGCCTGTGGCGCCGCCTGCCGAGCCGGAAGCACCTAAAGCTCCCGTAGCAGAAGCGCCTAAAGTGCCCGCAGCACCGGCCGAAGAAAGCGGTGATGGTGATGGACACATCGAAACAAAATCGCCTAAGCTGGAAGGCCCGAACATCCTGGGTAAGATAAACCTGGATGAGCTGAATATGTCGTCTCGCCCTAAGAAAGGAGCAGCGGCACCTAAGAAGAAAGCAACGACTACAGATAAGAAGGAAGAGCAGCAGCAGCAGCAGGAAGCCCCAGTTGCTGAGAAACCGGAAGCACCGGCACCCGTAGTAGCAGAAGAAAAGCCAGCGCCTGCAGCAGAGAAACCTGCACCGGTGTCTGAAACTCCGGCTCCAAGCAAGCCGGTGGCAGAAGAAAAGCCTGCACCTACGCCTTCTGTAGAAGAAGATAATAAACCGGAGCACATCGAAATGAGGGCTCCAAGGCTGGAAGGTCCAAAGATCATCGGGCGCATTGAGCTGCCTGCATCAGGGTCGAGCGGATCGAAAGCCGATAGCAAGGAAAAACGTAATCGCAAACGCATACCTGTAGCCAAGAAGCCCGAAAGCTTCAAACCCGACCAACAAGGTCAGGGTGGTCAGCAGCAAGGCCAGGGTGGCGGCTTCAACCGTGATAACCGCGGCGGTGGTCAGGGCCAGGGCACTTTCAACCGCGACAACCGTGGTGGTGGCCAGCAAGGCCAGGGCGGCGGCTTTAACCGCGGTGGCGGTCAAGGCCAGGGTCAGGGCGGCTTCAACCGTGGTGGTCAGGGCCAGGGCGGTGGTTTCAACCGTGGTGGTCAGGGCCAGGGCGGTGGTTTCAACCGTGGTGGCCAGGGCCAGGGTGGCGGCCGATTCCAGCGTCCCGGTACAGGTACACCAGGTACGCCGCAACAGCAGCAGGAGATCGATGCTAAAGCAATACAAGACAAAATACGCCAGACGCAGGCTAAACTTGCCGGTGGCAACCAGCGTGGAGGCAGAGGCTCTAAATCGAAATACCGCCGTAACAAGCGTGAGGAGATGGCCGAAAAACGTGCAGCCGAGCATTCAGGGCCTAATAATACAGTACAGGTTACAGAGTTTATCTCGGTAAGCGAATTTGCAGGTCTGCTGGATGTAAGCTTTGCAGAGGTGATCGGTAAATGTATGAGCCTTGGTATCATGGTATCTATCAACCAAAGGCTGGATGCCGAGGTGATAGAGCTGGTAGCAGCAGAGTTCGGGTACGACGTTGAATTCATCAACCTGGAGCAGGAAAGCGACGACGATGAAGAAGAAACAGACGACGAAGCAAGCATGATACCCCGTGCACCGATCGTTACCATCATGGGTCACGTTGACCATGGTAAAACATCGTTGCTCGACTATATACGCAGTGCGAATGTGGTAGCCGGTGAGGCGGGTGGTATCACCCAGCACATTGGTGCCTACCAGGTAGTAACAGGAAGTGGCAAACGCATTACCTTCCTCGATACCCCGGGTCACGAAGCGTTTACGGCGATGCGTGCGCGTGGTGCCAAAGTAGCCGACGTTGCCGTTATCGTGGTAGCAGCCGACGATGCGATCATGCCTCAGACAAAAGAAGCTATATCGCACGCACAGGCAGCCAACCTGCCGATGATCTTTGCGATCAACAAAATAGATAAAGACGGAGCTGATCCGGAAAGAATAAAGCAACAGCTTTCGAGCATGAACATCCTGGTAGAAGACTGGGGTGGTAAATTCCAAAGCCAGGAAATATCAGCTAAGAAGGGTCTGAACATCGACCTGCTGCTGGAAAAAATAGGTCTGGAAGCCGAAATGCTGGAACTGAAAGCGAACCCCGACCGCCTTGCACAAGGTAGTGTTATCGAGGCATCGCTGGATAAAGGCCGCGGTTATCAATCGACCATCCTGGTACAGAACGGTACCTTGGAGCAAGGCGATATGATCGTGTGCGGACAGTACTATGGTAAGATCAAGGCAATGTTCAACGAGCGCGGTCAGCGTGTCGAAAAAGCCGGTCCATCTGCACCGGTACAGGTACTGGGCTTGAACGGTGCACCACAAGCGGGTGAGAAATTCAAAGTTTACGAAGAAGAAGACGACGCAAAAGAAATAGCCAACCACCGTGCGCAGATACTGCGCGAACAGGGTATCCGCGCCCGCAAGCACATTACGCTTGACGAGATCGGACGCCGCCTGGCACTGGGTAACTTTAAAGAACTGGGTATCATCATCAAGGGTGACTTTGACGGTTCGGTTGAGGCGCTTAGTGACTCGCTGCAAAAACTGTCTACCCAAGAGGTAGCGGTGAATGTGGTACACAAAGGTGTGGGCCAGATCACAGAGAGCGATGTATTGCTGGCAACAGCGTCTGACGCTATCATCATTGGCTTCCAGGTTCGCCCTTCTATGCAGGCCGCCAAGCTTGCTGAGCAGGAGAATATCGAGATCCGTACGTACTCTATCATCTACGATGCTATCGAAGAGATCAAGAGCGCGATGGAAGGCCTGCTGGAACCGAAGATCGAGAAGAAGACGGTATGTAATGCCGAAGTACGTGAGGTGTTCAAGATTACGGGTGTAGGTACCATCGCAGGTTGCTACATGCTGGATGGTAAGATGACGCGTAATACCAAAGTGAACCTGGTACGTGATGGTATCGTGGTATACACGGGTGAGCTGGCATCGCTGAAGCGCTTTAAAGATGACGTGAAAGAAGTAAACGCAGGTTACGAATTTGGTACGCAGATCAAGAACTACAATGACATACGCACAGGCGACATCATTGAAGGATTTGAAGAAGTGGAAGTGAAACGTACTTTGTAGCTTACGGATAATATAAATTGAACCGTTAACCTGTTTCAGGTTAACGGTTTGTTTTTAAAGTAAATTTGCAGACCCGATGCAGAAACAACTGATGCAACAGATACAGCAGGTAGAGCAGCTGGCCAATGGCGGTAAGCTGGGCAGGTTGCTGCACGACCCTGTACGTTACCTAACCGCACAGACCTTTCTGAAATACATTTACCCTAAGACACAAAAGGGAAAGCTGGCAATAGCAAAGACCTTCTTTGGGCATGATATGGAGGTACTACTGCCGGCAGCTACCGATATATACCTCACGGGCGGCAAAACACATGCTTCGGAAATAAGACTGGCGAAATTTATGATCAGCAGGTTGCAGCCGGAGCACGTGTATATGGATATTGGTGCTCATTTTGGCTACTATACCTTGCTGGCTGCAAAGCTGGTAGGAGAAAACGGCAAAGTATTTGCATTTGAAGCAGCAGGAAAGACCTACGAAGTATTGCAGCGCAATGTGAAAGGTCACAAACAGGTGCAGGCGCTTCATAATGCGGTCTCCAATAGTGAAGAGGTGATCAGCTTTTATGAGTTTCCGATCCTCTACTCCGAGTACAACTCGATGGATGTAGCGCAGTTTAAGAATGAAGAATGGATAAAGAAATACAAGCCGGAGCAGACAGAGGTAAGGGCGGTGACCATCGACATTTTTGCGGAAGCCTTATTTAAGAAGCCCGATTTTATAAAAATAGACGTAGAAGGTGCCGAGGATAAGGTATTGCTGGGCTGCAAAGAAACGCTGGCAAAGTATCATCCCGTAGTGGTGATGGAATACATCAGCAATAGCGTGAATATGCAAGTGTATGACCGGGCCATGCTGATACTGCTGGAGCTTGGGTACATAGCTCATTTTATAGAAGGTAATGGTGAACTGAGACCGGTGAAGAACCTGAAACAGGAGATACTGAACAATACCTCTGAGAATCTGGTGTTTATTTACCGGCAAAAGGGAGAAGTGGTGTAGCAGCAATGATTGATTTACTTTTGCGGGCCTTACAGCGCCTTAGCAACGAGATTGTAAATAATGAAAGAGACCGTTAAGAAAATTATTAAGGCCATCCCTATAGCGTTTACGCAAAATCAGCGGTATGACAAGCAAACCAAAAAGATCATAGCACGGGTTTGCAAAGCCGATAGTAACTGTATAGATGTAGGCGCACACAAAGGCGAGGTGCTGGACATTATGCTGAAACATGCACCCAACGGCATGCACCACGCTTTTGAGCCGATACCCGACCTATACACAAAGCTTGCGTCAAAATACGGTAGTAACAAGCATTGCAGGGTATATGACCTGGCGCTTAATAATGAAAAAGGTACTGCAACATTTAATTATGTGGTATCTAATCCTTCTTACAGCGGCTTGATAAAAAGAAAATACGATCGTCCGGATGAACAGGATACGCAGATAACGGTAAAAACAGAACTGCTGGATGATGCGTTGCCTGCCGATGTAAAGATAGACCTGATAAAAATAGATGTAGAAGGCGGAGAACTGCGGGTGCTGGAAGGTGCCAGGCAGACGCTGAAGCGGAACAAGCCTGTCGTAATATTTGAGCATGGCCTCGGCGCTTCGGATTTTTATGGCTCCACTCCCGATAAGGTGTACAAACTGATGGAAGATTGTGGCCTGAAGATATCGAGAATGAAAGATTGGCTGGATGGCAAGAACCATCTGAGCCTGTCTGAATTTGAAACGATTTATAAGAATGGCAGCGACTATTACTTTATAGCGCATCGCTAATGAAGTGTGATCGCTGATAATAATTACTGAAACTTAGAGTTAATAAGATATGATTGACAAACTGGAGGCAATAAAGGCAAGGTTCGATGACTTGGGAGTTGCTTTGACGAATCCGGAAGTAGTGGGCGACAACAAGCGTTTCTCGCAAGTGAGCAAGGAGTACCGCAAGCTGGAAAAGATCGTTACAGTCTATAATAAATACAGGGCCTGCACCGAAGGCCTGGAGTTTGCGCGTGATATACTCGCCAATGAAAGCGATGCCGACCTGCGCGATATGGCCAAGGAAGACCTGGACAAGCTGGAAGTGCAGAAGGAGGAAATGGAAACAGAGATACGCCAGCTACTGATACCAAAAGACCCACAGGATGAGAAGAATGCAGTGCTGGAGATACGTGCCGGTACAGGTGGCGATGAGGCCAGCATATTTGCGGGCGATCTGCTGCGTATGTACCTGCGCTACTGCGAGCGCCGCGGCTGGAAGGTGGCGGTGATCACAGAGGCAGAAGGTACCGTTGGCGGTTACAAGGAAGTGCAACTGGAAGTAATAGGCGAAGACGTATATGGTACCCTGAAATTTGAGAGCGGTGTACACCGTGTGCAACGGGTACCTGCTACAGAGGCCAGCGGCCGTGTGCATACATCGGCAGCAACTGTGGCTGTAATGCCGGAGGCGGAAGAAGTAGACTTTGAACTGAAGGAAAGCGACCTGAAAATGGAAACTGCGCGAAGTGGCGGTGCCGGTGGCCAGAACGTAAACAAGGTAGAAACGAAAGTAATATTGACCCACGTACCTACCGGTACGGTGATCACCTGCCAAACAGAGCGTACGCAGCTGGGGAACCGCGAAAAGGCAACTGCAATGATGCGTACCAAACTGTATGAAGAGCAGGTTCGTAAGCATGAAGAAGAGATATCGAGAAGGAGAAAAAGTCTTGTGAGTACGGGCGACCGGTCGGCCAAGATACGTACCTACAACTACCCGCAGGGGCGTATTACGGATCACCGCATCAATATGACGATATATAACCTGGATGACTTCATGAACGGGAACATACAGGAAATGCTGGAAGCATTACAGTTTGCAGAGAATGCAGAGAAGATGCAAAGCGGCGAAACGGTAATATAATATGCTGTAAACGTTGTAATTGCAGTAAAATACGTAAGTTTATCACTCTTTTTTTAATCACACACATCATTCAATGAACACACCCCGTTTCGATCTGGTGGATATCACGCACACGCTGCGCAACCGAGGGCGTTTTGTACTTATCATAACAGTGGTAGCAGGCTTACTGGGCCTGGCCTTGTCGCTGGTACGGAAGAAGAAATACGAAGCACAGGCCGATATCATCATGACCAATCCGCTGTACACCGACCGTAATAACCTGTTCCGGGCAAATGAGATGCGCTTTGTCGACTACTTTGGTGGTGATGATGATGCTGACCGTGTACTGGTGATAGCGGAATCGGATACAGTACGCGAAATGGTGGCTAAAAGGCTGAATCTGGCAGATGCCTATAAGCTGGATATGTCGAAACCAGCGGATCGGGATAAGTTGAAAGGTATCTTCAAAAAGAACTTTAAGGTTGACCGTACCGAGTACAAAACTTGCCAGATGTTCTATACCGACACTGACCCGCAACGTGCCGCGGCGGTGCTCAACGAAGCTACGGTGGCTATGGAAGAAATATTCCGTGGGTTTTATGTACACATGAGAGGTAAAGTGTCTACTTCCATACAAGCCAAAGTAGTAGAGATGGACAGCACCATCGTGTCGCTTACCGATACGTTGTCGGTACTGAGAGATAAATACAAGATGTATGACATTGTGAGCCCCGGCAGGCAGAATGTGATGCTGGGTAGTATAAAAAGCAGCGGTGCAGCAGACTTTGGCCGTGGGGTAGAAGAAATCCAAACCGTTGAAGCAGTAAAAGACCAATTGGTTACCGACAGGGCTAAATACTTCTCGTTGCTCAATGAGTTCTCGACAGG
This sequence comes from Sphingobacteriales bacterium, assembly GCA_004144175.1. Taxonomy (GTDB): domain Bacteria; phylum Bacteroidota; class Bacteroidia; order Chitinophagales; family Chitinophagaceae; genus Polluticoccus. The sequence continues at coordinate 157,464 of SEFT01000006.1, forward strand.
TAACTCTGCCAGCGACCTTAGGTTGATACAAGTGATAACAGCGGCAAGGCCACCGGTAGACCCTAAAGGGCCGGGCGTGTTGATTACCGTACTGGCTTGCATGATGCTGGGCTTCTTCTTCAGCGCCCTGTATGTGCTTATTGTGACCTATTATCGTCTTTTAGTAGCCGTACAGCGATAGTATGATGCAGCAGCAGGCGATGTTACCGGGTAAGTGGGGGCAGTATATCAGCTACGGGGTATTATTCCTGTGCCTGATGGCGTTTGCCTATACCGGCAATTATATACTGGCTGCATTGCCGCTGGGCTTTTTGTTTGTATTGCTGCTGGGTGTCAACTGGAAGTCGGCATACTTTATACTGCTGGCTACCATACCGGTCTCCTACGATCTTAGTTTTTTCAACAATACGCTGTCTACCTCGGTGCCCGATGAGCCTATGATGTGGCTCTTCTTCCTGTTGTTCATCGTAATGCTGGCGCGTAACCCCAGGATGATACCGGAATGGTGGTGGCGCAATCCGCTGGTATTGGTAATAGCTTTGCAGTTCTTATGGCTGCTGGTAGCAGTGCTTTTCTCGCGCGAGCCTGTCTTCTCTATTAAGTTCCTATTGGCAAAGACCTGGTTTTTGGTCACGTTCTTTGTCATTCCAATATTCGTATTCAGAGGCAAAAAAGACTTCAGGCTGGCATTCCTGCTGGTGCTGATACCCTTGCTGATAACAATGCTGATCATCAATGTGCGGCATGCTGCACTGGGTTTTCACTTCCGCAAGGTAGAGAAGGCCATTGGTGATATCTACTTCAATCACGTAGATTATTCAACGCTCATGTCGATGATCTACCCGCTGGTATGGATCGCTTATCCGCTTACCAAGGGTAAGAGTCCTGTATTCAGGTGGGTAGTGCTGGCGCTTATCCTGTTCTTCCTGCCTGCCATTTATCTTACCTATGCAAGGGCAGCGCTGCTGGCTATCGTATTTGCAGCAGTAGTAGGCATTGCTATCCGTATCAGGCTGGTCAACCTGATCATGCCGGGTTTTTATATCATCTGCGGGCTTGTATTTGCCTACATGATCAACCATAACAAGTATATAGAGTTCCGGCCCAACTATGAGAAGACCTATAGCCACAAGCACTTTACCGACCATATGATAGCCACTGTACGTGGCGAGGATATGAGCTCGATGGAGCGCCTGTACCGGTGGATAGCGGCTGTGCGCATGAGCCAGGACGAGCCTGTGACCGGTTTCGGGCCTAATTCATTTTATTACTACTACAAGCCATATACCGTTACTTCTTTTAAGACCTATGTAAGCCGCAACCCCGAGCGGTCAACCACGCATAACTACTTCCTGTATATGCTGGTGGAGCAGGGCTGGCCGGGTATGATACTTTACGCGCTAATGGTGTTTGCCGTGTTCTGGCAGGCACAGCGTATTTACCATCGCTTCAAGGATCGGTTCTACAAATGGGTAACGCTCGGTGTCATCATGATGTTCGCAGCAGGGTTCATCAACAACTTCTTTTCAGAACTGCTGGAGACGCACAAGATCGGCTCGCTCTTTTACCTCACCATAGCCTTATTAGTAGTGCTGAGGAAGAAAAGCTATGATGAGCAGGAAGAAGCTGTAGCCGAAGTCATAGTAGTTAAGCCATAACCGCAGGCTCTACCCACACATCGTTATCCTTCAGCAGCTGTATCAGCTCATCTACCGCTATCTCGCTGGGTACATTGCGTTTTACTACCTCTTTGCTTTTATACAATGTGATCTTGCCCGGGCCGCTGCCTACGTAGCCAAAGTCGGCATCGGCCATTTCGCCGGGGCCATTTACGATGCAGCCCATAATGGCGATCTTAACACCCTTCAGGTGGTTAGTCGCATTGCGGATCTTGGCTGTAGTCGCCTGCAAGTCGAACAGTGTGCGGCCGCAGCTGGGGCAGCTGATGTACTCCGTCTTGCTGATGCGCGTACGCGTAGCCTGTAGTATGCTGAAGGAAGTATTGTTGAGGAATTGTTGCTGGTCCTTTACCTCCAGGTAGGTACGGCCTGTAATGTTCAGGTTTTGTATCTCTTTATTCGCCGTCAGCCATATACCATCGCCAAAGCCATCGAGCAGTAGCCCACCGGTGTCAGTGGCAAAGGTGATGAGCTGTTCATCGATGGTAGTATCGTTGCTATCCGCCATCAGTATGACAGGATTGCTCACCTGCTTTGCGATCATCTCGGCCAGCAAGCGACGCATAGATGGCATACGGTGTGCGTTGCTGCTGCTGAGGCAGAGTACTGCATTTGTATGAGCTTTCAGCTTTTCGAGCAATTGCAGTTGTGTAGCCCATGGTGTATTGGCATCTGCTGCTACAAAGTATTGTGTTGCGTCAGGCGCATTACCATTCAGGAAAGCATCCGCCTTTACCAGCGGCAGGTATTTGGTTTTGTCTGTTGCTGCTTGCCATGTGTCATGGTCGCAGATGACTTGCAAAGTTCCCGGTAGTGCGAAATCCAAAACTTTGCTGCCCGTGTAGATATAGTCGGCAGCCATATCGCCGATGTTCCATTTGTCCAGCAGTTCATCGTACTTATAGCCTATGGCTTGCAGGGTAGCGGGTGTTATTGCGGCTACCTTACTATAGTCGGCCACTACAACGGGTACATGGCCTGTGCCTATGTTACCTGCGGTAATAGTCTCGCGGCGTTTGTAGTTGGACGGGTCATATGGAAGCGCTGTAGCATCCTCGAAAGATTGTATCGGCTCGTGGGCAATACGGTTGCTATAACGCTTTACGATGTCGCGGCAAACCGGTATCTCAAATTCCGGATCTTCGGTAAGCGATACACGTATGGTATCGCCAATGCCGTCTTCCAGCAGGGTGCCGATGCCTATAGCACTTTTGATGCGGCCATCTTCGCCATCGCCTGCTTCGGTAACGCCCAGGTGCAGCGGGTAACACTCGCCAAATTCCTCATCCATCTTTTGAATGAGCAAGCGATAAGCCTGTACCATCACCTGCGGGTTGCTCGACTTCATGCTGAGTATCACCTGGTGGTAGCTCTCATTGCGTGCTATACGCAGGAACTCCATCGCGCTCTCCACCATACCTATCGGCGTATCGCCATAGCGGCTCATAATGCGATCGCTGAGCGAGCCGTGATTGGTACCGATGCGCATAGCGGTGCCATACTCCTTACAGATCTTCACCAGCGGGGTAAAGCGCTCGTAGATGCGCTCTATCTCGGCATTGTATTCGGCATCGGTATATTCTATCAGGTCAAATTTCTTCTTGTCCACATAGTTACCGGGATTCACGCGCACCTTCTCTATCAGCCTTGCTGCTATCTCGGCTGCATTAGGTGTAAAGTGTATGTCGGCCACCAGTGGCGTATTATAGCCCGCCGCTTTTAGCCGGTTTTTTATGTGCAACAGGTTCTCTGCTTCCTTCTTGCTGGGTGCTGTTATGCGTACCAACTCGGCCCCGGCCTCTATGCAACGGATGCATTGGGCAACGGTAGCTTCCGTATCCATGGTATCTGTTGTGGTCATGGTTTGTATGCGGATGGGGTTGTTGTTGCCCAGCAGCAGGTCGCCGATTTTTACTTCGCGTGTGGGTAGTCTTTTGTAGGCCGTCAAAGAAGGGCTGTATTGTTGCAGCATAAAGTATATAAATACGCAGGCAAAGTTAGGTAAAGAACCGCGGGAGGAAATGTGAAAAAAGCCCACAGAATAATTTTTTATATTGAAAAGCAAGTATTTGAGAAAAAACAAATTGTTAGCAGTAGAGAGAAGTTTGTATTTTTCTCTTAAACAATAGTATTTTAGCGACAGTAAATACCTGATGGAATACGAAATCAAACACTTAGGCAAGTTCAAATATGTAGAGGAGGGCGCGGGAGAACCTCTGGTATTGCTACATGGCTTGTTCGGGGCATTGAGCAACTTTAAAGACCTGGTAGATCACTTCAAAGTGACGCATAAGGTCTATATCCCGATGCTTCCCTTGTTCGACCTGACGATACTGGATACTACGGTGAGCGGGCTGGCCAAGTATGTGACCAAGTTCATAGACGCAATGGGTTTCGACAAGGTACACCTGCTGGGCAACTCGCTGGGTGGGCACGTAGGCCTTGTGTATACATTGAAACATCAGGAAAAAGTAAAGACACTGACACTCACCGGCAGCTCTGGACTGTTTGAGAACGGTATGGGCGAGACCTACCCCAAGCGCGGTGACTACGAATATATACGTAAGAAGACAGAGCTTACCTTCTACGATCCGAAGATGGCAACCAAGGAATTGGTAGACGAGGTGTACTCGATCACCAACAACCGCCTGAAGGTGCTAAAGATCATTGCCCTGGCAAAATCGGCGATACGCCACAACCTGGGAGATGAGCTGCAGGACATTAGGGTGCCAACTTGTCTTATATGGGGTAAGAACGACACCATCACGCCCCCGATGGTGGCAGAAGAATTTCAGAAATTGATTCCTAATTCAGAGCTTCATTGGGTAGACAAGTGCGGACATGCCCCAATGATGGAAGTACCCGAAGATTTCAACAAGATACTGGACGCATTCCTCGAGAAGCACAAGGGATAAAATTCTCTTAAAGTTTGTCATAGGTCTGTTATAAAGTCACCCCGTTTTTAAACTGGTGTAAGATTTGTATTGTTGTATATAGAGACGATTGAAAAAGTGTCTGTAACATGGTAATAGAACAATTAATATCACCCATAGTACCCACGCTGGACCCGAAGGACACCGGTAACAGGGCATTGAACCTCATGGAGGAGAATAACCTGAACCAGTTGCCGCTGGTAGCTGAGGAAAAGTATATGGGCCTGGTGCAGGAGAATGACGTATTGGACTGGGAAAAGCCGGAAGTACAACTCGGTGAGGCAGGTACGCTGAACTACCGCCCCGCGGTATTTGCCAGCGGACACCCTTATGATGCACTGCGCATAGCGCACCAGCAAAACCTGGCTGTGGTACCGGTAATAGACAACGAGAACAAATATCTTGGCTCTATTACCCGCGATGACCTGCTGAAATACATTACGGAGAATAGCGGTGTAAGTAACCCCGGGGGTATCATAGTGTTGCAGATGGACCCGCGCAACTATAGCCTTACGGAGATAGCGCGCATATGCGAAAGTGAAGATGTAATGATCATTAGCTCGCAGGTGTTTACCAATCCTGTAAATGGTATGCTGGAAGTGACGCTGAAGCTGAACCGTACGGACCTTGGTGCGATCGTATCTTCATTTGAGCGCCATGAATACCATGTGAAGGAAGTATTTGGAGAGCAGGCACACGAAGAAGACATGATGGATAGGTTAAAGCTGTTGATGAATTACATCAATATGTAAGTACCTTTGCGGCATAATAGTTGCCGATGATTGCCATAGATAATGTGTTGCTGAGTGATGATGTGATAACCGAGCAGTTTGTATGTGACCTGAACGCCTGTAAAGGCGGATGTTGTGTGGACGGAGACTGCGGAGCCCCCCTTACCCAAGACGAAGCAGATACGATTGCTGAGATATACCCCAAGATAAAGCACCTGCTTGCCCCCGAATACATTGCCGAAATAGAAAGACAAGGTACCCATACCATGGACGATGAGTATGGATACGTGACCCCTACCGTAAACGGCGGTATATGCGTATATGCCTACAGCGATGAACTGGGCATTGTGAAATGCGCCATAGAAAAAGCCTGGAAAGATGGCATCATCGATGCACAAAAGCCGATCTCCTGCCACCTGTTCCCGATACGTATTACCGAATCGTCGGGCTTTGATATGGTGAACTATGAGCCACGTAAAAAACTGTGCAGGCCGGCATGCAAGCAAGGCAAGAAACTAAAAGTACCCGTATATAAATTCCTCAAAAATTCCCTTGTGCGTAAGTACGGCGAAGAGTTTTATGCTACGCTGGATGCGGTCGCGAATAAGTATTATGCGGATCAGATAAAGTTGTAGTTAGACTTATTTTTTCTTCCCTATTGATGAAAGATGCCAAGAGGGAGGAACAGATTATTGTAGCACTTAGAATGATGTACAAGTTTATTGACTACTAAAATTTGGTCAAGCGATGCCAACTAAACGAGTATGTAACGTCTTGATATTGGTAGGTCTATTTTGGTTTTTACTACTTTTATATGGTTGCGTTAGCTACAAAACACTCCCCATTGACAACCGTAGCTTATATACTTCTTCTGGAGCGGTAAGGGATGTCACTTTAGACACATTAGATTCAAAGTTTAGACCCACAGTTTCACAATTAGGGCTATTAATTCCTGATATTATTGTTGATAAATATTGGAAGAATAGAGATAAAATTGTTCTTAAATGTCACGTTAGCTATCAGGTTATCGGTTATGACACTACTGTAGATACATTGAGACCCTTAGTCCAAGAAAGTAGATGTAATAGGTATTCTATTATCAGTTCTCGAAAGGAAATTAAGCCCAATATCGACACGTTATATGTTGGACAGAGAGAGCGATACGTCGCGGTAAATATTTTAGCAAAAAACCGAAAGGAGTTTAAATTGCAGTTAGAGAATGACAGCAGTTTTCTAATACTCTACTTTGATGATTGGGCAATCGGAATGCTGTATAACGTATCTGAAATATTTGCTGATGAGAGATTGCTATAACGATACACGTGTTAACTGAGACATTTCCTCCCTTATTAGTGTTCTTCACCAACAAGGGCGGGAGAGCCGCATTGGAAAAGCTTTGGGCAGCCTACCATGGGCAGCACTACGCAGGTAGATAACTTTAAGATGAGTGATAGAGCATATTTCAATTTGGCTGCCGGTGTGGATGCCGACCGCAATGAAGTGATGTACTATGGCCCATACAGCCCGATGTGACAACAAAGATAGTAAAAGCGCCATTGCAGCTGCAAGGAAATGAATATCGGAGAAGTAATGCTAGTAAACTGGAGCTACAGCTCCTTCCTCAACCTCGCCACAGGTATATTCAGCTGCTCGCGATACTTGGCTACGGTGCGGCGGGCTATGTTGTAACCCTTCTCTTGCAGCATATCGGTTAGCTTTTCGTCGGAATATGGCTTGCGCTTGTTCTCGCCGCCTATTATTTCGTTGAGTATGATCTTTACCTCGCGGGTCGATACTTCTTCACCGCTTTCGGTTTGCAGGGCTTCTGAGAAGAAATACTTCAGCTTATAAGTACCAAACTCTGTTTGTACAAATTTGCTGTTAGCCACGCGCGATACCGTAGAAACATCCAAATGGGTAATCTGTGCAATGTCTTTCAGGATCATCGGCTTCAGATTGGTTTCATCGCCCGTCAGGAAAAACTCCTTCTGGAAGTCGATAATAGCCGACATGGTTTGCAGCAAGGTATGCTGGCGCTGCTTAATGGCATCGATGAACCACTTCGCCGAATCCAGCTTTTGCTTGATGAAGAGCAGGGCTTCTTTCTGGCGCTTGTCCTTCTTATCGCTGCGGTCATAGGCGCGCATCATTTCTTTATAACCTTCCGATACACGCAGCTCCGGTGCATTCTTGGCGTTAAGTGTAAGCTCCAGCACTCCATTGTTGTTATACACAAAGAAGTCGGGGATGATATAGCTCTCCGCCTTATTGACAATAGAAAAAGAAGAACCGGGTTTAGGATTAAGTTTTATAATAATGCCTATCACTTCTTTAAAGGCTTCATTATTAAGCCCCAGTTGCTTCTGTATCTTATCGTAGTGCTTCTTGATGAACTCATTAAAATGCACCTCGATGATCTCGATGGCATTTTTTACGGGCTTGCTCGCCGGCATACGTTTCAGTTGCAGCAGCAGACATTCCTGTAAGGTCCAGGCGCAAACCCCGGGCGGGTCGAACTGCTGGATGAGCTTTATTAGCTCATTCACCTCTTCTACCGATGTATATATATTCTGGCCAAAGGCAAGGTCGTCTACCAGTGCGCTTACTTCGCGGCGCAGGTAGCCGTCTTCGTCAATACTGCCAATTATCTGTTCTGCTATTTTATGGCGGTGATCGTCCAGCTCCAGCATGCCCAGCTGGTCCAGCAGGTGGTCGTGAAAGCTGGTCTCCACCCGTACAGGCGTACCTTGTTTCTCCTCGCCGCTGCCATAGTAGTCGTCGCCGTAGTCATGTCCGCCGCCTTCGTCGTCTTCGTGGCGCAGGAAATCGTCCAGGTCTACCTTCTCGGCTGTATCGTTGCTCAGTTCTACGTCATCGGCCTCGCCTTCAAATTCTCCGTCTTCGCTATTGTTATCGAGGCTGGCGTATTCGTCGGGCATAGTGTCTTCATTACCATGCTCCAGCGCAGGGTTTTCCTCCAGTTCTTCCTTTATCCGCTCTTCCAGGTTGGCAGTAGGTATCTGCAGCAGTTTCATAAGCTGAATCTGCTGAGGGGATAGTTTTTGAAGGAGCCTTTGCGACTGCGACTGTCTTAACATAATCGTCTACCTCACAAAAATATACTTTACAACCACAAAACCGCATACAAGGGACAGTTTTAAGAGCTTTTTACATTTTGGCTATTATATAACAGAACATGTTAAAGTACTTCCTAAATCAAAACTAGTTTCGTACTTTTCGCGGAGGATAATCAGCACTGATGCATGAGTAAGAGGCCGTATATTTCTCCTTCGTTTTCGTATGTACCGCTGGAAGAAGCTTTAGAGATACTACCCAGAAAGAAACAACTCTTTATAGGTATACCCAAAGAAACTTCTTTCCAGGAAAATCGTATTGCACTGACACCCGAAGCCGTTTCGGTGTTGGTGAACAACGGCCATGATGTGGCTGTAGAGCATAATGCGGGCGAGGGCTCGTTTTACTTCGACAGCGACTATAGCGAGGCGGGGGCACGTATCGTGTACGATAAGGTAGAACTGTACAAGGCTACTACCATCATCAAGTCAGCACCGATATCGGAAGACGAGGCGGCGCTGTTGCAACCCAACCAGGTGGTGATATCACCCATACACCTGCCGCTGCTGAAGGCAGAGATACTGGAGCAACTGATACAAAAGAAGATCATAGCCATAGCATTCGAGTCGATAAAGGATGATGCGGGTTCTTACCCGATCGTAAGGTCAATGAGTGAAATAGCCGGTAGCTCGGCCATACTGACTGCCGCCAAATACCTGAGCAACGTACACAATGGCAAGGGTATACTGCTGGGTGGTATATCGGGCGTACCGCCTGCACAGGTGCTTATTATAGGCGCCGGTATAGTGGGCGAATTTGCAGCTCGCACGGCACTGGGCCTTGGCGCTTCGGTAAAGGTGTTCGATAACTCGATATACCGCCTCATGCGCTTGCAGAACAACATAGGCCGCAGGTGCTTTACCTCGGTGCTGGAGCCGGTGACGCTGGCTAATGAGCTGGCCGAGGCCGACGTAGCCGTAGGTGCGCTGAAGCCGTCGAACGGCATTACCCCGGTGGTAGTGACCGACGATATGGTGAGCAATATGAAAGCCGGATCGGTGATCGTAGATATAAGCATTGACCGCGGCGGATGCTTTGAGACCTCGAAGCTGACATCGCACGAAAAGCCGATATATAAGAAATACGATGTGATACACTATTGTGTACCGAATATAGCCTCGGGTGTATCGCGTACTGCCTCGCGCGCCATCAGCAATGTATTGATGCCGATACTGCAGCAATGTGCCGATATGGGCGGCATGGAAGGCATTATACAGGCGAAGACCGGCATACGCAATGGGGTATATATGTATAAAGGATGCGTGACCAATGCGCCCATAGCCAAGCGGTTCAACTTTAAGTATACCGACCTGGACCTGCTGCTGGCCGCGCAGAGTTAATAATAAAGTGATTTGCTTATGCCCAACCATAGAATGAACAGAACGATAGCGGGATACCATATGCTAATGATACTATCGGCAGTGGACTTCCGCATTGGTGCAGAAGAAGATGCGGTGATAAGGCATTACCTGGTTACGGAATTCCCCTTCCATGTGAACCTCGACCGCGAAATGGAGATCATCAGCAACCTGCGCCCCGATGAGTGGCAGGCACACTTTACCAAGGCCATGGACGACTTCTACGATGATGCTACCGAAGCAGAGCGCCACAACCTCCTCCGCTTTGCGCTAAGGCTCACCCGCGCCGATAACGTAGTAACCAAAGAAGAGAATAAGTTCCTCAACTTATTATTTGAAGCCTGGAAGCCCGAGGAGGCTTAAGGCATTACTCAAGCATATACGATATTGCATTAGGCTCAGCTCTGTTACCTGATGCGTCTTTTACAATTGCGTCCGTGATAATTAGTTTGTCACCGGCTGTAGCCAGATCTTCAAGCGTTCAATTTCTTCATTGCCTGTCATAACGTTGTTCTGGACGCTAACCGGCCCAAAGAATTCCTGTCCTTTTATCAGTATCAGCGTATAAGACTCCAGCCTGTATTCTATTGGAAAGTCTTCATTTGCCGGTGTAACATCAATGCTTTTGAGCGTTTTGAAATCGTTTAAACTAAACCTGTTTTCATTTGCAGTGGGTATGGAAAGTATAGGTGCAGGAAGTGCTACAATCTTCATTTTCAAGCCCGCTACAGTGCTTGTAACACCCTCGCTATTCTCTGCATCTACATAGGCTAAAAGCTCGCGCGTGTTTGCTTCTGGGGTGAATTCGTATTGACCATCATTTATCTTATTGACCTTGGCATTGGGTATACGAAGCGTAAGCTTCGATGCCTCATAACCGGGCATAGAGACAGAAATCGGATTCGGCACGCCTGCGTATGCAGTCTTTGCACGATTGAGTTGTAGGGAGACGCCCTTCGCGAGGACGAGGTATTGGAAAGACCAGGGAAATTCATGTTTTTTCTTTTTCTCATCGTAGATGACCGCATTGCCGGAAATTGTTTTCGCGCCTAAACTGGCTGCCTTTTTATTCCAGTAACTAATACCGCCCTCCTGTTTTACAATTTCTCCGTCATTAATTTCGATAATGGGATTGTAACTGTAGTGACGCCAACCCAAGGTAATCTTAGCCTGAATAGATTGCCCTTCAAAGCTATACATTGGTGCAGGGATACCGATTACTGTAGCTGGTATCCCCCAGCTACAACCTGTGTTATAGTATTCATTGAGCAACTGGTTGTAAACTACCTCTGTTGATTGCGCAATGTCATTTCGCATTGCGGATAGGATTAATGAGCGCTCCTTGACCGAAGTTTTAAACAAAAGTCGTTGTAACGGCGCTGCTGTTTGGTCGAAGACTCCGGTACAATACTTTGCTATGGGCAAAAAAATCACTAAAGCGTCATGATAACGTGGATTGCAAACAGACTTCAGTAAATGGAAAAGACTATCCATTGTCGTTTGAATAGAATCAACCAGTTTTTCGTCCTGATTTGTCATCCAAGTATTGTCGCCAGAAGATTTTGAATAAAAACCAGCGTAGTGATTTTTTATTAAATCATCGTGTGCATTTGATAAGAATTTGATGCATTCGTTATGTGCATTACACACTGTAGATGCCTTGATTTTTGCCTGTTGAAATCTTATATACAGCGTGTCTTCAGATATCAACGTATAAAGCTCATTGTTGGAATTTTCTAAATGCTGAAAAGTATGATTGAGAGAACGCTTTAAATCATTATAGTCAGGCCGGTTGCTAAATCGCATTTCTACCAACAAAAGTGCGAATACTACCAGAAACATCAATGGTTTCAGCCACCTGTCCGGCAGTAGTCTGGTTAGTATATTCCGTATTCTCTTCAATAAAAAATGGCTGTATCTAAATATAACAAGATATAGCCAAATAGATAATAACGGGTATCGCTACAGTTTCATTATTTGACAACCGTAAATTGTTTTTCAGTTGTCCGCATCACCACCTCAGCTTTATACCACCATTCACAACAATGCCATCAAGCGGTGCCCATACTTCGGTGAACTGTGGTGTATCGAAGGGACGTGAACGTAGGCTGTCATATTTGGTCTGGCGGACATTGGTGAAGTTCTCTACATTGCCGAATAGGGTGATGTGCTTCCAGGTATATTCCACTAGCGCGCCGAATGTCCAGTAAGATGGTGTCCTGATACCCGACGACAGCAACTGGCCGCTCTTAAACTCATAGTCGGCACCGATGCGCCACTTGCCGGGTATGCTATACAGTAGGTCGCCCTTCAGGCTATGCTTTGGCGTCAGGGTAAATTCTGTGGTTGCACTGCTTGCAAAATGCGTGGTTGCGTTAGTGTAGGTATAGCCGGCAAAGAATACAAAATCGTAGAAGCCAAACTTAAAGAAGGTCTCCGACCCATAGCTACGGGCAAAGCCGCCTATGTTGGTAAAGAACGGATTGCCAGAACTAAACCCGGGGCCCGGATATACTAAAGCCAATGGCTTATCCAGGTGGGTGTAGAAGAACATCTGGTTGATGTTGAGGAAGAAGTGCTTGCCAAGCCTGGTGCGATAGCCTATATCGGCATTGCTGCCGTAAGAGCGTTCAGCCTTTGTATATTTCTTATCGATGGGCATCACATTGCGATAGCCTATCAATTCCGATTCCTGATTGAATATCGTTGGGTTGCGGTAGCCAAGGCCGCCGCCTATGCGGGTGGTCAGTTTATCGGTCCATTTAAAGAGCGCTGCTATGCGTGGTAGCAGCAGGGCTTCCTCGTCCAGCACATAGTCGGCACGCAGCCCGCTCTCTATCGATACTCGCTTGCCTATATCAAAGGTATAGTTAGCAAAAGCGCCCATCGTTTTGTAGGTCTCATTCCTTTTGGGAATGAAAGAGTCAACTGAAGTTTCTTTAAAGTCGTCGCTATAGTAGTTGATACCTGCTATCAGCACATTCTCTTTGTGCTTCATGGTAAGAGCAGCCTCTGAGAAGGAAGACAACTGCTTGCCGGCAAAGTTGTACTGCACCAAGTCGGGCGTAGGAGTGATTGTCAGGCTGCGGTCGAAGAAATTGAAGCTGTTGCGAAGCGTAACGGAGAACTTATTATTGATGCGGTGATCGAATTTGAGCTGGGTAGTGGCCCTGTTTACATCATTGGCTTCATTATAGAAGTTGTAGCGTGAGACTTGGCGGGAGCTCAGGCGTATGATATCGCCGCCTTCCCGTTCTTCCTTCGTAAAAGTAGCGCCCAGCGATATTTTAGTATTGTCGGAGAAATAGTAGAACAGTTTAGGGTTGAAATTGTACTTGGTGAGGGCAGGCATGTCGGTATATCGGTCGTTATCGGCATCGAAGTACAGGTGGCTGTTTCGCTGCGCCAGCATGGTAAAGCCAACCTTTTTTATCCTGCGGCTTACGAATGCATTTACATCGAAAGCGCCTATTTGCGAAGCATTCAGGTGCAGGAGCGTCTCATTGCCCGACGGCTCTTTCGATATCAGGTTGATGAGCCCCGCAATAGCACCGCCGCCATATAAAGTAGAGGCAGAACCTTTGATATACTCCACTTGCCGTAGGTCGAGCGGCGGTATCTGCATAATGCTAAGGCTACCCGAGAAGCCGCCATACAGCGGAAAGCCGTCTTTCAGTATCTGCGTATAACGCCCGTCCAGCCCTTGTATGCGCACATTGGCTGTGTTGGATGTAGCGGAGGTTTGTTGTACTTGTATGCCCGTACTGTGCGTCAGCAGGTGCGCTACTTTACTCGGGTCCATCGAGCTGGCCTCGTCTATCTCTTCAGTAAGTACCTCTACGCGGGTGGGTATATTGGCAATGCTCCGGTTGCTGCGGGTGCCTTCCACTATTATCTCGTTCATCTTTGCAGCCGTACCCTGCATCCATACGGTAACGGGCTCTGTTGTCTGCGGTAGTGTTACGTTGTACTCACGGGTATCATAACCCACCAGGCTCAGGATGATCGTTTGTGTGCCCTCCGAGATATTGGTTATTTCCAGTACACCTTTATCGTCCGATACTGCTCCGTTCGTGCTGCCTTTTACAACGCCGGTCACTCCCGTTACAGGCTCATTGCTTGCACTGTCTTTAATAACAGCCCTGAAGGTATGCTGGCTGAATGCCAGGCCCGCCGCCAGCAGCAGGGGTAGGAGCAAGAGTATTCTTTTCATGATTGGTAACAACTACGCAATAACAAGGTAAGGCGAATAGCCCGCAAACAAAAAGATATGCAATAAGGAAATGCTTAAACGTACTTCAGTCCAAGCACGATCAGCATGACGATACCGGCTATAATGCGGTAAACGCCGAATGCCCGGAAGCCATACTTTTGCAGGAAGCTGATAAACGTTTTGATGGCCAGCATGGCTACTACGAATGCTACCAACGTGCCAATGCCAAAGCTCACCAGGTTTTCGCTGTTTTGCATCATCAGTTCGTAACCTTTCATTTCAGTGCCGTTTACATCCCAGTCTTTCAGTACAAGCGAGTAGCCACTTGCCGCAGCCATAGTAGGTACCGCCAGGAAGAATGAGAACTCTGCCGCCACATTGCGCGTAAGCTTCTGTTGCATACCGCCTATAATGGACGCCGCGCTACGGCTGACGCCGGGTATCATTGAGATACACTGCCACAGGCCTATCATAAATGCGTTCTTATGGGTTATCTGCGGTTCTTCTGTAATCGTAGGGTTCTTAAATGCCTTATCGATGAACAAGAGCACGATACCACCCAGTATCAGCATAATAGATACCGTAAGCGGGCTTTCGAGCGCGGCTTCAATAGTATCATTTAAAAGGAAACCCAGCACCAGTGCCGGAACTACTGCGATGAAAAGCTTTACATAGAACTGCCATTTGGAGAAATCAAAGAACTTGCGCCAGTATAGTACCACTACCGACAAAATCGCCCCAAGCTGTATACATATCTCAAACAACTTGGTAAAGGAATCTTCCTGGATGCCCATAAAATAGCTGGCCAGTATCATATGGCCGGTAGATGATATGGGTAGAAATTCTGTGATTCCTTCAACAATGCCGAGGATGATGGCTTCGAGCGTAGTCATTATGATTGTGCTATGGTATGTTAAGATATTTATGTGTTTGCAGCGACAACTGCCACTGCGGGTGCTGCTGTATATAGTCGATGATGAGTGGTGTCATCTGGTTGCGCTTACTCCACTCGGGTTGCAGGTACAGGCGGCAGCCAGGTTTCACTTTAGCCGCATGTTGCTCTGCCCAGTCGAAGTCCGATTTGTTGAATACGATGATCTTCAGCTCGTTGGCCTGCACCATGCTAGCGTCCAACGGCGCCTTAAATTTCTTAGGTGAAAGGGTGATCCAATCCAGCGCACCGCTGATGGTTGACGAGCCGGATGTCTCTATATGCGTACGGAATCCCGCAGCGTGCAGCGCATTACACAGTGCCTCCAAATTGTGCAGGCAAGGCTCGCCGCCGGTAATGACCGCTATGCGGCCGGGGTGCTGCGAAGCTATATTTACGATCTCTTCGGTACTCATTTTAGGATGCACATCGGCATCCCAGCTTTCCTTCACATCGCACCATACGCACCCTACATCGCAGCCGCCCAGGCGGATGAAATAGGCAGCCTGCCCGGTATAGAAGCCCTCACCCTGCAGGGTGTAAAAGTGCTCCATAACGGGATAAACGGCGGTGCTGGTCTCTGTCACTCTGTCTATCAATGTCTATTAATGTATGTTGTTTCTCAGCTTAAAGGCTTCCAGTGTATTTTTCATCAAACCGCAGATAGTCATGGGTCCTACGCCTTTTGGTACGGGGGTGATGTAGCTGCATTTTGGAGCCACGTTATCAAAATCGACATCGCCTACCAGGCGGCTGCCGCTTTTCTTCGTAGCGTCGTCTATTCGGTTGATGCCCACGTCTATTACGATCGCTCCGTCCTTTACCATATCCGCCTTCAGGAAGAAAGAGCGGCCTATTGCAGCCACGATCAGGTCGGCACGGAGGGTGTGTTCTTTCAGGTCTTTGGTCTTGCTATGGCACATGGTTACCGTAGCATTGCCCGGCGTTCCGTTGCGGCCCAGCAGCACCGTCATAGGCGTACCTACGATATTGCTGCGCCCTATCACCACGCAGTTCATACCGGTGGTATCTATATTATAATGCTCCAGCATCAGCAGGATGCCATATGGTGTAGCCGGCAGGAACGAGCGCTGCCCCAGCAGCATCTTACCCTGCGTTATCGGGTGGAAGCCATCCACGTCTTTGGCCGGGTCTATATTATTAATGACCATATCGGGCGATATATGGCCAGGCAGCGGTAGCTGTACCAGTATACCATCAACCGCCTCATTGTCATTCAGTTTTTGTATTTCGGCCAGTAATTGCTGCTCAGTGATGTCGCCATCGAAGCGGAGCAGGGTAGAGTCGAAGCCCAGCTCTTCGCAAGTGCGTACTTTAGAGCCTACGTACGATTCGCTGGCGGGGTTGTTGCCTACCAGCACAGCCGCCAGGTGGGGCTTTTTACCGGTCTTCGCGCTGAGCGATGCTGCTTCCTCTTTTATCTGAGATTTGATGTGTGCGGATACCGCTGTACCATCCAGAATTTGCATGGCGCAAAGATACAGGGCTGTTTTGTAATAAATAGCTCCGCCTTTAATGTGCCATCGATTGTACCCAAAAATTTACAGGAAATCCCTATTCGTATTTATTTTGTGGTTCTTTCTATGGAACGATTAAAAAACGCCAGATATATACTCCTCGTTAGTGCAGTTTGTTTGCTGGTCCGCATTCCGCAGCTCTTAAGCGCCGATTTCAGACTGGATAGTGACGAATGCATAGTTGGCCTCATGGCTAAGCATCTTATTGAAGGAAAAGAATTCCCCCTTTTCTTTTACGGGCAGTATTATGGATTCTCGCTGATAGAAGAACTATTTATTATACCCTTCTATTGGGTTATGGGCATCACTGCTCATGCCGTAAAGCTAGGCATGCTGGCGCTTTGGACCATTGGCGTACTGTTTTTTTATAAAGCGCTTGTGAAAATAAGCGGCAATAAATGGTCGGCCTTTCTAACCACCCTGATATTTGTAGTGACGCCCGCCTGGGCCCTTTGGAGCTTTAAAGCGCGAGGCGGTTACCTTACATCGCATTTTTTGACCTCAGTGATCCTATGCCTGTTGTTCGATGAGGTAAAGAATAAAAAAAATATTACGTATGTCTTGATAGGTTTTTTGCTGCTCCTCATCTTTCAAAGCCAGCCCTTCTGGCTAGCCGGTGTCATACCCTTATTGGTATATAAGCTTTTGGTGCATAAAAGTTTCGCTAAAGCTGGTTTTGTACTGCTGCCTATACTAATCCTGTCTTATCCTTTATATATCTACAAGCAGGGCCTGCATCAATTCTACAATGCACCGATTCAGGAACTGACAACGGACCTGTTGATTGATAATATAAACCGGTTCCCGGCATTCTTATACACATCGCTGCATGGGGCATATCACTTTGCCTGGGCGGCAAACCCGGATTTCTTTTCGGCTGTATTCGCTTACATTTTTATGGGGATGATACTCGTAGCAGGTCTAGCCGGCATACTTCATTTGTTTGAAAAGAATAATAGGCACAAGTGGTTGCTGGTGTCTTCGACCTTATTCCTTCCCCTTGTTTTAGGGTATTCGTTGTTTTCGCAGGAGCCGTCTTACAGGTATATGCTGCCTGTCACCGTTTTTACGTTGTTCTCCTTGTATCTTTTTTTATACTATTACAATATAGATATCCGGCTAAGGGTGCAGAACTATGTGCTTACAGCAGCTTTAATAGGCGCTATCGGAACCGCAACTTACTATAGAAGCCAGCTGTTACGGTCGCACGGCAAGTCGATGGCAGAGGCGATCAGCTACTTGGAGAAAGAGCAGGTATCGTTCGTTTTTGTGGACGACTATACTTTTCAATGGGATATCCTGTTTCTTACCAAAGAGAAAATAAAGACAAGGTTCTTCTTCAGCCCGGGACGATATCCTGCTTACGATAGCCTGGTAGACCGTGGCCTGCACGAAGGCAAGCGAGTTGCAGTCTTCGGCCATGCTGCCAGGATTTTTGGCGATAGCTTCGGTCATTTTGATTTTCAGAACACGGACTATTACATAAGCCTGAACCCTACAAAAGAGACCCTATCCAGAAACAAGTTCCAGTTTCACGACTGGAAATTCAAATAATACCTGTTTATCGGTAAGCTTCCGATACTTCAGTTATCTGGCGTATCTGTATGTTGCGGTACCAGGCTTCTGCCCCTTCCGATTGTATTTGTATAACACCCCGGGTAAGAGTTGTTAGCATACCCATGTCATTTTTGCGCCGGGAGTTTTTCAACCGCATTACGACCATGCCGTTCACTATATGTATGCTGCTGTCGCCGAGGCATATCAATTCCAATGTATTCCATTCTCCGTGCGGCTTTTCATAATCCTTGCCCCTGCGGCAGCGGCCCGCTACGCCATCATCGCCAAATATGCGTAAGGAATCGGTCGGCTCATAGATCCAGGCGTCTTCATTGTCTTGCAGCCTGCGGGCTGCTTTAATATCCATTAGTGGCCCCAGTGCATAATAATCGCCCATATCGGCCTCCTGTATCTGGAATTCCTGCGAGTTCATCCACACATTCCAGAACTTGCCATGCGGGCCGTAGCAATGATATAGTATTCCATTATCCCTTTTTGCATTTAGCCGGGGCTCATATTTCTTTTCACCCCATTTAAATTCCAGCTTCAGGTGATAATTTTCGTATTCTTTTTTTGTTGTCAATCCACCGTATATCTGTCCTGAAATATGCAGGTAAGGCTTGCCATCCACCGCTTCTATCTTATATACGCTTAAGGGGTCGTTGTTAAGTCCTATCGGAGTACCATTCATTCCATCCCCCTTCGGGTAGCCCGGCAGGTCAACCGAATAATGAGGTACACCGATCCATTTGTCCCAGTGAGACAGGCTGCTATCAAGCAGGGTTGTCCAGACAATTTCCTTAGGCACAGGTGCCGGGACGGGTGTATCATGTTTACAGCCATTCAATGCGATAGCACAAATCAGTATAATGGTAGCCAATGAAAGTCTGATGAACATATCTGCTGTATTTATTATAACGATGCTAACATAGACACAGGAATTGATGGTAGCAAAAAAAATAGTTACGAAATCTAATTTTCAGGATAATTTGCCGCGTATGCAAGTAAAAGATATCATGCAGGCACTGGAAGCCTTTGCCCCGCTCACCTACCAGGAAGGCTACGACAATAGCGGATTGCAAGTAGGCAATGCAGGCGATGAAATAAAGGGCGTATTGCTGACACTGGACGTAACGGAAGAGGTATTGCAGGAAGCATTGGACAGGAATTGTAATATGATAGTCGCCCATCACCCGGTCATATTCTCGGGGCTGAAGCGGCTGACGGGCAGGGGGTACGTAGAGCGCATCGTACAAAAAGCAATAAAAAATGACCTTAATATATATGCGGCCCATACCAATATGGACAATGCGCGCTATGGTGTGAATGCCAAAATAGCCCTTAAGCTTGGGCTAAAGGGCACAGCCATACTATCGATGATGATGGATACGCTACGCAAACTGTACACCTTTGCCCCTGCCGATGCTGCCGATAAAGTTAGAGAGGCATTATTTGACGCTGGTGCGGGTGATATTGGCAGGTATAGGGAATGCAGTTTCAATACCCAGGGCAAAGGAACCTTTAAACCTGATGCAGATGCCGACCCGGCTATAGGCCAGGCCGGCGGGCCGCGAGAGTTGGTAGACGAGGTGAAAATAGAGGTGCTGGTACAAAAGCACAAGGAGGCAAAAGTGCTGAAAGCATTATTTGACAGTCACCCCTATGAAGAAGTGGCCTATGAATTCATCGCCCTGCAAAACCCCAACCAGGAACTGGGCGCTGGCCTGATCGGCACCCTGCCGCAGCCTATGGATGAAACAGAGTTCCTAAAATTCCTGAGGGATACCATGAAAACAGACTGCATCCGCCATACGGCCCTGCGGGGGAAGAAAATAGAGCGGGTAGCGGTCTGCGGCGGCTCGGGCAGCTTTCTGCTGAAAGAGGCCATTGGTGCAGGTGCTGATATCTTCATAACAGGAGATTTTAAATATCACCAATTCTTCGATGCCGACGGGCAAACCATTATTGCCGATATAGGGCACTATGAGAGTGAGCAGTTTACAGTTGAATTATTTGAAGAAATACTTACGGAAAAATTTCCTAATTTTGCCATTCTTTTATCAAATACATCCACGAATCCCGTAAAATATTTTTGCTGATATGGCTAATGTAAAAGACTTTTCAGTTGAAGAAAAGCTGACCGCTGTCCTGACGTTGCAGAAGATCGACTCAAAGATCGATGAGATCAAGACTCTGAAAGGAGAGCTGCCAATGGAGGTTAAAGATCTGGAAGACGAGATCGAAGGCCTGCAAACCCGCCTGCAAAACATTGATGCTGAGATCAATAGCATCAACAACTTCATCGAGGCAAAGACCAACGGCAAGAAAGAAGCCCAGGCGCTCATTAAGAAATATGAGAAGCAGGCTGAGAACGTAAAGAACAACCGCGAGTTTGAAGCGATAAATAAAGAGACCGAGCTGCAGGAACTGGAAGTAAGGCTGAACGACAAGCATATAAAAGATGCTACATATGAGCTAAAAGACCGCGGCAACCAGCGCCTGAAGACCGAAGAAAGAATGCAGCAGGTACAGGAAGCCCTGAACCAGAAGAAAGCTGAACTGGAAAAGATCATCGGCGAAACAGAGAAAGAAGAAAAAGTGCTGAGCGAAAAATCGGAGACTGCAAAGGCAAAGGTTGACCCGCGCCTGCTTACAGCCTACGACCGTATCCGCACCAGCTACCGCAATGGCCTGGCAGTAGTGCCTATCCTGCGCGACTCTTGCGGCGGATGCTTCAACGTGATACCTCCACAGCGCCAGTCAGAAATTCGCCAGCACAAGAAGATCATCGTGTGCGAACACTGTGGCCGTATTCTGGTAGACAACGATATGAACGACCAGATATCTGCTGAGAATAAATAATTGCAGATTTTGATATTTTTGAAAAAGGAGTCCGTTGGGCTCCTTTTTGTTTTAACAAAGAGGAGTAAACTAAGTATGTAACTTTAATACATGCGAATCTTGCTATACTCCCTTTTATTCTTTTCCTCAACGGTAGCTACTGCAACAGGGGTTGATTCCGCATTTATTGCTACCGTTACACAATATGCCGCGCGACAGCTGGGGTTACCGCAGGGTCAATATTTTACCGCCTGGGAAGGTAATGAGGAGCCTTATTACTGTTTGTTCGTCTCTTACGCCGACACGGTAAAGACGCTACCAGAGGCGCATATATACATACCATGCACAATAAAAAAGGAAGCTGATAGTGTTGCGAAACATTATGTAAACAATGGGTACGAAGTGCTTTTATACAAAGTACATGCTAACTCAGATACGAAAATGCACGCGAGGCTTTTGCAATATAGCAGGGAAGCCATCTGTTTTATCGTGTTTCATGAACTGGCGCATAACTATGCATTTAAGAATCTATGGCTGCCCTATGCCTATCACGAGGCTATGTGCGATGTGATAGCCGCCTTTGGTACAGAGCATTTCGCGAGGGAGACTCATCTTATTGATGTAAAGTCTGCTCAAACATTTGCACGAAAGACGGAACGCGTTTACCATGCAGTAAACAAATGTGTTGTAAAGGTGAATGAGCATAGCCTTGGCAGAACACAATATCATCGCAGCTGCGAGCGGCAAATACAAAGGTTACTGAAGGGAACAGACAGCTTTATGCGCGACCGATTCCAATACCCGGTAAACAACGGGTTTTTGCTTAAGAATGGATACTATTCTACTTATTACTTCAAGCTGAAAAAGTGGATGGAAGAGGACGGCACCCTTAGCGTTTTCCTTGCGCGGATGAAAAGACTTTTTCCAAAGTCGCTTGATAATAAAGAACGGATGCTTAAATGGTGAGCAGGTCAAATATGTTCAGGCTAAATGTATTTTTCGGAGTCTGTGTTATTGGTTAATTCCTGATATTACAAACATGTAACAGATTCGTGTTATGCTTTGCGCGTCGCCGACGCGCTTTAATCCTAACGGCCCGTTCGGCATAGTCAAAGTTTTGACGTAGGTTTGCAAACAATTTAGCCGATTAAGGCATATATAATATAGAACAACAAATTTACTTCTGATGAAGATTTTAGTTTGTATCAGTCAGGTACCTGACACTACTACCAAGATCGCTTTTAGCGACAATAACAGCAAATTCAATACACAGGGTGTTACGTTCATCATCAATCCCTACGATGAGTGGTATGCACTGGTACGCGCACTGGAGCTGAAAGAGGCCGGTACTGCAACAGCCGTACACCTGGTAACTGTGGGTAAGGCAGATGCCGAGCCTGTGATACGCAAGGCGCTGGCGCTGGGTGGCGACGAGGCGATACGCATAGATGCCGAAAGCGACGACCCTTATGTGGTAGCTGCACAGATAGCTGAATATGCAAAAAGCGAAGGTTACGACCTGGTACTTTGCGGTAAAGAATCTATCGATTATAATAATGCTTCTGTTGGCGCTATGCTGGCCGAACTGCTGGATATGAACTTCATCGGTTTTGCTACCAACCTGCAGATAGCAGGCGGTACTGCTACTGTGAAGCGCGAGATAGAAGGCGGTGAAGAAACAAATACCTCACCATTGCCGCTGGTAGTATCTTGCCAGAAGGGTATGGCCGAGGCGCGTATACCTAACATGCGCGGCATCATGGCAGCACGCACCAAGCCATTGAAAGTGGTTCCGGCTGCGGGTGTTGAGGCGCTTACCAGCATCGTTTCTTACGATCTTCCTCCTGCAAAAACAGGTGTGAAAATGTACACGGCAGATAATGTGGACGAACTGGTATCTGCACTGCACAGCGATGCTAAAGTGATCTAAAAAAACTATTTCTTAATCTGACCTTTTCGAAACTAATAATATGTCTGTAATCGTTTTAGCAGAACACAGCCAGGGCGCTTTTAAGAAGAAGAGCTTTGAAGCCATACAATATGCAGCAGCCATAGCGCAAAGCATGGGCACTACCGCTACTGCCATAGTACTGGGCGATGCGCCAGAAGCCAATATGCAAACACTGGGACAATACGGTGCCCAAAAAGTGATAAACATTGCCGATGCACGCCTGAACGACCTGCACGCACGCGCTTATGCAAAAGCGGTAATAGCTGCTGCACAAAAAGAAGGCGCTAAAGTAATAGTAGCCAGCCACGATGTAACTGGTAAATCTGTTGCGCCACGTGTAGCTGCCCGTCTGAAGGCTGGTATGGTAGCCGGTGCAGTATCGCACCCCGACCTAAGCAAAGGCTTCGTAGTAAAGAAGAACGTATTCTCGGGTAAGGCTTTTGCATACGCTAACATTACCAGCGATGTAAAAGTGGTAACCCTGCTGCCTAACACCTTCCCGGTAAAGAAAGGCGAAGGATCGGCTACGGTTGAGAAGCTGGATGTAAGCTTCGAAGACAAAGACTTCAGTGTAGTAGTAAAAGAAACAAATAAAGTGACGGGTGCTATTCCGCTTTCGGAAGCTGAACTGGTAGTATCTGGTGGCCGCGGACTGAAAGGCCCTGAGAACTGGGGTATACTGGAAGACCTGGCAGGCAGCCTTGGCGCTACGCTGGCATGTTCGCGCCCTGTGGCCGACTCACATTGGCGTCCGCACCACGAGCACGTTGGCCAAACAGGTGGTACCATTCGCCCGAACCTGTACATTGCCGTAGGTATCTCCGGCGCTATACAGCACCTTGCAGGTGTTAACGGTTCTAAGACCATCGTTGTGATCAACAAAGATCCCGAAGCTCCTTTCTTCAAAGCTGCCGACTATGGTATAGTAGGCGATGCACAGGAAATAGTTCCGAAGCTGACAGCCGCGATCAAAAAATTCAAAGAGAACCACAACTAGTAGCTGGTAATCTTAATGATATAAGGTAAAGGATGGGCTGATGCTCATCCTTTATTTTTTTTGTCAACTCTTTAATAACTTTAGCAGACGAACATGGAATAATGCCAATAGGGTTTTTTGCTATACTGATATTTATGCTGGCTCTTGCCCAACCTGCCCATGCGCAATATGTAGAACTCGTAGGGGCAGATACCTCAGACAAGCGCATAAAAGCAGCTACGAACTTCCTGGTGTCCTACCTTAAAGAATTTAATGACCGTAAGCTGCCCGACTATAGCCGATATTGGAGTAAAGAAGACTGCAAACGCTCTACGCTGCCCGATAATATTGTGTATAGCATTTCCGATGATTATCCTACCTACCAGTTTTGCAAGACGCCCACCATCTTCTACGCACTGCCTTACGATGATTATGTTCATCTGAAAACGCTATTCTATAATTATGATAGTTCCGGTAAAGTGTTTCCTTGGGCCATCACCAATCATTATGTGGCGCTGGATGGGCATACAAGTAAGCCTTATTTTATTAGTGAACTGGAGTTGAAGAAGAAGAACTATAAAACGGTTCGTAAACGGAATATAATCTATCACTTTCCGGCATTGCACAGGTTTGACCGCAGGGTTAGTAAGACAATGCTTAAGCGATTGGAGCAGATAGAGCAAGATTGGGGATTCAAACCCGTTCCTGTCCATTATTACTTTGCTGATAATCCGCAGCAGCTTACAGCGATGCGAGGTATGGACTATGTCTTTGCTATGGATGAAATGGCACCTAACGGCATCTCATACCCCCAGCACGGAATGATATTCAGCCAGGGTATGGGCGAGGGTTATTTGCATGAGGTATTGCATATGTACTTCAATCCCGCCTATCCAAAGTCTCCGATGACGCATGCGCTGGTATATTATTATGGCGGCGGTATCGGTCATGATTTCGATTGGATCATCAACCGGATGGCGCGTTATCTTACTGCCTATCCTGACACCGACCTTACTAATTACGTGGAGTTGCGTTCAAAAGATAAGATGCTGCATATAAGCCATACAGTAAATGGCCTGCTGCTGAAAATGATAGATAAGAAAGATGGCGTGGCAGGTTTAAAAAGGGCTTTGACTTACGCGACTACAGATGAGTTATTAAAAAAAGAATTTGGTTTGGAGCCCAAAGACCTGAACGAATTTCTGCGAAAAGAGTTCGGCAAGTATGCGTCCAATACTGCTGAATAATATTATCGGCAGGTTAATATTGAATTTTTTAAAATGTATTTTTTGAAGATAACGTATTGATAATAAATAAGTTTTTGTGAGCGATACACGCATTGCTTTTTTTCATTCTTTTTTCTGTATGCCGTTGGGTAAATTTGAGCCTCAAATAGGTACGGCCACATGCCTTTTTTCAGAGTAGTTTTTGCCGACAACAGTATCATTTCCTGCGAAGAAGAGAAGAACGTGGTGCCTTATAATACAGACCTGTATTATGAGAAGGACAACGACAAGCTCATATTTGCTTACATAAGGGCAGAGAATGCCGCCGAAGCAAATAAGATCGCAAAGGATCTGATCGAAAGGACAAAAGAAGGACGCAAGTAGCGTCCTTCTTCCTTATATGCTGCTGTCGTTCCCATCATTCCTGCGTATCACTTTGCAAGGGTTGCCTGCCGCTATCACATCGGCCGGTACGTCTTTGGTCACCACACTGCCTGCTCCTATAATGGCGCGGTCGCCAATGGTGACGCCGGGGCATATGATGGCGCCACCGCCCACCCATACATGCGTGCCTATCATTACAGGCTTGGCAAATTCAAGCCCCAATGCGCGTTCTTTCCAGTCCGTAGGGTGCGTTGCTGTGTAGATCTGTACCGAGGGGGCAAACAGCGTATTATCGCCAATCTTTACCCGCATTACATCCAGCACCACACAGTTGAAGTTGAAGAATACATTGTTGCCTACTTCTATGTTGTAGCCATAGTCGCAGTAGAAGGGCGGCTGCAGCCATAGGTTGTCGCCTTGTACGGGTATAAGTTCTTTCAGTATCTCTTGCCGACGTGCGCTTTCATTTTCGGGCAGGTCGTTCAGTTGTTTAATCAGCAACCTCGCTCTAAGCCTGTCTTCTACCAGTACGGGATCGAGCGGATTGTACAATTCGCCCGCAAGCATTTTGCCTTTTTCTGTTTTCATCTGTGTTGATATGTATGATGATGGATACTGCATGAAAACTATGCCCGCCACCTGAAAAACAGACATATATAGGGCTGCGCGCCACGCATTGTAATCGGTTATGTCTTAACTTTGTATAGCACGCAGTTGTACGATTGTACAAGTTGCTGCCCGGGCCTTCCGGCCCCATTATCACTTATAAGAGAATCCTGTATTCCGGATGCTGTATGCGATTGTAGATATTGAGACGACAGGGAGTTATGCTTTAGGAAACGGCATTACCGAGATCGCCATTGCCATACACGACGGTAGGGAAATACTCGATTTCTACGAAACGCTGGTAAACCCCCACCGCCACATACCCATCTTCATACAGTCGCTTACCGGCATCACCAACGATATGGTAGCCAATGCGCCATCGTTTGCGGAAGTAGCGGGCAAGATAAATGAGCTGCTGCAGGATAAGGTCTTTGTGGCGCACAATGTCAATTTCGACTACTCCTTTGTAAAACACCAACTGGAAGCAGCAGGGTACCAGTACGATGCCCGCAAGCTATGTACCGTGCGCCTGTCGCGCAAGATACTGCCGGGGCTTAAGAGCTATAGCCTGGGCAAGCTATGCCACCAGGTAGGCATCCGCCTTACCAATCATCACCGTGCAGGTGGCGATACCATGGCTACGGCCCACCTCTTTACCATGCTGATGGAAGAGGATAAGGAAGGGGTGATACACGGTATGCTGAAGGGCCGCAACCGCGAGCAGTACATACCCCCGCATGTGCCCGTAGAGCAGATAGACAACCTGCCGCAAACGCCGGGTGTGTACTACTTCTACGATGCCAAGGGCAAGATCGTATATGTAGGCAAGGCGGTCAATATCTTTAAGCGGGTAAAAAGCCATTTCTCCAACAACAAGCCCAATAAACAGAAACAGGATTTTCTGCGCGATATATACCGCATCAGCTATAAGGAATGTGCTACCGACCTGATGGCGCATATACTGGAGAGCGTAGAGATACGCAGGCTATGGCCGGTGTATAACCGCAGCCAGCGAGGCTACCTGCCGCAGTTTGGCCTGCTGGTATATGAGGACCGCAATGGCTATAAGCGACTGGCTATTGAAAAAAACAAGCATCAACTGAAGCCCGTATATACCTTCAATACCATAGTGGAAGGCCATCAACGGCTGCGTGAACTGATAGCAGAGTTCCAGCTATGTACCAGGCTATGCAACCTAGCCAAAGGTGCCGACTGCGAGCATGGAGTATTGGGCGATGGCTGTGCCGACCCATGTACTTCTACCGAGGGCGTAGATGTTTATAATGATAGAGTAGATAGTGCCATAAGCTGGCTGCAAAAGCAGCTGCCTACATTTGCACTGCTGGATGTAGGCATCGGGCAGGATGAGCAGAGTTGTATACTGATGAAAGGTGGCAACTTCTACGGTATGGGCTACATCACCAATGGCAGAGCGCTCGATAATATAGAGCAACTGCAAAAAGACATAGAGCCACTACAGGACAATGACTATATCCGCAACCTCATCTATAAACACGCAGCAGCTTTCCCGGAGAAGTGTGTAGCGTTTTCTTAATTGATAGGTTACTGAGCCATCCAGTATTTCCTCAATAACCACTCTGCGACAGCGATCACCAGTATCAGGAAGAAATACCATTTCCAATCCACGAGCGGTACCGATTCTGTATTAGAGATAATGACCGGCTTGATGGCTGTGTTGCGTGATATACTGTCGTACAAGGCACCTACGCGCGATGCCGGTACAAAGCTGCCATTGTATTTTTTAGAGAGTGCGTACAGCAGCGGGAAGTCTGCCCCGGTCTCCATCATTTCGAGCGGCATACTCTCCACCACAAAGCTGCCCGATACGGAATGTACCTTGCCATTATGCGTAGTACGCCCGGTGTAAGTATAATAGCCGCCGGCGCGGATTCCTATATTCAGCCTGTAGCCACTGCCTGCCCGTTCAAAAGAATAGCTTTGCTTATTGCCAGCGCTATCGGCTATAATAAGTTGCGCCTCGGGTGTATTTATCTGCTGGTTGTTGGCATTCAGCAGGTATGCATTGAGGGTGATCGATTCCTTATCGCTCCACACATACTTAGGCAGCGATACCTGGAACGGACGTTCGTTGCTGTTCGCACTCAGGAACGATATTGTCTGCCTGATGCACTCATCCACTACCTGGTGCTGGTTGAAATAGCGATACTCGTATAGCCTCCAACGCCATAGTCCCTCACCCATCAGTATAGAAATAGGCGGTGTGCCTTGCTGAAACATCCATAGCGGGTTATTCGCATCGCTACGTGTATGGAAGAGTACAGATACCTCGGGTGACGCCTTTGCATTACCTGCCTGCACGCTTAGTGGAGGCAGCCTGTCGATAACGGCCTGCAAGTTGGGAGGTAGGGTAAAAATGTTGAATGCTGTATTGTAGGTCGGCTGTGCATCTTTGGTGGCTGCTGCATTGGTATTAAGGAATGCAGCCCGCTGGTATTGGTTAAGCAATGCAGCGTTAGACTGTCCGCCCAGTATGTACCAAATTGGTTTGCGAGCGCTGAGCAGACCTGCCGGAACATCGTACCGCTGCGAAGGCAGCTGATGCAGGATGACCACATTGTAAGCCGAAAAGTCTGCCGGTGCTTTGTCGATGGCGCGTATGGTAATATCGTAGGTCTCCATGCCGGTCAATGCCTCCTTTATGGCATTGATATCGGGGTGCGGGGCGGCAGAGAGTATCAGCACGCTTTTCTTTTCGTCTACGACCTCTACGAATATATCGCGGCGGTTATTCACTACATTTTCTTCGCCTTCTGCGGGCGGAGCACTTACTACATAGTGATGCAGTCCAAGCTTATCTGCCTTCACCGTAAATGATAAAGAACGGTCGTAGCGGTCGCTGTTGATGGATATGCTGTTGCTACCCAGCAGGCTGCCATTCTCGGTCAGTTGCACGCTATTAGCATAGCCATTGGCCAATGTGGCAATGATATCCGTACGTATCTCGAACTGGCTATTGAGTGTTACCACGCGGTTGGCATATGCCTGGGCTATGCGCAGGTCCTTCTGTGCTGTGCTATCACCGATGCCCACAGTGTAAACAGGGCTGCGTAGCGATAACTGCTGGAACAGCGGATTGCTGCCCTGGTTGTAGCGGCCGTCGGTAGCCAGTACTACTGCACCCAGGTTTTGCAAGCCGTAAAACTCCTGCGCCTGCGATAAGGCTGCGGATATATCGGTGGCGTCCTGGCGGTAGCTGAAGGTGCTGTCTTGCTGTATGCGGTTGCCGAATGCCCAGGTTACGACCTTATATTTATCCGATAACTTCTCCAATAATTCCTGTGTGTTCTTGCGGTAAGTAGCGCTGTCTTTGGCAAGGGCTATGCCTGCCGATGCCGAATTGTCTTGCAGGAAGAGTACAACCGGTTTTTGGGTCTCGTTCTTATTGATGCTGATGGCCGGGGCTAGCAGCAGCAACAGGGTAAGCAGTATCAATGCGCTGCGGAGCAATGCCGTAAGCCAGGGGTAGGGCACTGCCCGCCGCTGGTCGGCCTTATAAACAACATATCCTGCCCCTGCCGCCAGTACTATCGATACGATCCAGATTAACCATTGCATGTGTATCGCAAACTAAGGAAAAATATGTTAGATAAAACCTAAGTCGCGCGTAAATCACCCGCCGGTAGATGGCAGACCTGAAATTGCCGTATCTTTCGACGCTTAAAAAACGGTGATATAATGATGCAGATGCAGGAAGTAAGAACGGAGGCCGACAAGCGTGCCTTTGTGGAGCTGGCTGTAGATATATACAAGAATGACCCTAACTGGATACGTCCGCTGGATAAGGATATAGAAGAGGTGTTTGACCCTGGCAAGAACAAATTCTTTAAAAAAGGCGAGTGTACACGGTGGGTATTACGCGATGTGCAGGGGAAGGCAATAGGCCGGATAGCTGCATTTATAAACAAACAGTATAAACAGGAGCAGCCAACGGGCGGCATCGGTTTTTTCGAATGCATAGACGACCGGCAGGCTGCAAACTTTATGTTCGACCATTGTAAGCGCTGGCTACAGGAGCGTGGTATGGAAGCAATGGACGGGCCTATCAACTTTGGTGAGCGCGACAAATGGTGGGGATTGCAGGTAGAAGGTTTCCAGTCGCCGCTGTATGGTATGAACTATAACCTGCCCTATTATCAGCCATTATTTGAGCAATATGGTTTTCAGGCTTACTTCCACCAAATATGCTTCGGGCTGAGGGCGAACAGTCGCTTGCAGGATAAGTTTTATACACGCCATGCCGAGCTATCGAAAGACCCGAATTATAAGGCAGTGCCGATCGACAAAAGCAAGCTCGATAAGTTTGTAAAAGACTTTACCTACGTGTACAACAAAGCATGGGCCGGGCATGGCGGTGGTAAGACCCTGGAAGAGCGTACGGTGCAGAAGATGTTCCAGAAGATGAAGCCTGTCATAGATGAAAGCATTAGCTGGTTTGCATACTACAAAGACGAGCCGATTGCTATCTGGATAAACCTGCCCGACCTCAATCAGTATTTCAAATACATGAACGGAAAGTTCGGCCTGCTGCAAAAGCTGAAATTCCTTTGGCTGAAGGCTTTTGGCAAGTGCGATAGGTTTGTAGGGCTGGTGTTTGGCATTATACCCGAGTTTCAAGGCAAAGGAGTGGATGCATACATAGTAGTAGAAGGTGCTAAGCGTATACAGGCTGAAAAGAAGTATGACCGTTATGAAATGCTGTGGATCGGCGACTTTAACCCCAAGATGATAAATATAGCCGAAAGCCTGGGCACCACCCGCAGCCGTAAGCTAACTACTTATCGTTTCCTTTTTGACAGAACGAAGGAGTTTAAGCGACACCCGATGGTAGGGTAAATCAGACATCCTAAAACCTCCATAATGATAAACGTAGACCTGCTGCGGGCGGTAGATGCCTTCGACGAAAATTTGCATACACCTGACTATGACCAACTGATACTAGAACAGGAACTGCTGGAGCGTTCGCTTTCCAAGTTGCATGAGCTAACTATAAAAACGCGTATGAAAAAGCTGATGCAGGAGTTTGGCGAGCGCGATACAGATGTATATATCGTAACGTTTCCAAAGTCAGGAACTACGCTGATGCAAATGATCCTGTATCAACTTACCACCGATGGCAGCATGGACTTTGACCATATCTACGATGTATCTCCCTGGTGCAGACTTTCAGCGGTATCGAAGTGCGAGATGAAAAGTACCGGTGAACGTAGGATCATCAAAACGCATGATAACTATGAAATGTTGAAGAGCATAAGGAGCGGAAAGTTTATATGCGTGTTGAGGGACTGTGCCGATGTAGTTTCTTCTCTTCATCAGCACATTAAAGACTACATCAACCCTACAGCAGATATAGGTGAACTTTGGGATAGGAAGGTAAAGGATTGGCTGGGTTATAACATGGAATGGATAAAGAATGAAGCCGGGCTACCGGTCCTCTATATCAACTATGAAGATATCGTGCAAGACAAGAGGGCAGCTATTTTACGCATAGCTTCATTCCTGGGCATCGAAGTAGATGAGGCACGTATGGAGCGCGTAACAGAGCGTAGCTCTATAGCATTTATGAAAAAACATGAGGAGAAATTTGGCGAACAGCCCGATCATCGGAAGGTGTATAATAATTTCATTAGAAACGGAAGAGTAGGGGAAGGCAAGCGCTCATTTACCGAAGCGCAGCTTGAAGTATATAAGGCTTTGTCAGAAGACTACGACGTTCGTAACACCCCTTTAGCGCGGTACTTTTCCTGAAAGCAGTTATTCATTTATATCGCGAACGGGCCGGTGAAGGAATGTGCCGGCCGGGCTTAAGCATTTGAAGCGATGCACAGTCGTGCGATAGGAGTAAATTAGTGGTAAACAGCTATGAACCAGCGGTGTATAGGTTTCAGCCGTTTTGTTAACGTCTGTAATTTCACAGTGTGTTAAATGGCACTGTTTATGAAAAGTTTGTTTACCCTGTTACTGCTTCTGTATTTTCCGTTTGCTGCTGTCTTTGCTCAACGCAATCTGGTACCCAATGGAAACTTTGAATATTATGGTGCTTGCCCTACCGCGACTGCGCAACTAGGCAATATTACAGGGTGGAGCAATTTTCAGAATACACCCGATTTTTTTCATAGCTGCGGAGCCATTGTAGTCGGTATGCCATCAAACAAGTGGGGGACTGAGAATGCGGTAAGCGGGAATGGCTACGTGGGTGCATCGTTCTATAGCAGAAGGGAATCATTCACAAGGGCTATTACACCAATGGTGGCTACGAGGAGCTACGAAGTCTCATTGTCTATATCGCTGGCCGATAACTCCAAGTATGCAGTTGATGGCCTGGGCATATTCCTGAAAAGGGGAGCGGCCTATTACAATTCAAGCCGCATCTTGATTCCGCAGGTAGATTTTAGCTTTGCAGGGCCGATTACCGAAAAAACTGGATGGGTGAGACTGACGGCTTATTACGTTGCTGATTCTGCTTACGACAATATAGTGCTTGGCAACTTCAAAGACGACAGTGTGCTGAATATTGTATCGCTCAGTGCCGGATCTATACCACATGCTTACTACTATTTCGATTCAATAGTGATCAGGGCAGAAAACCTGGCATTAAGGTATAGGGATACGCTGCTGTGTGCAGGTGATTCCCTGATCGTACCCTATTTCGTAAACAGTGATTCGATCAATGCTGGTAATATATTTTCGCTACAGCTATCGGATACATCAGACAGTTTTGTCAGTGGTGTCACCACGCTTGCTACGGTCTCCGGCATTAGCTCCGGAATATTCAGAACGGTAATTCCTGCCACCATAGCTGCCGGTTATCACTATCGTATTCGTGTGGTATCAAGTAGCAAGCCACTGACGAGCCGCACTAATGGAAAGGATATAGCAATAGGCGCTTTTAGACCCAATAAACCAGTAGCTGCCAGCAATGGCCCTGTATGTACGGCAGATAGCCTGCGGCTGAGTGCAACAACCACTAGTACGGGCACATTTACCTGGCGTTGGGAAGGGCCTAATAACTTTATATCAACGGCGCAAAACCCGGTAATGGGCAACCCAATCAATACCTCGGCAGGCAACTATCGCGTGACGGTATATAACTATGGCTGCATAGCGAGAGACACAACTTCGGTACTTGTGAAAACATCTCCTGCCGCAATAGTCGCTTCGTCCAATTCGTCAGTGTGCGAGCAGGATACATTGAAGCTATATTCAACTGCATCTTCATCGGGTGTCACGTACAGCTGGAGTGGTCCTGACAGTTTTAGCTCGTCCATTCTACATCCCGTTATCCTCAATGCGTCTGTCACCAATGGTGGCAAGTATTATATAGTTGCCACTGCTTCCAATGGCTGCTACCGTAAGGATTCAGTAGTCGCAAACGTAAAGCCGAAGCCATTTGTAGCTGCTTCAAGTAATGGGCCGGTGTGTGTGCAATCAAGCCTGAGCCTTTCGGCCAATACGGCTGTTAACGGCGCTAGCTTTACCTGGAGTGGACCTGTTGGCTACATGTCTGCGAGTCAGTATCCGGCTGTCAGTTCTGTAACTACAGCTAATGCCGGTCTTTATACGGTTACTGCCAGCTTAAATGGATGTACCGATACCGGAATAACAACGGTAGTAATTAATTCCCGCCCGTCTTTGAGCACGGCCTCTAACAGCCCGGTGTGTCTGCTGGATACTATTAAGCTATTGTCTACAGCCTCGGCCGGCGTAAGCTACAACTGGACAGGCCCGGGCAGCTATAGTGCCACTGTCGCTAATCCGTTCATAGCGCTTGCTGCTACTGCAAATGATGGTAAATATATGCTGACCGTAACAGATACCAACGGCTGCACCCGAACCGATTCAGTAAACGTTACAATGAAGGCATTGCCGGAAAGCTATGCATCTAATACCAGTCCGGTATGTGCAGGTACTTCTTTCGGGCTGAGTGCTACCACGTCTTATATGGGTGTATCTTTTGTATGGACAGGTCCTAATGGATTTAGCGCTACATCAGTAAGCCCGACTGTTAATAATGCACAGGTAGTTGCAGGCGGTACATATGTGCTTACGGCCACCATGAATGGCTGTAGCTATACGGCTGTAACCAATGCTACCGTACACGCCATACCGGTAGCGCATGCCAGTGCCCAATTGCCGGTGTGCCTGGGCAGTACTATACAGCTTCTTGGCAACAGCTACCCGGCCGCTACCTACCAATGGAGCGGGCCATCATATAGCTCCACCTTCCAAAGTCCGGCGATGGCTGCTTCGTCGGCCGGCCAGAGCGGAAACTATGTGCTGATCGTGACGGCTAATGGTTGTGTGTCTAAACCTGATACGGTATTTGTGAAAATAAATGCACTGCCTGTAATAGGTGGGTATGTGAGTCCCAATGATACCATTTGCAAAGGCACTAGCCCTACTTTTGTAGCCTTTGTACAGAATGGTGGCCCGGCGCCGGTTGCGCAGTGGTACAAGAATAATGTTCCAGTCGGCATACCTAATAGCTTAAAGTATAAGCCTCAAGTGGTGGATAGCGGAGATATTTATTACTGCAAGCTAATCGCTCCCGGCGTTTGCTACACTACGCTGATGATGTCTACAGATACAGTAAAGATGGCCGTACTGCCGGTAGTAACCAGGCCCGAAGTGGAGATAACAGCCAACCCGGGATTTAGTGTAAGGCCTTCGGACAATGTACGGTTTACTGCACATGTGAAGTATGGCGGTGCCCGTCCTCAATACCAATGGTACAGAAACGGAATCAAACAAACCGGCGCCAAGCAGGCTATCTTTGACGCTATAGGCCTGGTATCTAAGGATGTGATACAGGTAGATGTTGTTAGTGATGACCTTTGTGTGCTGGACAAGGCAGCATCGGATAGCGTGTGGATGCAAAATCCAACTGCTATCACTAATATAACCTCCGGCGATATTAGTCTATATCCAAATCCCAGTAACGGCAACTTTATTGTTTCAGGCATAGAAGTCACGGAGGCAAATGTGGAGATCGTGAATGCAGTCGGGCAAACGGTATATCATCATAGTACCACTGTAATTAATGGCAGCGTTGCGATAGCAAGCAGGCT
The DNA here is from genome assembly GCA_004144175.1 of Sphingobacteriales bacterium. Taxonomy (GTDB): domain Bacteria; phylum Bacteroidota; class Bacteroidia; order Chitinophagales; family Chitinophagaceae; genus Polluticoccus. Next base: position 192,630 of record SEFT01000006.1, read on the forward strand.
ACTCCCCGGAAACTATGCATTACGATTAAGCTTTGGCAATGAGGTGCGCACCCTGAGGGTGTCGGTGTATTAGAGCTGGCCGGATGATTAGATTGGAATTGTAGTATTATATTTTTATATTTACTATTCCGTCTAAGCCCCTGTTATGCGAAGGTTATTTACTCCATTGCTCCTCATATTGCTGTTGTTTGTGAAGGTGTCGGCGCAGCCTAATATGGTGCCGAATGGTAGTTTTGAAACGTATACATCTTGTCCTACAGGCTACTCGCAGATCAATTTTGTAACCGGCTGGAATATTTTTACCACTGGAGGATCATCCGACTACTATAATAGCTGCAATACAGGTTCAGTAAGTGTGCCTTCCAATTCTTTGGGAAGTGAAGCGGCGGCTGATGGCAACGGCTATGCCGGTTTTTATTCTAATGCGGGCTCAGGGGACTACAGAGAATATATATATAGGCCCATGAGTTCATTGACAATCGGTGTCCGGTATGAGGTTTCCATATCAGCATCCTTATCCGATTTTTCAAAATACGGTGGGACAGGCTTAGGAGTCTACTTTTTCGATAACGGTCCCTCATCCTTACCTGGAAATACAGTAGTAAATGTAGTACCTCAGGTAGACTACTCAAGCTATGGTCCTCTTACCATTCAAAATGGATGGATAAGACTTGTAGGATACCTGACCGCCGATTCTGCTTACGATAATATTGTAATTGGGAACTTCCGTTCAATTTCAAATATGACTACTGCTTTGGCAGGGGGGGGAAATAATTACTCTTATTACTATGTAGATTCAATAATCGTAAAGCAATTACCTAAGATTTCTTTTGTCTACCCAGATAGCAGTTGGTGCGTAGGTGATTCTATCGTTGTTCCTTTCTACGCAAATAGTGATTCTTTCAATACGGGAAATGTATTTACATTACAATTATCTAATTCTTCTGGTAGCTTCACGAGCAATATCACCAGCCTTGCTACTATCTCAGGCCGGGGTTCTGATGTGTTTAGATTAGTTGTTCCTTCAACTATAACGGGAGGAGCGGGATACCGTATGCGCATAGTTGCAAGTAGTCCATCTTTTGCGTCATACGACAATGGCAAAGATATTTCTATTGGTGCTATAACACTTGCGAAGCCTATAATAATCGCAGCCAGTCCTGCATGTACTGCCGACACGCTTAGGTTGTACGCTAGCACAACTACCACTGGCACTTTCAGTTGGTACTGGAAAGGCCCCAATAACTTTACCTCTACACAGCAAAATCCTAAAATAGCTATGCCGACTAGTGTGGCTACGGGTGATTACTATGTTACTGTCTACAATTATGGTTGCTCTGCTAAGGATACAGACACGGTGGTGATTAGTGCTTCTCCAAATGCCATAACAGCATTGTCCAACAGCGCTATTTGTCAGGAAGATACCCTGAAGCTTTACAGCACTGCATCTTCCTCAGGGGTTGGCTATGGCTGGACAGGGCCTAACGGTTTTACCGCCTCAACTCAAAACCCTTTCATCAGCAATGCGCAGCCGGGTGTATCGGGTAAATATTATGTGACGGCTACAGCTACTAATGGATGCTATCGCAAAGACTCTGTAACCGTTGATGTAAAGGCCAAGCCATACATCAACGCTACCAACAGCGGCCCTGTATGCGAGGCTGCTAATCTTTCACTTACCGCCACTACCTCAGCCGCCGGTGCAATCTTCTCCTGGGTGGGGCCCAGTACATACACCTCAGCCACTCAGAATCCTACCATCAGTCCTGTAGCTTTAAACCACGCAGGTACTTATATTGTTACCGCAGGACTCAATGGCTGTAGTGATACAGGCGTAACTACAGTTGTAGTAAATGCATCGCCAACATTATCTGTTGGCTCCAATAGTCCTCTATGCCTGTTGGATACTATCAAGCTATCATCTGCTGCGTCTACGGGTGTCACCTATTCCTGGACAGGCCCGGGCAGCTTCACTTCAACTACCGCTAATCCTTTTATGACAAATGCTGCTCTTGTGCACGAAGGATATTACAGGCTTATGGTTACAGGCACCAGTGGCTGTACCCGTACCGATTCAGTGAGCGTTACAACCAAGCCACTGCCTGTAATATATGCATCCAACACTACACCTGTATGTGCCGGTGAGCCGTTCGGCCTAAATACTAGTACCACATATACCGGAGTGTCTTACCTGTGGAGCGGACCTAACAGCTTCAGCTCCGCCGCTGCCAATCCTTCACTGGCCAGTTCTATGGTCAGTTCAAGCGGCACCTATACGCTAAAGACTACGATGAATGGCTGCTCTTATACAACTACTACCAATGCCGTAGTGCATCCGGTACCTGTTGCACAGGCGGGTGCCCAGCTGCCTGTATGTGTGGGTGGTACTATGCAACTCATCGGCAACAGCTTATCGGGCGCTACTTATTATTGGTCAGGCCCATCCTATACTTCTACATTGCAGAGTCCTTCTTTCCCTGCCAATGCTTTGGCGCAGAGCGGCAACTATATACTCACCATCACTGCCAATGGCTGTGTATCATTGCCGGACACAGTGAATGTAAAGGTGAATGTGCTGTCACGGATAGGTGGATATGTAAGCCCGAACGATACGATATGCGCGGGTGCTATACCCACCTTTGTAGCCTTTGTGCAGGACGGCGGCCCTGCACCTGTTGCGCAGTGGTACAAGAACAACGTACCTGTGGGGGCTTCCAATGCACTCCAATACACACCGCCAACCATTAGCGACGGTGATGTGTACTATTGCAAACTGACGGCACCGGGTGTATGCTATACCACACTGGTGCTATATACCGATACCATAGATATGACGGTATTGCCGGTAGTGACAAAACCTGAAGTAGAAATAATAGCCAACCCGGGGCTGCATGTTCGTCCTGCCGACCTGGTAAAGTTTACAGCTAAGATAAAGCACGGCGGTACCACGCCTAAGTACCAATGGTTTAAAAATGGCATCAAGCAGACGGGCGCTACGCAGGCTACTTTCGATGCAACAGGCCTCTCATACATGGATATGATACATGTAGACATCATCAGCGAAGACCCTTGTGCGCAGAATAAGAATGCTTCGGACACGGTATGGGTACAGTTCCCTACGGGCATCAGAGATGCACATACAGGTAGTGTCAGGCTGTACCCTAACCCGAATAATGGCAGCTTTACTATTGCAGGCATTGATGCTAGCGAGGCAAATGTGGAGGCCGTAAATGCCATAGGCCAGGTGTTGCACCGTACCAATGTCGTTGTTATCGGAGGGGAGGCACGTATTGATGCGCAGCTCCTACCAGGTACATACTTATTGAAGTTAAAAGCAGGGGCTGCTCGACATAACATCAAGATGACGGTTTATTAAAGAAGGGGATAGAGGTCTTAATATGATTTTATTTGGCTATTGTTTTTTATACGTAAAGCTTGGATAATGCAAATGCTTACCTATCTTTACATGACTGGGCCATCAGTATCATTACTGAACATCATCATAGAAAGACATTACCCCCTCTTCGAATGGCGCAGAAAATTGAGACTTTATTTTTAGTGGACGACGACCGTGACGAGCATGAGTTGTTTGAGGACGCCCTGCGCGATGTGGATGGCGCTATAGAACTGATAACCGCTAAAAATGGTGCTGAAGCTTTTGAAAAGTTACGAGCCACCGACGTAAACACGCCGGATATTATCTTCCTGGATCTGAACATGCCCAAGATGGACGGCAAACAGTTTCTGCGGGAGATAAAGGCGAAAAAGGAGTTTGAAGACATACCTGTGTATGTATACACTACCTCATCGAATGTACAGGAGAAGCTGGAAGTACTGGCCTTGGGTGCTGCAAACTTTATAACCAAACCCGGCAGTTATACCGAGCTCTGCGATACCCTCAGGAGTGTTGTTAGTTGAGATATACTGCTTTATAAGATACAATAAACGAATGGTTTTGTTTAACTATTAAATAACTTCCGGAACACTTCGATAAACTGTATCTTACAATCAGGCCAAGCATCTCTATAATGATCACATTGACTGACGTTCTGCATAAAATACAGGCAACCGTAGGTCCCGATATACCTGCAAACCATCTGAATGCGCTTTATCGTCATTATGCATCTATTACCGATCAGTTAGAAGAAACGGAAGCATACTACCATAAGAAATATGGCAGCGGTACTTCGCTATATTTCCCACTAGCTTCGTATGAGCATGGCATCGATCTCATACGGGAAGTGTATATACAAACCTCGGGCACGCATCCTAAAGAACTGGATACCCGTAAAGCCCCTGCGCAGCACGAAAAGCTCTATCTTTTTCTGTATCTGCAACCAATGGATACACACGACTGACAGCGATACGGATATCATATCCGAGCAGCCATTATCTTTGATGTCATCATCGATATAAGCCTTGAAAATTCATACGACTAACTATACTAATACCTTTATACAGGTAGCTGAAGATAGTCCCGCCAAAGCGGGAGAGTTACCTCCGGTAAAGTCTGATAAGCCCACTGTTGCTAATCTGCAATTTGACCGCCTCATTAAGCATCCTTACCAATACACGTCAGACGATATAGTATTTCATGTATTTGCCGAAAAGAATAGTATACCGAAGGCAGAACAAAAAGGGGCAAGAGTTGCGTTTTTCTCGAAGGGGCAGCCATGCTTGAGGGCATCGCCACTTACCAAAAGGTATGGCTGGGGCGTGCATTGTGATGAGGAAGGTAAGATAGCATTATATGCCTGCGATTCTGAAGAGTACAAGCGATACGTAGAAGACAAGTCGCTGATGCAGATGAAAGCAATGAGATCGAAACGCTAGCCCAAATTATTGCGCGGCTCTTTTGTAGTACGCACATCATCCATGGGCCAGGCTGGCATACTGAGCTCAATAGCTTTATACATACCGTCGCCCATAGGCGTGAGCTTATATGCGTTTGCAGATTCAATGAGGTAGTTCTTTTCAATACATTCGCTTATAGCAACTGCTGCTTGTGCAGGTGCTATGCCGTAATCTAGCAGTTTAGAAAGAAGTAGTTGTAGCTGTATTTCGCCACCATTATTGCCCAAAGCGAACAATATATATTCAGACGCAGTAGTGGACATGAGTAGAGATCATTTGCTGAGATATGAATATAACAAATAAGGCAACAGGATCGAACCTGTTGCCTTATTTGTTTGTCGCTGTCGGAATATTTAGCGTATCATTTTGCCACGCATCTTGTCGTAGCGGTTCAGTATTTCAAGGTCTTGTTCAAAACTGTTTTTAGCTGGGTTAGTACCGCGCATATTTATATTACGATGTGGTATCTGGCCCTCGCCACGAATGTTCATATTCTCTTCGGTTGCTATGTCACTGTATTCAGGTATCGGGACTGCCATATAGCCACTCCGGGTTTCGTGCACATCGTCTGCATAACCGCCCCATGGTTGTACTTCCTGCATTCGAATAAATGTCTCATTTCGTTCCTGCATCGTATCCAGGTACTTACCCGTCAACCCGATATTGGCGGTTGAAGGCATAGAAACTATCTGGGTAGGTTTCGTAGCGACATTCTTGCTGGGAGCAGGCTTTGCCTTTGCAACGGATGTGGTTTTCGACTTTGATTTCTTCTTTTGTCCCTGGCATTTACATTGAGCGTTGGCACTATGTATCAGGCCAAACATTGCAAGTGATAGCATCAGCTTTTTCATAATTCGTAGTTTTATTGTTCTGAATAATCCTAACTCATCTTTAGGCATATGTAATAGCCTATTTCTGCATAGATTAGTAAGAAAAACTAAGCCCCGACGACTAAAAAAATGTGAAAATAAGATGTGTCAAACTGATCAAAAATTGTAACGCAAGATGCCTGATGATAGCACGCTATCCGACCAACTTGCTCCCTGCTAGCTATCGCTAATGCGATAGCTAGCAATATCTTGCATATCTGGCATTTTGATGGTATGGTTTTCCCTTTATATGGTTGAGCAGTTGATAAAGATCGGAGTTATGGAAAAGACAAGAAGATTAGGGACGACGATAGTAGGCAGTGATAACAAAGCTGTAATAGGAAGACACTGTATGCGCGATATGGTTTTCTACTCTATTGAATTGGTAGCGGATGCAGAAGCAGATGTTTACTACTTTATGACCTATGATTCACAAGTTGGTAAGTATAGGTTTGTGCCGGGGCCTGTGCCTGTGCCCTCGGAGGTAGCTGGACGCGCCGATGAGTTTTCAGCTTATATCTCAGATAGCTTTCATAGCCATTGTATGAATTAATAAAGTTAGGAACCACGTATAAATATTGACGCTACCCAAGAGGTAGCGTTTCTTTTTTGTTTAGCACCGTGCCACGTACAGCTGTAAACTACAATCGAAAAAAAATATATTGCTGGTTATAAATGTATTGTAAAGGCAGCCTTTGCTTATAGTGGATAACGTGGCACAGAGTTTTATTAATAGGGATTGTGAGATTGTGATGATGATTGGAATTGTGATGAATGGATTTGGTGATGAGTGGATAATGTAGATGGATGGGAAATCTTCACAGAGAAATAGGGACGACAACGGTTGTCCCTATTTTTATATTGCACGCGCTACTCGCGGTTGTGTACTCAGGAACAATTTTTTTATTAATTGCATATATGAGGCAGAGGGGTATGGTGCGTAAGCATGCGGAGGAGATAGCAGGTAGTTTTCAGCACCTGGTAGGCGGCTCTTATGGCAATACGCAGCAAAGCAAAATAGAGTGTGTAACGATAGCCCCCTGCGATCCAGTCTACAAGTACATTTTCCTTACCGAATACAAAGATTGCAATGATGCCAGCCAGGCACTGGCATTATACCCCGGCAATAGCTTTGAGGTGATACTTATTGCCCGGATCATATCCGATAAGATAGAGCTACTGCACAAGGATATATACACCTACCTGAACGAACAGATGAAAAAGCTTGAAGGTGAAACAAATATTTGCAAGCAGGCACCAGAGCTGTCGGCCCTTAAAAGCGCCGGTCGTTAACGTGTGTCTTGCGGGGTAGTTTCATATCTTCTAATAAGATGAGTATTGTAAGCACCAATACTGTAAATACGCCAACAACCAGATAAATCATAAGCACATTTTTTCGAAGCGTGAGCAGTAGTGACGAAATTCCTTGAGGAATTGCCGTCTTTATAATAGACTATACATCAAAACGGTATAGTTGGGCTTTTGATTGTAACTTGATTTAATAATGACATAAGAATTACAAAGCCTTGGGGCCACATGTTGGTATGGTTTTGTTAGTAGTAGATACACAGTTTAATATCATATCTGCATTGTTGGGTTAAGTAGTTTGTTGTCAATTGTTTGGATGATTTGATACTAGCTACACGGCCAAGAAATATCTACATTATGTATTATAATAACGAAAGTCCTACTACACTATTGGTGCAATTCAGAAAAGGTGCTAAGGAACTGATTAGAGTTCATACACTTATATTGCAGTCTAAGGTAGGTACACCTCAGTACGAGCGCTCCGTAGAAGAGAATCGCGAATTTTTCAATATAGAGCTAAAAGGGTTGTATGATGATGTGATGAAAAAAACAGAACGTTTCTCCGAAATGTTACGCAATTCTTTTCAAGCAGATCTGGACAAGTCTTACCTCAACTACCTGAATTTCTACACCAGCCGTTTTTTGGCAGAAGAAAGCCAGGCATAGCTGATACACTGTATTTATAGTTGAGCTTGCTCGATGCTATTGCTATTGCAAATCAATAACAAAGCTGCAAAGCCTACCAAAGTCAAAAAACTATATTTTAGCGACTGAGAAAAAAGTCGTGATGTTATACAAACGGGTATACGCTGGCGTCATACTCGCCTCCTTTTTATTATTGGTTCTCTTACTGGTATCGCACAGACTGTGGCTGCTGAGTCTGGAAGGTCTTGCAAACAGAGATTTTTACGAGCAGATGGAGTACTATCACAGTATACTGTACGTTCCGGTCATTATCTGCTGTACGGGGTTTGCGCTGCTATTTATTCTCTCCTCTTATAATGTATTAGCAAGGCCTGAGCATGTAAGCGTGCTGGTGTCTTCGCTTATGCTATTCATTTCCTTCGTATTCTGGATAGTACTGGTAATAGCTATGGTAATGGGGTGGGGAATATTTGCTTAGCTACACGATAAGAAATGAAAGAAAAATATGTCAGTAGGGGTTTAGAGGGGCTGGCCAAAAACGAAGAGCTTTAATACCATGCAGTTAAAATTCTTATTATAAAGTAACGCTAATAGTTGATGAATATTGTCATGTATTTATCATCTTAATATTAATCGTGCTGTTGGTTAAGCTTATTTTCAGGCAGGCGGAGAAAAAGCGCTATATTTAATTGCTCAAAAGCAAATAATCAACCGTTTATATACGCCTCTTAAATTATTCCTTATGAAGAAACTACTACCAATCGTAGCTATCTTTTCGTGTTGTAGCGCATACGCGCAGAATCCGATTGATAACTACACAACAAGCACCAATACTTATACCGAAATAGGTACCGGGTTAGGCTCTCCTGTAGATCTTGATTTTGTACCGGGCCGCCCCGGCGAGCTTTGGGTATTGAACAGGGAGTCCACCGGTGGCAGCTTCCACATCTTCTTCAATGCCGGTAAATCAAACCAGGTAATGCAATTCCGCCGTGATTCTCACAATGATCACTTTATGGCGCGTTGTGTGGCTTTTTGCTTCGGCGATAAAGATTATTTCGGTACAGCCCAGGATGTATTGAATACATCTCCGGGTTCTACATTCATGGGCCCGGCTTTATGGAACAGCGATACCAGCATCTTTGCCAGCATGCACCAGAGCGACTGGGACCCATCAATGCCATTGGGCAGCCATATAGATATGCTGCACCAAAGCCCGCATGGTATGGGTATAGCCCATGACAATGCCAATGTGTATTGGTACTTTGACGGGTATAATAGCAACATCGTAAAATTCGATTTTGCAACGCCACATGGTGTAGGCGAAGACGACCACTCGGATGGAAGAGTACATAGGTATACTGATATATCTGTAAAAAAGGTGCTGAACCAACCAAGCCACATGGTGCTGGATAAGCAAAATAAATGGCTATATCTGGTAGATGGTGGCAATAAAAAGGTAATGCGCCTGAATACGGCAACTGGAAATGTAGGCCAGGATCTCCCCCCAATTGACGAGCCTTTGGCTGAATATAAGGAAGTAACAGGTGCTACTTATGAAACAGTTGTTTCGGGCATGAACAAGCCTGTTGGCATTGACTATAGAAAAGACAGGCTGTTGGTAAGTGATGTAACTACTGGCGACATCATGATATACAACACTACAAGCATGCCTGCCCAACTAGTAGGTACGATACACACAGGCGGCCCCGGTGTAATGGGCGTACGGATAGACAATGACAATAAGATATGGTATGTGAACAACACTACTAAAAAAGTATATCGTATTGATAACCCCAAAGTGGCTGCTGTTCACGATATGCCACCTGCTAAAACAGTTAGCTTCAGCATCTATCCCAACCCTGCAAGCACGGTACTGAACATCAGCATTGCAGATGTAAACGTTTCATCTAAAGCGGATATCGCGATATTTGATATGACGGGCCGCCGTATGTTTACAGCAACTGCTGACCAGCCGATAACCAGCGTAAATACGCAGGCATGGGCAAAAGGTATCTACAATGTAGTGCTTACGACTAACGGTAGCTCGGTGAGTAGCCAGGTTGTTATCAAATAGATCATTACTCCAATAAAATAAAATACGCCGGGCCATAAAGGTCCGGCGTATTTGTTAGCAGCTTACGGTCAAAATCTTGTATCCGAAGCAAAGGGATCAACCAATACTTCAAAACGTTTATTCACTTTTCGCTCCATTGTATTCATATCATATACTTCGTAGAAGCCATTGCGGCCCGCGCAGGGCCCTTGGTGGTGCGGCGCAGGGCCATCGTAATTTTGGTTGCGGCTGAAGATGTAAAATGACCTGTCGCGTTCGTTGACGGATACGGTATGTGGCTGGTAGAATTTTCCCTTAATGGTACGTACTACATCGAGCGTATTATAGTTGATGACGTACACTGAACCTTTACATTTAGGGTTAGGGTTATCGTCATCCATGCAGGCTACAAAGAGATATGGCTCCGTTGTCGATACTGCTATCTCTCTTGGCCTTTTTCCTACACTGATGGTTTTTACAAGCTGATCGGTCTTACGGTCAAACACCTTTACCTCGTGTGTACCGGCGCAGGATATAAAGTATTGCTCTCTGCCTGGAGAAAAAACCAGATCATAGGGGTCGGGCGAATTGCCGGTGGTGGTATGGGTTATGGGTCGATTGTCGACTGTCCTCGGGTATACCTGGCTGCCTGTTATCTTGTAGTAAGCATTGCCAAACTGCCCGGCGATATAGCAGGTGTCAAAGTTGGCATCGCCTGCTATACTATATGGGTTCAGCATAGCAGCATCTGATACGGATGTAGTAGTAGCGCCGGTGGTTGTATTTATGCGGATGAACTCATGGCTATCCTGGTTGGTAAGCGCCAGCGTTGATCCATCTGCTGATATGGCCATCGCATTCCAAAAGGCATTAGGTAAGGTAAATGTGGCTACTACCTTGTCGGTGTAAGTATCTATTTTATAAAGCAGATCGTTGAACCAAAGCGAAACGTAGGCATACCTTCCATCGGGCGATACCGTTACAGCTGTGCCGCTTTCGGGTACCGGCCGGGTGCCGAAGGGTATGTAGCGCATCACTACGTTTTTATCGGCATCTATTACCGCTACCATATCGCACCGAAGGTGTGTCATATATACCTTTTGCCTGTTACCGGCATCCGATGCGAAAGGGATATTGCCATTGTCATCGGGTGCGCCGTTGGCTACCCAGTTGCGGATGGTCAGGTATTCCTCCGTGCTAAGCGGCGCGTGGTGGAGCGGCATGGTGGGTATGGCCACTGGGCCGAGGGTAGAGTCGGTATTGATAAAGTACAGCAGTGGACTATAATCTACACTGTAGGGCACGATAGCAGCTCCGTTTACACCACCTTCAAACATATGCTCCCAGGTATCCAGCCTTAGACTTGCTGCGTTAGAATAGCTCAGGTTATTATGGCATCCTGCGGTAGCGCACTTCGTCACAATGATGTTACCGATCTCGGTAGGGTAGCCGCCTACCGACTGCGATGGCGCTGCCGAAGGCTTGTGTTTGCAGGCCGCAAGCGTGCCTGCTGCAATAGCTACTGCAGCCACTATGAAGAGCTTCAGATTCATTATGCTAAGATAGGCATTGAATGGCTACTCCAGCACGATCTTCTCTGTATGCGTTTGCGCTCCGTCTATAAGTTGTACATAGTATAGTCCGCGAGGGTGGTGGCGCATGTCAATTGTTTTCTGCCGATGATGCAGATAGCCCTGCTGAACAATACGGCCTGTATTGTTGTAGATATTTATTTTGTGATTGCCTGCGTTCGGATGCTCAATTGTGAATAGGCCGCTGGTAGGATTAGGGTATATTTTGAATTCTATCGGGCGTTCGGGCACTTTTAATGGCAACTCTCGTTTGGGTAGTCTGTTCTTCACTACGCTCAGGTCGCGCATGCCTCCGGCTCTTACTTCGTCTATCAGCACATATACATCGTCAGAGTCAGATATGGCAAGGTCCCATGCCATCCATATCGAGTTGCTTACGGTGTTGAGTGAATCCATCTTTATCAGCTTGCCGCTATCGCAATAGTGCATCGCTTTATTGCCATACAGCGTAGTGAACGCGGGTATGCCCGACCGGGTGATGTCTGCGCGATACAGGCCATCGGCATAGGTAGGTGTATCTGCAATAGATTGCCATTTGGTCCCGTCCAGTTTGTACACGTAGGTTTTGGGTATAGTAGCGCTTGCGTTACCGCAGCAAGCCAGGTAAGGGCGATTAGCGGCATCTACCGAAACCTGGTTCCAGCTAGAGGAAATGGGTAATGTATCGCCTACCTGTGTCAATGCACTACCATCCAGCATTAATATCCGGTTATAAGCGCCCTGGTTAGGCCAGCCGGTTGCGGGGTTAGAGCCTTGAACACAGATTAGCAGCCGGTTCTTCAGTTCGAAACGCGAAGAGTTGTCATCAAAATTAGCTTCGGAGGAATAGGGTAATGTAGCCAGCGTTGTCCAACTCTTGTTCTTAAACTGCATCACCTGCATATCTGCCTTGGGCTGCTGTTGTACACCAACGAGTGTTGGTACGCCTTTGCGATCAAGCAGCAGGTTGAACTTGCTGATGGTATAGATAGAGTCACCCAGGTGCGACCAGCCTGCACCCGCGTTATAGCTCATTACATAGATGTAATTGTTGCGGTGAGGGCTTTGAAAGGCGATGACTGCGGAACCCTTGTCGCTTACCTCCAGGTCGAGGATGGGTACAAATGCATGGGGATAACCGATGGGGTCAAGGGCACTCCAGTTGCCTTTGTAGCTGCGGGCAACGTGTATTTGCTTTGTGGTGCTTTCCCAGTAAGCTATATAGGCTTCGCCTATTTTATTTATCTCCAGATCGCCCCATGCAAACCATGTGTCAGTATTCTTAGAACCATGTATAAAAGGATTGCCTACATACTGCCAGTTTTGTGCAGTAGCGGTATTGCAAAGTATAAGAAATGTAACTAAAAAATGTAGCGCTCTTTTCATAGGCTGTATTTTGATGACAATTTAGATGGTATGCGCATATTAATTGTCATCTATTTTTCACTAATGTAGCGCTTTCTGTTTTTATACAGCTTGTTTATGACACAGGGGGACAAAGTATTAACTACCTCTTAAAAGCAGGATAAGAGTGCGGCTTATCAGCCTGCGAAATAAGCTTTATTCTATAATTATTTTTTGAATTGAGTGTTTGTTTTCTACCGATAGTTCTACGAAGTAGAGGCCCTTTGGGTACTTGTGTAGATCAACTACCTGAACGCGATCTCCAATGTGAGTTTGTTGAATTACGCTGCCCATTGCATTGCAAATCTTCATTAGCCCCTTGATGTACAGATCGTCATGTTCGATAGTAAATATTCCACTCGAAGGGTTTGGGTAGATCTTGAATGAGGGTGCTGTGGTTGCAAAAAAGGATGTGTTGGGTTTGGGTTTTGGTAAGCCATGCTTTAGCACACTAAGTTCATTCATTCCGTTTGCTGTTTTTTCACCAATAAGTAGATACACTTCATTTGAGTCTTGAGACACTACCATATCATAAATACGATATACAGCTGAACCGGAAATATTAAGCGTATCCATAGGCACAAGCTTACCACTATCACATAAATATGCAGGTCTGGTACTGCCTATATAGTCGGTGAATACAACTAGTCCTGCCTTTGTAATTCCAGACCGAAATGCATTTGGACGCTTACTGCTTGTGCCAATTACAGGCTCCCACTTTTTTGCCCCAAGCTTGTGCACATAAGCTCCGGAGTTGTCATTGTAAGTTATGTGTGGTGTTCCTGTTCCATCTAGCAGTAGTTGATTCCAGGATGACCTTAGAAATAATGAATCTCCAATGATGGCTTGTTTACTTCCATCAATACTTACTACTGAATTATAATGTTTATACGTTCCAACTCTTCTCTCATCAGTACCTTGTATACCTACGAATAATATATTATTGTTATCAAATATCGCGGCTTTGTCGTCTAATAGAGCATTTGAGGAGTATTGTATTGTTGCCTGGCTGACCCAATTATTGCCTATGTATTGCATGACCTGCATGTCGGCATCAAACTGACTTTGCACGCCAACCATTGTTACTGTATTGTTTCGGTCTAGTAAAAGGTCAAATTGCCTTGACATGTAAAGAGAGTCCCCCATTTGACTCCAGCCAGAGCCATCAGATTTTAAAGTATAGATATAGTCTTTGTTATGTGGGCTATAAAAAGACATGTAAGTATTGTTTTGAGTGACTTCCATATCTATTACTTGATTGGATGGATTTGCATATCCAACAACGATATTAGATGACCAGCTATTCTTACTGTACTTAGCAGCGTAAATCGTATTCATGTTCTTTAAGTAGGCAATATGCACGTCTCCCGTCTCATCTATTTCTAAATCAGCCCAGTCAAATCTTACAGTATCGCTTACGGTCCCGTGGACGAACGGTGCACCTAAGTAGTTCCAATTTTGTGCCCTTGTAATTACGCTATTGGTTAGAAAGAATATTAAGGAAATTATTGCTACGGAAAAGGACTTCATTGATATAGGTTAAGCTGATTAAGTTAGTTAAAATAATTTACATACTACCGTATTTTCACTCCTTCACCCACTCCCACAACTTCACCACTTCCATCGCCTCCGTTACATCGTGCACGCGCAGTATATTAGCACCTTGTTGCAGGGCTACCATGTGCAGTGCGGTTGTGCCGTTCAGTGCATGTTCGGGGTTTACCTTCAGCGGTTTGCAGATCATTGACTTCCGGGATAGGCCTGCCAGTATGGGCCTGCCCAGCATACGGAAAGTATGCAGGTTGCGTAGCAGGGCGTAGTTGTGCTCTACCGTTTTGCCAAAGCCAAAGCCGGGATCGATGATGATGTCGGCGATGCCTACCTGGTTGCATCGATGACAAACCTCTTCCAGGTAGCTGCGCACTTCGGTTACCACATTAGTATAGTGCGGGTCTTGCTGCATGGTTTGCGGTGTGCCCTGCATATGCATGGCTATATATGGTATGCGTAGTTTGGCTACTGTTTCTATCATAGCTGCATCGATACTGCCACTGCTTACATCGTTGATGATGGAGGCACCCGCGGACACGGCTGCAATGGCTGTCGCGCTATTATAAGTATCTACCGATATCCATACATCGGGGAAACGTTTCAGTATCGCTTCCAGCGCAGGCATTATGCGCTGCTGCTCTTCATCTGTATTTATGATGGCGGCACCCGGCTTAGTGGTGGCCCCGCCAATGTCCAGTATTGCAGCGCCTTGTTCCAGCATCTGTTCTGCATTGCGTAGCAGATCATCAATGCTGCTGTCGCGGCCTTTATTGTAAAAGCTATCGGGCGTGGCATTGAGAATGCCCATCACTACAGGCTTTTCGAGGCTCAGGAGGCGTCCCCTGCTTTGCAGTGTGGTTTGTACGGGTAAAACTGTATTTTTGGACATCATCGGTTTTACAAAGAAAATGCAGGATACGATAAGCAGCAACACGGATGCAAAAATGACACATACTTTAGGCCAATACCACAGCATTGTTACCCAGTGTAAGGACTTGTATGTAAAAAAAGCTAAAGACTACGGTACCTCATGGCGGGTACTGCGCCCTATATCCATCGTAGACCAGATATATATAAAGGCATGGCGCATACGCCAGATACAGGAGACGGGCCAGCAAAAGATACAGGACAGCATCGAAAGCGAGTTTATCGGCATCGTCAACTACGGCATTATAGCCCTTATACAAGGCGCTATGCCTGCCGATGCGGCTATCGACCTGACGGCTGATGAAGCAAAGACCTGGTACGAACAAAAAGCACAGGAGATAGAAGACCTGATGCTGCAAAAGAACCACGACTATGGCGAGGCCTGGAGAGATATGTCGCAGCAGTCGTTCGTAGACCTAATACTGGTGAAGCTCCTGCGCATCAAGCAAATACTGGCCAACGACGGACAAACCATAGTATCCGAAGGGATGGATGCCAATTTTTGCGATATTGTGAATTACGGCATATTCGCCCTCATTAAAATGGGCGAGCAGCGCGACGTTTAACAAATCTTATACTAACCATACATTAATTTGACCAGTCCTTAATAGGCAACACACACAAAACACCACTGGTATGAAGTATTTTCTCTGGCTGTTAAGAATAGTAGTAGGCGTACTCTTTATTTTTTCGGGGCTGGTAAAGGCCAACGACCCGCTGGGGCTCAGCTACAAGATGGATGAGTTCTTCGAGGTGTGGGGCTGGTATGGCATGATGAAATATTCACTCGCCATGTCGGTAACGATGATCGCCTTCGAGATAATAGCCGGTGTGGCGGTGCTGCTGGGTTATGCGTATAGAGTGTTCTCTTTCCTGCTGCTGTTACTCATTACGTTCTTCACCTTCCTGACGGCCTATGTGCTGTTCTCGGGCAAGATCAAGGAGTGCGGATGCTTCGGAGATTGCATCAAGATAACCAATGAAGAAACCTTCTGGAAGGATGTAGCATTGCTGGTAATGGCCATCATATTGGTCATCTTCCGTGGGCGCATACGGCCGGTGTTCAAGAGATACCTGGGCACATCGCTCATCGTTATTACAGCCTTCCTTTCGTTTGGTATACAGTGGTGGGCGCTGGAGCACCTTCCTTATTATGATTGCCTTCCATTCAAGATCGGTGCAGACATTAAGAAAGACCGCCAGATACCGCCGGGCGCTATACCCGACCAGTACGAAAGCATCATGATCTACGAAAAAGATGGTGTGCAGAAGGAATTTACCATGCAGAACTACCCCTGGCAGGATACTACCTGGGTGTTTGTAGACCGTAAGGATAAACTGATAAAGAAAGGTAACGCAGAGGCAAAGATCAAAGACTTCGTGATATCGGACACCAGCGGCAATGATATGACCGAGCAGATATTGAATGAGCCCGGGTATACCTTCCTGTGGTTTGTACAGAAGCCGAAAGATGCACGTACTGATAATCTGGATCAGCTGAAGAGCCTCATTCAATCGACCTTTTCGCAGAACATTGCCTTCTATGCCGTGTACTCAGCCGATGCTGCTACCGCTGGGCAGTATCACAAGCAGTGGGGTGTGGACAATGTACCTTTCCTCATCCTTGACCTAACGGTGAATAAAACAGCTATGCGCTCGAACCCGGGCCTGATGCTGCTGGAGCAGGGTGTGATAAAAGGTAAATGGAGCTTCCGAGACTATCCTTCGAAGGCTACTTTGGAGAACGGTAAAATAAAACTCGACTAACAAGAGCGTATGCTGAGTCTCCTGGTAAGGCGCATAAGGTATAGTTTGTTTGTGCTGCTGGGAGTAGTTACGGTGGTGTTCTTCCTATTCAACGTACTGCCCGGCGACCCTGCCAGGCTGGTAATGGGGCAGCGCGGCAATGCTGCCACGCTGGAGAATGCACGCCGTGAGATGAACCTGGACAAGCCGCTGCACATCCGCTACCTGCTATATGTAAATGATATACTGCCGCTGAGCATCCACAAACACGATGTAAAGACACAGGAGAAATATAAGTATGCCCGCCTGCTGCCACTGCCCGGCGATCGGGCGCTAGTATTAAAATGGCCCTACTTGGGCCGCTCTTACCACAGCAAGCGCGAAGTAAACAGGGTATTGGCTGAAGCACTGCCGGGAACCGTGATATTGGCGCTTGCCTCGATGCTGATAGCCACCGTTGGGGGCATACTACTTGGTATTGTAGCTGCGCTGAAAAAAGGTACCTGGATGGATAGTTCGGCTATTGCGGCAAGTGTAGCCGGTATATCGATGCCGTCGTTCTTTGCAGGGCTTATCATTGCTTATGTATTTGGCTACCTGCTGCACGATGTGACAGGGCTAAGTATGACCGGTAGCCTCTGGGAGTATGATGCCTTTAAGGGCAGATATTTTGCACCACAGCACCTCATTTTGCCGGCGCTGGCTTTGGGCATCCGCCCGCTGGCTATTATTACTCAGCTTACCAGGAGTGCTTTGCTGGATGTGCTCTCGCAAGACTACATACGTACGGCTTATGCCAAAGGGCTTTCGCGGAGTAAAGTAGTCTTTAGGCATGCGCTGCCCAATGCTATGAACCCCGTAGTTACTGCTATCTCCGGCTGGCTTGCTGAGCTACTGGCCGGTTCCTTCTTTGTAGAATATATCTTTGGCTTCAAAGGAGTAGGGCGCGTGACGGTAGATGCACTGGATAAGTTCGACTTCCCGCTGGTAATGGGATCCGTGCTGCTCACTGCATTTATCTTTATCGTTATCAGTCTGCTTACCGACCTGGTATATGGCTGGCTCGATCCCCGGGTTCGTTACGATTAGTGCTACTTGATCCTTACCGAAGTTGTAGTTTCGAATGCCTCTCCCTTGCTGGTTTTTCCTGCTATCTTAAAGATGTAAGTGCCTCTTTGCGTAGTAGGGGTGGTCTGTATTTTTACCTGTCCGCTTTCTACTGAGCCGCGGGTATCGTCGATGGTGATTGTAATATTTTGGGGGTCTTTTATCAGGTTGGTACCTGCGGGTATCGAAATCTTCTTTGCAGAGTCCAGCAGCAGCGCTTTATCAACGGTGAGGCTTATGTCGCTCTTTAGGATTTTTTCTTCATAGCTCTTTTTAGCATCGGGGTCTATACAACTGCCTGCACCTACTTTTTGTGACTCTTCCATCGCTGTAATGCTGATGTTTATCTCTTCCTTTTTATTGGCATCCGCATCCGACGGGTAGGTCTGCATCCGAAGCTCCTTTGCTGAATATTCGATCTTCAGGCCTTTGCAGCAAGATGTAAGTATAAGGGAAGCAGATAGGATGGCTAGTAGTATTTTATTCATTGTATGTTTTTCTATTCTTTATTTACTCTTGGTAAGTGATGGTACATTCAGGTAACGTAGAGATTGGCCCTCTTAGTATCATCTGTTCCGGCTTTGTATTTTATTTAAGGCTGTTCGTAATATGTAATTGCCGTCGTATCCGTAAAGGTACGGCCTTCGCTTGTTGTTCCGGTAATGGTAAACATATATACCCCCGGCTTAAATCCCTGGCCTTTGCTGGCATTCAGGATGACGCTACCGCTGCTTACATTGTCGGTAGATGCATATAGATAATTATATTTCAGGTCTACCCGGTCGGTGTAGTCGAGGATATTAGTGCCAGGCATTATTACATTGGGGGCTCCCGGTCCATATATCAAGGGCTGGTCGCATATGATCTGCAGGTCCGTCGATTTTATCTTTTCGCCGTAAATGGTTACCATTTCTCTGTCGTCGCATTTAGCACCATGCTGCCGTACCTTTGTTACCCCATTCATCTCGATGCTCGCATTCAGGCCGCTGTTTAGGTCTACGGAGTCCATCAGGGCAGTGATGTTCATACATTCCTGGTCTACTATCTTATTGGTACCCTCGCAGGTATCGCAGGACGCGAGTGAGCACAATATGCTCACGGCCAGCAGTGATAGTGTCAGGATAAGCCTCATATACGCCAAATATATTGATTCTGAGTTAATCTGGTATGAACTTAATATTAGATAAAGATTCCAATGTTAAGAAATCATTAAGTCTATATTAACAGTTTTTCACCCTTGTAAGTAAAGATACCTTTGCGGGGAAATTTATAAAAACTACAAAATCATGGGTCTAGGGTCTTTTGTAAAGATGTTCATGCCAAAGGATAAAGTGTTTTACAGCCTGTTTGAGCAGGTGAGCGAAAACCTGGCGCAGATGAGCGACATCTTTTCTAAAGCGGTAATAGAGACGGATATCTCGAAACGCAGTGTGTTGATGAAGAGCCTTGAAGAGTGGGAGCATAAAAACGACGAAGTAACGCATAGGATCTTCATCGAGCTGGGTTCTAATTTCATTACCCCTTTCGACCGTGAGGACATCCACTACCTGGCTACATCGCTTGACGATATTGCCGACTACATGTGGGGCGCTGCCAAAAGGTTGAACAATTACTCGATAGACGTAATAGACGATACTACCAAGGCGTTCGCCGATATCATCAGCCGCTCGGTAAAAGCCCTGAACAAAGGTGTACACCAACTGCGCGATATGAAAGACCTGCGCTCCATCACCGAAGCCTGTGTGCTGATCAACAGCCTGGAGAACGAGGCGGACGACCTGCTGGATAAGGGTATGATAGGCCTGTTCGATGCCAATACCAACCCGATAGAGCTGATAAAGATGAAAGATATATACCAGATGCTCGAGGTAGTGACCGATAAATGCGAAGATGCGGCAAATGTGATCGAATCTATTATCATCAAATACGCCTAATTCATACTTAGTCCGGAACTTTTTTATGACTGCACTATTAATAGTCATCATTGCTCTTGCGCTGATATTCGACTATATCAACGGATTTCATGATGCGGCTAACTCGATAGCAACGGTTGTTTCCACCAAAGTGCTTACGCCCTTCCAGGCGGTACTTTGGGCGGCGCTGTTCAACTTCGTTGCATTTTTTATATTTAAAGACCATGGTGTAGCCGACTCTATCTCTAAGATAGCCAAGCACGCTACGCTGGAGGTAGTATTCTCGGGCATACTGGCAGCCATCTGCTGGAACCTGCTCACCTGGTGGTATGGTATACCATCCAGCTCTTCGCATACGCTCATCGGTGGTTTCGCCGGTGCGGCGGTTGCCGGTGGCGGACTCGACGCCATCAATCAGGAGCCGATCATTAAAACAGTAAGCTTCATTGTACTGGCGCCTGTCATAGGTATGATCATTGCCTTTATTATCTCGCTTTGGTTCATTAGTTCTTTTAAGAAAGGTATAAAACCTAAGCTGGTATCGCTGGCAGTGATTATTGGCGTGTTTGTAATGCTGCATTATAATATTGTAACGCATCCTGAACATCTGAAGACGCATTACGAAAGTTATGTGTTGCGCGTTATCATGCACGGTTCCAACTTCAAATGGCTGCTACTGGCGACTATCTTCTTGTCGATAGCGGTGTTCACTATGTTCCTGAGCAGCCTGAATGTGGCCAGTGCACAGGTCTGGTTCAAGCGTATGCAGCTGGTATCGTCTGCCGCCTTCAGTATAGGCCACGGTGGTAACGATGCGCAAAAGGTAATGGGTATTATCACAGTGGCTATCATCATCCACTCCGGCCTTAACCCCAAAGATGTTACCGACATTAACTCAATAATGCCTACCTGGGTGCCACTGGCCTGTTATACGGCTATATCGGCAGGTACCATGAGTGGTGGCTGGAAGATCATTAAAACGATGGGTACCCGCATCACCAAGGTGACGCCGTTTGAAGGTGTGGCTGCGGAATCGGCTGGAGCCATTACGCTTTTTGTGACCGAGGCACTGAAAATACCGGTAAGTACAACGCATACCATCACCGGTTCTATCATAGGTGTGGGTGCTACCAAACGCCTGTCGGCGGTACGTTGGGGTGTTACCATCAACCTGCTGTGGGCATGGATACTTACCATACCGGTAAGTGCGCTGCTGGCGGCTTCTATTTACTTTATCGTGAAGCTGTTTATATAGCACAACATCGATTAATCGCATATCATTTGAATAGCCCGGCGGTACATCGCCGGGCTATTTTTATGCATCACAATCGCGCTTAACACATATTTAAGGCTGTAACGCATTGAAGTATAGGGCTTTTCCGTACCTTTGGAGATTGCCTTTTTTGAAGTCGGCAATTGTTTTTGAATGTCATTACCGCCGCTACTGAAACACGTCTATAACCATGGTACCGAAGAGGTCATCCGCCGCGGTAAGAAGATTTTTAATACTTCCGGGGTGCAGCTGCTTGATGTCGATCATCTGATCGAACAAGTACGTTTTCGTGTGCGTAATGATGTGTACCAGAATTACTATACCGTAACGGTAGCTAAATACCTGGATCCTGCACAGCTATCTATCCGGTGTCAATGCCCCTACAACCTGGGCGATATATGCCGCCACGAAGTAGCAGCATTGTTCCAGCTGAACGATATTATACAGAGCGGATTTTTTGAGAATACAGATATTGTATATGACCAGAAGCATACGGTAGTGCGTATGCGCCAGGTAACGCAGCATATACTCAGCATCTTTGCCTCTGCTGAGACGGTAGAAAAAGCAGTGAGCTGGGCCAGTATGCGCAGGGCTATCATTACATCTACCAAGGGCGATAAGATAGAAGCCGAAGTGCCTGATGAGGATAATACTTACAATGTAGTGCTTCGCCAGAACGAAGAACGCTACTTTGATACCTCCTGCGGTTGCGATCATAAAACGCATCCGCTGTGTGTGCATAAAGCAACATTGTTCCTGCAAGTATTGCAGACATTCGGACCAGGATACTTCCAGAGCATGCGCAACTGGGATGAGCAGAAGAACAAGCTGCTGCAACAGTATGGCTACAGCCTGAACGATGACCTTACTAATAAGTTTACGTTTACTTACGAGCATGGTAAGCCCTTCCTACGTGTGCTTGACCCTACTCTGAAAAAGGTAGCGGCACCTGCGCCTGTAGAGAAGCCGCAATATATGGCCACCGCCACTGCAAAGCCCGAAGTACAAAGGGCCAAAGTGCAGGCGGCCCCCGAGGTGCAAAAGCACCTGGGTATAGTGGTCGATCCGTTTGTGAAGGCGTTCCCATATACAGGTATGCAGCTGATAGCCGGGGTAGCAAATGATGAGAAAGATGCTTTTACGGGAGCCATAGAAAAGCTGGAACTGCAGCAATACATCAACCCGCTTTCGTTTAAAGACCATGAGCGGGAGTTGCTACCGGTGGTGCGCAAGTTTTCGCCCGAAGAGATATTGAAATACCTGAAGAAGAACCTGCCGTTTGGCGACTTCCTTGACAACCACAGCGAAGTGCTGAAAGAAGAAACAGCCGATGAAGTGCGCGACCAGGTATGGGAATACCTGCTGCCAAAATATCATAAGCTGCTGGAGCGGTATGATAATCATCAGCTGTGCTTTATCAAGAAGACACCGAAAGATCTTTCTTCGAATAATATTGAACCCATAGCCTTCTCTGCCAAGCGCATACATCCGCAGCTGGATGTAGTGAGGGACGGAGATAACTACACTATATCGCTGGCCTGGATAGCGGGCGAGCGGTACGTGTCATACAAGGAAAGCCGCGTGCTGAACAGCGGGCTTGTATTAGTAGACCATCACCTGCATAGCGTTGCCAGGCAGGCTGAAGTGAAGCTGGTGGAGCAGTTTGCGCCGGACGGCGTAATGACTGTGAATAAAGACGAATGGGCATCATTGCTAACCGGCAAGATGATGGAGTGGAGCAAGGTGGTACATGTCAACTTCTCGGACGATATCATAGAAAGGCTGGATAAGGTAAAGCCAAGCTATAGGCTATACTTGCAAGAGCGCGATCAGATGCTGGTGATGCGGCCTGTATTTGCATACAGCGGCATTGAGGTGCAGTGGGGCTACTTTGGCGATGTGATAGAACCGCGCGATGGCGTAGTAAAGATCATCAAGCGGAATGAACAGGCAGAGGAAGAGTTCCTGACGCTGATGCGCGGACTGCATACCGATATGCAGCAAAATAATAAAGACCATTTCTTTTACCTGCCTGCTAATGCGGTGCTCAATAATAACTGGTTCTTCCGCTTTGTAGACCAGATGAAGGAGGCCGATGTTTCCTTGTTTGGCTTTGAAGGACTGAAGAACCTGCGCATCAATACCAACAGGCCTGATACGCGTATACAGGTAAGCAGCGGCATCGATTGGTTTGATGCCTCTGTAGAACTGGTGTTTGGTGAGCAGGTTGTGACCATAGCCGATGTGAAGAAGGCGCTGGCACAGAAGCTCAACTTCGTACGCCTGGGCGATGGCAGTATAGGCCTTCTGCCCGAAGAATGGCTGAAGAAGTATGCCCTGCTCATAAAGATGGGCGAGCATAAGAACGGAAAGCTACGTCTGAA
Source organism: Sphingobacteriales bacterium (assembly GCA_004144175.1). Lineage (GTDB taxonomy): Bacteria > Bacteroidota > Bacteroidia > Chitinophagales > Chitinophagaceae > Polluticoccus. The sequence goes on from SEFT01000006.1 coordinate 216,238, forward strand.
GAAATTACACTTTAGTGTGCTGGACGAGCTGCTGGCCGATATAGACGAAGATGGTATACTGGCTGAACTGGAAGAAAAGAAAGAACGCCTGGCCGATATCATTAGGGACGACTTTGGTAAAGTGCAGCCGCCGGAGCATTTGCAGGCATCGCTGCGGCCTTACCAGGTGTCGGGCTTCCAGTGGCTGGTGTTTTTGAAAGAGGCAGGCTGGGGTGGTATATTGGCCGATGATATGGGTCTTGGTAAGACCATACAGACACTCACCTTCTTCCTGCACCTGAAAGATGAAAACCCCGATGCTAAGTTCCTCGTAGTATGCCCTACTACGCTGATGTATAACTGGCAGAACGAGATAAAGAAATTTACCCCGCACCTGTCGCATTACATACATCACGGACCTAAGCGTAACGGCTCGTTCAATGCTTTTGAACCTTACGATGTTATCATTACTACGTATGGCACCATGCGTAGCGATATCAAGATATTTAAAGAGATAGCCTTCGATTACGTGGTGCTCGATGAATCGCAATTTATCAAGAACCCGCAGTCGCAGGTAGCTAAGGCATCTTTACTATTGAATGCAAGGAACAGGCTGGCACTAAGCGGTACGCCTGTGCAGAACAATACATTTGACCTGTATGCGCAGATGAACTTCCTGAACCCAGGGATGCTGGGCAGCAGGGAATTCTTCATGAATGAATTTGCCACGCCAATAGATAAGTTCCAGGAAGACGATGTGAAGCATCAGCTTCGTAAGCTTACCTATCCCTTTATGCTGCGCCGCACCAAAGAGCAGGTGGCCAAAGACCTGCCGCCGAAAACAGAGACCATCCTGTACTGCGAAATGGGCAAGGACCAGCGCAAGATATACGATGCCTACCGCAATGCTTATAAAGAGCAGATACTGGGCATGATAGATGAACGCGGTATAGAGCGTTCGCAGATGCACATATTGCAGGGCCTTACTAAGCTAAGGCAGATATGCGACTCCCCGGCCATACTGAATGAAACAGAGCGGTTCGAAAACCACTCGATAAAGCTGGATGAACTGGTGCGTGAGCTGATGGAAAATATTGGTAACCACAAGGCGCTTGTATTTTCTCAGTTCCTGGGTATGCTGGGATTGATACGCCAGGAGCTCGAAAGCCGCGGAGTGCCTTATTCTTATTTCGATGGTAGTTCTACTTCATCGGAGCGCGAAAAGGCTATACAGCAGTTTCAGAATAACGACGATCACCGTGTGTTCCTGATATCGCTGAAGGCGGGTGGTGTGGGTCTTAACCTTACCGCAGCCGACTATGTATACATTGTAGACCCATGGTGGAACCCCGCAGTAGAACAACAAGCGATAGACCGTACGCACCGTATAGGCCAAACAAAGAATATTTTCGCCTACCGCCTCATTTGCAAAGACACCATTGAGGAAAAGATGCTGACGCTGCAAGACCGCAAGCGTACACTGGCAACAGAGCTAGTGGCAGATGATAATGCAGTGCTGAAACGATTGACGAGGGAGGATATAGATTTCCTGTTGAGCTAGTAGTTGTCCATTTACAATGCCTCAGAAAATAATTGTGTAAGTATAGGCGAGAAACTATACATCTAAAAAGCTGCTTTTTACATCGGCCAGCGAATGAGCCGATGCGTATTTCTTTACCAGCTTACTGTACCAGTATCCCGAATGCTTGATGGTGCGCTGTTGGGTAGCATAATTAATGTGTACCAGTCCAAACCTTGGCTGATAACCCTCCGCCCACTCGAAATTGTCAGTAAAGCTCCATACGAAGTAACCATTCACATTCACCCCCTCGCGCCTGGCGCGTAGTACTTCTGCTATGTGTTGCTCCAGGTAGCGTGTGCGGCTGGTGTCTATTACACGTCCGTCTATTACATGGTCGGGGAAGGCCGCGCCGTTCTCCGTTACGATGATCTCTTTAAAATTGTATTTACTCAGTTTTTTAAGTGCATGGTAAATGCCCTCCGGGTATATCTCCCAATTCATCGCTGTTCGCTCTACTTTCCGGTTCTGTGCTTTTACGATCTTGGCGCGTATGAATGGGATAAACAGCGATGAGGATACAACATCGCGCGTATAGGTTTGCAGGCCTACAAAATCCATATCAAAAGCCAGCCTGCTTTCATCACCGTCTTTTACATACTGCTCCATACGCTGTAGCAGACGGAAGTCCTCTATCGGGTATCCCATGCCTGCCAATGGCTCAACAAATGTCCTGTTCAGCAGGGCGTCCACACGTACTGCTGCCTGTACATCTTCGTTCGACTGTGTATAGGGTTGTATATGCGTAGCGGAGAAGCTGGTGCCTACATTCGAGTGTGAAGTAAGTGATTTGATGATACGCCCGCCATCGGCCTGGCATATAGCTGCGTGGTGTGCTGCCGCCAAGAAGTTGCTGAGTCCTTTACGCCCCGGTGCATGCACACCGAGAAAATACCCAGCCCCGGTAAACGCCATCGGCTCATTCAGCACCACCCAGTTACTTACCCGGTCGCTGAAGTGTTTGATGCATACCTCTACATAGTTGCCAAACCAGTTGATGATCTCCCGGTTGGTCCATCCACCTTTCTTTTCCAGTTCATAGGGCAGGTCCCAGTGGTAGAGTGTTATCCAAGGGGTGATGCCCAGCTCCAGGCATAGATCGATTACACGGTTATAGAAGTCGATGCCATACATATTTACAGGGCCTATGCCGTCAGGCAATATCCTGCTCCACGATATAGAGAACCGGAAATTGGGTATGCCCAACTGGCTCATAATGGTAATGTCATGCGCATAACGATGATAAAAATCGCAGGCTATATTGGCATTGCTATTATCCTTTATTTTACCTCTGGTATTAGCAAATACGTCCCATATCGATCTTCCTTTGCCGTCTGCATTCCATGCTCCTTCTATTTGGTAAGAGGCGGTTGATACGCCCCATTTGAAGTCGCTTTCCGACGCCACCCTTTCAAACTGCATTTCTTTTGGTGTTATAATTGCGCAATGATCTTTTTGAATATCATACTGCGAAATTTCTTTGCAGTAGGTATTTCAACTTCCTGTGCTGCACAGCCGTGTAGGGTCTTAGGGCTGTGTTCCAGCAGTATTTTTGTAATGATCCTGTTTGTAGCATCCGGGTAGCTTACCGCTATTCTCTTTTCGCTGCTCAGCCACCGTTTTATTTTGACGGCATTCTTCATGCTTAGTTTTTTGATGACCGGCACGCCCATTTCTTTTAGCGCGGCAGCATTGCATTGCTGCTCGTACTGGCCTTTCATCGGTATTACCAGTAGTTTCTTCTTCATGAACAATGCTTCGGCAGGTGTCTCAAAGCCTGCGCCGCACAGTACACCAATGCAGCCTGCCATGCTTTTTATAAATGCCTCGTTATCGATGGGCTGTATGGTAATGTTGTTTTCTGTTACGGTCTGTTTATTGTGTTTTGAAAATACTTCCCATTTCACATCTTTGAACAGGCTGAGGACTTTGATGATTCGCTTATCATCGTAGGCAGGCAGGTATACTGTGTAATGGTCTTTAGTGACCGGTCGCTGCGACCGTATCTCCTGCCTTATTACGGGTGTAAATATCTGCTTATCGTAAGGCTTAAAGTGAAAGCCATATTGCGCGTCTGTTGGCGCATATTTCTTTAATACCGTACGGCCAACTATATCTATTTTTTGAGGCTGCGGAGCATACTTGTTCAGCACGGCTGCCTGATGGCTTAATGATATACACTTCACATTTTTGGCAGCGCAGGCCCATGCCGATACCGGTTCAAAATCATTGATGACAAGGTCGTACTCTTCGACCGGCAGGCTGTTTATTTCCTCCAGCAGTATTCGTATCTTGTTGTTCTTGTAGGTGGCCATTAGGTCTATGCCGCCCTTCTTGCCAAAGACAAATCCGAGCCCTTGAAAACGGTATTTGATATCATAGGGTAGCGCTACCTCTGTATGGCGGCCGCTTATAAGAACGTCTACCTCATGTTGCTCTTTTAGTATGGGTATTATATCTCTCGCCCTTGTTACATGTCCGTTGCCTGTACCTTGTATGGCATACAGTATTCTCATTTCTTCATTGCATTAAATTCAGCCAGCATATTTTCAAACAGTTCTTCCACGTTCAGGTCTGCATCCTCTTCGTCTTTGTAATAGTCGGCTTCATCAAATTTGTAAATGCTCCAACTGCCATCGACATATTCAAGAGCAGTCAGGTTCTCCACCCAGTCGCCCGAGTTGAGGTACATGATGCTCCCTTCACTGTTGCTTACCTTTCGCATGGCTGGCTTGTGTATGTGTCCGCATACCACATAGTCAAACTTATTGCTGATACCTATCTCTGCACTGGTCTGCTCGAAGCTATTGACGAAGGATACAGCGGATTTCACACTGTCCTTTATTTTCTTGGATAAGGATATTTTGCCCTTATTAAAAACCTTTTCCGAAAAGAAATTGACAAAGCGGTTAATGAGTATCAGGATGTCGTAGCCCACTGCGCCTAGCTTAGTGAGCCATTTAGAGTGCTGCATGGTTACATCAAACACGTCGCCATGAAAGACCCAGGCCTTCTTACCATCCGGCAGGTCCAGAACTATCTTATTTACGATCTCCAGCGAACCTATTTGCAGGCCTACGAACTTCCGTATCATCTCGTCATGGTTGCCGCTTACGTAGTAGGTCTTTATGCCTTTGCCCATCCAGTGGAATATCTGCTTCACCACCTTCATATGGTTCTTGGGCCAGTACCTTTTGCTGAATTGCCATATGTCGATGATGTCGCCATTTAATACTACAATACCAGGTTTTATGCTCTTCATATAGCAAAGCAATTCTTTGGCATGGCAGCCATAAGTACCCAAGTGCAGGTCTGATATTACCAGTATGTCTACCTGTCGCTTCTCATTCTTTATCATCTCCTAGCGTTTGAAGGAATGATAGAACGAAGTATATGCACGTAGCAAAAGTCTTGAGGTAATATCTGCGATCAATGAAGCGCCGACTTTTTTCAGTTGTGCAGCGATGCCGGAGCTAATGGATGGCTTTAATGTTTCAGAAGCGAAATCTAATGGTGGGTTAGTACTGCTGATGAACATAGTTTCGAGTTTTTCAAAACTATAATCGCAGTATAACCATGATATTAATGGAGCTTTATCTAATTGTTATCAAGGATTGGCAATAATACAAATGGCATCCTTCAAAGGATGCCATTTGTATTTGTAACTTATTGATGTAATTACCGTGTCTTCGCTGTCTGCGCTTGTTGTAGCATGTGCATGCTGCTGCAGTTCACATAGTTGGGGTCTATCTTCAGGTAAAAGGACGGCAGTTTCTCTGCCAGCCATTTTTCCATACGCTGAGCTTTCTTTTGGTTCAGCGCCGCTTCCTGTATCCTGTTGTAGTCATCACGAAGGTTTGCTTTGTGCGGGGTAGTGATGCTCTTCATGTACACGATGCGCCCTGCCTTATCTCCACCACCACGGTCGAAGATATGTGGCTTCGAGAAGGCGCCGGGCTTCAGTGAGTCGAGCATCAGCGCAAGGCTGGCATCCAGCTTGTCTACTTCCATAGTGGAGCTGCCCGTTTGCGGGTCGGTTACCATACCGCCTGTACGTTTCGACATATCATCAGTAGCATACTTGCCTACAGCCTCCTGGAAGGTAGTAGTACCTGCTATCAGTTGTGCTCTTACGCTATCCAGCTTCACCAATACTTTGTTATAGTCCTGCGATGTACGCTGCGGACGCTTCAGGATGTGACGCAGGTGCGCTTGCTCACCCTGCCTTTTCACCATCTGTATAATGTGAAACCCAAACTTGGTCTTTACGATCTGCGATATCTCGCCATTTTGAAGCTTAAATGCTGCTGCGGAGAATTCCGGTACAAAGTCATTGCGCCCCATGGTACCAAGGTCGCCACCATTGTCACGGCTTCCCGGGTCTTCGCTCTCGATGCCCGCTTCTGTTTCAAAGCTTATTTCGCCGGCAACTATCTTTTTACGGATATCCTCCAGGCTTTTTCTGGCCAGGGCTTCTATTTCAGGATCGACGCCCGGCTCAATTACAATCTGTCCCAATTCTACCGTTGCAGGGAAGAACGGTAAGCTATCGGCAGGTATCTTATTAAAGAAGGTGGTTACTTCGGCCGGTGTCACTTTTACGGTCGACATGATCTGGCCCGACATACGCTCGCTCAGCATTGTTTCGCGGATTATTTCGCGATTGTCATCTTTAAGCTGATAGATCGTTTTGCCTGATATCTGCTCCAGTTTTTCTTTAGAGCCGTACATACTGATGAAGTAGCGCACACGGTTTTCCAATGTCGCTTCCACTTCCTCTTCCGATACCAGTAAGCTGTCTCTTTCAGCTTGCTCTACCATCAGCTTGGCAACGATCATCTGTTGCAATATCTCACAGCGGGTGCTGTCGTTATTCAGCGTAGCGTCTTGCTGCGCCATCTGTGCCATTTGGTTTTCGAGTTCTGACTGCAGAATGATGCGGTTCTTACCTACAACAGCAATCACCTTATCGGCTGTTTGCGCGTTAGCAGTAATAGATATTCCCGACAATGCCAGCAGCATAATAGCTACCATGCATGGTATGGATAATAAAAAAGAAAAGCGGTTTTTATATAACATGATTCTTATAAACAATGAGTAAAGGGGTAGGCAAAAGTAATATATTTAAGGGGCTGCCAAGGGCAGGCATTCAATTTTAACGTTTCGGCTTATTTTTTAAATATGTCTTCTACATATTTCATATTATAAGCATCGCTGGCCACGGGTCGGTAGCTATGGTCTTTCAACCATTCTTCAAAGTCGGGCATATCTTCAGGGTGGTAGCGGTTCCATGCTTCGTACTGCGCCTGGTTTTCGGCGCGGCCCGTCAGCCACTGGTTATAAATATCAAAGTATCCCTCGCGTATCATCTGGTCTTGGCGGTAAAAAAGGGAAACAGGATATTTCTGCGCATATTGCAACGACCAATCCATCAGGAAGCGGGTACGCAGCATGGTAAGCGTTTCGGTAGTGACACCGTCCGACACTACGGGGGCCAGCTTTATGTAGGTTTCGTATACTGCTTGCTCAAATCCATTGTCTATCGGCGCGCCTTTTTTGGGTTTTGCAGGCGCAGCCGGTGGCGCCAGCTTGCCTACTGAGTTAAATAACCTTTTATAAGCTGCGAGCAACATAGCCCTCGTTTCATGCGAGCGGGGTGTTTGCTGTTCTATATTAATAAAAGTCTCTGCATAAATAATGCTCCAAACCGGGGGGCGGTTCGATGCCATATAGGCACGCGCAGCCTCGTAATAGTTGATATGATAAGCCGGATCGGCCTCTATGCCGCGCAGCCAGGCCATCAATGCCTTTTCCATATCTTCTTCGCTCCTGTCCTTCTTCTTTTCGTACCAAAGACCCAGCTCATGGTAAAGCATACCCGAGTGCGGATATTTTACGATTCCCTCTTCCAGCGTCTTCCTGCCCTTCTTTTCATCATTCAGCTTTACGTAGGTAGCAGCAAGGGTTTGGTAGGTCTGCTCGTCTGCACTGCCGCTCTTTATCACGGGCTCCAGCGTCTCTTTGGCCTTCTCATTATTGCCGGTAAGGAAGTAAGCCTGCCCCAGGTCGCGGTACAGTACCGTTACCTCGGGAGCAATATTTAACGCCTGCAGGTATTTGGTAATGGCTTGGTCTAATTTGCCTTGGGAGTGCAGGTCGCGGGCATTCTTATATAGCTTTTCTACCTCGGGCGATGGCCAGCTTGTCTGTGCGACAGCAGGTAGGCTTGTTGCCAACAAGCTGAAACACAGTATGATTTTGAAAAAATGATGCATAGTTATGTGGCAAATTTAAACTTTCGGACCGGCTTTGGTGTTGTTTTACCGAGATGCCTATAATATTTTACTATGGCCTTTAACGTATTTTTAATATGTTGACCGGAACTACCAAAGGCGTTTTTACCTTTACTTTGCTACCAGTGAAAAAATGGCTTGCCTACATATTGTTGTGTATTTTCTCTTTCCAGGTGCTACCGGTCAAAGAGTTAGGTAAGCTTTTGTTTAAAGGGCAGCTGACTGAAGAGATACACGAAGAATCTTACAGTGACGCTGAAGACCTGGAGAACAACAAGCTGAAAAAAAACGAAGAGCCGTTGAAATTTCACATGCCGCTCGATGAGCTTTTCGCCCGGAGCAGGTATTATACGCACAATATTATGGTAGCCATACACGAGGCCGACCATATTCCCTTACTATATCTCCCTGATATACCCACCCCTCCGCCCAACTGCTAACAGCATATTTCGGATAGTCAAATTTTTTTTTGGAGCCTCCCACTCTCCGTTTACAAATAATGCACGGCAATGTCCGGTGCATCATTTACTAATATGTTTATGAAGCAAGCAGAAGATAAAAGTTCATATTTAAAAAAAGATGCGCTGGCAGGCGTTATCGTATTCCTTATTGCACTGCCGCTGTGCCTTGGTATTGCCCAGGCTTCCGGAGCACCCTTGTTCTCGGGTGTGGTAGCCGGCATTATCGGTGGTATCGTTATTGGTGCGCTTAGCGGTTCGCAGCTGAGCGTGGTTGGCCCAGCGGCGGGTCTTACCGCTATCGTTATCACCGCCATCAGCGACCTCGGTGCATTCGATATATTCCTGTGTGCAGTAGTTGCAGCAGGTTTTTTCCAGATGATACTGGGTTTCCTGAAGGCCGGTTCAATTGCCAACTACTTCCCCAGCAGCGTTATCGAGGGTATGCTGGCCGGTATCGGTCTGACGATCATCATCAAGCAGATACCCGAAGCATTGGGTTACGAAAGGCCCAATACCGAGAATATGGCCGATGCGGACGATGGGTTTACTTTCGATTTCATCACACAAACGTTCGACCATATTGAGCCGGGAGCAGCCGTCATCGCTTTAGTAAGCCTGGCTATTCTTATCCTCTGGACTACGAAGCCATTCCGCAAAATACCGCTGATACCCGCTGGGTTGGTTGTAGTGATCGTAGGCACGCTTATCAACCAGCTGTTTAAGATGCAGGGCAACACCATGATGCTGGATCAGCACCACCTTGTAAACCTGCCGATAGCGAACAGCGTTCCCGAGTTTATTGGCCAGTTTTCGATGCCCAACTGGCAGGGCTTTATGAATCCCAAAGTATGGCAAACGGGATTGGTAATAGCCGTAGTGGCCTCGATAGAGACACTGCTGTGTATTGAAGCAACCGATAAACTGGACCCGCTGAAGCGTTATACCCCTACCAACCGCGAGCTGAAAGCCCAAGGTATTGGTAATATGATAAGCGGACTCGTAGGCGGCCTGCCGGTAACTTCGGTTATCGTACGTTCGTCAGCCAACATTAATGCCGGTGCGCGTACCAAGCGCTCTACCATCATACATGGTTCTCTGCTGCTGATATGCGCTGCTGCCATACCAACCGTGCTTAACCTGATACCTAAAGCTTCGCTGGCTGCCATCCTGATATTTACAGGTTACAGGCTGTGCCGCCCTGCGGTATTTGCACATATGTGGAAGGGTGGAGTTACCCAATTCATTCCGTTTGTAGCGACGGCGGTTGCGGTGGTAAGCCTCGACCTGCTAAAAGGTGTGGGTATCGGTCTGCTCATCAGCATCTTCTACATACTGCGCCAGAACATGCGCATACCGTATTATTACCAGCGCAATACATTCAGCAATGGAGAGCTGGTGAAACTAACCCTTGCACAGGAAGTTTCCTTCCTGAACAAGGCCAGTATCAAGGATACGCTCGATCACCTGACTCCTAATACCACTGTGGTAATAGATGCCAGCCAGACAGAGTATATAGACTTTGACGTGCTCGATTTGATACGCGATTTTTACGATAACCAGGCGCCGGAAAAGCATATAAAAATGTCGCTGGTAGGCTTTAAGGAAACCTACCAGATACCGGAGGCAATGGCGGAGGAAGAAGCCTGGCTGCGTTTCAGGAGCTCAGGCCCCGCCAAGCAAACAACAGAAGGCGATCATAAAGACCTGTTGAGTCAACTGGCTTCTGAAAAAAAAGAAAACGAAAACAATAACAATTAATAACTGAAAAAATTTGAAGAATATGCGTAGTCACGACCTCGTACCAAATAGCGTAACGCCCGCTAAGGCATTAGACATCCTGAAGAAAGGAAATCATCGTTTTATAAACAACCTGAAAGTAAACCGCAATCTGCTGGAGCAGGTAAACGAGACCAAAGATGGCCAGTGGCCGTTTGCTGCTATACTGAGCTGTATGGACTCGCGCACTTCGGCAGAGCTGGTTTTTGACCAGGGGTTGGGCGATGTGTTCAGCATCCGTATAGCGGGTAACGTAATATCCGAGAACGTACTGGGCAGCCTGGAGTATGCAACGGCTGCAGCAGGTTCAAAGCTGATCGTTGTACTGGGCCACAGCAACTGCGGTGCCATCAAAGGTGCCTGCGACCATGTAAAAATGGGCCATCTGACTACTCTGCTCGACAGGATACAGCCAGCAGTAGAAAATGCCAAAGGCATTAGCGGTGAGCACAACAGCAGCAACCCTGAATTTGTACAAGAAGTAGCAAAGCTGAACGTACTGCATACTGCGAAGCAGATAGTAGAAAGCAGCCCGATAATAAAAGGACTGGTAGAAGAAGGTAAAGTAGGCATTGCGCCGGGTATGTACGATATAGCTACGGGTATTGTTACCTTCTACGAGAGCGACATCGTAATGACTAAAGAGCAAATGGAAGAAGTTAGGAGCGCACAGATGGCTTAGTAGCTACTGTGTGGGATAAGAGAGTTGGAAAGCCGGCGGTATGCCGGCTTTCGCTATTTTATCAGGTCGGCAAGGGGTTAGTTGAAGTTACCTCTCTCAATTGGATTTTATGAGGTTCTGCTCTTGCCATAAATCAAGTTGGCCTGGGCTGTGAAATATCTCATTATATAGTAAACGATAATTCGAACGGGCACCATTCGGTAACAGCCGTTGAGTCTTATATAGACCTGGCTCATACCTAACGCAGGATGCAATCGCAGTGCGCGCCATATTTATAAATAGAAATATTTTAACTAAAAGCTTGTATATATCAAATAATTTATCTTATTTAGTAATCAACCCTGATAGAAAACAAAGCCATACTGCTAATTGCCTTGACTTGTTGGATCACCATGTTTCCTCATGCCGCAAACAATGGCCATTGGTCGCGTTTATCTCTTCGGGCATTTTACGTTTCATAACATTTATTGTAAACACAGATCATAAACCAACTGTAGGAGGCAGATACAAATAAACCACACAGAAAACAGATCATAAGACCCGCTTATTTCAATCACCATTTTCAAAACAAAACACCATGAAAAAATGCCTATTTTCCATTCTTACAGGAATGGTTGTAGCGGCGATGTCGCTACCCGCAGCTGCGCAACTGCCACGAAATCCGCGCAGCGTTTTGCCCTCAAATTTTCAAACCATTAAGCAGGGCGAGTATAATCAGTTTGAAGAGCCTGAAATTATTTTTGATGACTTTTATGATGCCGAAGTAGAACGCTTCTACCATGAGGATGCTATCCGCCTGAACCCGTCTCTCGTTTGGCCGGGCTTCGGTACCAAAAAGGACCCGTGTAAGAACGGCAACTTTGAAACCGGACTAGATACCAACCTGTGGGATGGTGGTTACGGATCGATAAATAATGCAGGCGTAATACAGTACGGCACTTTTGCCAATGGTATCGTTGGCGGGCCAATCACTTCGGGAACATCGCGCCAAACCCTGGTAAACAGGGTGATGGATCCTAATGCTCCTATCTTCACTACGTCGTCTCCGTCCTCAAACCGCGCTGTACGTATAGGTAACGCGGTTACCGGATGGGGTGCGGAACTGCTGTCCAAAACCTTTACGGTTACTTCGGCTCAGTCGCTTATCACATTTTGGTATGCACTGGTGCTGCAAAGTCCTATGGGGCATCCGCTGGCGCAGCGTCCCGGCTTTCGCGTAAGGGTGCTCAACTCAAGCAATGTAGATATTTCTGCCGGCCTGGTAAACCTGGGCAATGGTAGCAATATAGCCATTGCGGATGTGAACAACCCTTATTTTCAAAGCAATGCCAGTGGCACTATTGTATACCGCGACTGGAGCTGTGCACAAATCAATTTATCTTCACTGGTAGGGCAGTCGGTAACAGTCCAGTTTGTGACCAATGACTGTGCACAAGGTGCACACTGGGGATATGCCTACATAGACGATTTCTGTGGTAACTGTGAAGGTAATAGCTATAACCTGAGACTGGAACGTATGGATTGCGACAGGTCGCAGATATGCTTCAAGTATAAACTACCTACCGCAGGTAGCATGACAGGGAATGTGAACATTACCTTGAATTTTTACCAGAACGGCGCATTGGTAGGTTCGCAAACGAGTGGGGTACTGAGCAGCGATTCGATCTTCTGCTTTACGATCAATCCTTCCATCTTAGGAGCAATGAATCCTTCACTGGGCGGTTTTGACATTACAGCTGTTGGTAACTTCACGATCAATAGTGTTTCTCTGTCGCCAATACAGATATTCACTGCACCTGACGGCGCTGTACCCGGTCTTAATAATGACTGCCGGTTAAATCTGGGGCCTCAATGTTGCCCGGGTACTAACCTGGTGGTAAATGGCTTCTTCGAGCAGGGTAATACCGGTTTTGCTTCTGACTACATTTACCAGGGTTCTGTCTCTGCGGGTTCGGTATATCCTGGTCGTTATAGCGTGCTTACAGATGCACAGGCGGCTACAGTATCGGGTACGTGGACTCCAATTTGTCCTTCTCAAAATCGACACTTATTAGTAAACGGTATTACGGGTGCTACAGGATGGCGCAGTATCTGGCGCCAGGCTATACCAGTGAAGAAAGGCAAAACATATAAGTTCTGCGCCGACTTCAAAAACCTGCCTCAGTGTGGTTTTGACATCAAGCCAAAAGTACATGTACAGATAAACCACATCGGATACCCGGGCAGCCCGACGTCCGGCCAAACTATAAATGTAGGCTCAGGATCGTGCAACTGGACGAATGTTCAGCAGACATTTACTGCTACAACTACCGGTACTGCATATATCAACATCTTCCTCGACGAAACCGGACTAGGTGATGGCAATGATCTGGCTGTAGACAACATTAACTTTATAGAGCTACAACCAGTATCGGGTACGCCGCTACAATTCAGCATGACACCTTTCGGCTTCACAGCCAGCACTTACAACGTGTCTATTGCTGCATTGACGGCACTGCCAGGTAATTGCAAACATTTCTGGCAGGTAGAAGAATTGGATGCGAACTTCAACGTAGTGCCAGGCACCACAGTAACCAATCCGGCTATCTGGTCGTCATTATCAACCAATACCTTTGCGCAATACAATGGTTCTTCTGTACTAAACCCGCTGGTAGTACCGCATGGTATATTTGATAATAACAAGACCTACAGGTTCTCTTATGGCCGTAGTTGCGATTGTGCTGCCCTTGGTATACGTTATGCTATCTACGGTCCATCGCCTGCGCCAATGAAGTCTTCCGGCCCTCAGCTTTTGCAAATGGGTTTTATAGACGAGCAGAATAATACAATACCGGAGGGTACGTTTACTGCACCTGCTAAAAGCGGAGTAAAGGTTTATCCAAACCCGACCAGCAACAACATCACTATAGAGAAGGCTGTAACAAAAGAGTCTTACCGAGTGAAGGTTGTTAATAACTTTGGTCAGGCAGTAAGGACTGCTACATTTGGAGCAACAGAAACCAAACTGGAATTGTCGCTGTCAGAACAGACACCCGGCACTTACCAGTTACAAGTTGTTTCCAATGAAGGAAAAGTAGTGCATACCGAGACTATTACAAAAATGTAACAGCTAATCGGTTGTTATATGATTAAGCCCTGCATCATTAGATGCAGGGCTTTTTTAGTGTTGTTCGGATATTGGTAAGGCGGATAGATTACGCGTATCAACAGTGAGATCGGGTCGTCAGTGGATGATACTATTTAGCGTTTCATGAAGCTCATCCCATTTTGGCGAGGTAATCACTTTTTTATTCTTATCCAGCAGATAGTAGGTGGGGTAGCTTTCTATCTTTAGTGCCTCCAGGTATTTTCCTTTGTCGCCATTGTATAGCGCCAGCCATTTGCTGGTGTAGTTGTTTTTGTTCAGAAATGTCCGCATCGTTTCAAATTCTTTGTCGGCAGAAATACTGACGATAGAAAGCTTGCCACCAAACTGATTTTGCAAGGACTCATATTGTTTCATAGACTCGCGGCAAGGGCCACACCAGGTAGCCCAGAAGCTTACCAATATATAGTCTGAACGCAGCTGAGTAATATCAGACTTTTTGTTTGTTGCATCGTTCAGCTTTATGACCGGGAAGTCATCTCCTCTTTTGAATCTGTGGTGGATGCCTGAGACAACTGCCAATGCATGGCGGAAGTAAGTGATTTTCATTTTCGGCAGCAAGTTCTTTACCGAATCATCCAGCTCAGAGATCTTGTCGCTCTTGCCATACCACCTGCGTTCGTACAGCCATTCTACACCCAGTACTATACTCATCTCACGCACGCTGTCATTTGTCAGGAAGCGGGTTTCGCCTATTACTTTTGAGAATGGTGACATCCCGCCCCTGGTACGACGGAAGCCCGTTTGACTGACACGCGATTCTATATGATGCTTGACAAAGTCGAGGTAGAAAGGGTTATTGACATCCAGCCGGGGTAATATCGTTTGCTCCAATACATTGAATCGCTGCACTGCTCCCGATTCATCTGTTTTTATCCTTTGCGTGGTGGTGTATTGTAGTTCACTCCGGTCAATGTAATATTCAAGCAAAGTATTCCATTGCTTGTCGTTACTAACCCTGAAAGCATTGTCAATAGCTTTCAATTCATCAAGCGCCTGTGCTACTGGCATCCCAGATCTTTTACTCCATAGCAACACACTTGCAAACAGACTATCCAACCGTTTATTTATTCCGTTGGCACCATCATCTATCAATAGTTGTGCATCTCTTTGTTCAAGGAAGATGCTGGAAGTGTTATTAATGAAAAACGTAGTGAATACATCTCCTGCAATAACCTTGTATTGCGCTAATTCCTTTACGTCTACGTCGATATTAAAATTTCCATTTTTGTCTGTAACTGTTTCTTTGACTAGTAGCAAGCTGTCGGTAAGATGATCTACATATCTCACCAGCTTTACAGGGGCATCAGTACTATTGGTTTTGCCTCTGATGGTAGCAGCATTGATATTCACTGCTGATAGTAAAATAGTCAGTATTAATAAGAGAGATTCGAGCTGCATTGTGCAAAGTAGATACCGGCCTAAATTTAAGAAATACTGTTTACTGAATGGTGTGGCATGATTATTAGGCTTCAAAATATCAGTATTTTAATAATGCTGGTTCCAGCTTTAAACTTCTGATACTGCTGTTAGCAACTTGTTTTATTTTGCTGTCAATTCAGGCTATAGTATATGACCAAAGAGATAAAGAAAATAGGCATAATGACATCGGGTGGCGATAGCCCCGGCATGAATGCTGCGGTACGCGCTGTAGTACGTACCGCTATCTATCATGGTATAGACGTATACGGCATTCGACGTGGCTACCAGGGTATGATAGAGGGGGATATATACCAGATGAAGACCACCGATGTAGCCAATATCATACAGCGGGGCGGTACTATACTGAAGACGGCGCGTAGTAAAGAATTCATGACCGATGAGGGCATGCAGAAAGCCTACGATCAGCTACAGAAGCATGGCATAGAAGCGCTGGTGCTGATAGGGGGGGACGGTACCTTCCGCGGGGCAATAAGCTTCTTTGAAAAGTACACGATACCGGCGGTTGGCTTACCGGGTACCATAGATAAAGACCTGGCAGGTACCGACTATACCATAGGTTTCGATACGGCGGTAAATACGGCTGTAGATGCCATAGATAAAATAAGAGATACCGCGGAAGCGCATGACCGGCTCTTTGTAATAGAGGTAATGGGCCGCGATGCGGGGTATATAGCGGTGAACAGCGGTATAGCCTGTGGCGCCGAAGATATACTACTACCTGAAACGGTAACGAATATAGAAGAAGTACTGAGCCGTATAGACTATGATGAGCGCCGCAAGAAGACGGTACACATACTGGTAGTAGCTGAGGGAGATGACTTTGGTGGTGCCAAAGATGTACATGCCAAAATAAGTGAGCGGTTCCCCAAGCTGGATGTGCGCACTGCTATACTTGGCCACATACAACGTGGCGGTTCACCAACATTCTCCGACAGGGTGCTTGCCAGCAGGCTGGGTTATGCTGCGGTAATGGCGCTTCGTGAGGGGCATACGCAGGTGATGGCTGGCATTGTGAATGATAAGCTAACCTACACACCATTTAGCAACGTAGTAAAGCAAAACGCAGTTATAAGCCAGGATATGCTGGATATGATACGGGTATTGGCGGTTTAATGAATAGCATGACTACCCGCATATTTACAATGATCCTGCTAGCACTCGTTTCTTCTTTTGCAGTTTGTAATGGGCAGACTGTGAAGAAGAATCTATGTGCAATAGCCTTTTACAATGCTGAGAACTTCTTTGACCCCGCGGATGACCCGGAGAAAGAGGATGATGACTTTACGCCAACGGGCGCTAATAAATACACTAAAGAAGTGTATAAGCAGAAGCTGCAAAATATTTCCATAGTCATAACACGAATGGGTAAGGATCTGGTGCCGGAAGGTGCTGCATTGATAGGCCTTGCAGAAGTAGAGAATGCAAAAGTGCTGGCCGACCTCACCGCCCAGCCGCTGATAGCAGCTAAGGGTTATAAATACATACTGTATAATGCCTACGACCCAAGGGGCATAGATGTAGCTTTGCTGTATGATCCCAAAGTCTTCCATGTCATCAAATCGATGCCTGTGGCAATACGTATACCTCAAAAGGCAACGCGGGATATATTATATGTGCATGGTGTGCTGTACAAAGATACCGTGCATGTATTGGTCAACCACTGGCCTTCGCGCCGCGACGGTGAGCAGGAAAGCCGTGATGACAGAAGAATAGCTGCGGAAACGAACCGGAAATTTATAGACGACCTGCGCAGAAAACAGCCCAACGCTAAGATCATCCTGATGGGCGACCTGAATGACGATCCTATCGACATCAGCGTAGCGACGGTGCTTAAAGGAAATGGCAGTATGCCCTCTTTATTGGCTAGTGAGCTGTACAATCCCTGGCTTGCCCTGCACAAACCTGCCACAACCGGCACCCTTCAATACAAACGCAAATGGAACCTGTTCGACCAGATACTGGTATCGAAACCGCTGACAGATAGCCGTCGGGGATTGCGCTATCATAGTGCCGTTATTTTTAATAAAGAGTTTCTCCAACAAACCTCCGGTCGATACAAAGGGTCGCCATATCGGTCTTATCGCGGAACCTATTGGATGAACGGTTATAGTGATCATTATCCGGTAGTGATGTACTTATCATGGAACTAGCGATATAAAAACAAGTTAAATAAATCAAAATTGCCAACCGTAACGCTGGCAAGGTTAGCCGAAAATGCATAGATTTGCGCTTTCCCGGTTAGTACGTGTTATCTGCTATACGAAATATCGTCCTTGGTGTCATTGACTTTTTTCACCGACCCTTTTCCCGCTGGATAGATGTCCAGACATTCAGGTATTTGGCCTGCGGCGGGTCAAATACGGTGCTGGATGTCCTTATTTACTTCATAGCCTACAACTACATTTTCGATAAACAAGCCATACAGGTAGCCGGCATTACAATTACGCCATATATAGCTGCTTTCATCGTATCCTTCTTTATCAGCTTTCCGCTCGGCTTTGCACTGTCGAAATATATTGTGTTTCCGCATTCTAACCTTGGTGGGCGTATACAGCTCTTCAGGTATGCAGTGCTGGTAAGTATGTGCATATTTCTCAATTATATCTTCCTCAAGATATTTGTTGAGTGGTGCGGCTTTTATCCAACTCCGTCCAAAGTGCTTACGACGGCTGTTGTTGCGGTATTCAGCTATATTTCTCAGCGCAACTTTACTTTTAAGGTAAAGCCCTCCAGCGAGGAGGAGCCACTTATCCCGTAGCCTGTCTTCCGGCTCATACCACCTGCTGCCAAAGTCTCGTCCTTTAGTTTCGTTTGGCGTACCTTTGCAGCCAATATGACTCAGGAAAACCTGAAAGAAATGCGCGACCGGATGCAGCACTTGCACCGCTTCCTGCGCATAGACGACCGTAAAGCCAAAATAGAGAATGACCGGACACTGACACTGTCGCCCGGCTTTTGGGATGATAATACGCGAGCCACGGGTATCCTCAAAGAAATTAAGATCAATAAATTCTGGCTCGACTTCTACGAGCAGGTTAATACGGGCGTAGAGGACTTTGCTATCCTGTTCGACTTCTGGAAAGAAGGTGAAGCGAAGGAAGAAGAAGTGAAGGAATCTTACGAAAGTGCCGTAAAGCAAATAGACGAGCTGGAATTCAAATCGACCCTGAACGAGCCGGAAGATGAGATGCAGGCGGTAGTCGTTATTAATTCGGGTGCAGGTGGCACCGAAAGTCAGGACTGGGCAGAGATGCTACTGCGCATGTACCGCATGTATGGCGAAAAGCAGGGGTGGAAAGTGTCAGAGATCGATACGCAATATGGCGACGGCGCAGGTATTAAGCAGGCTACCTTAGAGTTCGATGGTGAATTTGCTTACGGGCTGTTAAAGGCAGAAAGCGGAGTGCACCGTCTGGTGCGTATATCTCCTTTCGACTCGAATGCACGCAGGCATACTTCGTTTGCATCGGTATTCGTTTACCCGCTGGTAGATGACTCAATAGAGATCAGCGTAAATCCCGCAGACCTCGAATGGGAGTTTTACCGCTCGGGGGGTAAAGGCGGTCAGAACGTGAACAAGGTGGAAACAGCAGTACGCCTGAAACATATACCATCGGGCATCATAGTAGAATGCCAGCAGGCACGTACACAGGGTGAGAACCGCGAGAAGGCACTGACGATGCTGAAAAGCCGCTTGTACGAAGAAGAACTGCGCAAACGTGAAGAACTGAAGAACGCTACCAATTCATCGAAGAAGAAGATAGAGTGGGGCTCGCAGATACGCTCCTATGTGTTCCATCCCTATAAAATGATAAAGGACCACCGTACCGACCATGAGGTGGGCAACGTGCAGCCGGTAATGGACGGCGAACTGGATGACTTCATCAAGGCATACCTGATGAGTGTAAAAGAAGAACAAGACTAAACGATCGATTGGCACAGGATAATTCTATAAAAAAACTGGTTGACATGCGCCTGCTACGGCGCCTGTTTTCTTTTGCTGCACCTTACCGCAACAGCTTCTACCTGGCCATCATACTATCGGTAGTGCTGGCAGCTATGTCGCCATTGCGGCCTTACCTTATACAACTATCGGTAGATAAATATATCGGCGGCAGGCTATGGGAAGGGCTTATATGGATAAGCGCTATTCAGCTGGTAGTGCTGTTGATAGAAAGTGCATTGCGTTTCTGGTTTCTGTACCGTACCAGCTGGCTGGGGCAAACGGTGGTGAATGATATGCGTAAGTCGGTATTTGAGAAAATACTCTACCAGAATATATCTTACTACGACCGCTCGGCAATTGGTACACTCACTACGCGTACCATTAATGATATCGAGGCGGTAAACGATGTGTTCTCCGAAGGTATTATATCGATCGTGGCCGATGTGCTTACCATCATTGCTATTATCATCGTTATGCTTATCACCGACTGGAAGCTGACGCTGGTATGCCTGGCGCCGTTCCCGGTATTGATACTGGCTACATATTGGTTCAAAGAGAGCGTGAATAAATCCTTCCACCGTGTGCGCAATGCGGTGGCGCAGCTCAATGCCTTTGTGCAGGAGCATATATCGGGCATGTACATTGTGCAGGCATTTGCAGCCGAGCAGCGCGAGATGGATAAGTTCAAAGAGATCAACAAGGAACACCGCAACGCCAACATTAAGGCCATCTTTGCCTACTCTGTTTTCTTCCCTGTGGTGGAGATCATACTCGCAGTGTCTATGGGTTTGCTGGTATGGTATGGTGCCGCACAATTGCTCGACTATGAAGTAACGCCCGGCGTGGTGATCGCATTCGTAATGTACCTCAACCTGCTTTTCCGTCCGCTGCGTATGCTGGCCGATAAGTTCAATGTACTGCAAATGGGTATGGTGGCGGGTGAGCGTGTATTTACCGTGTTGGATAGTGAAGAATACCTGGGCAACAATGGTAACTACAAGCCGCAGGTAGTAAAAGGCGCTATCGATTTCGATAAGGTACAGTTCAGCTATAAAGAAGGTGTACCTGTACTGAAAGGGGTGAGCTTCCACCTCGATGCCGGTAAGACCATGGCCGTTGTAGGCCATACGGGTGCCGGTAAAACATCGATCATCAGCATCCTCAACCGCCTGTACGAGATAGAAGGTGGACGCATATTGATAGATGGCCGCGACCTGAAAGAGTATGATATCTACGAGCTGCGTAAGCACATCGGTATCGTACTGCAAGACGTGTTCCTCTTCTCCGGTACCATAGCCGATAACATTACGCTGCGCAATGCCGACATCAGCCTCGACGAAGTGAAGCGTGTAACCAAAATGCTGGGCATGTACGACTTCATTATGAAGCTGCCCGGCGATTATAATTTTGATGTAATGGAACGGGGCAATACGCTGTCGCAGGGGCAGAGGCAATTGCTGTCCTTTGCACGTGCGTTGCTGTACAATCCCTCTATCCTCATCCTCGATGAGGCCACATCGTCTATCGATAGTGAGAGTGAACAGCTGATACAGCACGCCATAGATACGCTTATCAAAGGCCGTACATCTATCGTCATCGCACACCGCCTGTCCACCATCCGCAAGGCCGATAATATCATTGTAATGGACAAAGGCCAGATCATCGAAAGCGGCAACCATGAGTCATTGCTGACTGCTAAGGGAGAATATTACAAGCTATATACAGCGGTGGAAAAAGAAAAGGAGGCGATGTAATCTACATCGCCTCCTTTTGCTTAATACTTTGTTGTGTCCATTATCTGGTAATGACAAGCTTCTTTATCAATGCCTGCCCGTCTTTGGCTTGTATCCGTATCAGATAGGTTCCCGCAGGTAGGTCGGCTATCGTCAATCCTTCGTTTATTTCGTTATTGTAACGCCTGATGGTACGGCCATCCAGCGATACGATTGTGGCTTCTGAAATCTCTGCATTACTAATGTTTGTAATGAACACTTTGTCTGTTGCAGGGTTGGGATGTATGGAGATTGTGTTATCCGATTGCTTTGCCGACGAAACATCAAGCGATACGCCGCGTTGGCAGTTGCCTGTAGTCAGCTTTAAGGATAGCCGGTCATCAGTGTAGCAACGTATACCAGAAGGGCCCGAAGAAGGTTCGCCCAATATAAACGCGCAATCGGAGATGCATGTTGGCAATAAGCCGTAAGGCGTTCCTATGTTCCATATGTATCTGCCATAGTCCATCATGTTATCGGGTTTGGAAGAGTCCGGGCGTACAAATACTGTCTTTAGAAGTACAGTATCGTAAAGAACTGTTTTTACGGAATCAATTATTAAGCTAAAAGTGGAGTCCCCTTTCGGTATCATATAGCCGCCATCTTCAGACGGTACTACCGGCAACGTTATAGTGTCTCCTGCCTGTACATTGAAGACATACAAGGGTGTGAAGCGCTTGAAGATTTTATTGTAGATATAAACAGTGTCGTTACTACTGTAGACAAATTTATCACCTGGCTGAGACATTCGTAAACCATAATAAAAGTAAAGAGAGTCAATGGAAGCATCCATTCTTATCCTTTTGCAGGCAGTATTTCTAATCGTAGTATCGGAGTATACATACTGCCTGAGGCTACCGTATTGCATGTCATAATACCACTGCGCTCCCGGCCGGATGAAGTCTTGCTGAGCATTAACCTGATTGCATAACAGGATAAAAAGGAAGAGTAATAGTTTTTTCATATTATATGGGGTTTAGATGTCTAAGGTACAGTATATGCTATTCGTTGAAATTTTCTATATGTCACGTATTAGTCATATTGTATGGTGCGTAACCAAATAGACAGAGGCCGGACATCCCGGCCTCTGTTCTTATACAAGCTTTAACTGATTACTTCACATTCTTATCCAACCACTCTGTCATCGCTATCAGCGCAACAGGAGCAAAGCTTTCTTCCAGCTTGCCGTATTCATCTACCGTGCAGCGTATACATAGCTGGAAGAGGTGGTTGAGTCCTGCTAACTCTTTGATGGTATATTTCGATTTGCTTTTTGCCAGCCCTGCTTCCATGCCTTTAAGGTTAGATGAGGATAACACCTGTACATCCTTACTGCCATTCAGCGCCAGTACTTTGGCATTTATTTTCTGCAGGTAAGGCTGCGGGTCGTACGCCAGGAAGTAGCGTGTCCAGGCATTCAGATAGTTCTGAGCGATCTGTTCACCTATTCCCTCCCAATTGTTTTTATCATTTACACCGATTGTTGCCAGTACAATCTCCGGGTCGGTTACGTCTATCCACTGCTTGACTGCCGCCAATACACCTGCCTTTACCTCGGGGGCAGACTTGCTGGCAACCACAGCACCGGTGACGCTGTTATACAGCATCAAGTATTCCTTCAGCCCTTCTTCCGTCATTCCCGGTTTATTTTTCAGGATAGCGGCGTTTTGCTCCAGCATCAGATCCCTTATCTTGATAGCGGGGCTCGCCAGAAATATTACAAAATCGATATCTTTTCTGCTGGTGGCCAGCATCTGCGCTATTATACCGCCTTCGCTATGGCCTGCTAAGCCGATTTTCTTTTTATTGATCTCCTTTCTTGTTTGCAAGTAGTCCAAGGCAGCGTTTGCATCTTTAGCAAAATCAGCTGTTGTAACATCTGTTACCGGACCTGTTGTTTGGCCTGTACCGCGGTCATCTACACGTAATACTGCATATCCGCTTTTGGTAAGATGATCGGCTATGACCGCAAATGGTTTATGGCCCAATATCTCTCCGTCGCGGTTCTGCAAACCCGAACCATTCAACAGCAGCACAGCCGGAAAAGGCCCTGCACCATTCGGTAGCGTCAGTGTAGCACCGTATTGTATCGACTTATCCCCATTCTGGAAGGTTACATCTTCGCTGATGTAGCTATACGGCGGCTGTGGTGTTTGCGGGCGGTTTAGTTTTACTTCAGCCGGTAGTTCCTTACCTCTTTCTATGTCCATAGGCAGCGCTGCACCGCCCTGGTACCACGATCCATTTATCAGATCGGCGCTTTTGATAGCACCTGCATAAAATGCACCCAGCTTTGCTACATTTATGCGCACACTATCGCCCTTCATTATCACTCCCGATGCTGCAATACCCTTGGCTTTCTGTTCTATTACATCCATCGTAGCCGTGCTGTCTTTTATGTGGAATACAACATGCAGCTCATTGCCCGGCACCTTTAGCACGCCCTGCCAGTCGCCATCTAAACGGCTCTGTGCAATAACGGTTGTAGTACTGAATCCCAATAGAAGAAAGGCAAATAGTTTATTTCTTGTCATGATCACTTATATGTTATTGGCAATGTCTTAAATAGTTCTTGCATTGCCAAGAATTACCTGCAATAAAGAAGCCTGCTCATGAGCAGGCTTCCCATAAAAAGTAGAGTTAGTATAAAGACTATGCAACCGTTTCTTTTGCGTTCACAAATTCCAGCGCTGTGTTCACCATGTTCTTCGAGCCTATGTAGATAGGTACACGCTGGTGCAGTTCCGTAGGTACTACATCCAGTACGCTTCCGGTGCCTGTGCTGGCAACACCACCCGCAGCTTCTACCAGGAAGGCCATTGGGTTGCACTCGTATTGCAGGCGCAGTTTGCCTTTTGGCGAGCTGCTATCGGCAGGGTACATAAAGATGCCGCCTTTTATCAGTGTGCGGTGCATATCTGCCACCATCGAGCCGATATAGCGGTGCGAATAAGGACGACCTTCTTCTTTCTTGTTTTCCATGCAATACTCGAGGAATGACTTAACGCCTTCGCTGTACTTGCAGCTATTGCCCTGGTTCAGTGAATAGATCTTTCCTTTCTCCGGACATTTCATGTCGGGGTGCGACAGGCAGAATTCACCGATAGATGGCTCCAGCGTAAAGCCGTTGATGCCTTGCTTGGTAGCATATACCATCATTGTGCTCGACCCGTAAATAACATAACCCGCTGCCATCAGGCGGTTGCCCGGCTGTAGGAAGTCTTCGGGCGTACATGGCTTGCCCAGCTCACTCACGCGGCGGTATATCGAGAAGATAGTACCAATAGGAGCATTTACATCGATATTAGAAGAACCGTCCAATGGGTCGAACAGCACTACATATTTAGAGTTTACCGAGTACTCATTACCAAAACATACAAAATCGTCGTTCTCTTCAGAGGCGATACCCGCGCAGTCCGTACTGTTTTCCAGCACGCTGATAAGTGTGTCATTGGCGTAGATGTCCAGCTTCATTTGCTCTTCGCCTTGCACATTGGTAGCGCCATGTTTGCCCAGGATGTCTACAAGGCCTGCTTTCAGTACTTGCTTATTGATCATTTTGCAGGCAAGGCCTATATCGCGCAGTAGTGCAGAAAGCTCTCCGGTCGCCTGTGGAAACTTGCGTGTCTCCTGGATAGTAAACTCGTCCAGGGTTATTAACTTACGTTTCGTATTCATTACTCCCATTTTATTATATCTTAATGCAAAGATAAGGCAGAATGATGGTTATCAGTCTTTTCTATATTGATATTTGACAGTTGAACGTAAAATAAATTAATATATAATATTTAGATCATTTCAGAACTCGGTGATAAAGCATTTTTGGTTATATTATTGTTGTTTAAGAAACTAACTTTGCACCACTTTTAAAAAGGGCCGATGGTTCAATACTTCAAAAATATCAATCGCCAGACTCTGGAGATCCAACAGGCCGAAGGTGCCAATTGGATCAATGTGACACCACCTTTCCAGGAGAATGAGATCGATAATTTGTCGAGTAGCCTGAACATCCCCCGAGACCTGCTTACCGATACACTGGATATCGAAGAGCGTGCGCGCTATGAGATAGAGGATGGCGTAAGGCTCATCATCCTGAAGACACCGGTAGAGAACAAATCGCTGAACGAAAGCGATGCCGATTATGTGACGATACCCATCTCAATTATCATCACCGAGCGCAGTCAGGTCATTACCGTTAACTCTTTCGAGAATGTAGCCATCCGCCGCTTCCTTACCACCTTTGCCAAGCGCCACCCTGAGCGCCCCAATATGATGGTGCTGAAGATATTTGAGAAGGTTGTAATGGACTTCATAGAGGTGCTGAAGGAAATAAACCACCGCCGCAACATACTGGAGCAAAAGCTGTACGACTCGAACCGTAATGAGGAGCTGCTGTACCTGATGCGTGTTCAGAAAAGCCTGGTGTACTTTGTAACCGCGCTACGGTCGAACGAGCGGCTGCTGATGAAGATGGACCGGACCAACTTCCTGAACTGTGATGAAGAGGAGCGCGAATTTTTGGCAGACCTTATTGTAGAGTTCTCACAGGCCCTTGAGATGGCCGATACGTATACCAATGTATTGAACAGTACGATGGATGCCTTTGCCAGCATCATCAACAATAATATGAACCTGGTGATGAAACGCCTCACCAGCATTACCATCCTTATATCGCTGCCTACGCTCATCGCCAGCTTCTATGGCATGAACGTACCCATACCTTACCAGGAAGGACATTACAGCTTTTATGTGCCCGTATTGCTGGCCATTTTTGTATCAGTGGTTATGAGCTTCTACTTCAACAAGAAACGCTGGTTCTGATGTTGCAGGCTGCTAAACGCTTCAATGTACGGGTGTACGGCATCTGGATACACCAGGATAAAATACTGGTGAACGAAGAGCAGATACGCGGCAAGCAGGTGATAAAATTCCCGGGCGGCGGGCTCGATTGGGGTGAAGGTACCATCGACTGCCTGAAACGCGAATGGCGCGAAGAGCTGGGCGCAGATATAGAGGTACTGGAGCATTTCTACACCACCGATTTTTTCCAGCATTCCGCATACGACGATTCGCAGGTTATCAGCATATACTATCTGGTAGCGGGTGCCAATCCCGAAGATGCAATAACAAACCATGTGGCTGAAGAGCGTACTTACTGGATGCCGCTGAAAGAGGTTTCTGCCGATATCTTTACCCTGCCCATTGACAAGCATGTGGGTGGTATGCTACAAGCCCTCTGTGAAAACGGCGCACTGTAATTGTTTTTTCTTTCAATCCCCTCATAGAAAACACTTAACAGTTCTGTAAATATTCAGATAAAATAACATCCTACATTTGCTTCACTAATTATGAAGCTACTTTTACAATACCTTAGCCGCTATAAGGGACTCATTGTACTGGCATTGTTCCTCGCGGCCATCAACCAGGTTTTTTCCTTACTCGATCCGTATATCATGGGGCATTTTGTTATCGACAAATATGCCACCCATCCGCACGACTATACCCAAAGCGAATTTATTTGGGGCATCATGCAGGGGCTGGGTATGCTGATAGGTACGGCCATGATATCGCGCATTGCCAAAGCCTTCCAAGACTATACGGTAAATGTGGTGATACAAAAGTTCGGGGCCAGCATCTATAGCGATGGCCTGCGCCACTCGCTGCGCCTGCCTTACCAGGATTTTGAAGACCAGCGCAGTGGTGAGACACTATCGGTACTGCAAAAGGTGCGGATAGATACAGAGAAGTTCATCAATGCGTTCGTCAATATTCTGTTTACCACCATAGTAGGTATCGTATTCGTTACGGTTTATGCCATTACCCTAAATCCCTGGCTGGTGGTGATATATGTAGGCGGCGCTATATTGCTTGGTATGCTTACCAATGTGCTGAGTAAGAAGATAAAGGTGATACAGAAAAGCATTGTAACAGAAACAACGGCACTGGCAGGATCTACCACCGAATCGCTCAGGAATATAGAGCTGGTAAAAAGCCTTGGCCTTACCAACCAGGAGATACAGCGACTGAATAATACCACCCTGAAAATACTAACGCTGGAGCTTAAAAAGGTACGCGGCATCCGTTCTATATCTTTTGTGCAGGGTACGTTTGTCAACTTCCTGCGCCAGTGCATCATGTTCTCGCTGTTGTATTTCATCTTTAAAGACCAGCTAACCGTAGGGCAGATGATCACGATGCAGTTCTATTCGTTCTTCATCTTTGGCCCGCTACAGGAGCTGGGCAATGTGATACTGGCCTATCGCGAAGCCCAAGTGTCGCTCAATAATATGGAGACCCTGCTGGAAAAGCCGGTAGAGAAAAAACCAGTGAACCCAGAGCCGATCAACGAGATAGAGCGTCTGCAGTTTGAGAAGGTGACCTTTCAGCACCCGACGGCTATGCGGCCTGCCCTGGAGGAGATATCATTTGAGGTGAACATAGGCGAGACTATTGCCTTCGTCGGTCCGTCGGGTTCGGGTAAGACCACGCTGGTGAAACTGCTGGTAGGTCTTTATCAGCCAAAGGTGGGTAATGTATATTACAACGGCCATAATGAAGCCAATATCGACTATGATGAACTACGCCGCCAGCTGGGTTTTGTAACACAGGACACGCAGTTATTTTCGGGTACTATCAAAGAGAATCTGTTGTTCGTTAACCCTGAAGCAACCGACGAAATGGTGCAGGATGTGTTGGATAAAGCAGCCTGCCAAAATCTACTATCCCGTGCGGAGAATGGCATCAACACCATGATAGGCGAGGGAGGCCTGAAGCTATCCGGTGGCGAGCGTCAGAGATTGTCCATAGCGCGTGCGCTGCTGCGCAATCCGAGGCTAATGATATTCGATGAAGCGACATCGGCGCTTGATTCGCTTACCGAAGAAGAGATATCGCAAACCATACATAACATTACCGACCAGCGCCAGCACATCACCATCATGATCGCGCACCGCCTATCAACCATCATGCATGCCGATCGCATATATGTACTGGAGAAAGGCCGCATCGTAGAAACGGGTTCGCATGAAGAGTTGCTTGCCGAAAAAGGCCTGTACTATGCCATGTGGCGCCAGCAAATAGGCGAGCGTAAAGACGTACGTGCCATTACGCCCGGCAGTGCGTTAAAGAACAATGTTTTGAAGTAAGCTGCTCTTTTGCGGATAGTCGGTATTGAAGTGCAGCCCCCTGCTTTCTTTGCGGAACTGCGCACTCTTTACGATCAGGAAGCCTGTAGTTATCAGGTTACGCAGTTCGCACAACTGCGGCGATACGGTTGCTGTTTTGTATAGCTCTTCCGTTTCCGCATGCAATAGATCCAGACGGCTGATTGCCCGGTGCAGGCGTACATCATTGCGTACGATGCCTACATAGTCGCTCATAATAAGTTGCAGCTCCTTCAGGCTTTGCGTGATGAGGATCATCTCCTCCGGCTCCTTGGTGCCGGAGGCATTCCAGTCGGGGATCTTTGTATTGAACTTCGTCCGCTCCAGTTTAAGACTCGCATCCTCGGCGCAGCGGTGTGCAAATACCAGCGCCTCCAGTAAAGAGTTAGAAGCGAGACGGTTGGCGCCGTGCAGCCCTGTGCTGGAGCATTCGCCGCAGGCATACAGGTATTTTATAGAAGTACAGCCAACTTTATCGGTCTTAATGCCGCCGCAGCAATAGTGCGCTGCCGGAGCTACCGGTATCAAATCCTGGAATACATCAATGCCTATGCTTTTGCATTTTGCATAGATGTTCGGAAAGTGCGAGCGGAACTTATCCTGGTCCATATGGCGACAGTCGAGGTACACATGCTCAGTACCCGTACGTTTCATTTCATTATCTATAGCTCTTGCTACTACATCGCGCGGTGCCAGGTCGGCACGGGCGTCATATTGCGGCATAAAGGCTTCGCCTGCCTTGTTGCGCAGTATGCCGCCATCGCCGCGTACTGCCTCTGTAATGAGGAACGAAGGGCTTACTCCAGCCTCGTATAACGCCGTAGGGTGAAATTGGATGAACTCCATGTTCTCGATACGACCCTTTGCGCGGTAAGCCATTGCAATGCCGTCTCCCGTTGCAATACGTGGGTTAGTGGTGGTGCGGTAAGTTTGCCCGGCACCACCCGATGCCATTACGGTAATGCGCGCCAATATTTTCTCTATATTATTTGTGCTAAGGTTGAGCGCATATACACCATAACATTCAATATCGGGCGTAGACTTAGTGACCAGGTGACCCATGTGGTGCTGGGTAATAATGTCGAGCACAAACCAATGGTTATGTATCTGGATGTTGGGGTAGCGTTTTACTTCCTCTACCAATGCCCGCTCCATCTCGAAGCCGGTAATATCCTTATGGTGAAGTATGCGGAATTCGGAGTGGCCGCCTTCTTTGCCGCGCATATACTCGCCAGCTGCATCTTTATCGAACTGTGTACCCAGGTCTATCAGTTCATTCACCCGCTCCAGACCCTCTCTCACTACTATCTCTACTACTTCTTTATTACACAGCCCATCGCCTGCTATCAGCGTATCTTCTATATGCTTTTCAAAGCTATCGTTCTCCGGGTCGTTCACTACGGCTATGCCACCTTGCGCATACTTGGTATTGGTTTCGTCGGTATTGGTCTTGGTCAGGATGGTTACTGTCTTATCCGGAAAACGTTTGGCGATCTTGGAAGCAAAAGTAAGTCCGGCGATACCGGAGCCAATAACAAGGAAATCGGTCTGTAACATGGGTTGCCCGTTGTGAAATAAAAAAGCGGCTCCATAAAGGAACCGCTAACAAAGTAAAGGTTTTTGAGCTAAATGCTAGAAGCTGGATGTGATGCCAAAGCGCATACCCGAGAAGGCAGGCTCGTAGCGGCATACACCACCCGTACAGTTGATACCTTCTACCTGCTTTACGTAGGATGCAGTAAAGCGGTGAGGGCCTTGTGTGTACGCAGTGAAAATATTGTAATAGTGCTGGCTGCCACCCGAAGCCGCAGGCCCTGGGTCGATATTATACATATCCGACAAAGCAAAAGATAATTTCGGAGCCACGTTATATTCTACCAGTGCAAACGCCCACGAGCCGAAATCCTGCTTGGTGTGCTGGTATTCTAGCTGCGTTCTTATCGAATGTTTGTCGTTAAAGCGGTAGGTGATCTCTGCAAATGGGGTGATAGCCTGTATGATAGGCACTGCTGGTTTTACCTGGTAAAGTTCCTGATTGTATTCCATTACCTGTACACCGCCTTGCAGTACCCATTTCTCGAAGCCGCGGTATTCAGCTTCGGCATATGCTTCGCGATACAGCTTAATGTCTTCGATGGTATTGATGTGCGTATAGTTAAAGGTTAGATCGAGGTTATCGCTGGGAGATATCAGCACGTCAGAACCCAATGCCACTTCCGACAGGTCTTGCGACGCTGGTGTGTAGCGGGCCATCAGGCGTTGCGGGCGCAGGCGGGCAACAATAGGCTGCCAGTTCATCAGTCCGCGTATCAGCACTTCGTTTGGCGAGGTACGCATAACAAAGTTATCGGTACGCTTGCCGGTAAGGTTCACAGCAAGGCCTTTTTGCGCATAGCCAAGTGTTGAGTACAGTACAGTACCCGTTGGGTGTTGCAGGATATTGTCTCTTACGATTACGTCCTCTGTTTTGTATGATCCCTCAGCATACCACGATACACTACCGAGCGTAAGCGTATTATATGCTGTGAACGCGTACATATTGTACTTGGGTATGAAGCGGGTAGGGAAGTCCTGGTTGTTGATCGTATTTACGATCAGGTCCATCGATGTTTGGTCGAGTGTGCGGTTCACTGCACCTACGCCGGGGCTCAGATGGATATTCTTGTTCTTGCCGACGTCAAATCCACCCTCCACGTTGATACCCTTAATGACAGGGCGGTAACGCTCAAACAGGAACTTTTGCTGCCCGGTAAATGCTTTGACGGTGATATTATCGGTAGGCTGAAACTTCAGGTGTAAACCTACAAGCGCGTTGTCTATCAAAAGACCGCGGTCCTCATAAGCACGGAAAAGAATACCGCTGCCTATCTGGTCGTAGATATAGCCACCGGTAATGGTCAGGCGCTTAAATTCCTTACTCAGGCTCCATGCACCTACACCAAAGTTGGTAAGCGCCTGAGTAGGGTTATATAAGTTGGAATTATGGAAGGCATCAGCACGCACCGTAGCCGTAAAGCCATTGTTGTAATAGCGCAGGCTTAGCCATGCTTCACCGCCGCTCAGGTAGTTATCGTACAGCGGATTGTTAGCAGCCTTAATAGCAGTGTCGCGCTGAAAGAAATTGACGTTTGCCATCAGGTCTCCCGAAAGCGTCCCTTGTGCATAAGCACCCGATGTTATCAGCGCAGAAAGCGCTAATACAGTTATTTTTTTCATTAAAAAATAGCTAAAACTGGTAAAATTTTCCGAATTTAGAACCTTTGGCAATATTTGGCAAAGTTTTCGCCTATTATTTTAAAAACAAACGAATTATGAAAAAGCTTTTGGTTGCAGCGGCGGCTGTTCTATTCACAGTATCGGTGCAAGCCCAAGATCTACCCAATACGCAGATCAAAGACGTAAAGACGAGCAAAAAACTTTCCTTTAACGAGGCTATTTCAAAAGATAGAATCACACTGGTAAGCTTTTGGGCTACCTGGTGCGTGCCTTGTAAAAAAGAAATAAAGAATGTGCGGGCTAAAATGGCAGATTGGAAGAAAGAAGCAGATTTCGACTACGTGACCGTATCGCTGGACGAATCTCGCGCTGAAGGCCTGGTTCGTAGCTATGCAATAGGCCAAGGCTGGGATTTTCCTTACTACATCGACCCGAACTCTGACCTGAAACGCTCACTCAACTTCCAGACCGTGCCTTTTACCATGGTAGTAGGTAAGGATGGTAAGATCGCCTACATGCACTCAGGCTATGAAGAAGGTAGCGAGAATGAGGTATTTGCCAAGATAAAAGAACTGGCAGCTAAATAAGCAAACCACGTAGAGTAACATACAGAACGCCTTTGCTACTGCAAAGGCGTTTTTTTGTTTGGTACGCACCAAACATAGCGGTAGAAGCTTATGGTATCATATTCGTATCTTCATAGTAAATACTATCTATATGTTGTCTCAAACAGTACAGGAAGCACTCAACAGGCAGGTAACAATGGAGGCCGAATCATCGCAGGCCTATTTGGCAATGGCATCGTGGGCAGAGATACAGCCGGGTCTCGACGGCGTTACCGAGTTTTTTTATCAGCAGTCGGCCGAAGAGCGGATGCATATGCTGAAGCTGATACGTTATATAAATGAACGGGGCGGGTTTGCAGTAGTGCCTGCATTAGCGCAGCCTATTATCACATTCCAATCATTGCAGCGCGTGTTCGAAGAGTTTCTGAAGCACGAAGTGCGCGTGTCCGAAAGCATTAACGACCTGGTAGGTATGGCCCTTGATGAAAGAGATTTCGCCACGCACAACTTCCTGCAGTGGTACGTGGCCGAGCAGATAGAAGAAGAGCACCTGGCTCGTACGATGAATGATAAACTGGTACTGGTAGGCGACGATAAGAGCGGCATCTACCTGTTCGACAGAGACATCATGCTTTTCCGCCCGCAGAACAATGGCGGCGGTAAGAATCAACACTGATTATATATAACTGGTATAAAACGAAAGCGCCGCAGATGTTCTGCGGCGCTTTCGTTTTATACAATAAATTATTTATTAGAATACAGAGTTGCCGCTGGTAGACGGGTAATATCCTTTCGAAAGATCCCATACTACGGGTGAAGATTCTATCAGACCATTGGTATTATGCAACCATTTAAGTTTGCCTGATGTATCAACACCGTACAAGTTCTTATCGAAGCTGCCGAAGTATACAGTACCATTATTTACCAGTGGAGATGCTTTGATAAGTGCATTTGATTTGTATTTCCATCTTTCCGTACCATCGATGATGTTGAGTGCGTACATATGGTAGTCGTAACTGCCCACATATATCACGTTATTGTCGCCAAATGGTGATGACAGGACACGGTCGCCGGTCTTGAACTTCCAGCGTTCTTTTTTACCAATGGTATCAATGCAATACACATGATAGTCGTAGCTGCCAAATATGATATTACCACCGTAAGCTATGGGCGAACTGGCAATCGGGCCTTTGGTATCATACTGCCACTGAATATCACCGGTGGTCGTATTTACTACATACATAGTGCCATCCATACAGCCTGCGTATAGCTGTATGGTTCCATTTACAGAACGGCCCACTGTAGGAGATGCAAGATAACCATCGCCGCCAACTGATTTAACCCATATTTGCGTTCCCGAATTCTTGTCCAGCTTGTGTATTTGCCCCTGGCCGGTAGCTACGTAGATATTGTCCTGGAATAACACAGGGGAAGCAAACACATTTCCAATTACTTCTTTTTTCCAAACAATAGACTCATTAGAAACATCAAAAGCATATACCGTATCTCTGTAAGAACCAAGATATAGTTTATTACCATCTACTACCGGAGTGCAATAAAAGCTATCGAACGCTGCATGGTTGAAGCCGTACACCTTGAGCATCTTTCCTCTTTTTGCATCTACTTTGTACAGCGAGTCCATAGCCAGGTACAGATAGTCGCCTATCACCACAGGGCTGGCTCCTTGCATACCTTGCCTGGGCAGCTTCAATTCCCATCTTTTTACACCGGTATTAGGGTCTAGTGCGTATAGAAAGTTATTTTGGCTCGTAGTAAAAACCAAAGGACCGAAAGTTTCAGGTAGTGGGTCGTCCGGGCTGAATTCACTTTTTCGGCAGGCTGTAAACAGCGCAGCCATCATAGCCAGAAGAGCCACCGTCTTAGTCCAACGTTGCAGCATGATTTGATAATTAATAGTATAAAGTAATGCAAAATAGTTGTTTTCGTCTTTTGATGCAAGACGATGCACTAAAAAAATAAATCCGGTCTTACGCTAATAAGACCGGATTTGTCCCTGTTAAGGTTGGCGTTAGGCGTGTGCCTGCGCTATCGATTTTTCTTTCTGTCGTTTTATGCGGGTCACCATGGCATCAAAGGCCAGGTCGAATGACTCTTCAAATGTTTTGGTTTGGTGTTTTACAAAGAAGGTATGCTTCGGTACCGATACCTTTATCTCTGCAATTTTATCTTTTATCTGCTGCCCCATGTTATCCAGCACCAAAAATACTTCTACTCCTACTATACGATCGTGAAAGGTCTTCAATTTTTCGATTTTCTTGTTCACGTGTTCGATCAGTTTGTTGTCTGCATCGAAGTGTACACTTTGAATTTGTACATTCATAGATTAACATTTTAAGGTTAATGAATATATATGTTTATCCCCGTGGATGACTCATTTTATGAATCTCCTTTAGTTTGTCAATATTGTTATGCGTGTAAACCTGTGTCGCAGCCAGGCTGCTGTGGCCAAGCAGGTCTTTGATAGCCTGTATATTGGCGCCATTGTTCAGCAAGTGTGTGGCAAATGTATGCCTTAGTATATGCGGACTTTTCTTCTTCAGCGTTGTCACCATTCCTAAGTAGTTTTTTACCGTTCTGTAAATGTACCCTGCGTATAAAGGTTGTCCATTTTCCAGTATCAGTAGATGACTAAGGTCAGCATTTTCTATGTTTTTCTTCTCAGCTATGTATGTTTTTAACGAATCTTTCAGCATATCGCCTATCGGCACCAGGCGTTCTTTATTACCCTTACCCAGTATCCTTACCTGGTCTAGGCTCCATTCTATATCTGTTTCTTTTAGCTGTAGCAGCTCTGCACGGCGCATGCCTGTCTGGTACAGTAGTTCGCATATAAGTCGGTCGGTAAAGCCTTTGAACCCTTCTCCAAATGATTCTTCTTCCAGCAATCTGTCTGTTTCCTGTTCCTTTACATATACAGGCAGGCGTTCGGGCAGGCGCAGGGCGTGAAGCTGCCGTACAGGGTTTTTCTTTACCTGTTGCTGCCGGAGCAGGTATTTATAAAAGGAATTAAGGCTCGACATTTTGCGGTTGATCGTCCGCTCCTGTTGCCCCGCATCTTTGAGGCCGGCCAGCCAACTGCGGATGTGGAAATGCGAAACAGTCAGTATGTCATCGTTATCGAAGCTGGAAAGGAGGAAGGCAGAGAATTGTTCCAGGTCTTTTTCATAGGCGGCTATGGTATGGGCTGCGTACCTTTTTTCAAATTTCAGGTATCTCAAAAAATCCGTTACTGGGGTAGCTACCATAAATAAAAACCTGGTATTGTAAATATACTACTTTACAATACCAGGTGCAATTATTTTTTGACAAGGCTATGATAATAGCCAGTCTACTAATCTTCGAGCTTGCCCGATGCCATTTGCTGACGGTAGATGGCCTTCAGTACTTGCGTACGGCGCCTAACCGACGGCTTCGTAAAAGATTGACGCTCACGAAGTTGGTTCAGAGTACGAGATTTCTCGTATTTCTTTTTGTACTTCTTCAGCGCTTTGTCTATGTTTTCGCAATCTTTAGAATCGATAATAAGCATAATGTGTTATACCCCCTTTAGGTAATTTAGGACTGCAAAGGTAGGAATTTCTGTTATTTATCCAAACTTTTTTCGCTTTCAGATGAATCTCAATAATTTTGAGGTACTTTATCCGTTATTATATATATGTACAGGCGCTTTTTTGTGATATTGACCATGGCTGTTGCCCTATACTCGTGCAAAAAGTGGGAAGACGAAACCCCTAAGCCCGATGACCGGCTTACCCGTCCGTATTGCAATGACCCCGAAGCGATCAACTACAACTGGGACTTCCCCGGCAAGCCTGATAATACTACCTGCTTCTTTCCGTCCGATATATTCAGCGGTACCTTCAGCTTTACCGATTCAGTATATAATGGCGACCTGGAATACGATACTTTCTATACGTATAACATTACACTCACCAGCCTTTCGAAAAGCAAATTCACCGTTGGTGGTTTCTGCGATGGAGGAAAGCCGCTGAACTTTACTGCCGACCGTTACTATAAAGCGTCGGCAGACTCGCTAATGCTCGCGGATTCTACATTCCTGAGCGGCCAGATAGGCTGCCGCCCTACCGATACCCTGAGCGGAACCATACTGGCTGATTCGAAAGAGGATAAAATTTTGCGCATCAATTTTACCGTTCTTACCGACACGGGCACGGCCTATCACATGGGTACCGCAATAAAGCAATAGCTTTGCGCCATGTTTACAGGCATTATTGAACAAACCGGTAAAGTAGCGGATGTCATCCGCTCAGGATCGAATATGGATATATGGGTGGAGAGCAACGTAACGCCCGAGCTGAAGATAGACCAGTCGGTAGCACACAACGGTGTATGCCTTACGGTTGTGGAGATAAAAGCCGACAAGTACAGGGTAACCGCAGTAGCTGAAACACTCAACAAAACAAACCTGAACGACTGGAAGGCCGGCGATACGGTAAATCTGGAGCGCTGCCTGAAAGTTGGTGATCGCCTGGATGGCCATTTTGTACAGGGCCATGTCGATGCGGTTGCTGCGTGTATTAAAAAAGAAACACTGGAAGGTAGCTGGTTGTTTCAATTCAGCTTCCCGAAACAGTTTGCTGCATTAGTCATAGAGAAGGGATCGGCATGTATCAATGGCGTGAGCCTTACTGTGTTCAATGTTACCGATGATACTTTCACGGTTACCATCATTCCTTACACATACGAGCATACTAACTTTAGCCAGATAGAGGCAGGTACAAGAGTGAATATTGAATTTGATGTGTTGGGTAAGTACCTGCTGCGTCATCAGAGCCTTACTGAAGCACATGCTTAATCCTATACCTCGCCAACTAACTGTATGCGCATAGCATTCGATGCCAAAAGGGCTTTTCAGAATACCACGGGACTGGGTCACTACAGCCGTACGCTGATATCGTCACTGGCGCAGTATCATCCTGCCCATGAGTACTACCTGATGGCACCTAAGGTGACGAACCTCTATCAGCCATCGGCAGCG
Source organism: Sphingobacteriales bacterium (assembly GCA_004144175.1). GTDB lineage: Bacteria > Bacteroidota > Bacteroidia > Chitinophagales > Chitinophagaceae > Polluticoccus. The sequence continues at coordinate 253,279 of SEFT01000006.1, forward strand.
AATGTGCATGTAATAAGCCCTGAGGGTATCGGAAAAACCTTCCGTTCGATGTGGCGCAGCAACTGGGTAAAGCAAGACCTGAAAGCAGCAAAGATAGACCTATACCATGGACTGAGCCATGAGATACCTGTTGGTGTACAGCATACCGGCATACGGTCGGTAGCCACCATGCACGATCTCATCTTCGAGCGTTACCCGCAGCATTTTGGCTCCATAAACGTAGCTATCTATCGCAAGAAGTTTAAGTATGCTTGCATACATGCCGACCATGTAATAGCCATCAGCAGGCAAACAAAAGTTGACCTAGTAGATATCTATAAGATACCCGAAGAGAAAATAATAGTCTGCTACCAGAGCTGTAGCCCGATATACAACCGTAAAGTAAGCGAAGAAGAAAAGAAGACAGTCCGCGAACGTTATCGCTTACCTAAGCAGTTTCTTTTATACGTCGGCTCCATCATCGAGCGGAAAAACCTGCTCTCTATTTGCAAGGCGCTGCATGAACATAAGGAGCGCTTGCCTTTACCACTAGTAGTGATCGGCAATAAGAGTGAAGGTGGTACATACTTTAAGAAAGTAAAAGACTATATAGAGCGGCATGGTTTGCAACAGCAGGTGATCCTGCTATCAGAGCAGCCATTTGTTACCGACTATCCGGGCTTTAAGAATTCTAATGACTTTCCCGCCATATACCAGTCGGCGGTGGCTATGATATATCCTTCGTTATTCGAAGGCTTTGGCTTGCCGGTGTTGGAGGCATTAAGCAGCGGTTTGCCGGTCATCACATCCAATGTATCGTGCCTGCCCGAGGCCGGGGGAGCTAGCGCCTGTTATGTGAACCCGCATAGCGTTGAAGAGTTGGCAGCCGCTATAGAAAAGGTGTCTGCTGATGAGCAACTACGCAGACAAATGATAGAGAAAGGTCTGGCCCATGCGGCTACTTTCAGTACAGAGCAGACCGCAGCCGCGGTTATGAAGGTGTATGAACGAGCGCTAATGGCTTAATTTTTTTGCGTTCTGGGCAACTGCACCATCTAATGCCCAACTATATAAGCAAGAAAGTACTGATTGCTGTTGCCTCGTCTTTGTCATTTATTACTACTGTTAATGCTCAAAGCACGGTGCCTGACTCTGCGACAGGCATTAAGCTACAGGAAGTAGAGATAAAAGCATATGAGCAAAATGCAACCATCTACGAAACGCCGGCTGCTGTAAATATCATAACCACCCGCCAACTCGAACGTTTCAACAATACCAGTATACTACCTGCGTTAAATGCAACACCCGGCGTGCGCATGGAAGAACGGTCGCCGGGCAGCTATCGTTTAAGCATCAGGGGAAGCTCCTTACGTTCGCCATATGGAGTGCGCAATGTGAAGATCTATTACAATGACATTCCTTTTACCGATCCCGGCGGGCATAGTTACTTCAACCAACTGGGTTTTTACAACATACGTTCGCTCGAGATCATCAAAGGCCCTGGTAGCAGTTTGTATGGTGCAGGCACTGGTGGAGTAATGCTGATAGGTAGTAATCCCGAAGAGCAGAACACAGGCGTGAAGGTAGGCTATACCGCAGGCGGCTATGGCCTTAGTCACCTGAATGCAGAGCTTAGGGTAGCCAGGAAAGATGCCGTACATACACGCCGCTACCAGCGCATTACCAGCAATGGCTACCGCGACCATAGCCAAATGCGGCGCGATGTAGTATCGTGGGACACGGAAATGAAGCTGGGCAAGAAAGATAAACTGACAGCCAACTTCCTCTATAGCGATCTGTTTTACCAAACACCGGGCGCCCTTACACTCGCGGAGTATCAGAACAACCCACAAGCAGACAGGCCGGCGGCAGGCGCTTTTCCCGGCGCCTCTGAAGCCCGAGCGGGTATATATCAGCAAATGTTCCTGGCGGGCTTTACCAACAAGCACGAGTTTAGCGAAAGGCTTACCGCCAGCACCACACTATATGGCATTTACAACCAATTGCGTAATCCAACGATACAGAACTATGGACGTAACACGGAGCCTCACTTTGGGGGGCGCACAACCTTCACGTACGAGCAGCCGTTGGGCGAGTCGGTGCTGGATGTAGTGGCGGGCGCAGAGGTACAACATGGCTTTGCTACGATTAGGACCTATAAGAACCGCGGTGGTAACCCCGATACACTGATGTATGACGATGAGCTGGACAATAGCCAATACTTCGGGTTTGCGCAGGTGGGCTGGAAATATAGGCGCTGGGTACTGACAGGAGGGCTGAGCGCCAACCGCCAGCGAATAAAGTTTGCACGGCTAAATAGTTTTCCTTATGCGTCGGCAAAACAGGACTTTGATAATGGCTTAGCGCCACGCCTCGCATTGTTGTATAAGTTGAAGCAACACTTATCAATCTATACGAATGTGGCTAAAGGCTTTTCGCCACCTACATCGGCAGAACTATTGCCCAGCGGCAACGACTATAATGCAGCACTGCGTGCTGAGTATGGGTGGAACTATGAACTGGGTTCTCGCGGAAGCTTACTGGACAATCGCCTTAGCTACGACATGAGCATGTTCCTGTTCCGAATGAACAATACAATTGTAGTAAGGCGGGATGTAGGTGGTGGTAATTACTTTGTAAATGCAGGGGGCACTGATCAGAAGGGGATGGAAGCATTCCTGAAGTATCAACTGACGGAGAGTAATGGAAGCTTCATAACCTCATCGGCCATGTGGAGCAGCTACAGTTATTACAATTTCAAGTACGATGTATTTCGGCGGCTAGATGAAGACTTCTCGGGCAACCAGTTGCCGGGCGTGGCTCCGCATACAATTACGACAGGGCTGGATGTATACACAAGGCTTGGGCTTTACGTCAATGCTACCCTCAACTATGTAGATAAAATATCGCTGAATGATGCAGGTAGCGTAACCGCCGATGCTTACCAGTTAGTGAATGTAAGGCTCGGTTATAAGAAGCTATTCCGTAGTCATTATCTAGTAGAGGTGTTTGCAGGTGCTGACAATCTGCTGGATGAAAACTACAGCCTGGGTAACGACATCAACGGATTCGGAGGCCGCTATTACAATGCTGCTATGGGCCGCAACTACTCCGCCGGTATTACACTCGGCTACAACAGATAGCGGAATGACTTTTTTGACAAACAATTTGTATTTGCTAAGCACAGTTTATGGAACGTAAAGATCTGTTGAAATGGGGATTCATTGGTGCCGGGGTGGCAGCAGGCATTGTACTGCTGGATGCCTGGGTGTTGGAGAAGTATTTTTTTGAGGTAAAGCACTACACCATTGGCGACAGGAGAAGTCGTAATAAGCTGAAAGTCGTATTACTATCAGATCTGCACTTTGGCGAAGCCTTGTGGCCGTTTCAGCAGAAGCTGATCCGCAAGATAAACCGTATGAACCCCGACCTGCTATTGATAGCCGGTGATATAATAGACCAGAACGGCACCTGGCAACCGGCAAAGAAGTTTTTCTGCGCATTAAGAAAGAGCATACCCAAAGTAGCCATACCGGGCAATCACGATCATAAAAACGGCGTAAGCCTGTCTACCCTCAGCCAGATACTGGAAACGAACAATTGCAGGTTCCTGATGAATGAAACGGTGGTGCTCAACATTCGCGGCAGGCGCGTAGCTGTAACAGGACTCGATGATTTTATAGAAGGTAATGGCTCGCTGGAGAAGGCCGTGGAAGATATAGGTTATGAAAAGCATCACCTGCTATTGGTGCATAGCCCGCTGCAACAGGAAGAGGTGCTGAAAGACCTGAGAAGGATCAATGCCAAAAGGCCAAAACAAGACGAACTAAACATACAATACATATTTGCAGGCCACAACCACGGTGGGCAGGTACGCCTGCCCGGCTATATACCTGTATTGCCCGAGAAGTCGGGCGACTATATAGAAGGTTGGTACAATGACCGTCCGCCATATCTGTATGTTTCGCGTGGCTTCGGAACATCAGCCGTGCCATTCCGTTTCATGGCAAGGTCGGAGATGGTAGTGCTTAACTATGGATAGGCTATTTATCCTCTACATATACAGGCTCTTTGGCGGGAGGCAACACTAATTTGCTGCTCAGCGTAGGGAACAATTCGCGAAACTCATTGAGCGGCTTGCCTGCCACGTCTATGAAATACCAGGTCTTGCCTTTGTCGGGCGACATGCCTATCAGTGTGGTTTCGGAGGTTACTTTTCCACCTTCTACTTTCAGCTCCATATACTGCGGTATGGTGCATTGCAGTTCCTTAGCTGTGTCTATAAGATTTGATGGCTCGCCGGGCCATGCACGTAGTATGTATGTGCCATTTTTGGCCATCTCGTCTATCTGCGTTTTCAGCTCTTTCAGCATCGCTTCTTTACCGCCTTCAGTGTGTTGCAGGGCCAGCGGTGGGGTGGTCTTCAGGAAGCTGATATAGTCTTTTGCTACCAGCGCCTTGCCCATCTTAGTGGCTTCGGCTTTGGCATTCATTGTGGGGTTCAGCATCTGGGCTTTTAGTGCAGCCGGTATCAGTAAGCAGGAAAGAATAAGGCGGATCTTCATCGTAAGTCGTCAACTGCAAATATAGATCTTACAGCCGTCTGAAAGCAGAAAAGGATGCCCGGTAAAGGCATCCCTTTGTATATAGATAGTGGAGAAAGACTAGTTCATGGAGTGCAGGCCAATCCTGTTGCCTTCCGTGTCCGTAAAGAAAGCCATGTAGCCAGTTTCTTCGTCTATTAGTGTACGTGGCATCATTACCTGCCCGCCTGCGCCTTCTATTTTGTTAAGTACGTTGTCCATGCCTGCTTCGTTAGCATTCAGGTATACTATCGCGCCGCTTTGCGATGGCATGTGCATGTCGCTTTTTACTACCGCACCTGATGCCTTTCCGCTAACGCCATCGTAAGGGAACATCGCCATATCCATGCCCATCATGCTCATCGTTTGCATCTCGATGCCGAAGATGTTTTCGTAGAAAGACCTTGCACGGTCGATGTCTGTAGCCGGTATTTCAAACCAGTTGATCGCGTTTGTATTGTTGTTCATAAGACAAGCTGTTTATTGATTAAAGCTATGTGTGTTGTGTTAACTGTATTGAGTCGGGATGTTGTTTTTGTGTTATTCCTGCTGGCCCAGCTCATCGCCCGGTATGCTGAACCAAGTATACATGCGGTAAGTGAAGTGTCCTTTACTGATGGCAGGGTCTACATCCAGCCATTTCTTTACATCTTCCTGTTTTGCAGTATTGAAGATGTAGATGCCGTCCAGTTTTCCATCATTCAATACCGGCCCTGCAGTAGCCAGCTTTTTATCCATCTTAAGCTGGAAGAGGTACCGGGCATGTGCTGCCACCAGTGCCTTTTCTTCGGCTTCTACTTTTACGCGTTTTGGGCCGGGCAGTAGTTCTACCAAAGTGTACAACCTACCTTTGGCAATTTGCCCTTGTACATAGGTGTCGGTAATAGTAGTCTGCTGTGCAACGGCGTTGGCAGACAACAAAGCGTAAATGGCAGCCAGAAGGAATATTTTGCGCATATATCAATGATTTATATCGCAAAGCTAGAGCACGCCCGAAGCGTGAAATTGTAAAAATGGGAAGTAGCTAGTCTTTGTAGAATATACGGCCCAGTTCATTCTCTACCTTGGCAAACTTCGCCGGGGGCATATTGGTAAAGCGCTTGAAGTCTTTGATGAAATGTGCCTGGTCGTAGTAGTAATCGTAAAACTCTTTCTCAAAGAAATGCTGGGTGCTGTTCTGCGCCCACAGCTTATAAAAGTGGTGGAAGCGGTATATAGAAGCCAGCGTCTTAGGCGACACGCCCGCCTTTTCATTAAACTTCATGCTGAGGTAACGCCTTGTATAGCCGGTCTTTCGCGCCAGTTCTTCAATGGCAATCAATCCATTGCTTTTCGTCAGTTCATCAATGCAATAGTCCATGATGGCATCTTGCTTCGACTGGGTGAGCTTCTTCAACAAATAGTCCTGAACGATGCCTACGCGTTGTTGTAAGGTACCTGCACTGGCTACGCGCCTTTGCAATTCTGTCACCTCTTTGCCCAGCACGTCATCGGCCTGGTACACTTCGTTGGTTATCTCATGAAACGGCAGATGGAAGAACCGGTATGCACCTTTAGCATTAAACTCGACTCCTATCGTGCCTATCTTACTCTCGCTCTGCGCATTGATGATCGCCGGGATGTCGGCCATGCCTATCAGCGTTACCGAGAGGTCTTTAGCCAGTGTGTGCTTCTCATTCATGGTACTCACAAGGCCGTTGTCGTAAGGTATTACGAGTTTGGGCTGCCCATTAGGCACTATAAGGCGCATGTCTTCCAGCGGTATACCACAGTCGCTCTCGAAACACCAGATAGATTCGATGAAGGGAACAAGAGCCGGATATGGTTGGAATCTTAAGAGTCGCATGATATGGGGCAGGATTAAAAATACATCATTTTGTATAAGCCGGTATCGCGGTTATTTCATAGGTAATTCTTTGATAATGTTTCGTTAACAGCTTTAGGTTTGCCTATATATCAGTAACTTGCGTAAAATTTTACGTGAGACATATGAGAAGGATGTTACTCCTTATTTTGATGGTCGTTGCTACTAATTTCTCTTACGCGCAGTGGGTAGAACACCAGGCTTTGCTCAGCACTCCAAAGTACTTGCCCATAGGCGAGCAAGTGAATGCCGTAGTGGAGATGAATGCACTGATCAACAGTTTTGTACCTGACTATGAGCAGACGCGTATGGATACTAACAACCGAGAGCGCATTTATGTATACACCAACCCTGCAGGTCACAAGCTATATATACTGTATACCTACGGTGTAAACAGCCGTGCAAAGATGGTGAACCGCATCAGCATAAACGGTGATCAAAACGATGTGCTGAAAATATATAATGGCTACTTTAACACTGACCGTACCATTAACCCGAAGAAACACACCTACCAGCTCGACTTTTTTGAGTACAACGGCATGAAATACCATGCACGCATGGACCCGGAAATTGAGGACAGCAAAGTAGTAAGCTGGTCTATCTATATAGGTAAATACTAATTGAGAGACTCATAATATTGACAGAGCCCGTCCAATTGGACGGGCTTTTTGTTTTTTTTGTCTCAAAGTTTTCCGCCGGGGTCTTCAAACGCAAAATACCCACTATTGGGTATTTGATGCATCGCGATATGCTTCTTTATTTGCCCCGTCAGTCATCAGCCGATTACGTACACTAGTCATAAGGCATTATGCCACTTTCTCACACACCTGATGCAGCGGAGATGGCCTCACTCCATCTCCGTCTGCAAATCCGGGTTCGTAATTGAGTGCAGAGACATGGACGTGAAAGATTGAATATATCAGGTATTCGGCTCTGGTATTGTGAAGCGATAACCTAATTTGACCTTAAGAAATAGCATTAATATTTTCTGTTCATTACCACTTTCGTCTTAGACAATCTGTCGTGCCACAGCCTGTTGGCAAAAGCGCCAAATGGCTCAAATGGTATCATCCGGCAAATGCTTCTGATCAATACTTGTTTGAAGGTGATCTTAGAGCCGTCTTCACTTACGGCAATGGTCTTTGTGATCATTTTCCCGATCGACCTGCCCTTCATTGCAAATTCTATTATAGTAAAGTAGCTGACGAAGACTACGGTGCCGAATATTTGTTGCACTGCAGTAGCGGTTAAAGACTCTTCCCACAAATAATAAACCCAATCGGCATTTGCCAGTTCACCAATGATGCCAATACACACAAGACAGAGCACAACCAGTAAGTAAGCACAAGTGTTGTCAACCACATAATTGACAAATCTGCGCGAATTTGGCGCAGGAATTAATGGCCTTGACTGTTCCAGCTCATCAAATATAGAAGGGGTTACGGGCTGTATGAAAATCATGATGTAAAATAATGAACATAAATTAAACAAAACAGCCCGCCATTGGCGGGCTGTTTCAGCTATTTGTCAAGCAGCATTCATTACAGCATCAGGTCAGCATCATTGCTGCTGCTCATATCGTTACCAGCTGTAAAGCCGGCATTGTTCTGAGCTTGTTCCTGCGGCTGCTGTTGCTGGCCTGCATTGTTGTTGTTATCGTTACGGCGTTCACCATCCTGGCCCTGCGGACGACGCTCGCGGTCTCCACCGCCATTGCGGTTGCCACGGTCGCGGTCACCGCCACCACGGTTGCCACCACGGTCTCCACCGCTATTGCGACGGTCACCGCCTCTGTCACCACCACGATCTCTGCGATCTCCGCCTCTGTCGCCACGGTCACCACCGCGACGCTCACGGCGTTCGCCGCCATCTTCACCTTCAGCCGGTTCTACATAACCTTCCGGTTTGTCCATCAGCACCTTGCGGCTCAAGCGGAACTTACCGGTCTTAGGATCAGTACCTACCAGTTTCACTTTTATCTTGTCACCTTCCTTCATAACACCTTCCAGTGTATCGAGGCGGCTCCAGCTTATTTCAGATATGTGTAGCAAACCTTGCTTGCCCGGCATAAACTCTACGAATGCACCGTAAGGCATCACGCTCTTCACCACAGAGTCATAAGTATCGCCAACTTCAGGTATAGCTACAATGCCTTTTATCCAGGCAAAAGCCTTGTCGATGCTCTCTTTATCAGAAGAGAAGATCTTCACTACACCTTTGTCATCTACTTCTTCAATGTTGATGGTAGAACCTGTCTCACGCTGTATTTCCTGAATGATCTTACCACCCGGGCCTATTACCGCACCGATGAACTCACGATCGATCTCGAACTGGATAATACGTGGTGCATGTGGTTTCAATTCAGCGCGTGGTTCCGGTATTGCCTCATACATGGCATCCAGTATGTGGAGGCGGCCATTGCGGGCCTGCTCCAGCGCTTGCATCATAATGTCCATGCTCAGGCCATCTACTTTAATATCCATCTGGATACCACAGATACCATCGCGTGTACCGGTTACTTTGAAGTCCATATCGCCCAGGTGATCTTCATCACCAAGGATATCGGTAAGGATAGCAAATTTGTTATCGTCGCCCGAGATAAGACCCATAGCCACGCCACTTACGTGCTTAGGCACAGGCACACCTGCATCCATCAGCGCCAGCGAGCCGGCACAAACAGTAGCCATCGACGAAGAGCCGTTAGACTCCAGGATATCAGATACTACGCGTACCGTGTACGGATAAGTATCCAAAGGCATCATCTGCTTCAGCGAACGCATAGCCAGGTTACCATGGCCTACCTCGCGACGGCCGGGGCCGCGCATTGGCTTCACCTCGCCCGTAGAGAACGGAGGGAAGTTATAGTGCAGTATGAATTTAGAATAAACAGAGGTTGCAGCATTTTCCAACAGCAATTCGTCTTCGCTGGTACCCAGTGTTACGGTAGTCAGAGACTGCGTTTCGCCACGGGTAAACAGTGCAGAACCGTGCGGAGATGGCAGGAAGTCGACCTCCATGGTAAGCGGGCGAACCTGCTCCAGGTTACGGCCATCCAGGCGTACACGGTCGTTGAGCATCATGTTGCGCACCACTTCCTTTTCCACATCGTGGAAGTATCCTTTTACCAGACCTGCATCTTCAGGTGTCATTTCGCCTTCGCCTATCGATGCTGCATACTCGTCGTATATAGCACGCATAGCTTCGCGGCGCTCATGCTTGCCCAGTGCCGATTTGGCAACCTGGTACATTTTTTCGCCTGCAAATGCTTTGATCTTATTTTCTACGTCAGGGTTGGTATATGGCTTAGTGTATTCACGTTTGCCGGTAACACCTATTTTATCACGAAGTTCAGCTTGCGCCTTTATCTGCATTCTTACAGCTTCGTGTGCTATTTCTATGGCTTTAACTACATCGGCTTCCTGGCATTCTTTAGCCTCGCCTTCCACCATCATGATATTCTTCTCGGTAGCAGCAATGATGAAGTCCATATCCGCGTTCTTCAGGTCTGTGCGGTTAGGGTTTATCCTCATTTTGCCATCTATGCGTGCTACGCGTACCTCAGAGATGATCTCCTGGATAGGCACATCAGATACTGCCAGCGCAGCCGATGCCGCCAGGCAGGCCAGTGCATCCGGCATTACCTCGGGGTCAGAAGATATAAGCGTAACCAGCACCTGTACCTCGCACAAGTAATCGTCCGGGAATAGCGGACGAAGTGCGCGGTCGATCAGGCGGGATATAAGTATTTCATAATCGCTCAGGCGGCCTTCGCGTTTGAAGAACGAGCCGGGAATGCGACCTGCAGAAGCAAATTTCTCCTGGTAATCAACAGTCAGCGGAAAGAAAGATTGTCCTGGTTTCGGCTCAGGATTGGCCACCACAGTGGCAAGCAGCATACAGTTACCCAGGCGCACAACAGCGGCACCATCAGCCTGACGTGCAAGTCTGCCCGTCTCGATGCTTATTTCGCGGCCATCGTCCAGCTTGAACGATACGGAAATGGGATTAGGAA
>SEFT01000016.1 GCA_004144175.1 Sphingobacteriales bacterium
TAATGTATTTAATAAATAAATTAAAATTATTTTCCTTTCAAACTATCGCGCATGTCCATAACCTTCGTTCGGTTGGCTGCTTTTAAATCGTGAAGATCCTGCATCAGTTTTTCGTCGCTGATGGCTAGCATCTGTACTGCCAGCAAACCGGCATTATGCGACGCATTTACTGCAACTGTTGCCACGGGAATTCCGTTTGGCATTTGTACAATAGATAATAAAGAATCCCATCCGTCGAGCGAGTTGCTCGATTTTACCGGAACACCGATTACCGGCAAAGTGGTGATTGCAGCAACCATACCCGGAAGGTGAGCTGCACCACCCGCACCGGCAATGATCACTTTTAATCCACTCCCTTCGGCGGCCTTTGCATACTCATACATCAGCTCGGGACTACGGTGTGCCGACACTACGGTGAACTCATAAGGGATATTAAATTTCTTCAATACTTCGGCGGCCGGCGCCATCACATCAGCGTCCGATGCACTGCCCATGATGATGCCTACTACTGGCTTACTCATAATTATTTTTTTAGCAATTGACGAATTTTCTGTGCTTTGTTTTCTGCGTCTTCGATAGTGCTGCCAAGGATGGTAACATGCCCCATCTTACGGCCTTCACTGCCCCCCTTCTTACCATACCAGTGCAGATGGCTACCGCTGATGCTCACCGAAGTTTGAATCGCTTCTTCGAAATCTTCTTTTTTAGACAGATGCGGTTCCAGCAGGTTTACCATTACCGATGGCTGAGTATAGCTGGTGTCGCCAAGTGGCAGCCCGAGCATGGCCCTGATGTGCTGCTCGTACTGTGAAGTAACACATCCTTCTATGCTATGGTGCCCGCTATTGTGCGGACGAGGCGCCAGCTCATTTATCACTATTTTATCGTCTGTCGTAACGAACATTTCGACGGCGAGGATGCCCACAAGGCCTAATCCTTCCCCTATTTTAGCAGCCATTTCCCGGGCCTTTTTTTCCTGCTCTTTGCTGATGTTGGCCGGGCACAACTGGTAGTCGAGTATGTTTCGTTCATTATCAAATATCATCATAACAGGGTCGAAGGTGCTCACCTCGCCTTTCGTGTTTCGCGATACAATTACAGCTATTTCATATTTAATAGAGGCCAGATCTTCGAGCACACTAGGCTTATCGAACGCACCGGCGATGTCTTGTTCGCTCTTCAAGATCATCACTCCCCTGCCATCATATCCATCGCGGCAAAGCTTCAGGCAAGCGGGTAATTTTTCCTTATATGAGTTGAGTTCTTCCTTATTATTGATAAGTACCCCCGGCATTACCGGCACGCCAAATTGCATGAGTGCTTTCTTTTGTTCGTACTTATCCTGCACCATCCGGATGATGGCTGGTGATGGGTAGACCTTCACACCCTGCTTTTCTAAAGCCTCCAGCGCGTCCACATTTACCGCTTCAATTTCTATGGTTACGATGTCTTTGTCTTTGCCAAAGTTCACTACCGCATCGTAGTCGAGCAGGCTGCCATTGGTAAAAGATGAGGTATAACGTGCACAGGTGGCATTCGGGTCTTTATCCATTACGGAGACATTCAAACCAAAATCGATAGCTGAACGAATGAGCATCGAACCAAGCTGGCCGCCGCCCAATATGCCAAGTTTTATGTTTTGAGAGATCTGCATTGCTTTAATATTATATATAGCTTTTTCCAGGCCACAAAGATGATTAAAAATATCCGGCTTCTTAAAAAAGGGACAGTACGTACCCCAGGACTGCACCGCCTACAATGACAAAAGAAGTATTGAGACTCCGGAAACGGAACACGACCAACAGACTTAAGCAGGCAATCAGGATAGTCCGCCAGTCACTTATCGAATATTTTGCCATTTCAACACATACGGCAAGTATGATTGCCACCGAGGCTACATTGACGGTATCCAGAAATGCCGACATTATTTTCGACTTTCTGAGTTTCGGAATGATGGGATTAAGCAGGGCGACGAATAGGAAAGATGGAAGAAAAATGCCAATCGTTGCAGCTACTGCTCCACCAAAGCCGGATATCTGCCAGCCAATAAAGGTAGCGGAAGAGAAGACAGGACCGGGAGTAAACTGGCCTACAGCAATGGCATCGATCAATATCTGCTTGCTGATGATATTTGTTTGCACCAGCTCTGCATCCAGAAATGCGAAAAGTACATAGCCACTACCATACAGAATAGAGCCGACCTTCAGGAACTTTAGGAATACGCTTGTATGAGAAAGGGGAACTATGGATAGCGGGATAATGCTGTTTAGTGTCTCGCTACAATTGCGCATCATATGTAGTAAGATGCCCACAGCACCAGCACCAAATAATACCAGTATCTCATCAGCTCCTGCCAGCACTGCGATGGTGCATAATATGGCAATCACCCATAATTCTATCGTTTTAAAGGCAGTTTTAGCTAGCGGGATAATAGCTGAAATAATGACCGCAATGATGGCCGGTTTGATACCATATATAAATGGAGCTACTTGCGGCAGGTGGCCGTATTGCTGATAGGCCCATGCAAAAACCGAGGTAATAATGACCGCAGGCGATATGAAACAGGTACCTGCTACGATCAATCCCTTCCATCCCGCACGTTCGTGCCCGCAATGCATCGTTAGTTCAGTAGAGTTGGGTCCGGGTATCAGGTTGGTAGCGCCTATCAGGTCTACAAAATGCTCCCGCGTTATCCATTGTCTTTTTTGCACCACCTCTTTCTCCATCATGGCGATGTGCGCGGCTGGCCCTCCGAAACCGATGCATCCCAGCTTAAAGAAAACCCGGGCTACTTCTGTAAGGTTGGCATTGGGTATCTTTTTTGGCATCTGCGGTAATGACTATAGTGCAAAAATGATTAAAAAATATCTGGATTTTGTGTGGCGTGCTTCATATAAACAGATAAAGACATGCACAATATATCATCTATTACTACAATACATTCCGCTTAACATTTAGTTCATCGTTTCGTTACAGTGCATTAACGATTTGGTTACATAGCCCGTCTAGTTTCGCCCTCAAATAAAGACACTATATGAAAAATACATTGACTCGCATGCTTGGCTTGTCGTGCCTGGCGCTAGCTACCAACAGCTCAGCCCAGCTTACAACAGGTCCCAGCTCTTCACAATCCCCTTATGTAGTTCCAGTGGCAACAGCTACAGGCACAAAGATCACATCGATCCTGACTGTTGGCGATGCAATTAATGGCTATAAATTCGCGGGCCTACCAGACGGAATTGGCGCTTACGACAATGGAAACGGAACATTTACCCTTCTTGTAAATCATGAAATGGGCAACACTGCGGGAGCAGTACGAGCACACGGTACAACCGGTACCTTCGTTTCTAAGTGGATCATCAATAAAGCTGATCTTAAAGTGTTGAGCGGCGGTGATCTGATACAACGTCTCAACCTTTGGAATCCAACAACATCAACCTACACAACGCACTACGTATCAAACCCTGCAACTTCAGGTTTGGGCCGTTTCTGCTCAGGCGATCTTCCGGCCGTTTCTGCTTTCTATAATGCTACTACAGGTTTAGGTACTATGGAGCGTATTATGATGAATGGTGAAGAAACCGGTTCTGAAGGTCGTGCTTTCGGCCATATCGCAACAGGCGCTAACGCAGGTAGCTCTTACGAACTGCCGAATCTCGGTAAGTCATCATGGGAGAACTACGTTGCTTGCCCCAAAGCTATGGATAAGACAGTTGTGATAGGTATGGATGATGCTACACCGGGTGAGGTATATGTATACATAGGTACTAAGAAAAATACGGGTAATGACATAGAGAAAGCTGGCCTTACAGGCGGAAAGCTATATGGCGTCGCGGTGAATAGCCTGTTATTGGAAACAAATGGAAGTGTGCCCGCTGCTAATACAGCGTTTACACTGGTAGACCTGGGTGATGTATCAGCTATGACAGGTGCTGCAATACAAACAGCAAGCACAAACGGCGGAGTTACAAAATTCCTGCGTCCTGAAGATGGTGCATGGGATCCGTCAAACCCTACCGATTTCTACTTCCTGACCACAAACGGATTCGGAAGTCCTACGCGTATGTGGCGCCTGCGTTTCAGCAATGCAAGCGATTATGCTCAGGGTGGTACCATTACTGCTGTACTGGATGGTACTGAAGGTGCCCAAATGATGGATAACATGGGTATAGACAATTGGGGCCATATCCTGATACAGGAAGATGTCGGTAACCAAGCTCATAATGGCAAAACTTGGCAATACACGATTGCTAATGATGCTTTTAAACTTATAGCCGAGCATGATGCTACAAGAGTAATTACAGGCGGAGCTAATTTTATTACTCAAGACGAAGAAGCTTCCGGGATTATTGATGCACAGGAAATACTGGGCGCAGGTTGGTGGCTAGGTGTGGATCAAATGCACAAAGGTATTGGCGGCGAGTTAGTAGAGCCCGGACAGATGTTCGCACTTTACAATCCCGATACGTATAATTCAAATCCGGAAGTTAACCTGCAGGGAAACAACAGTAACATCCCTAGCGGCAGCAACACTCCATCCGGTAACAACAACACAGACTTTGGTAACGTTTATGTATCAAAATCTGCTACTAAAACGTTCACGATACAGAATAACGGCGCTGCACCGCTTTCTGTAGCCGGCATAACTATGACCGGTACCAACGCAAGTGAATTTACACTGGTAAGTGCACCTACTTTCCCGTTGACTGTAGCTGCGAGCGGATCTCAGGTTATCACAGTTGAATTTAAACCTACTGCTACGGGCCTGCGTACGGCTATGCTCAACATCGCAAGCAATGACTTTGATGAAAAAGCATATACAGTAGCGCTGCAAGGTGTTGCACAGAATACACTTGGCGTATCGAGCCTATCTGATGGTTCGTTCATGAAACTGTTCCCGAACCCTACAAGGGATGAGGTAACAGTGGCTGTAACGCTGAAAAAAGCAGAGCAGATAATGGTGAACGTACTGGATATAAACGGTAAGCAAGTGATTGCCCCAGTTGCTAACAAGTACGGCATCGGTGATCATAACATTGTGCTGAGCACATCATCATTACCCAACGGTACTTACTATGTACAAGTAGCTGCAGGTAGTGTAGTAACCAAGACCAAACTTGTGGTAATGCATTAATCATAGGCTTAGTAAGTATAACTTAATCATAGAGGGGTGCGCCTGAACAGCGCATCCCCCTTTGAATTTAAAGTTTGTGTGTATCATTTAGTGAAGCGCGTATATGAAAAGAAAACTCACACTCTCGTTATTACTGCTCTGTATTATTGTCTTCATCTTTTCTTTTAAAGAAAGCAATACATCAGAGGTTTATATATCCACCTACAATCAATACCTGAATGATTTTAAATCTACACAACAAAAATTATTAGAAGTAATAGCAGGCAGTGACCTGCAAAAGGAAGCGGATGTCACGCGCATCAAAGAAGAGATAGCGCAGACAAGAAGAAAACTTAAAGCAGTTGACTTCTGGTATCGCTACCTGGAACCATTGGTCTATAAAAAGATGAATGGCCCGCTACCTGTAGAATGGGAAACAGAGGTATTCGAAAAATTTGAAAAGCCTTATAAAAGAGAATGTGCCGGCCTTACACTGGCAACACTATACCTTGATGAAGAAACACCGTCGAAAGATTCGCTGTACAGTTTGATAAAAGCTTCGCTCGATGCGACTGCTGTATTTGCAGCAGACTCCATAACGCGCAACCTGTACACCCATCACCATTTTTTTCTGTGCAACAGGTTGCATATACTAAACCTGGCTGCCATCTATACTACAGGTTTTGAGTGCCCCGATGGAGACGCTGTAATACCCGAGCTAAGAGCGATGATGGAAGATTTACAAACTATCTACAGTGCATACAATAAGAGTTATCCTGAAACAGCATTGCCGGAAAGCTACTTGCAACTGTATGCAGAGGCAACCGCCTTTGTAAAGCAGCAGCCGGATGATAATGCTGTATTCGACCACTTTACTTTTATACGCGATTATGTCAACCCGCTGTTTCTCGAAAATCAAAGGCTGATAAATAAGTATAAGGTAGTAAGCCGAAACCTGATTGACTATGCGCTCAACAAAAATGAGACGACCATCTTTGACAAGGCATTATACAATGGGCAAAATCCGAAAGGTATATTCTCCCGGGTACGGGACGAAAAAGACCTTGCAGAGATAGACCGGCTGGGCAAGCTGTTATTCTACGACCCTATATTATCGGGCAACAATTTGCGTAGCTGTGCATCCTGCCACAAGCCAACAGAATTCTTTACAGATACGCTGGCCGCTACTGCATTTCATTTCAATCGCAATGACATGCTGCCAAGGAATACGCCATCGCTGGTGAATGCGCAGTACAATCATCTGATAATGGCAGATGGTAAGCATTACACACTGCAGCATCAAACGAAAGATGTAATGGCCAACCCGCTGGAGATGGGCTGCGACCCGAAAGAGATGCTGGCTAAGGTGCTGAGCTGCGACGAGTACCGCAAAAGCTTTGAGAAACTGGTAAAGTATACACCGCAAGAGCCTGAAATTTCGGTGGAACACATTTCATCAGCCATAACTTTTTATTATTCCAAGTTTAGTAAATATTACGCACCATTCGACGAAGCGGTGAATGGGCATAGGCAACTGGATGCCAATGCCAAAGCAGGCTTCAATCTGTTTATGAGCAAAGCGCAATGCGCTACCTGCCATTTTGTACCGCAGTTCAATGGCGTAAAGCCGCCTTATATAGGCTCTGAGTTTGAGGTGCTAGGTACGCCGAAGGATATTACCTATAAAGAACTAAGCACTGATAAAGGCAGATACGAGGTGAACCCTGCTAAAGAAACAATGAATGCCTTCAGAACAGGTACGGTAAGAAACTCCATGCAGACCAAGCCATACATGCACAATGGTGTATTTAAAACCATGGAGCAGGTAGTAGACTTCTACGATGCAGGAGGTGGTGCTGGGCATGGACTGAATGTGGCAAACCAGACGCTGTCATCAGATTCATTAAGACTTACAGCACAGGATAAGACCAATCTTATCGCTTTTATACAATCGCTGAACGAACAGGTACTATTTGAAGCTCCCCCAAAGAAACTCCCGGGTTCGAAGATGAAAGAACTAAATACCAGGAAGGTAGGGGGTGTTTATTAAAAGATACAGAGATGAATGCTTTAAGACTTGCAATACTAACAATCAGTGTAATAACCTCGATAGAAGCTACGGCGCAGAAAAAGCAAAAGCCGGAGTATGTGTTTCCGGAGTCGATGCCTGCCCAGATAAAGGAGCAGTACATGTCGTTCTCAGACAAAGGCTATGCGTTATACCAGATGACCTGTGCTAAATGCCATGGCGGAAAGAAGGTAAAGGGAAAAGAGTTCATACCTGACTTTACACCGGAGCAGCTGGAGGCTTACCAAATAAGGATTACTAATGCTACCCACGAAGCCGAACTACAGGAGAATAATCTGAATGCGGAAGAGCTGGCACTGATAACTACCTTCTTTACTTACAAAAAGAAGAATGAGATATCGAAAAAAGAGAAGCTTAAAAAGGCAGCTGAGGACAGCCCCAAAAACAAAGTAGCAGCCCATAATCACTAGAGCTGCTACTTTGTCTATTTATACTATGATAATCAAATCGTCTTAAAAAAGGCTGCCGCTTTCTCTACCGTCCTGTCTATATCTTCTTTCGACAGTGCATTGCAAATGAACCAGGTCTCGAATGCGGATGGCGGCAGATAGATGCCCTCATTCAGCATGGCGTGGAAGAAGCGATTGAACAAAGCATTGTTGGCAGATGCAGCAGAAGCGAAATCAGTAACAGGTTTATTGCTGAAGTGTATGCTGATCATAGAGCCGAGCCTGTTGATCACATAAGGCGTATTGATGCCTTGCATTGCCTGCTCCAATCCTTGATGCAGATAGGCCGTTTTATCATCAAGGTCCTTGTAGATAGACGGATTATCTTTCAGCGTTTTCAGCATCGTATATCCTGCTATCATAGCCAGCGGATTACCGCTTAGCGTGCCTGCCTGGTATACATTGCCCAGCGGCGCTATATGCTGCATGATCTCTTTCTTACCACCGAAGGCACCTACGGGCATACCACCACCTATTACCTTGCCATAGGTCACCAGATCGGCCCTGACGCCCAAGCGCTCCTGTGCGCCTCCTGCTGCAAGGCGGAAGCCAGTCATTACTTCATCCATAATAAATACAATACCTTCTGCATCGCAAAGGCTACGCAAGCCTTCAAGGAAACCCGGAGCCGGAGGTATGCAACCCATGTTGCCTGCGACAGGCTCTATGATGATGGCTGCAATCTGTCCTTTGTGCTGTGCGGCCAGCGCCATCACTGCATCCAGATCGTTGTATGCAGCGGTAAGCGTATCGTCCGATACCGATGCCGGTACGCCGGGTACTGTTTGTATATTAAACGTAGCAACACCGCTGCCCGCCTTTACCAGGAATGAATCGGCATGGCCATGATAACAACCTTCAAACTTGATGATCTTATTACGGTTGGTATAACCACGGGCCAGGCGTATAGCACTCATGCAGGCTTCTGTGCCACTGCTAACCATACGTACCAGGTCTACATTGGGCACCATACTGATGATCAGCTCTGCCATCTCTATTTCCAGCTCGGTAGGCGCACCGAAGGAAGTTGAATCAGCTGCTTTCTTTTGTATGGCTTCTATCACAGGCTCATAAGCATGGCCTAGTATCATAGGCCCCCACGAGTTGATGTAGTCTATGTATTGCTTACCGTCGGCATCGTACATATAAGCGCCTTTGCCGCGCTGCATAAATATGGGTGTACCACCTACACCTTTAAAGGCGCGTACGGGTGAGTTAACACCGCCCGGTATACTTTGCTGTGCTCTTTCGAATAACTGCTGGCTTTTAGTCATCTTAGTATCTTCTGTCTCTATTTTTTAACTGATTAATTTAACGGCGTCTTTGGCAAAGTATGTGGCAATGATATCAGCGCCCGCTCTTTTAATGCTGGTAAGCGACTCGAGTATAGCTTTCTCTTCATTGAGCCAGCCCATTTGCGCGGCCGCTTTTATCATAGCATATTCGCCGCTCACATGGTAGGCACTCACGGGTATGTCTACTGTATTCTTTACTTCGCGGATGATGTCGAGATAAGCCATAGCGGGTTTCACCATCACTATGTCTGCGCCTTCTTCTATATCCATCAGTACTTCTTTAATCGCTTCCTTGCGGTTGGCAAAGTCCATCTGGTAAGTCTTCTTATCGCCAAAGCCCGGCGCACTATCCAGCGCATCGCGAAACGGTCCGTAGAAGCAGGACGCATATTTTGCGCTGTAGCTCATAATGCCGGTCTTGGTAAATCCTTCTGCTTCCAGTGCCTCGCGTATGGCTATAATGCGGCCATCCATCATATCGCTGGGCGCTACAAAGTCGGCGCCTGCCTGCGCGTGGCTTACGCTCATCTGTGCCAATACTTCTACAGTAGCATCGTTTGCGATCTCACCATTCTCTACAATGCCATCGTGGCCATAAGAAGAGAATGGGTCAAGCGCTACGTCAGTCATTACCAGCATATCGGGGCAGGCACCTTTTATAGCACGGATGCTACGTTGCATCAGGCCATCGGGGTTCAGCGCCTCAGTACCTTTGTTATCTTTTAACTCATCTTTACACTTGATGAACAGCAGCACCGAACGGATACCCATACTCCACAGTTCCTTTACTTCTTTCACCGTCAGGTCTATACTGCGGCGGTAGTAGTTCTGCATCGATGCTATCTCTTCCTGTACATCCTCGCCTTCGACGATAAACAATGGCGCTATGAAATCAGCAGGCGTCAGTATCGTCTCCGCAACCATCGCGCGTATAGCCGGCGACTGTCTCAATATTCTGTTTCTTCTTATCAAATGCATCAGCTAATATATTTTACATATTCACCCAGTCCTGGGGTTTCAATAATGCTACAAGTTCTGCTTCAGGTGTGCCGGGTTCGGGATGGTAGTTGTATTGCCAGCGTGCGCGTGGCGGTAGGCTCATCAGGATGCTCTCCGTTCTTCCGTTCGTCTTCAGGCCAAACAAGGTACCGCGATCGTGTATCAGGTTGAACTCTACATAACGGCCACGCCTTATTTCCTGCCAATCTTTCTCGCGCTCACCATAAGGCATATCTTTTCTTCGTTCAACTATAGGTATATATGCGGGTATAAATGCGTTACCATTGGCTTGCTGAAAGGCGATCAGTTCCTGCTCGCGTTCTGCGCTATCCGGTCTTTGATAATCATAGAATACGCCACCTATACCACGTGCTTCATTGTTACGGTGCTTGTTTACAAAGTACTCATCGCAGTGCTGCTTATGCTTCGGATAGAGTTCAGCACCGAATGCATCCATTGCTTCTTTCAACGTACTATGGAAATGTCTCCCATCTTCTTTGAAAGCATAATAAGGTGTTAGGTCGGCACCGCCGCCAAACCAGTTATCCAGCCGCTTACCTTCTTTATCATACAGCTCAAAGTAGCGCCAATTGGCATGTACCGTAGGTACATAGGGGTTGAGCGGATGAATTACCAATGAAAGACCGCACGCAAAGAAGTTGCTATCCGGTACTTTAAAAGCTTCTTGCATGGCAGCAGGCAAGTGCCCGTGTACCGCAGAAGTATTTACACCGCCCTTCTCAAACACAGCACCATCAGAGATGATTCTTGATATACCGCCACCGCCTTCTTCACGTGTCCACTTATCTTCTACAAATGCAGCCTTGCCATCTACGCCTTCCAGCGCAGCGCAGATCTCATTTTGCAGCCGATGTATGTAATTGGTAAATACCTGCTTTGTTTCCATTACTCCCCTGCTTTGTACTCCTTCACTGCATTTACAAATGCTTTCGCATGGTCTACAGGTACGTTCGGTAATATACCATGGCCAAGGTTGGCTATGTACCGCTGCGTGCCAAATGCATCTATCATCTTCTTTACTTCTTTCTGTATCTCGGGTATCGGTGCCAGCAGCTTCGATGGATCGAAGTTGCCTTGCAGGGTGATGCTGTTATTCGTCAGCTCACGTGCCAGCTTTGGTGTTACTGTCCAGTCGAGTCCCAGTGCTGCTGCGCCGCTGTTCGTTAGGTCGGCCAGTGCATACCAGCTACCTTTAGGGAAGAGTATTACGGGCGCTGTTCCTTTCAGTGCCTGTACGATCTGCTCCAGGTAAGGTTGTGCGAAAGTTTTAAAATCATCAGGGCTCAGCATACCGCTCCAGCTATCAAATACTTGCAGTACATCTGCGCCACCAATGTTTACCTGTGCTTTCAGGTAGGTAATGGTAACATCCGTTATCTTCTGTAGTAATGTATGCGCTAGTTCAGGCTCTGTAAAGCAAAACTGCTTCGCCTTATCGAACGACTTGCTGCCTTTGCCCTCTATCATGTAGCAAAGTATAGTCCAGGGCGCGCCTGCAAAACCTATAAGGGGTACACGGTTGTTTAGTTCTTTCTTCGTCAGCTTCAGCGCTTCCAGTACGTACGATAAGCGGTGCTCCGTATCGGTCGTTATCAGCGCATCTATATCTGCTTTGGTCTTTATGGTCTTTGGCAGCAATGGACCTTTACCTTCTTCCAGCAGCACTTCCAGGCCCAGTGCCTGTGGTATTACCAGTATGTCCGAAAATATGATAGCCGCATCTGTACCTACCTGGTCTATGGGTTGCAAGGTTATTTCACAAGCCAGTTCAGGAGTTTGTACGCGCGTAAAGAAGTCATACTTCTGGCGCAGCTTTATATAGTCGGGCAGGTAACGGCCTGCCTGGCGCATCATCCATACCGGTGGGCGTTCTACAGTTTCTCCTTTCAGCGCCTTCAAGAATAAGTGTTCCATTTTACTTTACTGCTCTGCGTTCAGAGCTTTATAATGATTTACGATCGTTTCTATTAATATGGATGGTTCAGGGCGTTCGCTGATGATGGTAGGATTGGGATAAGATGATAATGCATTTGCGGTAGTATGACCGATTGCAAAAAACGGTACTCCGTCTGTAAGCTTGTTCACGCTGAAGAAACTTTCTACTCCGCTGGGGCTAAAGAACATGATCCCATCATATTCTTCATTTACCTGGTGTGGGTTTGGGATAGTGTTATAAACAACTACTTCCTTTATGTTGGTGTTATGCCTATTTAAATAATCAGGGATGGTATTCAACCTGATGTTGCTGCAAAAGAAGAGGGCTTCTTTTACCTGGTCTTTTACTACAAGTTCAGCCAGTTCTCTGCCTGTATCAGTTGTTCCTGCTACGTTCGCATTCGGCATCAGTAAGCGAACTGCTTGCAAGGTTGCTCCTGCTATGCAATAGATATTCCAGTCCGGTGATGCGTGAATATATTCGGCAACTATCTTAACGGCTTGCTCGCTTGTAAAGATGATCGTCTTGATCTGCTCAGTACTCCTTAGAGACTTCCTGAGCGCTTCCGCATGAACAGGCTCTATCCGGATGAAGTTCTTGCAACTTATCCCGATACCTTCATTGGCCGCATAGTCTATATGTGTCTGCGGTAGTTGCTTAGTAGATAATATGTGTATGCTAGTTTCCGGCATTACGAATTTCGGCCAGTATCTCCCGGCCGCCGTTGGCAATAAGCTCTTCTGCTGCTGTAGTTCCCAGGTCTTCACAAGCTGTAGCGGGTACGATCTTCTTGATATCTATTCTTTTTCTTCCGTTCAGGTTCAGCAGGTTGCCCTCAAATATCATATCGCCACCGTCCATCCTTGCCAATGCACTGATAGGTGTAGAGCACCCGCCCATCAGCGTACGGAGAAATTCACGCTCTATGCGCGTGCATACTTCCGTTGTTTTATCATTGAATGTATTACAGTATTCCAGTGTCTCGGTATCAGCGGTGCGGCATGCTACCATAATGGCACCCTGCGCGGGTGCGGGCAGCATCCAGTCCAGTTCTAAGGAGTTTTCGGGGCGTATCTCTATACGGTCGAGCCCGGCAGCGGCAAATATGGCGCCCTGCCAGTTGTTGTCTTTCAGCTTTTGCAGGCGGGTATTTACATTACCTCTCAGGTTCTCTATCACATGGTTGGGAAACCGGTTGAGCCACTGCGCCTTGCGGCGTATGCTGCTGGTAGCTATTACGGCAATTGCATGCACATCGTCCAGAAAGATGTAGTTATCCTTCAGTACCAGCAGATCTTTATAACTGGCCCTCGGCAGTACCGCAGCCTGCGATAAGCCTTGTGCCAGTTTGGTTGGTACATCCTTCATCGAGTGTACCGCAATATCTATTTGATCATTCAACAGCGCAGCATCCAGCGCTTTGGTAAAGATGCCCTGTACACCCAGTTCATACAACGGCGTACTCAGGTCAATATCTCCATCGCTTTTTATAAATACCAGCTCTGCCCCCACACCCTGCTGCTCCAGTAATTGCCTTACCTGGTTGGCCTGCCACACGGCAAGCCTGCTTTCGCGGGTGCCAATTCTTAATATTCTCTTCATCAGGTATTCTGCTTAGGCAATAAACTCGTTTATTGCTTCAATATAATGGCAGCCAACGGTATTTTCTACACGCAGCTTAGTAGCCATTCCATTCACTGCTTTTTGTATTTTCTTTTCCGGGCACACATTGCCGGGCAATGTAATGTCATTAGACGTAAGTTCCGAAAGCTTCTTCTTTAGTGCCTTCAGGGTAGGTACATATTTGCGCATTTCATACCACTCTACAAATTCGCAGATATGCTCATCGATGATCAGCCTTGCCTTAGGTACTTCCTGCAGGCGGTTTTGCAGCGTCTCATCTTTTATCTTCGATAGCTGGTCTACATTCACTACCGCTACGTTGGGTAGGGTCAGTACATCCGCAGCTACATTATAAGGGATAGACATGTCGATGATCAGTTTATCGCCATAGCCTTCCAGTTGATGCTTCAGGATGGTTGGTTCGGTAGCATTGGTAGCCACCAATATAATGTCAGCTGCTTTTATCTCCTCATCCAAAGCGCTCAGCGGTGCATGTCTCAGGCCCATTTCTTCGGCCAGCCTTTGCGCTTTTTCTTCTGTGCGGTTAATGAGGGTGATATGTTTGGTATGCAGGTAGTCTACCAGGTTCTTGCAGGTATTGCGGCCTATCTTGCCGGTACCCAGCAGTAGTATGTTCTTGCCTTTTACGGCTTTTACGTGCTCCTTTATATATTGTACGGCAGCAAAGGAAACAGATACTGTACCGCCACTCAGCGTTGTATTACTCTTTATAGCCTTCGACGACTGCAATACATTATTCAGCATACGCTCGAGGAAGGCGCTGATGAAGCCATGCTTTTTTGCAAACTTGGCAGCCTGTTTTAGCTGTCCTACTATTTCATAGTCGCCTAAGATCTGAGAATCGATACCAGCTGCTACTTCAAAGATATGTACCAGTGCATCATCGCCGTTCTTTATATAGGCCATGCTTTTGAAAGTCTCTGCATCACCCTCGGTCTGGGTGCAAAGCAGGTCTATCAGTTGCCGGGGGTCTTTGGCAATGCCATATACTTCTGTACGATTGCAGGTCGATAATAGGAGCAACTCATCCAGCCCATACTCCGGCGCAGTGGCCAGAATATCAGCATATTGCTGCTGGTTGATCGCAAAGGATCCTCTGATCGTCGCTTCGGTCTTCTTATAGTTTATACCTACAATCCAGAAATCCGAAATTCTACTCTCTCTGTTGTACATTTTCTATGGGTAAACCTACCGGGGGAAACGGCGCAGCAAAAATACTGGCTAAGGCTTCGATAATTAAATTTCTGTGTCATGGTTATGTCATTTGCAGGGATGATTGTCATCAATCACTTGAATGATCTTTTTCTTTGCAGCCTGTAACTGACGCAGGTTTTACATTATATCAAACTTTATACATCATGCCGGGTGCCACTGAGGGGGTCGTGTTAATGAATTTAGGTTCCCCTGATTCTACATCTATACCAGATATTAAAAAATACCTGGATGAATTTCTGATGGATGGACGTGTGATAGATTCTCCCTATCTCATCCGCTTTATGCTGGTGAAGGGTTTTATCGTTCCGTTCCGTGCACCGCAGTCGGCAGAGGCTTATAGATCTATATGGACTGAGCATGGCTCGCCGCTCATCATCCTTACCGAACAGCTAAAGCTGGCCATAGAGCAACAGATACCTCAACCAGTAAGTATAGCGATGCGGTATGGAAACCCATCCCCCAAGGCGGCATTCGATGAGTTGATGCGCGAGAACCCCGATCTGAAGCAGGTAACCTTGGTACCACTATACCCCCACTACGCTATGTCAAGCTACGAAACGGCGGTGGAGTATGCGAAGACCATACATAAAAAGGGGAAATATCCTTTCCGCTTAGACTTCATAAAGCCGTTCTATGATCATGCAGATTATATAGATGCGCTCTGCGATAGCATGAAGCCACACCTGGAGCAGGACTATGACCATGTGTTGTTCAGCTACCACGGCATACCCGAGGGACATATATATAAAGGAGACACTACCGGGCAGCATTGCCTGAAAGTGGCTAACTGCTGCGAAACACCTTCGCCGGCGCATAAGGAGTGCTACCGCCACCAGTGCTTTACAACTACCAAGCTGGCAGCTGCACAGTTGAACATACCTGCCGGTAAGTTCAGTTCATCGTTCCAGTCGCGCCTGGGCCGTGCCGAATGGCTGAAGCCCTATACTGTAACGCAGCTGCAGGAGTTTCCGAAGCAGGGAATCAAGAAGCTGGTGATACTGTGCCCCGCTTTTGTAAGCGACTGCCTGGAAACGCTGGAAGAGATAGCAGAAGAGGGCAGAGAGATATTTATGCATGCAGGCGGCGAGTCGTTTACACTCATACCCTGCCTCAACATACACCCGCTTTGGGTAAAGTCGCTGGCTACCTGGCTCGACAAGACTGCGAAGGGCAGTAAAGAAATGCTTCTGCAATAAACTGCCCGCTGATGTATACATATGTAAAGGCGTTGCACATCATTTTCATTGTTACCTGGTTCAGCGGTATGTTCTATATCGTTCGGCTGTACATTTACAACAGGGAAGCAAACGATAAGCCAGAGCCGGAGAAAACCATTCTGCAGCAGCAGTTCAAAATAATGATAAAGCGGCTATGGTTTGGTATAACCTGGCCATCGGCTGTGCTCACGCTTATCTTCGGTACCTGGATGTGGCACCTGTATGGCTCTATGCCCGCATGGCTGATGGTGAAGCTGGGTTTTGTGGCTGGGCTATTCCTGTATCATCTTTCGCTACACCATATATATAAGCAGCAGATGGCGGCTGCCTTCAAATACTCGTCGCAGCAGCTACGCATCTGGAACGAAGTAGCTACCATCTTTTTGGTTGCTATAGTAATGCTGGTGGTAGTAAAGCAGAGTATGAGCTGGCTATGGGGTATCATCGGGCTGCTGCTGTTTGTAGTTGTGCTGATGAGCGCCATTAAAATTTACAAAGCCCTTCGCAAAAAATAACCTGCTGCCTGTACCTTTACAGCCATGTCGGTATATACTACACAAGCGCCCATTACAATTACCTGCCACAAGCGGCTGGCTCCATATCTTGAAGCAGAGGTAAAAGAACTGGGTTTTGAGGTGGAAGAAACTTTTGTGACGGGTGTTCGCCTGTTCGGCAGCATCAACGACTGCATTAAGCTCAACCTTAACCTGCGCTGTGCCAGCCAGGTGCTATATAGCCTCATGCAGTTCGACGCTGTAGATGCTAACGATATATACGAGAACATCTACGCCTGCCCCTGGGAAGATGTACTGCCCAAAGGCGGCTATTTCTCCGTTACCAGCAATGTCTTCAACGAGACCATCAACAACAGCATGTTTGCCAACCTGCGCGTAAAAGATGCAGTGGTGGACAGAATGCGCGAAAAGACGGGTGAAAGGCCTGCTACGGGTGCCGAGCTGTCGGGCGCGGTAGTACACCTCTTCTGGAAGAACGATGAGGCCGAGCTATTCTTAGATACATCGGGCGACTCGCTGGCGAGACACGGCTACCGAAAGATACCCGGCCGCGCACCGATGTTGGAAGCGCTGGCTGCTGCTACCATCATGGCTACTAAATGGGACAGGGTCTCCCCTTTCGTAAACCCCATGTGTGGTTCAGGCACCGTTGCCATTGAGGCAGCGCTGATCGCGACCAATACACGTCCGGGCCTGTTCCGTACCAACTATGCCTTTATGCATATGCTGGGCTATGACGAAGAGGTGTACTTAAAGGAAATGGAACTGCTGGAAAGCCAGGTAAAAGAAGTGCCGGGACTGCGCATCATTGCCACCGACTACAGCAACCAGGCTATTGCCAATGCACAAAAGAATGCCGTAGCAGCGGGTGTAGCCAACCTTATAGAATTCAGCATCAGCGATTTTGCAAAAACCGAAGTGCCCGAGGGTAGCGGAGGTGTAGTGTACTTGAACCCCGAATACGGCGAGCGCTTAGGTGAAGAAACGGAACTGGAAGAAACTTACGGCCGCATAGGCGACTTCCTGAAAAAGGGCTGCCGTGGCTACTACGGCTACATCTTCACCGGCAACCTGGACCTGGCTAAGAAGATAGGCCTGAAGGCAAAGCGCCGCATAGAATTCTACACCAGCACCATCGATTGCCGACTGTTGGAGTATGAACTATATGAGGGAACAAGAAAGCAACCTAAAGAACAAACGGATACAGAATAATTAAAGGCTCCTCACGGGAGCCTTTAATTATATAGAAAGTCGCAGCGAATGCAATGACTCGCGATCATTGAGCTACTTCTTATTCTTTTTCTTCAGCTGCACCTTCATAAAGCCATCATCGGTCAGGTTGTGCCATACTATTTTATAGATGTTGTTGTTGTTCACTTTCGATATCAATATATCGCCATTAGGGCTTACGGTAGCATTATCCATCATATCGGCTGTGATGCCTTGCGTCAGGTTCATCACCTGCAGCATCATGGTAGAGAGGTAGGGCATATTTTCCATTACTACTACATCTTGCCCCTGTACTTTCAGCTCTACCGGGTCGTTTATCACAAAGCGCACGGGTATAACCGCGCCGTCGCGCATCAGGTTACCGTTCAGCTGTAGCGCAGGGTAGGTGGGCGTAGAGGCAAAGTTGATCTTATACTTGATCTTATCGTAAGTGCCCGCCGGTACGGTTATGTCGCCAATGCCGGTGCCGGGGCGGAACAGCTCTACCAGCCTGTCAGTCTTAGACCGGTACATCACATCTTCCGCGTCCGATTTTGCTTCAAACTTAATATCCGTCACCATGCCCTGTGCCGATACCCAGTCGAAAGTAGAGCGTGCAATGGGGCCATTTACCATAACCGGCTCCAACTCATAAGTTACCGGTATCTCCCTGGCCGATATTGCCGGATCGGCAGGGTTAGTATTTGTTGTACCGGGGTTCGTGACTACCAGTTCATTTTTATCTTTATCGCAACCCGTAAGAACAGCAGCGCCCATCAGGGCTGCGGTCATAAATGTCATCATCTTAGTCATACGCACAGTTTTATGTATTTCCCCGCGTAAAGATGTTGCCATCCGCTGTGCAAGCAGATTGATATGTGGCATGCTTCAACTGCAAGCAACTAGATATCATTACTTAACGCATCAACAAATGAGTCAACCGCCGCACTTTTTTAACATAAAATAATGATATGCACGTCTCCACGTCCAATAAATAATTGCAAGCAATGCTAGGCTGAATTCAATATGTAGACTTACACATTGATTACCAATTTGCTGAACCTGTAAATCAGCATGATAGCTCGTGTAGACAAATTTTCTCAAAAAAATATCTATCAGTATTTCAGCCAGTTATAAAAATGGGCAAATCGTATCTGTATACTTGAAGCGCTCACGGCAACAGATTTGTATGTAGTAAGTACACCTTATTAATTAAATAGTGTAATGCGCTACCTCTTTCTGGTACTAATATCATTGTCGCTGATACAATTAGGTTATGCTCAACCCAAGGTCACGAATAGGATCGTTATAATAGGTAATGCCTACGAGGCGGTGAAAGCCGACAACGGTTTCCTCGACGCTGTCAAAAACAGCATCGTTTTCGATTCTGGGACGATTGTACTCTTCATGGGCAATAACACACATGCACCCATCGATACGGCAGCTCTTCGGAAAGAAGCATCCATAATAGATAATACAAACGCCAAAGCATTTTTCGTACCTGGCTACCACGACTGGGCCGATGGTAACGAAAAAGGGTACAGAGCTATACGCCGCCAACAAAAGTTTATAGATGGCCTGGGTAATAAGAACATCAAATTCTACCCCGGAGATGGTTGTCCCGGACCGAAGAAGATAGACCTGAAAGATGGCGCGGAGCTGCTCATTATGGATAGCCACTGGTGGCTGCACGAGCACAGTAAGCCCAATATAGAGTCGGACTGTAAGTTCCGTACGCGCGAAGAAGTACTGGCCGAGCTGGAAGACTTTGTGCGCGATAACCATGATAAACTGATCATGGTAGCCAGCTATCACCCCTTCCGCAACAAGGGTGTGCATAGCGGTACCTTCGGCATCAAGCAGCATATCTTCCCGCTTACCGATATCAGGGGGCAGAACTCCTTATATATACCGTTGCCACTCATTGGCTCATTATACCCCATCGCTCGCAATGCCATCACTACCAAGCAAGACCTGATAAACGGTGCTTACCAGGACATGGCCGAGACAGGCGTAGGATCGCTGGCAGGCCTGCGTCGTACCTTTCAGGAACATGCAAATACCATATTTATATCGGGGCAGGAGCACAACCAGCAATTGATAGAAGAGGGCAATCTGCATTATATAGTGAGTGGTGCAGCTGTTGGCGGAGGCCGCGTGCGCCATGGTCGCGATGTTTCTTATGCAAGTTCAGCCCAGGGCTTTACGGTTATTGAGGTAACGGAAGACCGCAAGGCGCATATACAGTTTTACGAGGTAGATGGCAGAAACGTAAAACCCGCCTACACCGCCAAGACCATAGACTACGGCGCACCGCCACCGCTAGCCGCAGACACGACGACCTTCGGTAATATCAATACAAAATATACCGTAGCGTCTGTGAATAAAGACATGCAGGATGTCTCGGATCTTCGCCACCTGCTGGCTGGTGAAAACTATAGGAAGGAATGGGCAGCTGATGTAAAGATGCGGGTCTTCCACCTAAACACTGAGAAAGGTGGGATGAAGATAACAGGTATAGGCGGCGGGCACGAAAGCAAGTCGCTACAGCTGGAGGATAAGGATGGCAAGAAATGGGCGCTGCGCTCGATCAATAAGAATCTGGATCCCGTGACACCTCAAGGCCTGCGTGGTACTATTGCTGCCGATGTAGCGCACGACCTGCTGTCCGGCGTCCATCCATATGGAGCATTAGTGGTACCGGGTATTCAAACACCGCTGAAAATAGTACATGCCAAGCCCGAAGTGATGTTTGTGCCAAACGACCCTGCATTGGGCGAGTACCGTACATCATTTGCTAATACGGTAGTGCAACTGGAAGAACGCAAACCTTCATTGAACGAAAATGAAACGGTAGGTACCCACGAAGCCATCAACGATATGGTGAAACATGGCGACCACCTGATAGACCAGAAGACTTTCCTGAAGGCCAGGCTTACCGATTTCTTGCTGGCCGATTTTGACCGACACTATGGGCAGTGGTCATGGGGAACGATCGATACTGCCGGTAGGGCAAAATACTACCCCATACCTAAAGACCGCGACCAGGCATTATATAATAACCGGGGCCTCATCATGGATATAGGCAGGCGGAAGGGCTATAAGTTTATGACCAACTTCCGCTATGGTATAAAGAAAATCAGAAACATGGGGCTGGTGGGTGCATATATGGATATGTACTTTACCAATGCCCTGACCGAAGAGGATTGGCGCATGACACTGGCAGAGTTTAAGAATACACTAACCGACCAGACATTGGCCGCTTCGGCCCGCAGGCTACC
This sequence comes from Sphingobacteriales bacterium, assembly GCA_004144175.1. Classification (GTDB taxonomy): domain Bacteria; phylum Bacteroidota; class Bacteroidia; order Chitinophagales; family Chitinophagaceae; genus Polluticoccus. Next base: position 20,984 of record SEFT01000016.1, read on the forward strand.
TGATGAGATATATGAACTGAGGGGTAAAGAGATAGAAGACAAGCTAAAGAACAGGCGCGACGCCCTGGTCGAGCAAGGGATGGACTATTACAAGTTCATCGCCAGAAAAGTAAATGTGCTGGGTGGCAATAAGCAGGATATATTCAAGGTATCGGGCAATGATGATGGCCTGCTGGTGCAGGTATATAGTAAAGAGAAGGACGGTGCCGAGAGCCTGCGTTACTCCCGCCTGTTCGACCCCAAAGTGACTAAAGAGGTACGCCTGTTTGGCTTTGCGGGGGACGACTACTTTGATGTAGATGAATCTGCGAAGTCAGGTATCAGGCTGCATATTGTAGGCGGAAAAGGTGATGACACATTTGATGTAAGGGGTAAAACCAGGAACAAACTCTACGACTTATCGTATGAAGATAATGAGGTAGTTTCCCGTAGTCGCACTACTAAGCTATTTTCCCGCGACCCAGGTGTGAATGAGTACCGCCTGCAGGAGCACCTGCACAATAGCTTTAAGTTTCCGGTGGTAGCGGCGGGCTTCAACCCCGATGATGGCCTGCTCCTTGGCCTGGGCTTTTCCCACCAAAGGTTTGGCTTTAAAAAATACCCCTATGCTACAAGGCAACGCCTATCCACGTTAGTGGCCGTTAGCCGCAAGGCATATCAGTTAAGGTATAGCGGCGAGTTCAATGAGGTGATCCGCAGGTTCGATCTGCTGGTGAAGGGAGAGCTGGTAAACCCAACGCTCAATAATTTCTATGGTCTGGGTAATGAAACACCAAGAGACGATAACCGTCCGCAAGAGTACTACCGCACACGTTACAACTATGTGTCGGGCGATGTAATGCTGCGCAAGCGCTTCCTCAACGATAGTATCATGAGCTTTTCGATAGGCCCTACCGCATACCACTACTGGTATAACCCCGACCCCAACAGAAGCCGCATACTGGAGTACCCGTCAACAGTTGGCCTCGACTCGGCAAGTGTTTATCAATCAAAACTTTATGCAGGCGGTAAGGCAATATTCACCGTCAATAACCTGAACGATGAACTAATACCCGTACGTGGTATCAACTGGACCACAGAATTTACCGCACAAAAGGCGCTGAACGAAAACACTACTGCTTATACGAGGCTCATTTCTACAATGGACTTGTATGCCGAGCTAAGAGCGCCAATGAGGTTGATGGCAGGATTACACTTAGGTGCAGGCCATATCTTCAGCAAAGACTTTGAATATTTTCAGGCGCTTACACTGGGTAGCAATAACTATCTGCGCGGTTATCGCCGTAACCGATTTGCCGGATCATCGATGGCTTATGCAAGCGCTGAACTGAAAGCTAAGTTGTTCAATATCAATACCTATCTGCTGAAAGGTGACTTTGGTTTGGTGGGCTTCAACGACTTTGGCCGGGTTTGGATGAAAAACGAAACCTCCGACAAATGGCACCATGGCTATGGCGGTGGCATCTACCTAATACCATTCAATACTGTAATGCTGTCGGCCGTAATGGCCGTGTCGGAAGACGACCAGCTTTTCAACATAACACTGGGCACGCGAATAAACCTCGTCTATCAATAGACGAGGTTTATTTTTATACAGCTTTCTTTTAAATGAATGATTAAGCGTAAACAGGATCGGAATTGTAGTTCGATACCACATCATCCCTCCTCGGTTGCTGCGTACGTTTCTTCTTAGGCAGCAGATAGCCCAGCAACCTGCGCAAATAAGCTATAAGGAAAATAACCGGCGATAGTGCAATCAACGCGGTCAATGCAACGGGAACCAAAAGTATAGCAGCTGCGATAGAGTATACCGTATACCCGCCTGCCATCAACAATCCCCCAAATATTCTTTTCACGTAATTAATTCCTTTCAACGGAGCTGTTTGTAATTGTTTTTCCATACCCTTTCAGTCTTCACTTTTCCTACCCACAAGAGGTTATAATTGTGCATATAAATTTTCGTTCCAACACGGGAAATCGAACAGGTGTACGATATAAGCTCTATTAATAGTTTTTCTACATAGTGTGATGTATAAATTATTATTATAATTTTACTCCCGAGTCTTATTAAATTATATTTATTTTGTTAAGCGGAGCAGGCTCATTATTACCCATTAATATTTCAATCAAAAATTCTATAACAATAAACATCTAATATGAATTCAGACTTCTGCACATCACCCCGGTGGCTACACAATATAGTCTCATCCGGAAGATTAGTTATGACGTTGCTGATCTGCTTCTTAGTATTGGAAGCACATGCACAACCGGCAGTAACCATTACTAACGGTCCTACAACTTGCGGCGGAACCAATGGATTGATCCGGGTATCTAACCTGATCATAAATCAGCCGTATATTGTATATTATGTAAAGAATGGCACAGCGCTACCCGGTGCATTTATACTCAGTACAGACGGAAGCGGCAACTTAGATATTGTAACCTGGGGAACCTTTACGATGACTGCGGGCACCTATACGGATATACAAGTAAGTGATGGTGTAACCACCAGCACTTTCCCCGGTCCCTATACACTAACCGATCCTGCGCCACCAAATCCGTCACCTACATCCAATAGTCCCGTTTGTGAGGGTGGAACGCTCAATCTTTCAACAACAATGCTCGGTGCGACCTATCTATGGTCTGGACCTGGTGGCTTTTCGTCGAATAGTATGGCTCCGTCTTTATCTCCCGTGACGACTGCCCATGCCGGAACGTATACGCTACGCGTAGTTGCCAATAGTACGCTATGCACTACGTACGTCAATGTACCGGTAGTGGTTAATGCGAAACCGGTGATCGGTACCATATCGGGTCAAACAATGTGCGCAGGAACCAACAGTACATACGTAAATATACCTGTAGACCTGCCCGGCACTACATTCTCCTGGGCCAATAGTAATGCTTCAATAGGACTGGCTGCCAGCGGCACAGGTAACATTCCTTCCTTTACTTCTACTAATACTACCAATGCTCCCATTACAGGTACTGTTACTATTACACCTACCAACAATAGCTGTGTGGGCAGTACCAAGAACGTCGCATTTACTGTCAATCCTATACCGGTGTTGGATCCTATCAGTAATAAGAATTTGTGTCATAATAACGTTTCACCTGGTATTCCTGTTACAAGTGCAGTATCAGCCTTCGCTTCATGGACCAATAGCCAGCCATCTATAGGTTTGGCGGCTTCGGGTGTAGGGAATGTTTCTTCCTTTACAGCTACTAATACAGGTACAGCTCCAGTAACAGCCGTTATCACTTATTCTGCATTAGCCAACGGCTGTACAGGGCCGAACATGACGTTTAATATAACCGTTGCTCCAACACCAGCTGTTAGCACAATAACCAACCAGGTTTATTGCAATGGGTCTACAGCCCCTATATTAAACATTCCTGCTACAATTTCAGGTACTACATTTACCTGGACCAATTCGCAACCATCCATAGGGCTGGCAGCAAGCGGCACAGGCAATATTCCCGCTTTTACTACTATGAACAATACCGCCGCACCCGTGACAGCTACAATTGCCATTACACCTTCGGCTAATGGTTGCACCGGCCCTGTTCAGACATATACTATTACCGTCAACCCAACCCCTGGTACTAATGCAATAGCTAACCAGGTACATTGTAATGGTGCAACTGCACCGCTGACAGCAATATCGGGAACAGTATCGGGAACCAGCTATGCCTGGACGAACAATACAACGACAATAGGTGTAGCAGCCAGTGGCTCAGGTAACATTCCGGCCTTTACCGCAACAAATGGCGGCATAGCTCCCGTCGTAGCAACGATTAGTGTGGTTCCGTCTGCAAACGGCTGTACCGGGGCCACGTCTTCCTTTACCGTTACAGTCAACCCGACTACAATAATAGGTACTATAGACAATCAAGCCGTTTGTCATGGTTCAAATACGGAATCGGTAAATATACCTGCAACGGTGAGTGGCACCACATTTGCCTGGACAAACAGCAACACGGCTACAGGCTTGGCAGCCAGCGGCACAGGTAATATTGCGAGTTTTACGGGAACTAATACTACTAACGCGCCGCGAGTATCAACAGTGAGCGTCACGCCAACTGCCAATGGCTGTACCGGACCGGTAAGCACATTCACCATTACCGTAAATCTGATACCAACAGTAAACACTGTATCGGACCAAACCAGATGTAATGGTTCTGCAACTGCCGCTATTACCTATACCGGTAATGTTTCAGGCACGTCTTATAACTGGGTAAATAATAACACGATGATCGGCCTTTCGGCCAGCGGCACAGGTTCCATTGGAAGCTTCAATGGCACAAACACTACAAACGCAACTATTACATCCACCATTGCGGTAACACCGGTTGCTAACAATTGTACGGGTACTACCAGCTATTTTACTATTACGGTGAATCCTACTCCGACCGTGATAGCCATACCTTCGCAAACTGTATGTAACGGTGCGCCTACCGCGGCTGTAAATATAGGTGCGCCGGTAAGTGGTACAACATTTGCCTGGACCAACAATAATACAAGCATTGGCCTCGCTGCATCGGGAACCGGAAACCTCCCTTCCTTTACCGCTACCAATATACAAAGCACCACAGAGGTGGCCCAAGTAACTGTGATACCAACAGCAAACAGTTGCGTAGGTACTGCCTCAATAGCAGAGTATGTAGTACACCCCACGCCTGTGATAGATGCAGTATCAGGCGATGCTGCATGTAACGGAGCAACCGTACCGGCAGTAACGCTTAGCAGCGCAGTATCGGGCGCTACATTCGCGTGGACCAACAACAAAACTTCTATCGGCCTCGGTGCAGGAGGAACTAACGCAAATATTCCTTCTTTTACCGCCAGTAACACTACTACAGCGCCGGTTATAGCTACAATATCGGCTGTTGCTACTGCTAATAATTGCGTAGGTAATCCGATGACCTATACTATTACCGTTAATCCTACACCAACGGTAAACACCCTTACCGACCTGGTTGTTTGTAATATGGCCAAAACACCCGCGATAGGCTTTAGTAGCCCTGTTAGCGGTGCTACGTATGCATGGGTGAACGACCTGCCGGCTATCGGCCTTGCCGCCAGTGGTACAGGCGCCATCGATACATTTACTGCAATAAATAATACACCACTGCCTGTAGTGGCTACAGTTACCGTTACGCCAACAGCAAATGGTTGCGTGGGTATCGATAGCAGTTACACGATCACAGTTAATCCTACTCCTCTGCTGAGCAGTGTATTGAATCCGGCAGCATTGTGTAACAAGATCACCTTTAGCTATACGCCTACCAGCGCTACTCCGGGCACTACTTTTGCCTGGACGCGTGCAGCTGTAGCAGGTATTGCAAACAGCTCAAGATCCGGCACGAATAATCCTAACGAATCTCTGGATAATACAACGCCTAACCCGCTAACCGTAAAGTATGTTTATACACTATCAGCTAATGCTTGTAACAATGAGCAGATCGTGTTGGTAGTAGTAAACCCGACACCGAAGCTTACCAGCCCGCTTACTGCAGTAATATGCGGCGGTAGCAACTTTACCTATACACCAGCTACCCTTACAGCCGGCACCACCTTCGCATGGAGCCGCAGCGCCATCACCGGGGTAACACCTACCACCGGCAGCGGCACAGGAAACATCAATGAAACACTGACCAATGCTACCAGGCAGCCCGTAACGGTTACCTATAATTATGTACTGACGGCCAATGGTTGCAGCAACACAGAACAGTTGAAGCTTCGCCTCGACTACCTGCCGGATGCACCGATGATCAGCACGATGCCGCCTACCACCCTTTGCGCCGGTACCATGTACCAAAACTTTGGCGTGGACAAAGCACCGGGAACAGACAGGCGCTACTACTGGACTGCCGATAATGCAGTAGTATGGGCGCAAGGCGAAGACAGGCAATATGCTGTGGTAAACTTCCCGGCTCAAACAACAGCTTTGGTTAAGGTGACTGTAGTAATCCCGAGTACAACTTGTAAAGTAGAGTCTAAATACGAAGTGAGTGTGAAAGCTGATAAGGCACCGCAACCGGAGCTGACTTATTTCAATGATCGTTTTATCGCCTTATTTGATGCTGCTTCATACCAATGGGGCTACGATGATAAAAGGTCGCTGGAACCGACTCTTTATCCGCATGAAACAGGCCAGGATCATTACGACGCCAACCCTGACTTTGATAACAGATATTATTGGGTAGCCACTGTGAGTAATGGCTGCACGCAAAAGACCTACTACAATAAGCCGCTTGACGTAGCGACGACCGAGGTTAAAGAGCACAATCTGAAGCTCTATCCTAACCCCGCTACTGACAAAGTAACTGTAGAGCTGAAACTGAGCAACGGTGGTAATTACAAGATAGCGCTGCATGATATGGCCGGAAGGATCATCAAGACAACAGACGCAACGGGCGATAGAACATCGATAGATGTGGCCGAGCTACCTGCCGGTTTCTACATGATAAGCTGTTATGCTAACGGCGTAAAGATGGTGTCATCCAGATTTGCTAAACACTAATCACTAAACGACAAAAGACAGAAACGATGAAACATATATATAGTCTACTACTGGCTGCCGGATGTTCGCTTACTGCTATGGCACAGTCTGAATCTAATGTATCAAGATGGTATCTTGGTGTAAATGCCAAAGGTGGCGTACACACCTACGATGCAGAACAAATAGATATCGCAGCTAACTACCTTAATTCAATCAATCCGTCTATCGGTACGGTTACCTATACCGCAGGTAACTCTATGGGCTTTGATGTGCAGGTGGGTTACTTCATAGGTAAGAAGGCAAACTTTGGGTTTGGTACCGGTTTGTTTTATTTGAAGCAAAGTGGTGACGCAGAGCTGGATAAGTTTGTTATCCACTATCAAAACCGTGACTACACAAACGATGTGTACAGGCAGATAGTAACACTGAAGGCGCCTATCGCGGAAGAGATAAAAAGTACCAACGTCAACATCCCGATCGTGCTGAAGTACAGGACCAACCTGTCGAAAGCATTTGGCTTTGCGATTGATGCGGGCATCGTTTGCAACCTGAGCATGAGGCACAGATATACAACCAATGCCTCATTCGACTACGAAGCCGTATATAAGTTCCAGCGCATGAGCGATGGTACCTGGTTTCCAGTATATGATAACTCAACAGACGCAGGCACTTACGAATGGAAGGGTATGACCATATCGGAGACGGAGCGTACAAGGTCGGCAAGCGATGTGAATGCGCATTTTAATGCATTAAGAGCGCAAGGCTACAACGTAGGGGTGGCACAAAAACCAAGAGCTACCGGTTACGAGTCTTACAAGGCTGGCTCTATCGGATTTCTTGTACAGCCTTCGCTTGCTTTCCGCATCAGTAAAGCAGTATCGCTGAATGTTGGCGGTTACTATCTGTACCAGAAATTTGAAGTGCCGGGCGAGCGTACCTGGCAGCTTACATCAAACGTAGGCTCTTATTCCAGCATCATGGGTGCACAGAAGAATGTAAAGATGCAAAACTATGGCGGCAGCCTCGGCCTTGGTTTCAATCTCTAGCAGCCCTTAACAAAATACATTTATTGCATAGTCCGCCAATCGGCGGACTATGTTATTTTTATCTGCACCGGGCAAAGGTTGTTTTTGCCTTAAGAACTATTATCGTTACATAGCAAATGCATATTTCCACAGTTTGATGAATCTTTACTTATTGTAAAACAACTGTTTTCAATTTCACAAAAACAGAGTTAAACCAAAAAGTGTGGAAGCGGGCCCGAGCTTACAAGTCAGTTTTATGATGTTAAATTTCCCGCCGTTTTAATTTTTTTAACGATTGATAGTTAATGTGTTAAAACAGCCGCAGCATTTATCGCACCAAAAACCGGCAAATAATTGAAGGTAGTGGTACAACCTTTTCTTTATACTCATCGGAAAGTTGATTGAAAAGAAGTTAAGAAAGAAGAAGAGTAGAGAGGATAGTGAGACGGGTTATGTGTGGTAGATACAAGATCATCTTCAGAGCGTTTCGCTCTTAGTTCTGTGCAAAAATTCTACACGCGTAGCAGAACTTGTTTCACTGAAATTGAAAAAAGAATTAGAGTAAAGAAGTGTTTTGTTGAACTGGACATTAGGAGTATTAGGAAGGATTTTGGAATTGTGGACCGGGATGAGATGATAGACGATTGTAGTGAATGAGGAACACCTTTACTTTCTGCACATCACCAAGCACAGAAAGTTTACAAAGGAAAGATTAATTGGCAATGACGCCGTAACAGATGCGCTGTCGGACAGAGGTATCTATTACAGCAACAGGTAAGACGAACAAAGCTTACGAAAGACTGGATGTAATGTTTAGCATGGACTAAAAGACCGCAACGGCGCCGGTGCACAGGCGCGCGTGCAAAAAAGGATGAATCTAAAAAAATTAACCTGTTCATTTTCATTGTTATGAAAAAGATAACTGTTCTAATCTTATGCATTTTAGTGACCGCATTTAATAACGTATCGGCACAATACAAAATTTCTAAACCTAAGAAACCTACCGGCCGTTTGGCTATGACCAGGCAACAGCCTGCACCCAAGCTGGGCCACATGGTATCATTCAAAAACCCCGATAGCAGCATAGGGCAAGCATTTCACCTGCCTGCAACACGCAGGTCAGAAAATGCACTGCTTATCATCCACGAATGGTGGAGCCTGAACGGAGGTATAGATATACACGTACAAAAAGAAGCAAAACGCTGGCAAGAGCTGTTGGGAGACATAGATGTATATGTACTCGACATCTATGACAGCCGTGTAGCGGCATCGCTGGACGAAGCCCGCAAACTAGCAGCAAAAGTAGACCCCAAGCGTGGTGAGAACCTGGTAAAAGGCGTTATCAACCATATAGGACAAGAGCGCCGCGTAGCTACACTTGGCTACTGCACAGGTGGCACATGGGCCTTCAACGCGGCAACCATTGCAGGCACTCAGATAGCAGGCTGTGTGATGTACTACGCCGAACCAATCAAAAACGCTTACCAGATACGTGACCTGCACTCTGATGTATTCTATGTATGGGCTACAAAAGACGAGCATGTAAATAAAGTGAACCTGGGTACCTTCAAAAGAAGGGTAGAGTCTTCAGGACACACCTTCCAGGTAGCAGCCTTCGAAAAAGATCACGCATTTGCCAACAAGCAAAACCCGATGTACGATCCTGCATCGGCCCTGAAAGCAGAAAAACAAGTTGTTAGCTTCCTGAAACAAAAGCTAATGCCTGAGAAGATATTCGTTACGAAATAAGTTTTACGCATCTTAAACATAGCAACACAAAAAAGCGCGGGCTGTCTAGCCTGCGCTTTGTTATTTACGATACTTGATAAACTTGTATGAAAAGACGATTATGAAAAGTGTAACGTGGATGCATCTATAGAGATATGGGACTTGTATACCTTCTATCGCTTTTTGTAGTACTGCTTCCTGCTTGCAACAGCCGAAATGAAAGGCAATGCTACAGACCCATATACCTTGATAGCCCAAAGCAGATCCTTCTCAATGATCTGCGCGCTACCTGCAAAGACGACACTGCCTGCTTTATAGCTTGTGCAGGTCACGACTTTCGGAAAGGCAGAATAATACTCTTCCAACAAGGATTATTGGAAGCAAACAGTTTCCGTAATCACTATATCGAATGCATCGAGCGCAACACAGTTATACATATCATAGGTACAGGATGCGTTAGCGAATATGGGATCGATTGCTACAATAGGACAATGTCAGCGTTAATCATAGAAAGGTATGGTCAAAACTACCTTGACTCTTGTCGCATAACAGCGGAAAAAGCAAGCGAAAAAAATAGCCATCTGAGGAGATCAATATGGTAAAACAATACTTCCCCCTTTAGGGGTTAGGGGCCGATGCTAGCCGCACACAAGAAACCCCGGGATTTCTCCCGGGGTTTCTATTAACCGCCATAATAAATAAGTATATTCCGGCAGTATATTTTCAATACTTAAACTAAGATTATCGCGGCATTCCACCATCGTTGGCTGGCAATACCATGCTTTGATCCAGATAATTAATATTACGTACTTCATTTTTCTTAGTACCATCATTCTGAAGGCTCTCTTTACCTTGATATGGTGCATCCGGCTCATCAACTATCACACGAAGACGCGAATTACGTGCAGTACCTGTACCTGTAACAGGGTTATAGCCCATATGTGTGTAGGTATCCATCATCCGCAGCGAAGCTGTTGGATCATTAGTGGCTTCTTTCCTGCCAAGGCCTTTGGTCTGCTTAGATGCCGATTTAGGATTGCATACCTGGTATTGATCACCTATCAGGCATATTTTGTAGTTCTGTGAACTCGAACTTTTAGTCTTGCTTTGTGCTTCGGCGGTAAAATACGATGCACCGAATACTGCGAGTATCATTAATATCTTTTTCATAACGCTCAATTTTCTAATCACTTATTAATTCTCATTATTACATTTTATAAGACCGTGCCAAGGTTATTTACAAAATGTAAAATGCCGTTAGGGGCGGTATCCACCAGTAGTTATTACATTAGAATTTATGCTGCTGGGTGTTGCCCTGTTAGTATTAGTACTGCCTGAAGTCGGACTGCTATAATTGATCGTGCTGTTATAGAAACTATTTGCACTTGTATTCATGCTGCCGTTTACACTCATCGTCGGCGCAAGCCCATCCGTATAAGGCTGCCTGTTCGATTCATTACTATACCCCGGCGTCCAATATGTACCGTTAGACGTCATACTAGCGCCTTGTCTGGTACCGATTGAATGATTATCCTTATTATAAAATTGACTATTATTCTGGAAAGTGGCATTTGGCGGCGATGACTGTATGTGTGTGGGTGGCAAGTTGCTCATACCTACCTGTGCTTTCGAAATTGCCGTAACTCCTATCATCATTATTAAACCTAAAAATATCTTCTTCATGGCTCTCCTCCTTTCTATCTAACCTCATACACTAGTAAAACCAATCCCCTGACATATAATGAAATGTGAAATCACTACATTAATTTCTCCTTTGGGTGTATTAAGCTAATTGATGAAGTATAACCTTATTTTTAAGTATTTTTGTAAAAATTAAATATCCATGTTGAAGACCGGCAATACTATTGTGAGCATATATACCGAAATGACCCCTAACCCGGAAACAATGAAGTTTGTTGCTAACAAGCTGCTTTACCCGGGCAAAAGCATCGATTTCCCTGATGAGTCGAGTGCAGCACCTTCACCATTGGCCAAAGAGCTGTTCGCGTTCCCTTTCATACGCAGTGTCTTCATTGCCAGCAACTTTGTAACACTTACTAAAAATGTAGATACGCAGTGGGAAGAAGTGATCCCTTCTATCCGCGAATTCCTGAAGCAATACCTGGAAGCCGGTAAACCGGTAATAAACGAAGACCAGATAGTAATAAAAGCAGATACCAATACAGTAAATGCCGATGACAGCGATGTGGTAAAGCGCATTAAAGAACTGCTGGAAAACTACGTGAAACCAGCTGTAGAGATGGACGGTGGTGCTATCAGCTTCAAAGGTTACGATAATGGTGTGGTAAAGCTGATGATGCAAGGTTCATGCTCCGGCTGCCCTTCATCTATGATCACGCTGAAGTCTGGTATCGAGGGAATGATGAAGCGTATGATACCGGAAGTACAAGAAGTAGTAGCAGAATCAGAATAATAATTTATAGCAATATTCTAAAAAGAACCGGCAGTCCTGAGGCTGCTGGTTCTTTTTTTTTATACCTGCTTATTATCTATTTTTAAAACTCTGAAATAGCAAAATGAGCAATCAAAACAACTATGTGGCCATTATGGCCGGTGGCATCGGCAGCCGTTTCTGGCCAGTAAGCCGTACCAAGTATCCAAAACAATTCCTTGATCTGCTGGGTACGGGCCGCTCCCTCATCCAATGGACATATCACAGGTTTCTGGAGATATGCCCTAAGGAAAACATCTATTTCATTACCAATCAGCATTATATAAACACGCTCAAAGAGCAGATACCCGATATCAGCGACCACAATATCATCAGCGAACCTTCGCGCAAGAACACAGCTCCCTGCGCCGCTTACTTCGCCCACAAGATGATGGCGCTGAACCCCAATGCCAATATCATCATGTCGCCTGCTGACCACCTGATAATGGACGAACGTGCATTTGAGCGCACTGCCCAGGATGCACTTGACTTTGTAGCCACCCACGATGCGCTGCTAACGCTGGGTATAAAACCTACCCGCCCTGATACAGGCTATGGCTATATACAATATGACGTAGAAGAAGAGCTGGACAAAGTGTATAAGGTAAAGACCTTTACCGAAAAACCTTCGCTGGAGTTGGCACGTACCTTCCTGAAGAGCGGTGACTTCCTTTGGAACTCGGGCATCTTTGTATGGAATGTAAAGACCATTATGGATGCGCTGGAAAAGTACATGCCCGAGATGCACGAAGTATTCCTGCAGGCAACGGATGTATACAACACACTCCGCGAGCATGCCGTTATCAGCGAGCTTTATTCGCAGTGTACCAATATCTCTATCGACTATGGCATTATGGAGAAAGCCAAGAACGTGTATGTAATACCTTCTTACTTTGGCTGGTGCGACCTCGGTACATGGGAGTCCGCGTATGAGAACTCCGATAAAGATTACCTGGGCAATGCCGTACATGGCGACAACGTAATGGTGATAGATGCCACAGAGTGTATGGTAAAGGGTAATAACGATAAGCTGATCGTACTACAAGGCCTCGAGAAATTCATTGTGATAGACACACCAGATGTACTCCTTATATGCGAGCGCACCCGCGAGCAGCAGATAAAAGAATACGTGGCCGAAGTAAAACGTAACAAAGGAGAAAGATACCTCTAAAGCACATGCAGCTACCGCAGAAACATTCCGCTACCGGAACCACGATATTTACCGTAATGAGCGCCTTGGCGCAGCAGCACAATGCCATCAACCTTTCGCAGGGCTTCCCCGACTTTGCTATAGACGCAAAGCTGGGGCAACTGCTGGAAGAAGCAGCGCAAGGAGGCTGGAACCAATACTCGCCTATGCCGGGGCTGCCTATGCTGCGCCAGGCTATAGCCAAAGATTTTGAGCGGCGCTATGGAGTAAGCATCGATGCGGATAAAGAGGTAACCATCACTCCCGGTGCTACCTATGCTATATACACTGCATTTACAAGCATACTAGAGCCGGGCGATGAAGTGATAGTGCTGGAGCCGGCTTACGACAGCTATATACCCAATATAGAAACCAACGGCGCAAGGGCTATAATAGTTCCGCTTTCATCACCCGGCTTCAGTGTCGACTGGAATCTGGTAAAAGATGCTATTTCTGATAAGACCAAAGCGATAATTATAAATACCCCGCACAACCCTACGGGTGCTGTGTGGGCCAAAGAAGACTGGGATCAGCTGGCCGATCTGGTACGCGGTACCGATATTTTCATCTTGTCGGACGAGGTATATGAGCAACTTATCTTCGACGGCATGCCGCACTATACCGTATTGCAGCACGAAGAGCTAAGACAGCGAAGCTTCGCACTGTATTCGTTCGGAAAGGTGTTTAACAATACAGGCTGGAAGATCGGCTACTGTATAGCCCCACCTGCGTTTACCGATGCATTTCGGCGCATCCACCAGTTCCTGTGTTTCTCCGTCAATACACCTGCGCAGTATGCCATTGGTACGTACCTATCTCAACCGGTATTGCCTGATGTAGGAGCCCTGATGCAACAGAAACGCAACTACTTCCTCGATCTGCTGAAGGATACCGCCTTTACCATACACCAGCCTGCGGCAGGCAGCTACTTCCAGATAGCGGGCTACGAGCAAATAAGCGACCTGCCCGACACTGATTTTGCCAAATGGCTGACGCAGGAGTACGGCGTGGCCACTATACCCGTAAGCGCATTCTATAGCAATAAGAAAGACGATAAGCTGATACGCTTCTGCTTTGCCAAAAAAGAAGAAACGCTTAAGGCAGCGGTAGATAAGTTAAAGGCGCTCAAGCCAGCTACGGTTTTGTAAGGTAGTCGTAGCCCAGCTTTAGTATCAGCGCCAGCACTACGGCTATAAAGAACATACGTATAAAACCGCTGCCCTTTTTAAGGGCCAGGTGCGAGCCTGCATAGCTACCCAGCATATTGGCAATGCCTACCGGCAATGCAATATTCCATACGATGCCGCCCTGCACCAGGAAGAACGACAGCGCGGCAATATTGGTAATGCAGTTGATGACCTTACCATTGGCAGAGGCATGGAGGAAATCATAACCAAACAACAGCACGAAAGAGAAGATTAGAAAGCTACCCGTGCCCGGCCCTATCAGCCCGTCGTAGAAGCCAATGATAAGCCCCATAGATATGGCATAGGTAAAGTACCGGTACCTGCTCAGCTGCTTATCTACATGATGCAGGCCAAGATGCTTCTTGAAGATGGTATACAGCAATACCAGGAACAGAATACAAATGATAAAAGGCATGAACTGCTCCTTATGTATATAGCTTACCAGCAGCGCCCCGCCAAACGAACCCGCAAAGGCGCTGACGATAGCAGGTGCTAAGTGCTTCCAGTCCATCTTCACCCGGCGTATATACCGCACTGTAGATACCGAAGTGCCAAAGAAAGAAGCCGTCTTATTGGTAGCCAGTGTTTGTAATAAGCTTAGTTGCGGCTGCAAAAGGAACATCGCCGGCAGTTGTATCAATCCGCCACCACCCACCATAGCGTCCACAAAGCCGGCGAGGAAGGCAAAAAAGCAAAGTAGGAGCAGGAGCGACATTTGATAATGAAAGAACTAAAGTATATCAAATAATCGTTGCAATTTCTACATTTGATGTATTAACAAATAAACCCCCGCAATGAATTCAGGAAAAGTTTCGCGTGTAGGATGGATCATATTCCTTTCAATACTGAGCGTAGCGCTGACGCTCCTGATCACGATTGAATTTACTTCTGAGTACGGATACGCACTCTATATCGGTGTACCAACCATGGTTGGCTTCATCGCCGGATTTATAATCAATTCGCCTTCACGGTTTAGCACTATTAAAAAAATATTGCTGGCCATGCTTATCACTGCAATCCTTTGTGTACTACTTATTGTGATCGGTATTGAAGGGGCAATATGTATCCTAATGATCGTTGGCCCCCTGTATGTGCTAGTGTTAATAGGCTATATTATTGGCAATGCGATACGTAGGAAGAACCTTGTTCGGAATGATCTGGTGCTTTTTTCTATTTTTTTGGTAAATCCTGTTTGTATCATCAGCGATACGCAAATAGAGATGGCGGATGACAGCGTTAGCTCGTCTATTGTCATTAATGCACCTGTGCAAAAGGTATGGGATGTTATGACGCATCGCGTGGTGTATAATGAGCATCCCAATTTTTTCTTTCAGAAGGGAGTAAACTACCCGAAAGATATGGAGCTGCAGCAGAAGGATGGTAAGACCTACCTGCACTGCAATCTGCGCAATGGTACTACCGACCTGCTGGTTACCGACCTTGTACCAGAGCGCCTGATGCGGTTTCATTTGATAGAGGAGGTGATCCCTATGAAAGAGCTTACTATTTACGACTCGCTGGATGCACCTCATACGCACCCCGAATATTTTAAGCTGCACTATGGCGAGATAAAGCTGGAGCCGCTTACAGCAGGCAGCTGCAGAATACATGCCTATTCTAACTTCGCCTACAAGCTATCGCCTGCCTTTTACTGGAGCTGGTGGGGCCACTACCTTGTAGATAAGATGCACAGAAATGTATTGAGCAAAATTAAAACAGCATCGGAAGGTGAGCAGTGAGATACAGGTGCCCGTCACCGATAATACCGGCATATACCAGCCCGGCAAGATCAGGCTACTTTTCAATACGATGAGCCGTACCTACGAACGGGTCAATTACATTACATCATTCGGTTTCTCATCCCGCTGGCGCAGGCAGTTCATCCGCCGCGTAAACCCGTCGGCAGGTAAGGTGAAGATCATCGACCTGATGACCGGGATGGGCGAGACATGGCCGGTTATCCTGAAACACTTTCCCGCTGCCGAACTTACGGCACTTGATTTTTCACCGGGCATGCTCCGCTTTGCACGGCAGAAGAACCATAAGAAATACAATGACGCTGTACAGATAACCGAGCAGGATATGCTGCACAATGAATTGCCCTCAGCGCATTTCGATTATGTATTTTGTGCATTTGGGCTCAAGACATTTAGTAAAGCCCAGCTACAGCAATTGGCGGCAGAAGTAAAGCGGATATTAAAAGTGAACGGGCAATTCTCGTTTATCGAAGTTTCTGTACCACGAGGAGGCTTCCTCAAACTATTGTACACCTGGTATCTGAAACGGCTTATCCCGGTATTGGGCAGAATGTTACTGGGTAACCCTGCCGAATATAAAATGCTGGCTGTGTACACCAGTAAGTTCAAAGATGCCCGGCATGTCTGTAAAATATTTGCAGATGCGGGGCTTACTGTTAAGTATGACAGCTACTTCAATGGCTGTGCCAGCGGTATACATGGCATCAAACAATGACTATACATGCCCAAACCCGTGAGGATATACCATAATACCCGTATAAATACGGGTAGATAAATTGTTACTTATCAGTAACTTTGTTATAAAATAAAAAATACATTTTATGCATTCTGTATCTGTTGGGTTTAGTGTGGCTTCGGTTGCAATAGGTGTCTTATTTATTGCCCTCTTCAGCCATATCAAAGATTTTTTGAAAGACCAGACTACGGCAAACCCTGTGCGCCCATATAGCCTGGGCCGCAGCATTATGTTCTACTGGACGGTTATTGTGGTTTTCTCGCTCTGCTACCTCGGCATTACGCTCGACCAGATGCCTACGTTGGACAACAGCGTACTGTTATTGATGGGCATCGTAGTAGGTACATCGGGCACAGCAAGGGTAATTGACTATGTACAGATAGGAAACGGCGTAAAGCGCCACCAGGACGATGGCAGCCAGGGCTTCCTGCTCGACATCATATCCGACCAGAACGGACTAAGCATACACCGCTTTCAGCACGTAATATTCAATATTGTATATGGCGCATACTTTGTTGCTTACACTATAGGCGATCATGCTATGCCCATATTTTCAGACACCGTACTCGGCTTGTTGGGTATCAGCTCGGGTGCATATGCCCTATTGAAGATCCCCGAAAATCCGCAGACACCTGCTCCGCCGCAGCCCGCCCCGCAAGCTATGCCGCAGCCAACCGCAACCAATGCAGGCATGATACAACCAAGCGTACAGCCTATAGCAACGGTGCCTATGCAGCCTGTGGCTGGCACAGATACAGTGCAGACACCTGCTTAATAGCAAAGAACGAACGACCTGCTTAATATAAAAAACACCGGCTGATCAGCCGGTGTTTTTTATATTAATATGTGCTTTAAGCTCTGCTTGTTATGGTACTATGAAAGGGTCCATAATGATTTTCAGATCAGCTTCGAGCAATGGCTCGTCGAATGCTTCGGTTACCTGTGCTTCCGAAACTGCGTATCCGCCTACACTCTCCAGCGACCTGCTACCCTGTATATCCAGGTTCTCGCCTTTGTAGGTATGCTGTACAAAGTTGTTTTGTATAGTAGTAATGTCGCTGTTAGCGTAGGTTACCCATGGTTTCACCGGTGCCCCCATTCGCCTGCGCTCCATACGGATAAAGGCCGCATGTTTCGCCTCTATAGAATGTATGCGCATGGCATCTTCTATTATTCCCGTAACATTTATCCTGGGCAACTGTCCCTTATATGCTCTCACGGCAGTGTCTTCAAACACCTGCGCCAGCGTCAAAAAGTCGTTGTAGTTATTAAATGCGTTACCGAATTCGCCAGCGCCGGTGCCGTACCCGCCCGAAAAATCAAAATTGGGCATATCGGGCTTAATGCCGGAAGTACTCATCAGGAAGTCTGACAGAAACCTCACGTGGCGGTTTTCATCCTCAGCCAGTTTCCGGATGGCATTATGGTGCGCACCGGGATAGTTGTTGATAGAGGCTACAGCTACACCATAGAAACCAGCCTCCAGATACTCAAACCTAAGCAGCACCGAAAGTGTTTCATACAGTACGTCTGTATTCTTACCATAAGCTTTTTTGAACATAGAGCCCAGCGCAAGCGGCAAAGCAGCAACGGCTACTTTAGAAGTGAAGCTTTTGAGGATATGACGCCTGGGGCTTATCTTTTCGAATACCTCGGGGTCAGCTTCATGAATTATATTGAGTACTTTCTTGAAATCCATTGTTTAAGAACTTTTTCTTTAGTAACCGAATGATGCGCTTGACAGTTTTGTATACAGGTAACCACTCGCGTAGTCGAGAATGGTCTGCGAGGGCAGTTGCTGGTCCATACCGTTTTCGTTAGCTGTGTCAGCAAAGCTGCCGGGCGCTATCATTTCGTGTATGTAAGCGTTATGCCTGCATTTTACCGACGCCATCTTGGTAGTAACGCCTTTCCATTCCTGCGAGATGGTACGGCCTATTACCCGGTTATAAGCCATTACCGAGATGTCTGTTATCCTGCTGGCATGCTCCAGCACTTCGCCTTTGTTGGTAAAGTTGATGCCTTCCAGTTTTACTTCCAGTTCGGGTTTTGCCTGGTTGCCCAATAGCGATTTCATCAGCTCGCGGTGGGCGATGCAATGCGCACGCATATCGTCAAACAATTGGGTATCGCTATCCATGCCTATAAAAGGCGAAGCCATCACTTTGGTAAAGAATGCAGCCGATATCTGGTCGGTGATGTATAGCATATTAGCTCCACCTATATCGCTACTGCCAAGATCCAGTACATTTTCGGCAGGTATTACTTGTTTATCGTCATCATCGTTGTTGCAGGATGCCATGAGCATACCTGCCCCTGCCAGTGCGCCGGCATAGGTTAAGAATCGCCTGCGGGACAGGCCATCGGTAGCATTAAGCGCTGCTATATTGGCTTTGTCCATGATCTCTTCTTGCATAGTTTTTCTTTTATAAAAATATAGAAGCCTCGGTTGAAACAATATCCGTACAGCACCTCTTTGCAGACGTGCCGGTAAGTAAATCTAATATATGTTCTTTGGTTTTCATAGCGTTTACGCGAAAATTAGTTTTTGGCAGGTAGGTGCCTCCCCTGCCGCATAAAGTGCTATGAACAGGTAGTTGCAAGGAGGGGGTTAGTTGTCAGGTCGAAGCGAAAGGCTCCGACCAATGAGGTTTGCAATTCTTCGACCTGTCATAACGGACGGTTTTTAACCTTTCTGTTCTCCGGTACTTTTAGCTAACCCTACAACGTCACGAACGAAAATCTTTTCGTGATACTGTCATCGCCAAGGCTGGTGCCCCTGGTGTCGCTCGACTTTCTTTCAATGGTTTGTGGTGTTACAATGGTAATATCCATATTGCCGGCAGGTGGCAGTTGCCTGGCATCCGTTGCCGCAACGGCAGGTTCCCCTACCTGAGGTGCATCGGCTTTTTCTTTTTGTTTCGGCGCTGCCGTTATATAAACAGTATCGTACACCGTTACGGTACCAGCCTGTTGGGCATGGGTCAGGTATACGGTATCAGTACTCGTAATAATTTTGGCGGTACTTACCTTTCGGTACAGTTGAGTAGTAAATACCATAAGCCCGGCCGATACAAAGAACAACAGTATAGCCGCTGCTCTCCATACCGTAGTGGCTGGTTTGAATACTACTGCTTTTGATTTTTTTTGCTTCATATATTGCAGCAGGCCGTCCTTTATCGCTTCGCGATTTTCTATCTCGGCTACAGGGTTTTGTTGTCGCAATTCCTTGCGTGTAGCATGCAGGGTAGTGTATTCTTCTTCCGAAAAATATTGCAATGCTTCGGCGCGCTGTGCAGCGCTCAGCGCGTTCAGCTCTTTCTGCTCCAGCCAGTCCAGTACATGGGCCGGTATTCTTTCTACGTCTTTTTTCATTTTCTAAAATCTTTTAAATGGCTACCCAGCTTCTTCAGCAGGTAATAGATGCACGATTTTACAGAGCCTTCGGGTATGCCGGTGATATCAGCCACTTCTTTAATGCTTAGCTCCTGCTCAAAACGCAGCAGATAAACCTTTTGCTCTTTATCGCTTAAAGTTTCCAGCAGCTTTTTTATCTCTTGCTGCAATATCCGTAGGTCGCTTTTGGCTGCAGTAAGCATGGCTACTTCCGTATCGCCTTCGGTATACAGCTGTAACAAACGGCTATGGGTCTCTTCGTTTCGCAACTGATTTTTGCATGCATTACCCACAACCGTATATATCCAGGTAGAAAACTTCTTTTGCCTGTTAAACCGCTCGGGCTTTTGTATGATCTTCAGAAATACATCCTGTACTATATCCTCCGCCTGTTCCATACGGCCGACAAGCCCGTATGCATACCATACGAGCTTATCGAAGTAACGGTCATAAAGCTGCGCAAAAGCCTTTTCATTACCCTTTGCAACGAGCGCCATAAGCTGCTCATCACCCGACTTGCCGATATTATGAAATCCAAACACAGCTTATCCTTCGGCTAAATAGGTTTTTACCTTCTCTTCTATCTCTGTGCCATCGCTAATGATGTGTATCTTCTCTTCAATCCATGCCCTGCGTTGGCTGTCTCCCGATAGCTTATAATGCTCGTACAACTTTAGCATGGGTATTATATAATTCATGTTTATCTGCTTTACCAGGTCGGCAGATATATCAGGACTAAAATGCTTATCAAGATAATCCAGTGCATAGAGCTGTTCTATATTTTTTTTCATGAAGGCTATGTTATCGACAGGCACTTTGCTATAACGCATAGACAGCCCGGTAACATATAGTTCCGACTCAACAGGCGGGTCAGTCTTGTCAGTAAGATACGAAGCTGTGAGCGCTAGGTATAGCGGATACTTCTTGCTGTTATTGGCCATATACCTGATGATGCCCTTATGAAAACGCTGCAGCGCGGCCTCATTGGCACTGTGGGTATTTCCCCAGAGCTTTTCCCAGGGTTCCAAACCTATTTCTTTAAACACCCTATCACGGTATTCATCTATCTGCATCAGCGATACATTGACGACGTGTACATCCTTACGAATACCCAATGCCTGCAGTGCATAGGCAGGATAGGTATCGTTGTCGCCCGAAGTTATGAGGATGGCATTAGGTTCCAGACCTATCAGGGTATTGTAGTTGTAGCTGAGCATACCCGCTGACAGGTCGCCGGCTTCGTACTTCTTTTTGCTATACCGGTCTCTGGCAGCCACATCCCTTTCTATCTCAGCCAGATTTATCATACCGTCGAGGTGCTCTATACGGTTCGAGGCTATCTCTTCCGCTTTTTTCAGGTATGGTACATATTTCATATCCGAGCCCCCTATCAGCCACTTTATCATGTTGTACTCATAGCTGTGTGGTAACTGCTTCTCCATATCAGCAGCTATCTTGTTGAACACCTCATTCTTTTGTTCTTCTGTACGCTTTTCTTCCGGGTTCATGCGCAGCAGCAGCCTGGTAGCATAGTAGTAGTTATACCATGCAGCGGCATCTTTAGGATTTTTATCCAGTACTTTTTTCCAGGCTTCTGCCTGCTCTTTATACCAGGTTATAGGGTTCTGCTCGCGGCTGTATGGTTGTACTTTTTGTGGCTTCTGTGCGTTCGCTGTCTGCAAAGTGATGCCCACCAAGAGTGCTGTAAGAATATTTTTCATGCGGTAATGCTTTTTACAAATTCTTATACACGCAGAGTTGTATGCAGGTTCAATCAGAGAGCTATAAAGTTTTTTGCAATGTTCTGGATGCTTCGTAGGACATCCTGAACGCGAGATAGAACGCCGTTTTCCGACCAGACCACCTCTAGTACTTCCTTCTACGCCGCTTTTTTTTCGACCTAAAGAACATGTCATTATATAAAGACATGTCTATGCTTAATTCTAATTCACCGACAAGTTTTAATAACTCGGGTGGCAGGTGTAGGGTACTGGTCCAGTTAGCCATTTTATGCTCTATACCAAAATCCAGGTTGGCATACTCTACTCCGGGTACTTCGCGTACACGTTGCAACTTTTCGTAATTGTCTTGCAAAAAAGTCAGTACTTCCTGCACTTGCCCTTTGAAGTTGTCAAATCCTGCTTCAGTAATGCTTCTTGACACAATGGAATAAGGTAGGACACGAATATAAGGAGGTCGCTTAAGTTTCCTTTCGTGGCCTTTTCGCCTTATATCAAACGAATGAAAACCGGTATGTTGTACAAATGCATCGGGGTCAAGGTCATGACCTATAAAACTCAAATTGCAACTCATTGATACAAATGTATAAGCTTTAAGATTCTGTTGCGATGTAGGCTAATATTAGTCGGGATGCCCTGCGGAACATCCTCGAACGACAGTCAACAGTATTTTGCATTATTTAATACATCCCGAACGACATTGAGAGCATTCGGACAACATAGCTTTAGTATATATCTTTGCAATATGAATACTAAAGTGTTTGCATTAATGCCGTGTGTTATAGGTATTTCTAGCATAATCTTCTTTAGATACATAATTAAAAAGAAAATGAAGGAAACTATTTCCACCTATCATTTCAATGGAATTATTACAAATAGTTATTTGAGTTCTCGCAATCATGCAGAGCCGATAATAATTATTGATGGTTGGCGTGACATCAAAACCCATTCGTACCAACTTTATAAGCAAGCGGATAAAGGTGATTCAATTGCAAAAGTTAAAGGCACAATGGAGTATATACTTGTGAAAAAGAACGGATCAACTATTATTGAAGCGGATAGATTAGAGTACTAAATTCGTCATTATTCGGAATGTTCAACAGTGTTCCAAGCAACTGACCTTCATCTCCACTACACCATATCAAAACCAACCCTGTTTCGCCTTTAGCGAAACTACTACTCTTATTTCGCCTGCCTCATTATGCACACCCCTTTTGTTTATGGTATGTGGCAGGTTTCCTACACCTGTACACCCGCTCAACAGCTGCGTAGCGGCAGCTGTACAACCACATAGCACCCAGGCAGCATCAGCTTAACATCACCTGAACAGCAGCAGAGCAGCAGCTTTACAGCACCGTACGCGAAGGATAAACATACAGGAAACCAATACAATGCCGAAAGTGAAACCGCAAAATCGTGCAGCATCCAAAATTATCGACGCTCATCAACCCTGAATATCGATTTAGCAGAGAAATAAGGGGTGTACATTCCGCCCCATCCGGTTGAAAGGCGGCAACTTTGTACCAACTCGATATCATGATGATAACACAAGCATCCTAAACCTAGCCAACCAAATCTAGCCAAACAGCGTAAGTAACAGATATGATCGTCAGTCCACAAAAAAGCCGGATATCCATAGATATACGGCTCGTAATATATTAGCTGGTTAATTCTTGCTCTAATTCTTGCCCACTACAAATACGAAAGGTACAGTAGTGCGCTCGCGCAGGGCAGTATGTACTTTAGGGGCCTGCTTTATTACCTTATACTTCTGCAGGTCTATCACTTCCAGGTTGTTCGTATACAGCCTGGTCACCGTAAGATTGCGCAGGTAGCCCGAAAGGAAAGAAGCTGCGCTCATGTCAGCCGCCATAATGTCTTTGCGGTAGTGTAACCAAACTTTGTCTTCGCCCCACATAGGTAAATGTTTTTTAGTGTGTCCGCTTTGGTCGTTTGTACACTTTGTTGATGTCCGATCCGCAACCGCAGCCTTTAGTGGTACTACAACTTTGTGCCAACAACGTAATCCCACTCATTATCAATATGTAAACCAACAGTCTATGGACACTCTTACGCATAGTAAATCATCTACTTCTGTAAAAATAAGGATATTTGGGTATCAGAAATCCTAAAAAAATATTGGTAGCCCCACTCGATTGGGGATTGGGGCACACCACACGCTGTGCGCCCATCATCCGGCACCTGCTACACGCCGGCCACGACGTAACTGTGGCAGGCAATGCAGCGCAAACGAATTGGTTATCAGGAAGTTTCCCAGGCATCCGAACCATACCGCTCGATGGTTATAATATAAGGTACGGGCGCACCCGCAGAGGCTTGATAGGGTCGATACTCCGGCAGATACCCCATATCCTGAAAACCATCAGCCGCGAACATCAGTGGCTGCTACAGGTGCAAAAAGACGAGCAATTCGACGGCATCATCTCTGACAACCGCTACGGGCTGCATCACCCCGAAGTGCCGTCGGTCATTATGACCCACCAGCTGCAGATACATACGGGCATGGGACTAGCCGCCGATAGCCTATTGCGCAGTATGCACTACCGCTACCTGCAGCGCTTCAGCGAATGTTGGGTGGTGGACGTACCCGGCCAACCCAACCTGAGCGGCAGCCTGGCGCACCCACCGGTGATGCCTGCAAATGGTAAATACATAGGCCTGCTCTCACAGCTGGACCCGGCAAGGCAACAGGCTGCTGAAAAACACCTGCTCGTACTGCTATCTGGTCCCGAACCCCAACGCAGTTTGCTCAGCGATCTGCTCTGGCAGCAGGTGCAGGGGTATGATGGCTCCGTAGCCTTTGTGGAGGGGGGCGACGATATATCCTCGCGTACCAGTATACCCAGCCACATAACCTACTACACGCGCATTACCAAAGATGCCCTGCAACCCCTGCTGACTAACGCCGGTATGGTAGTGTGCAGGAGCGGCTACTCCACCCTGATGGACCTGGCCTGCCTGGGCAAGAAGGCCATACTGATACCCACCCCCGGCCAAACGGAGCAGGAATACCTAGGCAGGTACCTGCAAGCGGAGCAAGTCTATCTCTCCATGCCACAGGAAGGTTTTAATCTGAATAAGGCATTGCAGCAGGCAAAGACATTTCCCTACCGGCAGCTGGATATTACGGAAGACTACTCCGTATACAAGGTGGTACTGAACCAATGGGTAGACAGGCTTTAGGATAATGCTTTTACCTACCTTTGCGCGCTGTGACGGATAAGTTCAAATCGCACCTGGCGCTGTTCGGCGCCAATATGTTTTACGGCGCCGGCTTTACGGTAGCCAAGCAGGTGATGCCCAGGCTGATAGAGCCGCTGGGTTTTATATTCATCCGCGTAAGCGCGGTGACGTTTTTGTTTTGGCTCAGCTACTTTGGCGGCAGCAAATATCAGGAGAGCATCGAAAGGAAAGACTGGCTAAGGCTGGTGCTGGGCGGCCTGTTTGGCGTAGCGCTCAACCAGATGCTGTTCTTCATGGGGCTCAACCTTACCTTCCCTATACACGCGTCGCTTATCATGATGAGCACACCGTTGCTTATCACCATCATAGCTATATTCATACTGCGTGAGCGCATCAAGTGGGAGAAAGGCTTTGGACTGCTGCTGGGTATAGGCGGCGCTACACTGCTGATGAGCGCCGGTAAAGAACTGACCATGACGGGCAACTCTGCCCTGGGCGACTTCTTTATCTTCCTCAATGCCACATCGTACGCCGTGTACATGGTAATGATAAAGCCGCTGATGCACAAGTACCGGCCCATCATCGTAATACGCTGGGTGTTCCTCTTTGGCTTCCTCATGGTACTGCCATTTGGCTGGCCGCAGTTCGCAGCTATCGAGTGGTCGCAGTTTGGCGCCGGCGACTACCTGGCGGTATCGTTCATTGTTATCTGTACTACGTTCTTTACCTACCTGTGGAACATGTATGCACTCAAGCACCTGTCGCCTTCTACGGCAGGAGCCTACATCTACCTGCAACCGATATTCGCCGCAGTCATATCCGTACTGGTGATGCACGAGCAACTGACCTGGGTAAAGATGCTGGCTACGCTGCTGATATTCTCGGGCGTTTATTTGGTTAACTTCGGCTTCAGGAGGAAAACAGATATAGCTAAATAGCCAACCTATCATCAAAGGTTCGCGTCTTTTGTACTGCCTGTTTCGGCCACATACCTGATGAGATATATACTGCTGCTGCTTTCGTTATTGGTTCCGTTTGCGATGGATGCGCAGGGAGTGTTTACCTCTGTGCACGGCGGTATGGCGAGATACAGCGCTACAGAAACTAACGACCCATACGGCTCTATAAGGGTAGGCACTGACAGGAAGCACTTTCAATTTGGCGGTGCGCTTGAGTTTTCCTTTGGCAATGAATACAGGCATTTCTCACACCCTAATGTGTATGGGGTAATGAAATTCTACACTACGGAAAGTGTGACCTATGGTATTGCTCCCAATATATTTGCCAACTACAAGCTACCCATAGGCAAGAGCTACCTATACGCTGGCGCCAGCCTCGGTATGTACTACTATCCCACCACCAGTTTTTCACTCGTGCTCTTCCCGGGTGAGGATGACTACCTGCCAATGCGCCATATCAAATACCATTGGAATGCCATGCTGGGGGCGCAGGCAGGCTACAATCTGCACCTCAGCAAGAGCTTTGGTTTTAATCTGGAAGCGGGGTACAGAATAGTACCGGCACCGGGTAAGGATATCGTTTATATCCCGTTGTCAGTTGGTATCAGGTATACGCCTTTAAAGCGCATAAAAAAGCCCGGTACCAAGGCGCCGGGCAATGAAGTAAAAGAAACGCAGTAAAGCTATAGCCTTTCTATTATTGCGGCTTTTGAGCAGCATAGCTCATCATCCAGTTGATGCCGAATTTATCTACCAGCATACCGAAGTAATCGCCCCAGAAGGTATTGTTGAGTGGCATGGTAACTTGTCCGCCTTGCGCCAGCCCGTTGAATAGCTTATCTGCTTCTTCTTTGCTATCTGCATTTATCGAGATAGAGAAGTTGTTGCCCGGCTTAAAGCTCGCAGACCACTCACCGCCTGTGTCGCTTCCCATCAGCATGGTCTCTTTGCTTATCGGCAGCGAAACGTGCATGATGCGCTCGGCTTCTGCGCCTTCCATTGGTTTCATACCTTCTTGCGGAGGCATATCTTTAAAGCGGCCCAGATACGGGAACTCGCCGCCAAATACCGATTTGTAAAAATTGAAGGCTTCTTCGCAGTTGCCATTGAAGTTGAGGTAAACATTTACTGATGCCATAGTGTTGAATATTTTTTGTGTGATGTTGCAAATATAAACTTCTGCTTTTCTTAAACAGGGTGATTTTGCACTAATCAGACATCGGGTTATACTATCTGTCCTTTTTGATTTTGGAAACAGATAGCTGTAATGGCGCACGGCTGAATTTGACATCATAGCCCAGCTTACGCATATACCTGGAAATAAAAATAATGATCGCTATAGTGAGCAATATGTGTTGAATTATAATTCCTCTGAAAATGAAAGCAGGAATGAATACGAATGGCCAGTGACCATAACTAATACTTATATCCAACCCTTATATGTATTCTAAAGTTAAGATTATCAGGCCAAAGAGCAAAATAAAATTAGGATGTTACGCCAGGTACTACGCAGGCACCTGCTCTCTTATCATCTTCTTAAGCAAACTTATTTGCCCCAAGTGATAGTGGCTATGTTCGATAAGGCCATGCAGGTTGCGATAGTAGATGCCATACTTATCATTCCTGAAAATCTCCCAAAGCCTTTCTTCCGGTAGCTGCTCTATAAGGCCGGCTAGTGTTTCTGCATTAGTAAAGGTCTTAGCCAACATATGCTGCCACTCCTCTTCCGATTGTAATGGCGGCAGCTCGAAGCTATACTTGTCGTGTGCCTCCAGCGGATTGCCTTGCAACACCTGTGTTATGGCGTCTACATAGTAATTCATATGAAAGACAAGCACGGCTATGGTGTTGAGTGAAGATACTTTGGTAGTGGCCTCCTTTAGCGTGACCCCGCCGAGTGTTTCCTTCATGCTTACGCAGGTCCAGTTGCCGCCGAAGTATAGTTCTTTAAAGTGTTTGGCTACTTGTTGTGAGAGATTCATATAACTTTAAATTTTTCCAACCTTGGTAAGTTACATGAAAAATAATTTTTTAAGACGCATCACTTAACAGTGGCAATGAAGCCGTTTATAATCTGGTTTATCATGTATAGTATAATGCCCGCTATAAAAATCGCATCCTTCCAGCCATCTTACCAGCATGGTGTCGATGAACTGCTCCACTCGATAACACCCGAATATGCAGAACCATTTTATGATCCTCTCGGTAAGAAGATGGAAGACCTGTACCTGCTGTCTGGCAGGAGCTATTGGGTAGCATTAGTTGACGGACTAGTTGCAGGAACGGTAGGGGTGATCATTAGCAAGGAGTATGCTATACTGAAGAGTCTCTTTGTGGCAAAGGCGTACCGTGGCGGGCAACTGCAACTAGCCAGCAAATTATTAGAAACTGCTACAGGTTTAGCCATAAAAGAAAAGTGCCCGGTGATATACCTGGGCACTATGAAGCAATTTGAAGCGGCGCAGCGCTTTTATGAGAAGCATGGGTACATGCAAATAGATGCCACCAATATGCCTGCGGATATACCGCCCAATGAATACGATACTGTCTTTTACAAAAAAGACCTTTAGCTACATCTTCGTGATCCTCTTTACGAGCTGTTGCCCGCCTGACAATGCTTTGATAAAATATACCCCGCGCGATACATTGCCAAGGTCTATCGTGAGACTCAGGCTGTTGGCAGATGTGCCTTTTATGATATCCCTTCCGTAGCTATCTGTTACCGCATATTCATCTATCACCGCACGCGATGTAATGATGAATGTTCCATTTGACGGGTTAGGATAGACCGTAAGATAGCCTTTGCCCGATGGTGTACCTGTTACATTTATTACCGATGTAACTGCCTCTGAACGATGCTTACCTGCAATTACCCGATACGTAAAGCTATCTATACCTGTAAATCCTTCTTCGGGTACGTAGGTAACAGAACCGTTGCGCTCCACAAATAAAAGCCCATTTACAGGTGCCCTGTCAATGGCTGCTTCCATAACTGATCCGTCGAGACTCCAGTCGTTCCGTAGCAATCCTGAGTCGGCAGGTATTGTTAGCCTCATGCCTGCTTTTACATCAAAAGTATCGGTGACAGCCATCGGGTTGCCGGGGAAATCTTTGAGTTGTTCTTTAGCTATCAGGTAAGATTCCTTAAGGTAAGGTACCACGTCTGTTGCACTATTCCATTCGGGCCAAGAGAATCTGTTCTGTGTCATCGCAAAGAAGTTGTTGTAAGCAATGCTTACTGCAATGCCGTCCGATTTCAGCAGCTCTCTTTCTGCAGTGCTGCGGTCATCATTCATCACCATCATAGTGCTGGGGTCTATGATATTCAGCAGCGTCCAAGGCAGTTTTACCTCAATTGCAAAGCTATCAAGCTTTACGGCGTCCATAGATGTAGGTGGTAGTCCCAGCCTGTTCACTCGTAATGAACCTATGTACTGCACTTCCTGCTCATTGTTGTTATTCTTCCAGCGTACGATCTTCCAGGGTTTGCCATCGGTAGGTACTGATCTGTATAGCTGTTCAGGTGCCGACGTCTTATGCCAGATGCCGTACAGGTCATAGGCTTCGGTTACGAATAGCTCGGCCCTGTCGTTTGTGATCATTAATGCAAACTCTGCACGCTTGCTTATTTGCTTGCCATTCGGCAATATCGATTCTCCTTTGGTAGAGTCATATGTATCGAATGCGATCCAAACCGTATCGAGTATTGGCAGTGGTTTTTGTATCTTCAGCTTTAGCCATAGATAGGCAAAGTCGGCCCTGGCTTCCAGTTTTTCAACTGCGCAATTGGTGCAAAGGTCTTCCCAGGCTTGGTAAGGATTGTCTTTTTTGCGGAAGCCCATCACGCCAAAGTTCTGCTCGGCCGACATCACGTTTTGCCACAGTATGCGCCTGTCAGCGATGAAGTCCATCGGGTCTGTTATCCAGGTACGTTTGAACCATTCATCCATCAGGGCAAATTGTACACCGCCACCACAGCCCGACTCCTCTATATTGTGCAGCAAGCGCATATTGGCATCCCCCTGTTCGCGCTCATCGAAACCACCATGGTGCATACCGGTGGTAGAATAGTGAGCTTTGCCCCAGCTCGATGGTACCCCATACTCGGCAATGATCAACGGCATATGGTGGTAATGCTCCTTGAGTGCTGTAAGGTAGCCGAGGTATGGGTTTTGGCCCAGGTAATCTCTATAGCCCGAATACTTTACGTCTTGGCTCATAAAGTCGGGGTAGTAAGGGTAGGCGTGGTAGCTAGCAAATACACCGGCTTTCGCGCCTGAGAAGTCCAGCTCTGATATGTCCAGCGAGGCACTGTCCTCGTACCTGTTTTTTTCAGAAGGGTGATACAAGGGATCGAGTGTAGGCCAGCTCGAAAAGCTGACAGGGCGCTGAGTCTCGTACTTATCATGCTCGTACGACAGCAGATAATCCATGCGTGCTATCACCCAGCTCTCAGCCGGTTTGGTGTTTTGTATCGTCAGGTACTTGCCTTTGAACGCTGTTATTTCCGCATGTTTCTCATTGGTATGCCATACCTCAGGCGGGTGCGTTTCGCGGCCTATGATATAGCTGATGGTCCATTTCGATACGTCTACCGTATAAGTACCGAATGCCTTACCGAAGCGATGGGCTATGGTACGGTTACCATGCACGCAGTCCACATTCTCTTCTATCTCTTTATTGAAGAACGGCGTTAGCGTATGGAGGTCTTCGTCGTAGTTGGGCACTTCCTCTTCCATCCATACACCTTGAAAAAGCAGTATAGGCGAATTGGCGTGGGCCCTGTTGAAGGAGTCAAGCACCTCGTAGAAGTGGGGGTAGTGCAATGTGTATAGCCTTATGGTATTATAGCCTGCGTCGCGTATCAGTTGTAGCCAGTTGAAATAGTCGGCCTTAGATGCTTGCAGCTCACTCGGGAAGGTCCCCGGTACCGCAATGCCCATATTGATACCCTTGATGAACAGCGGTACGTACCGCTCACCATTCCACATGGTGATGTGCGTGCTGTCGGTCGAAAAGGGCAAATTGCCCCCATGGGCGTCCATCCGCTTCGGGATAAAAAAGAACAAAACAAGGCATGCAAAAAAAATCGTATTGCACCGGATCAGCTTGCAGATATTCATAGTCGTAAGTAGCCGTTATATGTCTCTGGTTCAAAGATACCAAAAGGCCGCCAGATGCGTATCGCTCTCCTGACGGCCTTATTGAAATTTTGTATACAATGTCCATTCTTAATCATACTTCAGGCCGGGATGGCCGAGCAGTCTGCGCCATAGCGCCAGCTGGCCTATCAGGGTTGCTTCGCGGTACATGGTGAAACAGATCATGTCATACCATTTCATCTTCGTGCCGCCCATATCAAGATCGCTGTTCAGCTTCTGGTCGTCCATCTTTATAAGAGCCTCACGGGCTATGGGTGTTATGGCCTCCCAGTCGTTCAGGTATTCAGCTATGGTAGGGTATTTCGTCCCTTCTTTTATGCCTT
Organism: Sphingobacteriales bacterium; assembly: GCA_004144175.1. Classification (GTDB taxonomy): domain Bacteria; phylum Bacteroidota; class Bacteroidia; order Chitinophagales; family Chitinophagaceae; genus Polluticoccus. The sequence goes on from SEFT01000016.1 coordinate 52,347, forward strand.
GGTTATTTTTAAACAGCTCTTCGCCGGATTGCTTTATCGTCTTGTTGAACTCCGAAGCCATCATAAACCGCTGGTTGACGGCCGACCCGGCGATCCATGCCATGTGGTTGGCTTCGGTATCCAGGCGGTTGTGCATGTCATCCTCCGATAGCCCGACAAGCGCCTTTGGGAAAAAGCCGGTATGATAGTCGAATAGCTTTAGCAGTGCCTGTGTACGAGTGCTGACTGTTTTCTGTTCCATAGTTATCGTTTGCAGTTTGTACAAACTTAGGCGAATGTCATTTTTATACGCGGGTGTTTTGCGTCTTATTCAGGTATGTTTGCGACAGAGCATAATACAGTATACTACTAATCTGCCTTAGCTTCGTAGTGTACACTGCGCTCGTCCTTTTTGTTCCACTTTATCTTCACCTTACCATCGTCGCCGTCTACGGCTTTCAGGTGTAGGGTGAGGCCCTTCTTCATCTTCTCTTGCTTCTCGTCTGGGTTGGTCAGAAATTCGTCTTTCTTCGAATTACGCAACGGTATATCCATTTCTATATGCGTACCCTGCTGCATACTATACACCCCACGCAGGAAGATGTTGATAGCGCTCGACTCTACGGTCATCGGCCTGATGTACACTTTGTTCCCCTGTATATCCAATGTGTTTTTCAGCTTGCGCAGCTCTATATCATTCAGGTTGCGGTTGCGGAAGATAAAGCGCGCCACCTTATTCAAGGGTTCAAAGTTTACCAGCCTGCCATTCTGTAAGTCGAAGTCGACGGTGCCGTGCATAGAGGCTGGTACGATCTGCCCGTTGTCGCGCATGTTGCCGGTGATGTTTACCGCAGTGGTTAGGTTTCCCTGTATATTCTGTTCGGTAATGGCATCCTGCCCGAAGTTCTCGAAAGCATGAAACAGCTGCTTGATGTTCACGTTGTCAATATTAGTCTTTACATCGAACCTGTTGTTATTGTTTTGCTGGATGTTGCCACTGGCAGTAATGCGCCCGCCAGCATGGCTTAACCCCAAGTACTGTATTCCGATGCCTGCCTGCGTAAGGCTGATGTTGGATTGTATCTGCTCGGCTGTAAAACGCTTGTAGAGCAGCTTGCCTACTTCCAGCCGCATATGCACACTGCTCTCGTCCAGCACCTTGTCGAGCCTTGCCGCAATGTCTTTATTGCCTTTCGGTTTTGACGGCTGCGATTGGGTTGGCCCCATCGTATTCTTATCGCCTGCCCCGCGTTTGCCTATGAAAGATAAGAACTCATCCAGGTTCACCTGTGGGCTGGTGATGTGCCAGTCGAGCAATATCTTCTCAGGCTGCGTGTAGTATAGATTGGCAAAGTTGCCGATGCGCCCGTCCATGGCCAGGCTGGTATTGGCTGTCCTTACGTTCACCTTTTGTATCAACAGGTCATCACCCGTGAAGCGTAACACAGCATTGCAATTATTCAGCTTCAGGCGGCGGGGTATGTATGTCATATTAGCGTTGCCAACCTGTATGGTACCGTAGATGTACTTACGGCTGGTATCGTCTTTCCGGATGCCAGCGCGGTATAGCAGGTTTACTTTGGCCGTACCATTGTCGAACCGAAAGCTATTACCACCCAGTATATCATTCAGCTTTGCCAGTGCGAACTGCGAGCGGAAACGCCCTTCCAATATCGGGTCTATCAGGTTGTATACGCGTACGGTATCAGCTGTAATGGGTATACCTTCCCATTGCCCTTTCATACTATAGATATGTATGGCAGAATTGGGGTCGTTGTGACCGGCGGTCGGGTTTACCTCATTGATAAAATGCCCTTTGAAGCTACAGTTCTTTATCTCCGCATCGGGAATTTTCATGGTGTTATTAGCAATATTGTAAGACACTTTTACCAACGGCGTATCTCTGAATTTGACCTTCCCCTTGATAAGCGCCTGTACCGATATAGGCTTTTCAAAGTCGATGCTGTTCAGCTTCGATGATATGTTGGGCGAGAGCAATGCCGTCACATTCCGGTACCGGGCTTTATCATTGATGATGTGCAGTTCAAATGCCGTCGGTGTTTGGTTGAGATAGAACTTACCGCCTATGCGATAGTCATCCCCGCCTATGGCAAAGCGCTGTACGGGTATATCCATTATACGCTTCACATCATTGTAGCTGATCTTCACCGTGGTTTTCAGCTCCTTGTCTTTCAGAAAGCTTCCCTTTTCGGTATTGAAGGCGAAATGCTTTACCAGCGCATTGACACCGAATACCCCTTCCCATCCATCAGCACTATAATCCAGCGCGCCATCCAGTTCCCTTATCTGTAGCTGGAAGAGCTTGAACTTTACCTGGTCTTCAAACCGTACTACTACATCGTGCAGCTCTATATTGTTGATGTGCGGCTTTTCTTTTTTGCCCTTGCCCTTTTCTTTCTTGGCAAATACGCTGGTATTGGAGTAGCCAGTACTATCGACGAATATGGCAATGGTGCCGATGTTCACGTCGATGGTATGTATCTGCGGGGCGCTCCTTAATACCGATAATATATTGAGCTTCACAAACAATTCCTTTGCCTTCAGCAGGTCCCGGCGATGCTGCTGCCAGAGGGTGTCGCGTATGGCTACATCGGTAATGGAGAAAGACACAAAGGGGAAACCCTTTAGCAGGCTGGGTTCTATAGTGCCTATTTCTATATCGCCATTCAGGTTGTCATTCAGCTGGTTTACTACGGCATCTGTTATCTGCTTTTTATTGCGGCTGACGTAGATACCCAGGGCTACCCACAGCACCAGTACTAGGCCAAGCAAAGATGCCAGTATTTTCAGCGATATTCTTGTCCAACGCGGCATAGTATAATTCAGCCGTGTATAAACGCCTGAAATATATAGTTGTATAAAACTGTGCCATTTCAGCCCCTGTGCTATAAAGGGGTATTTTTCCCGGTACGCTCGATATATGTGTTGTTTACTTTTGAGACCATCTCATCATGCATACTCAAACAAACGACCATGACCTCTCGTATTTTAACAGTACTCACCGCCGCTGTGCTGATAGCCAGCTGCCAGCCAAAAGAGGAAGCGACAGCTCCCGCATCATTCACCTTCTCAGTAGAGCAAGATGCCGGCTTCACCAATCTGCCGGCACTTCAGTCTTTCGTACTGGCTACCGATGGCGACGACTGGCTTATCTTCGGCGGCCGCACCAACGGCTTCCACGGTTTTGGTTCATCCCAGAACTTCCCGTTCAAGAAGGCCAACTACAACATCTTCGTCTACAACACCAAAGACAAAACGCTGGACAGCATACCTACCAGCATGCTGCCGGCCGCACTCCGCAGCCAGTACTCGTCGACCAACATGCAGGCGCGCCAGGTAGGCAACAAGCTGTATGTATGTGGCGGCTATGGCCAGAACAACGCCGGCATGCCTGACTCGGCCTGGGTCACCTACAATACCATCTCGCGTATAGATGTGAAGAAGATGATACAGGCAGTGCGGGCCAAGGACTCGGCCAAGCTTGCTGCGTCTATAGCCTATGTAAGCGACGACATTGTAAAATCGACCGGTGGTGAGCTATACCAAATGCCAGACGGACGCTTCTACCTGTGCCTGGGCCATATATTCCAGGGGCTATATACCAGCGACTCCGGTGCCACGGGTAATCCATTCGTTCAGCAGTATCTCGACTCGGTGCATGTCTTCAAACTGAAGGAAACCGGTAACAGCATCGCATTCGATGGGCCGTTCTCTTATATAAGCGATGGCCTTAATGATAGCGTTACACAGTTCCACCGCCGCGACCTGGTGGTAGTACCTGGTGTCAATAAAGATAAGAGCTTTGGCATCAGCATCTTTGGAGGTGTGTTCACCTACCGTAGCGATAATCCCTTCGGCAATCCTATCTACATCGCTGCTAACAATACGCAGAGCTATACCATCGACTCTAACTTCAACCAACAGGACAATATATACTCAGCTCCCAGCTTTGTGCTATACGACGATGCGATGGACCGTGTATATACTACCATCTTTGGCGGCCTGGGTAATGACAGTGCTATACAGGACAACGCAGCCTTTACTACGCTGATATCTACTATATGCCGCGATAATAAAGCCCTCACCACCAACCTCGCCTACAACCCCAATCCACTGCCTGCCATGGTAGGTGCCGAGGGGGCCTTTATACACGAAAAGGGTACGCCTCGCTATAAGGGCAACAACCTGGAGGTGATAGACTACCGTAAGCTTAAGGCAGGCGAAAAGCAACTGGTAGGCTATATCTACGGTGGCATTTTATCGAACGCGCCAGAGTGGGGTGACCCCAGCAACCCGACAAGGCCCAGCAGCAATGTGTATAAAGTATTTATAACACTTGCAAAGTAAACTCAGTTCATAGTTTGTATTTCTAGTTCCCTGAAGGGTCTCCTGTTTCCGGGAGGCCCTTTTTTTCATCAGGCATCATATGGTTTTTGAATGGTGATCGGTAAAGGCTCGGGCTGGTTGCTTTGCAACTCGCTTTCAGCCTCTGTTTTGCGCTTGGGCCTTGTCAGCGAGAACATCCAAAAGGCATTGTACCGCTGGCATATCTTGTAGAAGATGATAGGTATGATAATACCACCTGCCCATACAAGCAATACCAGCGCAGGGATATTATTGATATGAAGTACCCTATTTGCCGCAATGCGTACAAGGTCCATTACGATCATCTGCATACAGTATATGTACAGCGAGTAAAAACCGATCTGGCGCAGCACCCTGGCAGAGCCATAGCGCTGTAGCAGGAACGACACATTCACAGACAGCGAGCAGCCTACCAGTGCTTCGAAGAAATAGAAGAACGGCATTTTATGCTCTACATAGTTGATGCCTTCATCCGTAGGCTTCAGGTTGTAGCCAGCAAAAATGTATTGAGTAATAAGGAACAGCAAAAACAGCGGGAAGAATATCTTCCACGATGCCAGCTTTTGCCTCACCTCGTCATTGTGGAATACCTGCGACATGACATCACCGATGGCAAAGAAGATGTAGAACTGGAAGATGTCGGTAAGGAATCCATACGACAAATCATTTAGGTGGATGTATGCCGACAGGCAAAACAGCACCGAGCCCAGCATCAGTTGAGCCGTGCGGCCAAACTGCAAAACTACTTTTACACATGCATACAAAACACCAATGCAAAACAGTGCGTTGAGATACCAGAAGTGCCCTGTCTCACGGGGATCAAAAAGCAGCTGTGCGTATTTTACCGGGCTGACATAGCCGCCACCGTAGGGCGAGAACCTGGCCTGAAGTATCTGTAGCGTTATCTGGATGATGCCCCATAGCAGCAGCGGGTATAATATATTATTGAAGCGATCGCCGATGTACTTGCCCATGCCCCGCTTCTGTAAGCTTTTGCCTATGAGCGAGCCGGATATGATGAAGAACAGTGGCATGCGGAAACCGTATAGGAATACCGAAATGTACGTGAGCCAGGGATAGGCGCTGAGGTCTATCATATGGGTTTGAAGCGTAAACAGGCAATGCCCGAATGCTACTAGTATGATGCTGATACCTTTATCATAATCCAGCCATTGCAGCCTGTTTTCCTTTTGCACGGTCTTTGAGGTGTATTGATCAAAGCTCATATCCTTTTCACGTTTTTTAGAGGGTACGCCTGGCGGTTGCCGGCGTTAAACTTCATTAACAATTAAAATTCTTGCCAGCGAGGTGATGGAGTAACAATGACACGGAACTTTTTTCTGCATTCATCATTTGTATTGTGTCGGTTTGGCACTCGTTTATCCTTCGCCGCCGGTGCTGTAAAGCTGCTGTTATGCTGTCGTAAAGGTGCTGCTGTGCTGCCGTTGTGCTGTCGTTACGATGTTGCTGTGCTGCTCTTATGGTGACGTTGTGCTGTCGTTATGCTGCGGTATGTACCGGCCTGATCTGTACGTGCGGATCGTTGTGCATTGTGCGGCCTTTTTATTTCCATTTTACGATAAACACATGCAGACCGCAACCTTGTGGTGCAGCCTTGTTGAGGTGATAGATATGTTGGCCGGTTATCGCCTTTGCTGTTTGGCGAGTAAATCCCCGATGGCAGCAAAGGTGGTGTGGGCCTGTACGCGGAGGTTTGGGTTGGCTTGCAGCCGGTCTAGTGCGTGGAAAATGGATTTTTCGTTATAGTCGGCATAGAGGGCCATGCTTTGGTGAATGTTGAGCGGGGACAGATGCTTGTTTACATCAGGCGCTCTTTGTATGACCGCCTGTTTTAGCTGGCAGTGCATCTCTGCCTCTTTGGGGCTGTAACCGGCGTCTAAGCAGGCTTTTGTTTCTTCCTGGTCTAATACCTGTTCACAAGACACTTCGCCCGTAGCTGATACTACCGTAGCTTCAGGCTTTTGTTGCTTGCTGCGCCTGGTATAGCTGAGGGTTGACATTAGGTATCCACTTTCCACTGCCAGCAGTTCGTATATTTCTATCATATGCTGTAGCAGTTGGGTAAATGCATTTGCCGCAATACCTACCTGCCCAGCCAGCCTGCGTATGCGTGCATGGGTATGCTCTATACGCATGCCTTCCTCACCGTGCATTATTTCCAGTATCATCCAATAGGCGCCATAGCCCGTAGCCCCATGGTCGCCCACGAGGGCTGCTATCCTTTCATTGTGGCGTGTATCTGTTGAGTGGCGAAGGATCTTTGCTCTTGGCATATCTTATAGGGTTTATATGCAAAGATGAGCTAATGGTGGCCGGAGAAGGCTTTTGCACACCCCCTTTTTAGGTTGCGTACAGAATGCTTTTACCCTTTAGGATACGACGTTGCTCGGGATGTTCCGCAGGGCATTCCAAATAATGACGAGGTCTGTAAGCGGACGGTTGGATATTGGTAGGGCAAAACAATACGCTTCGATCCAGTTGGAACACATCCGAACAAGGACGTTAATATATTAGCTAATGGCTTCAAATAAGCTTACCTTCACTGTAATTGCATTTGAACGTCTTCTGATCCGCATTTCTATTCTTCTCTTCAGTCCTTGTTTATTGCTGTTATAGTTACAGTGCCTATAGGGCAATTCCGCCTTATAATAATGTTACACAGATTTCCATGAAAACCAAATTGAGCACATTAGCAGAGGTGGCAAGATTGCGCACGGGCGACATTGTAAAAAGATTTCCTACACAGGGCGAACCGCAGGACACTTTCGATGAAAGCCGCAAAAAGCATACAGATACCTTCGAGATAAGATCCATAAACGCATCGAATGAAATGGTAGAACTGGTAATGACCGGCGAGTCGGTTCATATGTTCTCATCGGCGGGCGATATAGGCAGGGTATTCATTAAGTCTTACAACCTGATAGAAGAAAAGGTTTGGTGGGTATAGGCTCATTGTTTTTTTTAAGAAAGCCAATAGTAAGCCATGAATAACAAAATGCCCGACTGCAAGCTATACCTCAGCAGCAACAGGCAGTACCTGACCAATGACCAAGGCGCCAACCTCTATTCGAAGATAGAGGTGGATGGTAAGGTATATTACCGCATCATAGGACTGGAGTCTGAAGCCTTTGAGAAGGTGTGTAACAATATGATAGCCGTTAGTGTGTGTACAACACCCAGGATCGACCGTAAAGATGAGCAATGGGAAGAGGTAAATATATGTACCGGTTGGAACCTGGTACAGAAAGACCTTTCATAGTGTAAGGCCATTCTGTACCAGGGGAGCGTTAGTCAAAATGTATGACCACCTCTGTGCCTTCTTCATCGGGCATAGGCAGCGGCTCATAAGCATGCGGTGCCAGAAATACAGGTATGGCGGTGCCGGTATATTGCCTCAACTGATGCTGCTCTATACGCAGCCCAAAGAATACATCATTAAGGCACTGTACGTCCAGCGACACTTTCTTGTCGTCGCTTGCTATGGTAAGGCTGGTAATAAAAGCCGGTATTGCATTCATAAGCGTATGTGTTTAGAAGCGTTTACAATTAATGCTGTTGGTGATGGTGCGATATAAAGTAAGTGCTATCGGTAGCGAAGCCTGCCAGCAGGTATGCCTCGTACGCACGCAGAAATTCGGGGTTGGCCCTGCAAGCATCAAACAAAGCCTCGATATGGCCGCTGGTGTAGGTGCCAGTAGTTACAAGTCTTGTAAGCTCGGGGTTTGCATGGGCCCATTGATGGGGCAGAGCATGATCGCGGTAGAAGGAAATAACAATCTCGCCTTTGTAATAAACGGGCATAAGGTTCATATCCTCTTTCATAGTAGCCATTTCGGCTGTTAGCTCGGGGTAGTCTTTAGGGCTAAACTTATCAGTACCCGAAACGTCGTATTTTTTGACAATATCCATAACTTCTGTTTTAAAAACAGCAGATGTAAGAGGATCGAAACCTAGGAAAGAAAGTCAGAAGATTAGGAAAGAATTACAGTGCTCTCGATGAACAATAACTAAAGGTAGACTTAATAAGTGGTATGCTACGTTAATGTTTTTTATTTGTGTTGTACAGGAAGGAATGTGTCTTGACTCAGTGCTGGCGAAGTCCGTTCGGAGAACGGCGCTTTATCCTGTATTCAGGATGCCCTGCGGAACATCCCGAACAACGAATATTCATGTGCGTGTTCTTCACAAACAGGCTCGGTTGATATAGGGCATAGTTCTTTTGCCTCTTTTAATATGAAGAAGCAACATTCAGGGAATGAGGATTTTAAAGGCTTTGTCCGTGTGCGTGGGGCCCGCGAGCATAACTTGAAAAATGTGAATGTTGACATACCCCGCGATGCGCTTGTGGTGTTCACTGGCGTATCAGGATCGGGAAAATCTTCCCTGGCTTTTGGCACCTTGTATGCAGAGGCGCAGCGCCGCTATCTCGAGTCGGTATCTCCCTACGCACGCCGGCTATTCAACCAGATGTCGGTGCCTGAGGTCGATGCGATAGAAGGGTTGCCGCCTGCTGTAGCACTGCAGCAACAGCGCGGAGCCGTCACTACACGTTCTTCTGTAGGTAGCGTCACTACACTTTCTAATCTGCTGCGCATGCTCTACTCGCGTGCGGGAGACTACCCCCGTGGCCAGACTATAATTTATGCTGAAGCATTCTCTCCCAATACACCCGAAGGTGCTTGTCCCGAATGCCATGGGCTGGGCCGGGTATACGAAGTAACGGAGCAGTCGATGGTGCCCGATGATTCGCTCACCATTCGTGAGCGTGCTATAGCTGCATGGCCAACTGCCTGGCAGGGTCAGAATCTGCGTGAGATACTGATGACCCTTGGCTATGACGTAGATACGCGCTGGCGCGAACTATCTCAGGAAGACCGCGACTGGATACTATTTACAGAAGAGCAGCCCACGGTGCCGGTTTACTCCGGCCTTACCATGGCAGAAGTAAAAAGGGCATTGAAGCAAAAGATGGAGCCCAGCTATATGGGTACCTTCACCAGTGCGCGGCGCTATGTGTTGCAAACATTTGCCACTTCGCAAAGTCAGCTCATGAAGAAAAGAGTGGCGCAGTATATGATTGGCAGCGAGTGTAAACTGTGCCATGGCAAAAGACTCCGCAGGGAATCACTATCTATTAAGTTCGATGAACTGGATATAACCGAAATGTCGCGGCTGCCCCTGAGCCAACTGCACCAAATATTTACACCGTATGCTACTGGCAAGGGCGCTGCAAAGGGCTCAGAACATACCCATCCCGAAAAAGAGCTGGTAACACAACGCATTGCTCAGGACCTTGTGGGCAGGCTGGGTGTCATTCTCGATCTTGGCCTTGGCTACCTCACACTCGAGCGGAACACGCCAACGCTATCTCCGGGAGAGCTGCAACGGCTAAGGCTGGCCACACAGGTTCATTCCAACCTTTTCGGAGTAGTATATGTGCTCGACGAGCCATCGGCAGGTTTACACCCTGCCGACACCGAAGCTTTGCTGCGGGCATTAGATAAGCTGAAGGCATCGGGCAATTCCCTATTCGTGGTAGAGCATGAGGTGGATGTGATACGCCATGCTGACTGGATCGTGGATGTAGGGCCTGCAGCAGGCGTTCACGGGGGGCATGTACTCTATAGCGGTCCGCTGGCAGGGCTGGCTGGGGTAGAACAATCTATAACAAGACGGTTTATCTCTGACACCCAAAAAAAGAAACAACGCACCTACCGGCAACCTAGCGGCTGGCTGCGACTTGCAGGCGTCAGCCGGAATAACCTGAACAAGTTGGATGCATCTTTCCCCTTGGGTGTATTTACCAGTGTTACAGGCGTATCAGGTTCTGGCAAGAGCAGCCTTGTGAGCCAGGTGTTGGTGGAGCTGGTAGCGGAGCAGCTAGGGCAGAAGCTGGACGATACTCCTCCCGATCAGCAGGATCTCCTGCACGAGGAAGTGGTAACACTAGATGGCAGGATCAAAGAAGGGATGGACAAAATAAAGCGGCTGGTGCGTGTCGACCAGAAACCGATAGGACGTACACCACGCTCCAACCTGGCTACCTATACCGGCCTTTTCGATCATGTAAGAAAGCTGTTTGCAGCAACGAAGATGGCTAGATCGAGGAAGTATGATGTAGGTCGCTTCTCTTTCAATGTAGCGAAGGGCCGCTGCCCGCATTGCGAAGGTGAAGGCTTTGTGATGGTAGAGCTGTTGTTCCTGCCAAGCGTATACTCGCCCTGCCCTACCTGCCATGGCAGTCGGTACAACGAAAAAACACTGGAGATACGCTACAAAGACAAGAACATAGCCGAGGTGCTGGATATGACAGTAGATACCGCATGGGAATTTTTTGCTGATGAACCCCAGTTGCACCGTGCGCTGGATGTAGTGCGACAAGTAGGCCTGGGCTATCTGCGCCTGGGGCAGCCTGCTACCGAACTATCGGGCGGCGAAGCGCAGCGCATAAAGCTGGCAACCGAGCTACAGCGTATGCAGCGCGGCAATACATTATATATACTCGATGAGCCTACCACAGGCTTGCACCCATCGGATGTAGAGAAGCTGATGGTGCAGCTGAATGTACTGGTTGATGCCGGCAATACGGTCATTGCGGTAGAGCATGACATGTACGTAATAGCCGCCAGCGACTGGATCATAGACATTGGCCCAGGTGCAGGCGAAGATGGCGGACAAATTGTCGCAGAAGGAACTCCGGAACAACTGGCCGGGAATAAAAAAAGTAAAACCGCTCAATACCTGGCCAGACATTTAAATATCGGTGGCTCGTGAATAAACGCTGCACAATCTTAAATCCGACCGGTCAAAGCGTCTCGCTTTGCCCTACTAATTCCCATGCTTCCCGCTTACTAATCCCTCCGTACCTTTACACCACAAACCCAGATAACATGTCTAAAAAACACCAGGGCCGGGCAGATGGGTTGGTCTATTCTACCAACCAGGATTATTACAACAACTTCGACGATAACGAACCGGCGCAGGAGACTGCACCTAAGGATAAGCAGAAGCTACGGGTAAAGCTGGACAGCAAGCAGCGGGCGGGTAAGCTGGTAACGCTGGTTGAGGGCTTTAGCGGTACAACAGAAGACCTGGAGGCGCTGGGCAAGCAGCTGAAGACTAAATGCGGAGCGGGCGGCAGCGCCAAAGATGGCCTCATCATCGTACAGGGCGACTATAAAGAAAAAATTATTGCCTGGCTGAAGGACTGGGGCTATACATTAACCAAAGGATAAGCGTATTTTTGCGCCGTCATAGATATAATACATGTCAGCAAAAGATATACAATTACTGAACGAGAAAGAGACCCGTGCCGGTTTCGGAGATGGTATCGTAGAGGCAGCGCGCCGCAATCCCAACATCGTAGCGCTTACTGCCGACCTTGCGGGTTCGCTGAAGCTCAACCAGTTCATTAAAGAATTTCCCGAGCGTTTTGTACAGTGCGGCATTGCCGAAGCCAATATGATAGGTGTGGCTGCAGGCATGACCATCGGCGGAAAGATTCCTTATACCACTACATTCGCCAACTTCTCTACCAGCCGCGTGTACGACCAGATACGCCAGTCGGTAGCCTACAGCAACAAGAATGTGAAGATATGCGCCAGCCACGCGGGCCTTACCCTCGGCGAAGATGGCGCTACCCACCAGGTGCTGGAAGACATCGGCATGATGCGCATGCTTCCGGGCATGACGGTAATCGTACCTTGCGACTACAACCAAACAAAGGCTGCTACCATAGCCATTGCCGACCACGACGGCCCGGTGTACCTGCGCTTTGGCCGCCCGAAATGGGCTAACTTCACTGCCGAAGACCAAACTTTCGAAATAGGTAAGGCACAAGTGCTGGCAAAGGGTACGGATGTAACCATCATTGCCTGCGGCCATATGGTATGGATAGCTGTACAGGCAGCCCAGGAGCTGGAAGCAAAAGGCGTATCGGTAGAGCTGATAAACATGCACACGATAAAGCCGCTGGACGAAGAGGCGATCATAAAATCGATAAAGAAAACGGGTTGTGTGGTAACTGCCGAAGAGCACCAGGCAAACGGTGGCCTCGGCGATGCAGTAGCTAATGTAGCCGGCCGCAACTTCCCCGTACCGCACGAATATGTGGCTGTAAATGACACATTCGGCGAGAGCGGCAAGCCGGTAGACCTGCTGAATAAGTATGGCCTGAACAAAGAAAGCATTGTAGCTGCTGCAGAGCGCGCTATGGGCCGCAAGGCAAAATAACTGGCAACTAATACATTATAATAGAGGAAAACCCTCATAGGTTAAAATGCCTGTGAGGGTTTTAACTTTGGTACGATAATAGAGTCTAAACAAGCACAAACCAAGCTTACGAAACATGAAGATCAGACTAGCCATCATTGCGTTTATACTATCTGTATTTGCTATATCGTCGTGCAAGCAGCCGCAGGCACTGCAGTACCGCGACATCACCAACATTCAGCTCCGCGACCTGAGCCTGAAACCAGCCATAGGGCTGGATGTATTATTATACAACCCCAACGGCTATAGCGTAACTGTAAAAGGCGCCGACATAGGCGTATGGATCAACAACAAACACATAGGAGATGCCGAGCTGGCAAAATCCACTACAGTGCCGGGCCTCGATAGCTTTATAGTGCCGGTAAGGCTGAATGCAGACCTGAGCGGAATATTCGGCAATGCGTATTCGCTGCTGTCTAATAAAGAGGTGGACGTAAGACTACAAGGCAGCGTAAAAGCAGGCAAAGGAGTATTTATCAACGTTCCCATCAACTGGAGCGGGCGAAAGAAACTGAATGTATTCGAGTTCGATAAATAGATAAGAAATGGCCGCGATGAGCGGCCATTTCTTATCTATTGCAAGGCCTTAGCCTTTGTCTTCGCGTATGGCCTTCATGCCTTTGGTCCAGCGTACCAGCTCTTTCAGCATAGCGGCAGCTGCCTGCTGTGCTACATCATTCGGTGTGAACTGCTCCTCGTCGTTGATGAACTGTGTGAAGAAAGGCAGGTTTACCGCTTCATTTAGCGTCACTACCTTTAGCGACATCAGGTCGTTCTTCAGGCTGTTAGCGGCACGCGTGCCTGCCGATACACCACCATAGCTAAGTATGCCCGCCGGCTTGTAGGCCCACTCCTGCACCAAGTATTCCAGCGCATTCCTTAGCGGGGCGGGGTAGTTGTAATCATATTCGGCCGTAACGAAGATAAATGCATCTGCTTCTTCTATCATCCGGCTCCAGGCTTTGGTGTGCTCGTGCTCATACTTCTTTAACCTGGGGTGGTTGGCTTCGTTCATTAGCGGCAGGTTGATGGTACCGAGGTCCAGCACCTCTACATTAAAGCTGCCGTGCTGCTTGGCTATGTCGGCTATCCACTGCGCCATAATGGGCCCTTTCCTGCCCGGCCTTACGGTCGAAATAATTACTTTCAGATTGTACATATATCTTCTTTAGGCGGTAAAGGTCTGTATTAAATACTGCGGCCGCTATCTAAAAAATGAATATTACTATTGGAGGAATCGTAAAATGAAACAGACATGAATAGAAAAAGCCTTTGACATGCTGTCAAAGGCTTTTAAATATTTACGAAAATTATAAGATCAGAACTTATTCTTCCACATCATGCTTTCGATAGGCCTGTTGGGCTGGCCGCTGTACTTGGCATTGGCTTTTTGATTGTACTTCACTTCTATCTCTCCATCAACAGGGAAGTAAATAAGCTGTCCAATGGGCATGCCCTTGTAGATCTTTACCGGCTGCTTTACCGATATCTCCAGCGTCCAGTTGCCGCAGAAGCCTACATCGCCCTTGCCTGCCGTAGCATGTATGTCTATACCCAGCCTGCCCGTGCTCGACTTACCCTCTAGGAAAGGTACATGCGCATGTGTCTCGGTATACTCCGCCGTCACGCCCAGGTAGAAAACATGCGGGTACAGTACAAATCCCTCATCCGGTATCTCGAAGGTCTCTATCTGGTTGTGTTTTTTTGCGTCCAGTATATGGTCTTTATAAGTAGCCAGCACAGGGCCCAGATGTACATCGTAGCTATTGCTGCCCAGGCAACCCCGGTCGTAAGGTTCGATCTTGATCGTACCCTTTTCCATTTCTTCCAGTATACGCTTGTCGGAGAGGATCATAAGAGCGCAAAGATAGTCACTGAGCCCCCAAACCCCCTAAAGGGGGCTTATTGTTTTATGCACGAGGATATCCACAGTCCCTACAATCCAGCCCCCACCCCCCCTGAAGGGGACTTATTGTAATAAGATGCTTATTGAAGAAAATGTCACCTCCCTTTAGGGGGGCCGGGAGGGCCCCTTTACCTCCAAATCACTAACTTTACCCTTATCATTTTAAAACAAGTTACCTCCCTTCAGCCTGCCTGCCGGTAGGTAGGGGAGGGCGAGAGGGCATGCCTTTATACAGAGAATGGAATAGCGACCCGTATAGCCTTGCGGCTATCTGGAAGATAGAAGAACCGGAATCGTTCTTTGCCGAGCGCACAGGTATGGAGCCGGACATCCGCCACGACCAGCGGCGTATCGAGCGGCTGGCCGGGCGCTTCCTATTAAAGCATCTAAAGGAAGATTTCCCGATCCTTACGATTGCGCCCGATGAGCATGACAAACCGCGGATTGGTAATAATGACTATTACTTTTCTATATCGCATAGCTGGCCTTATGTGGCAGCGGTGGTGAGTCCTTATGTAGAGGCGGGGATAGATATACAGTGCTGGCACCCGCGTATCGAAAAGATTCAACATAAGTTTTTATCGGCCGAAGAGCAACTGCTTTTTCGCAATGATGTGCGGCTGATAACGCTGGCCTGGAGTATGAAGGAAGCTGCCTACAAATGGCAGGGCCGCAGAGGAGTAGAATTCATCGAGCACATGCCGGTACAACATCTTAATGTAAATGATAATACCTATACAGCGGCGATTAAGATGGAATTGCTGCAAAACGAAGGAAACCTATCGGTAGAGGGTATTGTAGAGCCTGATTTTAGCTGCGCCTATGTCATCCATGAAAACGTATTCCATCCCGCTTATAAATAGATAATCTTTTATAATGTTATCTTTTATTTAGTTTTTGTGCAAAAATTTGGCAGTGTAGTATAAAAATAGTTAGATTTGCTAAAATTTTAATCTAATGTCTTCTTTACGTTTCCAAGCATTACAAGAATTAGCTGCAGCAGAGGAAAGGCGTATTTCCAACTATTCAGGAAAGAAAATTTCCGCCATGTTTGCCAGCAATGTATTCACCGGCCGTGCCATGCGTGAGTACCTGAGCGATGAGGCCTACAAAAGCCTGATGAGCTCTGTAAAATCTAGTTCTAAGATCGAGCGTAAAATGGCAGACCAGATTGCTGCGGGCATGAAGGCCTGGTCAGAAGAGCGCGGTGTGACACACTATACACACTGGTTCCAACCGCTGACAGGTACTACTGCCGAGAAGCATGACTCATTCTTTACCATAAAGAGTGATGGTACGGCTATGGAACTGTTCGACGGTGATGCGCTAATACAGCAGGAACCTGATGCATCGAGCTTCCCGAACGGCGGCATCCGTGCTACGTTCGAAGCACGCGGATATACGGCATGGGACCCTTCTTCTCCGGCTTTCATTATGGAGACAGGACAAGGAAAGACACTTTGCATACCTACCATCTTCATAGCATACAATGGTGAGTCGCTGGATTATAAAGCGCCACTGTTGAAGTCTATTGGCGCACTTGATAAAGCTGCGGTAGATGTTTGCCATTACTTCGATAAGAATGTAAATAAAGTAATAGCTACCCTGGGCTGGGAGCAGGAGTACTTCGTAGTAGATGAAACACTGGCTAATGCCCGCCCCGACCTGGTAATGTGCGGACGCACACTGGTAGGCCACTCGCCCGCAAAAGGCCAGCAGTTGGAAGACCACTACTTCGGTTCTATACCGGAGCGTGTGTTTGCCTTCATGCAGGATTTTGAGCAGGAGTCTTACAAACTGGGTATTCCCCTGCGTACGCGTCACAACGAGGTAGCGCCGGGCCAGTTCGAGTGTGCGCCTATATTTGAAGAAGTGAACATAGCAGTAGACCACAACTCGCTGCTGATGGATGTAATGGCAAGGGTTGCCAAGCGCCACAAGCTGAAAGTACTGCTGCATGAGAAACCATTTGCCGGTGTAAATGGTAGCGGTAAACACAACAACTGGAGCCTTGCAACGGATACAGGCGTTAACCTGCTGTCGCCGGGTAAGACACCGCGTACCAACCTGATGTTCCTTACTTTCTTCGTGAACACCATCAAAGCGGTACATGATTATGCCGACCTGATGCGCGCCGCGATTGCTTCAGCAAATAACGACCACCGCCTGGGTGCAAACGAAGCGCCTCCGGCTATCATCTCGGTATACGTTGGTAAGTACCTTACCGAAGTACTGAACGAGATAGAAACAAGGGTGAAAGATAAATTCAGCGAGCAGGACGAAGTGATACTGAAGCTGGATATACATAAGCAGATACCAGAACTGCTGATGGACAATACGGACCGTAACCGTACCAGCCCATTCGCATTTACAGGTAATAAGTTTGAGTTCCGCGCGGTAGGTTCTACAGCCAACTGTGGTTCGCCAATGACGGTGCTGAACACCATCATGACCGAAACGCTGAAAGGCTTTAAGCGCGATGTGGATGCGCTGATAGACAAAGGCGAGAAGAAAGAGATAGCCATCATGCACGTACTGCGCGACTATATTGCACAGTCGAAGAAGATACGTTTTGAAGGTGACAACTATAGCGAGGCATGGGCTGAAGAAGCGAAGAAGCGCGGCCTGAACAACTTCAAAACTACGCCTGAAGCGCTGGATGCTTTTGTAACAGAGAGCGCTAAGAAACTGTTCTTCAACAACAACATCTATAGCCCGCGTGAGCTGGAAGCCCGCCACGAGATACTGATGGAGGACTACGTGAAAAAGGTACAGATAGAAGCGCGTATACTGGGCTATATGGCTACCAACCACATACTGCCTGCTGCTATCAATTACCAGAACACGCTGATACAAAACGTAAAAGGCCTGAAAGACCTGGGACTGGATGAGTATACATACAAAGCGCAACTGAACCTGGTACAGGTGATGAGCCGCCACATACAGAGCATCAACGATAATGTAGAGGCAATGATCGAGGCGCGTAAGAAAGCTAACAACGAAGCGGACATGCACAAACGTGCCGATATGTACTGCAACGAAGTGAAGACTTACTTCGACAACATCCGCTACCATGCCGACAAGCTGGAGCTGATCGTTGACGACAAGCAATGGCCACTGCCTAAGTACCGTGAGCTGTTGTTCTTGCGCTAAAAGTCTTTAACCCCTAAAGGGATAGAAGGATTCGGAAATACGTTTAAGAAGGGCTGCCATTTGGCAGCCCTTCTTGTTGAGAACTTGGTTTTACCAGTCTTGCTGCAATTTCGTTACGTCGCCAAATCGCTCCAATTTAAAATCGATAATGCCATGCTTTTTTGAGAACGTGAATGTCCGTTTTATTCTTGGCAACACAAATGAGCGATCCGTTATCTTTGGGTCAAATACGGGGATAATGGAATGTGACAATGTATAAGTAGTGTCGCTGTGCTCAACTGAAACATCGTAAATATTTACTTCAATTATATCGGCTGGCATCAATAAATCTTCACTTTGTATCATGTACATGTATGTGAACCTATCTCCAGCTTTGGTATTAACATCAAGAAAAGGGATTTTTTGAGGATCCTTGAAATCAATATTTTCAGGCTTAATAAGAAATATAGTATCATTAATTATTCCCCAATATGAATCAATTGTGTCTTCAGTGGTTTCCAGAAGATGCCGGTAGAAACAATTGCCAGCAATCAACTTTACTCCAGGTCCCTGCTTAAAAAAAGTTTTGTTCTCTACATCTAAATCGAATAGATGTCCATTACAGGTTTTTCTTTTTATCGCAACTTGTAAGAAGGAACACACTTAGAAAATAGAAAAGGGCTTTTAACATAATGATTGATGGATTGACGGATAAACAAGGTTGTCGATTAAAGAAGTCCTCGTCTTAATACATCCTCAACCTTTTCCTTCAAAACAATTATCAATTCGGGTTGCATGTAGTCATATTCATCAGGTATATAAAGACACACGATCTTCTTATTGTTGTAGACAAGCGGAAACTTAGCACGGATGAAATTTCTGTGTACTTTCTCCATCACAATTATAACCTCTGCCCATTCCAGTAGCTCATTTGATAATACGGTGGCTGCGTTTTTGTCCGTACCAGCCGATCTTACTTCAAAGCGTTCATCGTGTTCAAAAACTTTGTGCGCGGTAGCGCTACGCATGCGGTTGATGGTACAAACAAATAGTATTTTCTTCTTTTGAGTCATTTTCTCTACGGGGGGTAATAAGGACTAATCTAAGAATTTAGTGGTATGCGGATATCAACATCCAACGGACGTAAAAAAAAAGAGCCTCCAATGGAGGCTCAAAATATCAGTAGTTAAGAAATACTAGTCTTCAGAACCGCTATCGCTGCCACCTGTAGTATTCAGCTTGCCGAGGCGTGCGCTTACATCTACAGTAGTTTTTTGGTAGAAGAAAAGGAACGTAAATTGTTTCTTCTTGAAGCTTGGGTAGATAACTGCATCGAAGTTTGGATGCCTTTCCATCATATCGTGTACTGCGAAGTTCTCAACCGGAGTCAGTTGGCCGCCCCAGCCCATCATAGCATAGCTGCCCGATGTTTTGTAACCTGCTTTGTAGCCAAACAAGCGGCTCCAGTCTATACCAAGTATCTTTGTTTGCTCGGCAGTGCCACCATAGGGCTCACTGATGGTCATGTCTTTAGTGGTAAGGTTAAGACGTGTATTGGCGTCCGACATAGAGCGCTGACGTACAGTGCAGCTGTTCAGGAAAACTACAGCTGAAAGAAACGTAGCAAAAAATAAAGCCTTCTTTTTCATTAGGTTTGATTTGTACGCGAAAGATAGATAAACCTCATGGGCTATGCAATGCCGCCATCACATAGGTTGGTAAGTAATGTAAGTATGAAGTAATAATTTGCAGGCTATAACACCCGGCAATGCTACGCAGATATACCACTAGCGATTTTGAACAACTCATTCAACTCTTCCTGCTGAATACGCCGGCTTATTTTCATGAGCAGGAGCAGCAAGACCTGGAAGAATACCTGCATACAGAGATCGAGGACTACTTTGTAATAGAGCAGGAAGGACCTATAGTAGCCTGCGGTGAATGCAATGTAGAAGATAATACAGGCTGGTTATCGTGGTATATTGTGCATCCTGCATATCATGGGAAAGGCTTGGGCCGTTTACTAGCTAATCATAGCATTGATGTATTGAAAGCTAATGTCAGGGTTAAAGCTATAGTAGTACGGACATCACAATTCGTATATCCGTTTTACGAGAAGCTGGGGTTTAAGTTGACGCGTACACAAGATGACTACTGGGCACCGGGTTATCATCTATTTCATATGGAGCTACTGTAATGGTTGCAGTTATACGATCAGTCATTCTTGCCATTGAATAACTTATTGCGTTTTATTTCTTTACCGCGCCTTAGTTGAAATGCATGATATGCAGATGGCACATCATTGGTCCATTCTTTCAGCAGTAGTAATATGGCGATATTCTCCAGCCGTGTGAGCATACCTACATAAAAACAAACCTGAAATAATATACCCGACTGGCAGGTAGCTGCTATCTGTATGATGGTTGCAAATAAGCTAAGCGTCCATAGCTTGGATGATATAGCATGAGTAGCTATCTCTTTGCCAAAGCGTGCATAGCTTACAAGATAGGTGGCGGCCTCGGCGCCCATCAGTACAAAGATGGAAGTTTTGTGTGCCTGAAAGAATGCAGGGCAATGAATATATAGAGCACCAATAACGGATATCCAAAATACCTGGTCGATAGATGAATCAAGCCTACGTAGTTTTTCCGTCGATACATGATACTTGCGTGCTATGATGCCGTCGAATATGTCTGATATAAGTCCGGCGGCAATGATGATAATAGCAATGGCTGCGAAATTGGAGACGGCAAAATACGCAAGCGGCAATAGCAAAAGGCCGATCACCAAACGAAAATAAATAAGCAGGATAGGTAGTTTCTTCATGCAGCTTCTATACGCTGTAAGCTAGGCAGGAATTATGATATAGCCAAAGGCGATAGTATTAAGCTACACCATGTCCTTATAATATTCCACCAATGTCCGTGCATTGTGCACTGCATCGCCAACTGTATTATTAAAGTAGGCATATACCTGCTTGCCTTCTCCTATCCAATCTCTGACATGCCCTGCATACTCCTGCAGAAAGTCATCTTCATAGCTACCGCGATAATCGCCCTTTTCGCCATGAAAACGCAGATATACAAAGTCAGCATCCATATCGATAAGGGGTGTAGCAGATGCAGGTATGTCATGTGTTACAACTGCTGCTCTGTACTGTTCCAGCATTTGGTATACGCTGTCGCGGTACCAAGACTTATCTCGAAATTCTACGGCGATCTTCCAGCCGCTATCTTCGCCGGCGCTATATACATCATCCATCAACGCCCTGAACCGCTGAAAAAGTGATGCCTTAATACTTGCGGGAAATTGTATCAGCAGGCAGCCTTTCTTATCGCCTGCGCTATTGATGACCGTAAAGAATCGTTTGATATCAGCAGCATCATACACCAGCTCTTTATTGTGTGTGATGCCCTTCCATAGCTTGAAAGTGAAACAAAAATCTTCCGGCACCTCGGTCGCCCATCTTTCTACCGTGCGTGCCATTGGTATTTTGTAGAAGGTGCTGTTGATCTCTACTGTATTGTACAGCGATGCATAAAAGGCTAACCTGCTTCTGTCCTGGTACTCAGGCGGGAAGTGTGCCTTATTAGGTACAGGCAGCTCTACATTACTGGTGCCGCAGTAAAACAAACTGCTGTCTTTCATTGGTCATAGCTTTAGGCAATGGAATGCATAAAGAAACTATACCCATAGAAGACAGCAGTAGCTTATAGCTTATTTATTCGCCTGTTCGCGTACCCAGTTCTGCTCGTTGCAGTGGCTGATGGTAACGGGGATATGATACTTGTTGCGCAGATAAGCAGCCAGCGACTCGGCAGCATATACCGAACGGTGTTGCCCGCCGGTGCAGCCAAATGCCACACTCAGGCTTTCAAATCCGCGAGCCAGGTAGTCGTCCACATTCAGCGATACCAGATCATACACATTTTCAAGGAACGACGGCATTTTTGTTTCCAGCTCAAGGAACTGTTTTACCGGCTCATCCTTACCGGATAGATGTTTATAATCGACAAAGCGACCCGGGTTCAGCAAGCCTCTGCAATCGAACACGTATCCGCCGCCATGATTGCCTGCATCCTGCGGTATTCCTTTTTTGTAAGAGAAGCTGCAAATATTGACACGCAGCGGTGCATTCTCATTACGCGCGGGCGTGGTGTAGCGTTGCTGCATTTCATTTGACGACAAGCGCTCGAGCAGCGAACGCATAACAGGGTATGGCGGCGACTGCGGATTGTCGGACAGGAAGCTGTTGAGATTCTTAAGCGCAGGGGCAATACTGCTGATGAAATGTGGCTTTCGCTCCATGAGTCCTCGGAAGCCATAGGCGCCCAGTACCTGCAATATCCTAAGCAGCACAAATTGTGCGTATCCTTTGCGGAAATGTACCTCTTCTACGCGCGATACCTGCAACTCTGCCAAACTGGCTATATAGCCGTTCAGCAGGTCTTCTTTCCAGTTATCAGGCAGCTGTGCTTTGGCTTGCCATAGCAGCGACGCTATATCGTACTGCGGCGGCCCCTGCATAGCACCCTGGAAGTCAATGAAGTAAACCTTGCCATCATGCAGCATGATGTTGCGGCTCTGGAAATCGCGGTACATCAGCATTTGCGGCTGTATGCGTCCAAGCTCTTTGCTTAGTTGCTCCATTTCTTCGACCAGTGCCTGCTTATCATAGTGTATTCTTTGCAGGTCGGCAAAGTAGTACTTGAAATAAAGCAGATCGGCCATGATCGCTTTTTCATCGAACTGCCTCGTGGCAAAGCACTGATAAAAATCAGCCTCGCGGCCTGCTATCCATTGCACACGCGCCAGTTGCTTCAGCGCTTTGTGGAAGTTTTGCCTTACCTCATCGGTATATCCTTCTTTTTGCAGCTGATCGTATAGCGACAGGTTGCCTACATCTTGCTGCAAGTAAAAATGCCTGTCCTTACTGGTAACGTATACCTCAGGCACATGTATCTTATGCTTGCGGAAGAGTTCTGTAAAGTAGAAGTAGGAGTTGTTTTCGGCTACGTTGGTATTGTGTGTACCAATTACGGTTGTATCGCCCGACCTTAGCCTGTAGTATCTTCTGTCCGACCCCGATGCGGGTAGCATTTCGGTATGCTCGGGTCTCTTGCCAAAGTGTTGTTCAAAAAGTTTTTCGAGTTTCTCTATAGCCTGTTCTGTAGGTTTGGTATTCGTCATATCTGTCGCTTGGGGTAATCAAATAAAAATACCTGCTTGGTAGCATTGGCAAACTGGTTCCATTCCTCCATGTTCATTTTTGCTACTACTACACCGCAGGTGGGCATATTGTCTATCTTAAAGCTGCCGGACAACTGGTTTACAAAGTCGGTAATGCCGGGGTTGTGTGCCACGATAAACAGTGTTTTGATCTTATCATCTACAGCATAGATGGCCTCTTCAAACACCGATGGTATACAGTGATAGAGGTTGTCCTGCATCTGTATGCGGCTGTGATCATAGTCTAAAGCAGCAGCTATCTTCTTTGCAGTCGATTTTGCACGTTTCGCGGTGCTGGATATGATAAGGTCAGGTAATATGCCTTGCTCTTTCAGTCTTGCGCCCATCATAGGTGCGTCACGTTCGCCGCGTTCGTTCAACGGGCGCTCAAAATCACTTTGTAAAGGGTTGGCCCAGCTCGATTTCGCATGCCTTATCATCACCAATGTACGTTCCATAATCTGCTTTTATTAGCCTTTATAGTATTGTAGTCTTAAATCTTTCCCATCAAATACAGCATAGCTGTTGTACTCTATCCAATCGCCAAGATTTACATACATGCTGTTATCCGATAGCGGGTATTCGATAGCGATATGCCTGTGCCCGAAAATAAAATAGTCGATGTGTTTCTTTTTCAATTCGCTGCGGGAGAACTGTATAAGCCATTCTTTTTCGCCAAAGAAGTTTACGATGCTGTTGCCATGCTTCGATCCTCGCCTGCTGAACCACTCGGCCATGCCTATACCCGTATCGGGGTGCAGGCGGCGGTATAGCCACTGCGATAGTGGGTTTCGCAGCACCTTCTTCAGCGCTTTGTACTTATGGTCGCCGGGGCCAAGGCCATCTCCATGTGCTACAATGAATTTTTTACCGTTGAATTCGCGCTCTATATAGTCGTGGTGGACTTTGATGTTCAGCTCTTCTTCAAAGTAGCCGCGCATCCACAAGTCGTGGTTGCCCGTAAACATGTCGATAGTGATGCCCTGGTCGGTAAGTTCGGCAAGCTTGCCGAAGAAGCGGGTGTACCCTCTGGGTACTACTTTACCGTACTCAAACCAGGCATCGAAAATATCGCCTACAAGGTATACATGCGATGCATCGCTGCGGATGTCTTGCAGCCAGCGGCAAATTCTTTTTTCACGTTCAAGGCTGCTTGCACGGTTAGGGATGCCCAGGTGAAAATCGGAAGCGAAATAAACTTTTTTTCCTTCAGGTAGCGTCATCAAAAAAATTTCCGGATGGGGCTGCAAAATACTTGAAAATAGCCAGATAGCCACTATTTGCAGGCGGATTAACGCCGCTGTAACAAGGCTAAATTTCAGTCCCCGGAAAAATTATTTGGAAGTTTGGAAAAAGCACTTCTATATTTGCATCAGTTCTTTACACAATCGCTTATCAAGAAAGGCAGAGGGTTATGGCCCGTTGAAGCCTTAGCAACCTCCCCCGCGCAAGCAGGGAGCTGGTGCTAATTCCATCCTACTACACAGTAGGGCAGATAAGTCAGATGCATAAGTTTTGATAAAGACGCTCTGGCGTTCTAAAATAACTCAAGCTCTTCTGACTTACCGGAAGAGCTTTTTTATTGTACCTATGTGATACAATAAGCAGCGCTCTTCAGGTAAGAATTATTCTTTGATAAGTGGTGGTATGGAATGCAACCATCAGTCACTTTTAAAAAAACAAAGAATAAAATGAGCAACGCAACAAAACTCATCCACAGCATTCCGGTCGATCCACTTACAGGCTCTGTATCCGTACCCATTTATCAAACATCTACCTTCGTGCAGGAAGCACCCGGCGTACACAAAGGCTACGACTATGCACGTAGCAACAACCCCACCCGCGAAACGCTGGAAAAGATCATTGCCGAACTGGAAGGCGGAGTAAAAGCTTCTGCCTTCGCCAGCGGACTGGCAGCCATCGATGCCGTAGTAAAGCTGTTGCAAAGCGGTGACGAGATACTGGCAGTGGACGATATCTATGGTGGTGCGTTCCGACTGTTCACGCACATCTATAGCAAGTTTGGCATCAAGGTGAACTATACCGATACTACTGACGTAGCGAATGTAATAGATGCTATAACACCGGCTACCAAGCTGATATGGCTGGAAACACCCACTAACCCTACGCTGAAGATAAGCGACATAGAAGCCATAGGCCGTATTGCCAAACAGCACAACATATTGCTTTGTGTGGACAATACTTTTGCTTCGCCTGCGCTGCAAAGGCCCTTAGAGCTGGGTGCTGATATAGTAGTACACAGCGCTACCAAATACCTCGGCGGCCACAGCGACCTGATAGCAGGGCTGGTAGTAAGCAAGACACAGGAACTGGGCGACCAGATAAAATTCATACAGAACGCGAGCGGCGCTATACTGGCCCCACACGATAGCTGGCTGGTGATACGCGGCGTGGAGACCCTGCACCTGCGTGTGGCAGAGCACAGCCGCAATGCACTGGCGGTGGCAAAACACCTGCAAGGCCATCCGCTGGTTGATAAAGTGTACTACCCGGGATTAGAAACGCATGTGAATCACACCATAGCGGCTAAACAACAATCTGCATTCGGGGGAATCGTATCCTTTACGCTGAAAACGGATACAGAAGATGCGGCGGCATTGGTAACAACAGCAACCAAATACTTTAAGCTGGCTGAGAGCTTGGGCGGTGTTAAGAGCCTGCTGTGCCATCCTGCAAGCATGACCCATAAATCAATACCTGCGGAAAAGAGGCAAGCGGCCGGTGTGGCAGATAGCCTGATACGCCTGAGCGTGGGCCTCGAAACCGTGGAAGACCTGATACAGGACATAGACCAGGCGCTGGCCGGCGTACACAAAAAACTAAAAGCGACAGAGGCGTTAACCTATTGATCCTATCATTCTTTTTCATCTTACTGTTTTACAAAATAAAAAATCAACAACATGTCTATTCAAAGAAAACAACTGAACATTGGCCTATTTGGCTTTGGCGTAGTGGGCGAGGGCCTTTACCGTGTATTGAACCAAACAAGCTCGCTACAGGCGCAAATAAAGAAAGTCTGCATAAAGCACCCCGAGAAGAAACGTAACGCGCCTGCCGGGCTCTTCACAACCCACGCGACAGAATTGCTGAACGACGAAAGCATCAACGTAATAGTAGAGCTGATAGATGATGCAGATGCGGCTTTTGACTATGTGAGTGAAGCCCTGAAGAGAGGTAAGGCAGTGGTAACAGCCAATAAAAAACTGGTAGCGGAGCATTTTGAGGAACTATTGCAACTGCAGCAGCAATATCAAACGCCGCTACTATACGAAGCTGCCTGCTGTGCTAGTATACCCGTCATACGCAACCTGGAGGAGTATTATGATAACGACCTGCTGCAAAGCATCAGCGGTATCGTCAACGGCTCTACAAACTACATCCTTACCCGCATCTTCCAGGATAAGCTAAGCTTTAGCGAAGCACTGGAGCAGGCACAGATAGAAGGCTTTGCAGAGAGTAATCCTGCGCTGGATGTGGAGGGGATTGATGCCTTAAATAAGCTATCGATACTGTTGGCACATGCCTATGGAATAACGCAGCACCCTGCCACCATCGTACATAGCGGCATACAACATATACAGGCGCAGGATGCAAGGTTTGCACGTGAAAAAGGTTACGAAATAAAACTGGTGGCGCAAGCTGTAAAGAAAGACGATGGTAATATAGCTGCGTTTGTATTGCCGCAGTTCGTTGATAAGACCAGCCAGTTGTATAATGTGAAGAATGAGTACAATGGTGTTGTTATTGAAAGTGGCTTTGCTGATAAGCAGTTCTTTTATGGCAAAGGTGCGGGTAGCTTTCCAACGGCATCTGCCGTACTAAGCGACCTCTCTGCACTGCGCTACGACTATAAATACGAATACAAGAAGCTGCATAGTACCGTCCGCCCCTCACTCACCGACGATCTTTTGCTCAGGGTATATGTAAGCTTCGAAGGCCTCTTCCATGTGCCGCACGAATGTTTTGAGAAGATAGAAGAATGGAGTAGCAGTGAACAGCGCTGTCATGTAATAGGTATCGTAAAGTTCTCGAGGCTGAAGACAGAACATTGGTGGAAGAAGCCAGGCGCTTCGCTCATTGTATGTCCTGATGCTTTTGTATCCTCACTACCCGAAACTGCAGACCACCGGATAGAGGAAGCAGTATTTGCTTAAAAGCGTTCAGCCATTCCTAAACCAAACAAGGCATAGTCATACACAGCAGGATCTTCGGGATTTAGCTGACGGAGTTGATACGTCAGGCGCAAAGCGTTTTGCCAGTTCGATTTATCATTTTCGAGTAACTCCAGCCGCTGTGCTACTCTTGCCACATGTACATCCAGCGGGCATACCAACTGGCGTGGGCTTATCTTGTTCCAAAGACCAAAGTCCACGCCATTATTATCTTTCCGTACCATCCAGCGCAGGTACATGTTTATGCGTTTACAGGCCGATTTGCGCAACGGTGTAGATATATGTTTGCGTGTGCGTTCGGGATGCTCGATAGAAAAGAAGTAATTATGAAAATGTACCAATGCCTCTTCTATGCTGTCATGCTTATAAGTCTTGCCCGGCACAAAGGCATCTTCAAGCGAAGTATGATTTGAATAATGATATTGCAGGAAGGATATAAAATAGAGCAGATCAGTTGCATTGAAGGTACGGTGTGCAAAGCCCATCATTTTCTTCAGGTCTTGCTCCTCGTGCTGTAGTACAAACTGATGCGGCGCTTCGTCCATCCAGGCCATCAGCCTGTTGCAGTTGTTGATGATAGCCGTACGGTTGCCCCATGCCAACACCGCAGCAAATAGACCGGCTATCTCTATATCCTGTTTTTTAGAAAAGCGGTGAGGTATAACGATGGGGTCCTTTAAAATAAAAGAAGGCTGATTATACAGCCTTACTTTTTCATCCAATAAGTTTTTCAAGCCTTCCAGGCGTTTATCCATTATCGCTCAGCTTAAAAGAACAGAAACTTTTTCTTTTTTTTCTTCATCGTCACTTTCTTCATGCTGATGTCCTTTCTCGGACGGTCTGTAGAGTCTTTCGGCTCGGCAGCTATCTTGTCTACCACATCCATCCCTTCTTCTACTATGCCATATACGGTATAGTTACCATCAAGGTGCGGTGTGCCGCCTGCGTTCTTATATATCTCGCGCTGTGCGGGTGTAAACTTGCGGTTGTTACGCTGGCTGATGTTGTCCAGCTCTTCATCTGTAAATTTCTTACCTACTACTATATAGAACTGGCAACCCGAAGAAGCTTTATCCGGATTGTTGTCGCGCGCCATACCTACTGCACCACGCTGGTGGAAATTCTCTTCGTTGATCTCGGCAGGTACTTTGTAGCCTACGTCTCCGCCACCCAGCACCTGGCCTACCTTAGCTTTCTTCGAGTCCGGGTCACCGCCTTGTATCACAAAGCCCGGTATCACGCGGTGAAATAGTGTGCTGTCGTAGAATTTTTCCTCTACCAGCTTCACCATATTATCGCGATGTTTGGGTGTATTATCATATAATGCCAATACGATCTTGCCGTATTCTGTTTCGATCACTACCTTCTTCTGGGCCATAGCAGCCGTTACCAAACAAAGGCTCAGCAGCGATAAAAAGAGTTTTTTCATATTAATGGTCTGGTCTTATTACGCGAACATAATGACAAAAAACTAAATTCGCCCATAATACTGCGTGGATGTTCGAAAAACAAACTGCAAGACTGGCAAGGCTTATTCCCGACTGGGCTTTCAACCCCTTTGCAGCTAAGCGAAGACCAAGATTTAATCCGACTATATCTACCGAACAGCGAAAGGAACCGGAAAGTGTAGCTTATACACTCTTCCGTTATAATGAAGATGGATATGAGGAGAAGAACCTTACAGACGATGAGTCGTGTCAGCTATACACACAAAAGGACAGTGTTGTATGGATAAATATAGATGGGCTGAAGAGAGACGAGATAGCCAAGATAGGCACCTGCTATAACATACACTACCTGATACTGGAAGATATACTGAGCATCGGGCAGCGCGCCAAGATGGATGAAACGGGAAATGTGATCTTTTGCCTGCTGCCTATGCTGTACTACAACGAAGGTACAGGGCAGGTAGAGACAGAGCAGGTGAGCATGGTGCTGGGCGAGAACTTTGTACTATCGTTTCAGGAAGATCCGGTGCGCGATGTATTTGACCCTGTACGGGAACGCATACGCAGCGGGCAGTTGAAGCTAAGACAGAGTGGCGCAGACTTTTTATGCTACAGCCTTATCGATATTATAGTAGACAGCTACTTTGCAATTATAGAAAGACTGAACGAGCGTATAGAGCGGCTGGAGGACAATATGATCATCCAGAAGGAAAAAGCCGCTATGGCCAAGATCAGCCTCCTGCGGCGGGAAGTAATGACACTACGCCGCTCCATCTTACCGGTGCGCGACCTGGTCAGCGCATTTGTACGCAGCGACAGTGACTTGCTTGACCGTACGCACAAGAAATACTTTAAGGACGTGCTAGACCACATTATCCAGGCCAACGACTATGTAGAAAGCAACCGAGATATGCTGGTAAACCTGCAAGACCTGTCGATGAGCCAGATAAACCTTCGTATGAATGAGGTGATGAAAGTGTTTACGCTACTGGCTACGCTCATGGCACCGGCAACCGTTATCGGCGGCATCTTCGGTATGAACTTCGAAGTCATCCCGCTTACCCACCAATATGAGGGTTTTTACATAGCCGTCGGCGCTATGCTACTCATCCCTACGCTGATGATGATATACTTTAAGCGAAAAGGCTGGTTTTAGAAACGAACAAAAAAAGCAAAGCCTCTGCAATGTGCGGAGGCTTTATCATATTGTATCGACCGTAGTTCTTAGTACGTAATTACCTGCTCTTCTATCTGTTCCGGCATTTTGCGGAACTCGTATTGCTGGTTGCGCAGCTGCGGCTCGAAGCCTGCCTCACGGATGGCAGCCTGTATACCATTGGCCGTAAAACGGTGTGGCGCACCGGCCGCGCTTACTACATTCTCTTCTATCATGATAGAACCAAAATCGTTGGCACCGGCATGCAGGCACATTTGCGCTACCTGCTTACCCACCGTTAGCCACGATGCCTGTATGTTTTTCACATTCGGCAGCATGATGCGGCTCATGGCTATCATACGTATATATTCTTCGGCAGTGGTCAGGTTCTTGGTGCCACGTATACGGCGCAGCAGTGTATCTACATCCTGGAAGGTCCATGGTATGAAGGCGATAAAACCTTTAGCACCTTCCGGCTTTTTGGCCTGTACTTCACGCAGCTTCACCAGGTGCTCAAAGCGTTCGTATAGCGTCTCCACGTGTCCAAACATCATAGTGGCCGATGTGGTCAGCCCTATCTTATGCGCTTCGTGCATGATGTCCAGCCATTCCTGCGCGCCGCATTTACCTTTCGATATCAATCGCCTTACGCGGTCGTTCAATATCTCGGCACCCGGGCCCGGCATGCTGTCCATACCGGCTTCCTTTAGTGCAATTAGTGCTTCGCGATGGCTTACACCTGATATCTTGCAGATATGTGCTACCTCGGGCGGGCCCAGTGTATGCAGTTTCAGATTTGGGAAGAGTTGCTTCAACTGGCGGAAAAGCGAAGTATAATAATCCAGCCCAAGGTCGGGGTGGTGGCCACCCTGCAGCAGCAATTGCTCGCCGCCATAGCGGAAGGTCTCTTCTATCTTCTCCTTATACGTTTCTATATCGGTAATGTAGGCTTCAGGATGACCCGGTATGCGGTAGAAATTGCAGAATTTGCAATTGGCCAGGCATACGTTGGTGGTGTTCATGTTCCGGTCGATGATCCAGGTCACCTTATTATAAGGCACTTGTATCTTCCTCAGTTCATTGGCCACATACATCAGTTCTGTAAGGGGAGCATTCTCAAACAGGTATATACCTTCTTCAATACTTAGGAACTCAAACCGGAGCGCGCGTTCATACAGCTCAGACAATTGCATGAAATCTATAGATTAAGGCTGTAAAATTACGGAAAAACACCCATGCAGGGCCTTATATCCTCAAATACAGCTATAAGCAGGGTGTATATAAGCTGTTGGCAGCCAGGGAATATCAAGCTGTTTCGTGCCCATTACCCCGAAATCTTCATTATTTTTGTGAGAATGAGTTCGCAGATGTTGTCTTTGTTTGATGGAGAAGTGGCGCCGGATCAGATGGACGCCGCGGGCAAGAGCCATGCAGTGCCCGAAGAGCAGCAGGAAACAAAGAAGAAAGAAGTAAAGGCAGAGCAAGAAGACATATTGCAAGGCTGGAAAGCCGATAAACAGTACTACTCGATAGGTGAAGTGGCCGGCCTGTTTGGTATCAATACATCCAACATCCGTTTCTGGACCAAGGAGTTTGAGCTGAAGCTGCGCACCACCCGCAAAGGCGACCGGCTGTATACGCCCAATCAGGTGAGAGAAATACGCACTATATACAGCCTTGTAAAAGAGCAAGGCTTTACCATAGCCGGTGCCAAAGCCAAAATTAAGGCCGATAAAAAATCAACGGTAGAGGCTGTAGACCTGAAACAATCCTTATTGCAATTGAGAAATAAGCTAATTTTAATGAGGAACCAACTGAGTTGATACCCCATGAAACGTTTATTTTTTGCACTACTGATAATGACGAGTTTTTCTTCCTTCGCACAATCTTACGAGACCATTAAAGACGACAAAACAGGCGGCCATTTTTACAAAGGCACTATTAGTTTTGACGACCTGTCGAAAGAAAAAGCATTTGACTGGTACCGCTCCGGTGTGGATGGTTACAAGCCTGATGGCGAAGCTATAGCTTACCTTTCTACTCATCTGGCGGATTATGATGTAACCACCATCATGGGTACCTGGTGCGACGACTCGCACATGTGGGTGCCCAAGCTAAATAAAGTGCTGGCCACAGCTAACTACCCCATGATGCGCCATGCCATGTACGCCCTCGACCGTGATAAGAAAGGCAAGAATGGCGAGGAGCAGCAGTACAAAGTGACCATGGTTCCAACCTTCATCGTATCGCGCAATGGTAAAGAGGTGGGCCGCATTACCGAAATGCCGAAGAAAAGCATTGAAGCCGACCTGGCAGAGCTCATCAAGGCCGACCAAAAGCAGCGATAGTTTTACGTATGGGGGCTAATACCTACTTTTGCTGCCACTAAACATTGAGCAGCATGGAATTACCTGCACATATATCTATCGATTTTTTCCGTTCTCAACATATTGATGCACTGGCCCTGTCGGGCGATGCACAGCAGCGCATAGCACACAACCGTGCCTACCTCGATAACATCATGAAAGGTGGAGGTACCTATTATGGTATCAATACCGGTTTCGGGTCGTTGTGTAATGTAACCGTATCGCCTGATGAGCTGGCGGAGCTACAGGAAAACCTGGTATGCTCACATGCCTGCGGCATGGGCGATGAGGTACCGGAAGAGATCGTAAGGCTGATGCTGCTGCTGAAAGTACATGGCCTGAGCCAGGGCTACAGCGGTGTGCGTCCTGATATCGTGCAGCGTCTGGCTGATTTTTATAACAACGGTATTCACCCGGTAGTATTCGAGCTGGGTTCACTGGGCGCTTCGGGCGACCTGGCACCACTTGCTCACCTATCTATGCCGCTTTTTGGTAAGGGTAAGGTACGCTATAAAGGACAAGTAAGGCAGGCCGCAGATGTACTACAGGAAGTAGGACTACAACCCATGCCGCTTGCGGCTAAAGAAGGTTTGGCACTGCTGAATGGTACACAGTTTATGAGTAGCTACGGTACCTGGTGCCTGGTAACGGCCAAACGCCTGCTGGTGTGGGCCGATGTCATTGGTGCACTTTCTGCTGATGCATTCATGGCTAAGGACGAGCCTTTTAAACATCCCATTCATCGTGTGCGCCCACATAAGGGGCAAATAGATACTGCAAGCCGCATACTGGCATTATTACAAGGCAGCGAGATACAGAGCAAGCCTAAGGCACAGGTACAGGATCCCTATTCTTTCCGCTGTATGCCGCAGGTACATGGCGCTACAAAGGATGTAGTAGATACCGTAACGAATGTAGTAGAGACAGAGATCAACTCTGTGACAGATAACCCCATTGTCTTCCACGATGAAGATGCAATCATGAGTGGTGGTAACTTCCACGGTCAGCCGCTGGCATTGCATCTCGACTTCCTGGCAATAGCTATGGCAGAACTGGCGAATATCTCTGAGAGACGTACGTATCTGCTCATTAGCGGGCAGCGTAATCTGGCACCGTTCCTTGCACCGCATGCAGGCCTCAACAGCGGCTTTATGATAGCGCAGTACACAGCAGCGGCCATCGTTAGCCAGAACAAACACCTCTGCACACCCGCATCCGTAGATAGCATCGTGAGCAGCAACGGACAGGAAGACCATGTAAGTATGGGCGCCAATGCAGCCACCAAGCTACGTCGCGTCATCATGAATGTGCAGCGTGTACTGGCTATAGAACTGCTGACTGCTGCACAGGCGCTGGATATGCGCAGGCCTCATAAGTCTTCAGCACCACTGGAAAAGCTTTGGAGCGCACTGCGTAGTGAGATCAGCTTTATGGAACGCGACCGCGTATTGCACGACGACCTGATAAAAGCAGAAAACTTCCTGAACAGAAACCCCGAGGAGTTTGTAGGAAATATATAGGAGCTAAATAAGCTTATAATTCTTGTAGCTGAGATTCAATCCAAATTGTTTCTCAGCTATTTTTTTGAGCTTTTCTTTTGCGGAGAGACGATTGAAGGATATATCGTAGTCAAACTTCCAGTTGAGGCGGTTAATGCGCTCTTGCATCACAGCAGGGTGCGTGCCTTTGAATAGCTCCAACGCATCTATATGCCCTGCATAGTCAAAAGCGTCAGATTTCACTACATTTTTCTCTACCCATTCATCGTCATGCCATAGCTTGTTGAACTGCTCCTGCTTGCGCTGCATGGCTGCCGGCTCCTTTACCCAGCCATAGTGATATACATAAGCATCCAGTTGTTTTACGTTCAGCTTTTCATCATTGCCCTTGCGAAAGCCCTGCGCATCGCGGTAAGAATAGATACGCTTATCGTTCCTGATGATGCGTATCTCGTAGGGGTACCATTTGGTGGAGCTGCCTACATAGTCGTAGGATCCATAGAAGTGCAGGTATTTGAACAGCAGGCCATCTACCTGTTTGTTGTCTTTCCACTGCTTCATACTGGCATATATAGCGTCATGGTACTTTTCATGCACCACTTCATCGCCCTGTATGTAGAAGCACCAGTCGGTATCATCGCCTATAGCCTGGAAGGCTTTGTCTGTTTCCTTTGCCAATACGATACCACCCGTGCGCAGGTTATCATCCCATACCGTTTCTACAATGCGTATCTTATCGGGGGCAATGCTTTTGATGAGCTCCAATGTAGCATCTTCAGAATTACCAACAGCTACTAAAAAATCATCGCACAACGGCAGTATAGAGCGTATGGCCTCTACTATGGGGTAGTCGTACTTGATAGCATTGCGGATAAATGTAAAGCCCGTAACCTTCATCGGAGTTATTCTGAACGCAGCAAAAATAGGCTATTCTTTATTTGCTGTTCATCAGCTTCAGCAGCGTATCAACCGATCTCCGGTTCATCTGATTGTTCATCGAGTAATAGATGTCCATCTTTTCCTTCGATGTAAGGTGGAAATTCAACGCTGCACCCTTGTCTTCTTCCTGGGGTATGTATTGCAGCGGTATAATGTGCAGCTTACTCTTCAGGTAATGGGGCATAAAGTCTTTGATATATCCATGTGCGTAAGACTGAAAAGGCTCCCACTTGTTTTGGATGATGAACAAGGGGTCTGACAGTACGGAGCCCAGCGTACTCATATCCGATGGCGGAAACACCTCATGTTCTTTCGTATCGCGTATCTCTATTATAATCACATCACTCACATTAGCCTCTATCCAGTCCTTCATAACATACAGGTAGCGGGTTACTACCTCTATACCAAAGTTGTCGCGCAGCCCTGCGTCCATAATGTTCATGCCCGGCTTAGATGGCAGCTTTACTACCGGCAGCACATATGGGAAGGTTGCATTCATACGCAACGCTGTAGTGATTTGCAGGTTCTGCGGATCCTGGCTATGGAAGAATGCATTAAAGTCCACCGCATCTATTGGCGGAAAATTGGTATCGGTTAGCGAGTAAGAGGAGCGACACAGGTAGCTGACCGGCCTTGCAGCCATCATCAGCTTACGGCCATCGTTGGTAATGGTGCCATTTATCACCATAGCCGGTACGGCTGCACTGTCTTCAAGCGCACGGTAGCTATTTACTGTTTTGTCCAGGAATCCATCGGTGTTCCGTATGATCTCCTGCTCCATCGCATAACCGCGGTCTTTGGTATAGGAGTACCCGGCAATGGATATTTTATTGAAAGGCGATACCAGATCAACGCTGGCAAAAGAGAATATAATAGCATTCAGCAGGTCTTTACCTACATTTTCCTGATACTGCGGATCGTACGGGTTTTTGATCTTTCCCTGACGGGCAGCGTTATGCACCTCGCGCCAGTATGCTGCGCCGATCATACCACCCGATGCACCGCTTATGAGTACCGTGTTATTGAACAGCTGCCCCTGGGTCAGGCTATCGATATACTGTAAAGAGCGGAATGTCCAGTAGGAAGCGCGTGAGCCACCACCGCTTATGCTCAACACGATCAGGGGCTTCTTTTTAATAGTATCATTTGCGCTTTTCTGTTTCCACCTATTCAGTCGCTGCTCTTCGTCCAGTTTATCCTGTGCGTACCGCTCAGGAGTAAATATCTGTTTCAGGTGGTTGTAGTCGTACACGGGCAGCTCGTCCTTGTACTTCATACCGTAGGCAATGCTCTTTACATCAAACAGGTTGTTGCTCACCATCCACGACACCAGCACAAAGATGAAGACCCAGCCCAGCATCTCCCAACTGCGCAGGAAGTACTTCATAGCGCCTACCAGCCCCATAATAATGGAGAACAGCATTAAGAAGCCTGCTGCCGCGGGTATCCTCATGCGCGGGTCATCCATCAGGAAGCCCAGTATCAGCAGCAGCGTCAGTGCAAATATGGTAGCAGTAATGGCGTTGCGGTGGTGCATACGCAGCACCGTATGCAGGAACCTTGGATGGTACGGCTCCAGCTCCGAACACTTGCGCACTTTGAACCTGCCCGACAGGTAGGTCTCCGCACGGATGATATCCATCTCGTCAAAGTCGAGGCTATCGTAAGGGATAATATCGCGGATGCGCGCAGGGTTGGTTATCTTGGATAGTACCACCTTCAGCAGGTCGCGGTCTACCCTAAAGAAGTATAGAAACGAAATAGCGATCACCACGCAGGCACCCAGGTAAAATCCGATCTGCAATACCAGAATGCGGCCCACACTAGCATGTTCGTTGAACCACTGAAAGCGAAAGCTGATGATGGAATAAAAGATAAGATAGGCAAGCGGAATGATAGAGTTGTTAATACAATACTTAAGGAAGGCGTGCCTGGTAGCACCCATAAAAGGCACGCGCTGGCTGTGTATGATGAAGGTGGTGATATGCCAGGCCATAATGAAGATAGCCGTAGCGCCACCCAGCAGCAGCATGCTAACAAAGTTGATTTCGCCGAGGTATTCAGGCGCTAGGAACAGTGTATCAGCCCCGAATACCGAAGCAAAGTGCCCGGTTACCGTAAGCACAACTATGAGCCAGAACACCAGCAACAGCTGATACTTCCGGAAGTGCAGCAGCAAGAGCTGCACAGGCAAAAAACCGTATATGTCTTTCACCATGTTGCGCATGGGGCGTTCTGTAATTCTTTGTTTGATCTATCAATTAGCAATGCAAGCCTAATGCCAACAATGTTTAATAAGGTATTAATTGACACTAAGGTGGTTCTTCGCCGACCTACGGACAAGATACAGGTTTATTACTAAAGCCATCAACAAAGACATAGCCACCAGTTGGTGCAGCTCTGCCAATATCTCGAACTGGCCAAACTTACCAAAGGATATCTTAGGTGCGCTTAGTACCGTGACGATACCAAGTATCACCTGCACCACTACCAGTAACAGTACCCATACGCGGGCAGTACCTAGCGAGGGTTTTGCTTGCCGGCTTGCAGTTTTCCCGGCCGATGAAAACCAGAATAGAATGGCCAGTACCAGCAGATATGCCAACCCACGGTGCATAAAGTGTATGTTGATAGGATGATTGATGAAGCTCTGCACCCATAAGCGGTCGGGTATCCACATGCCATTTATAGTGGGCCAGGTGGCTGCTGCCATTGCAGCTTTAAGGCCGGCCATAAAGGCGCCATATATAAGCTGTACGCAAAGCAGTACAATAATGAATATGGTAAAATTGTACAGGCGGGCGTCTGTTGCACGTTTCTCCTCCGGTACTATTAGCTTCAGTGCAAACCATAGTGTATAACAAAGCAGCAGTAGCGCCGCCATAAAGTGCATGGCCAGCTTTATATGGTTTACATATAGGTCAGTATCATTAATGCCGCTGGCCACCATGATCCAGCCGATGAGGCCTTGCATAGCGCCCAGTATAAACAGGATGATAAACGGAATGATCATCTGTTTATCGAAATACTTTTTAGCCAGGAAGTAGGTGAACCCGATGAGGAAAACGATCCCGAGCACCCGCGCCCATAGCCTGTGGAACCATTCCCAGAAAAAGATAAATTTAAAATCGTCGAGCTCGAAGTGACTATTAATGTATTTATACTGGGCTATCTGCTGGTATTTACTGAAAGCCTCCTTCCATTGATTCTCGCCCATCGGTGGCAGCGCGCCCATTATTGGCTTCCACTCGGTTATGGATAATCCCGAACCTGTAAGTCTGGTAATACCGCCCAGCAATATCTGCACCACTATCATAAAAACACCTATCAATAGCCAATATGCAACTGCCTTTTTTCTCCGGTTATCGTCCACAGCTTACAAAATTTGCAGCAAAATTAGGGTAGCGTGTTCAGTATAAAGGGAATAAGGCACCAGATTTTTATGGGGATTCCACATATTATGTTATCAACACATTTATATCCCATTGTTTATAAACTGGGTATTTTTCGCCTCAAATCTTCCCCAACAATTTTTATAATATTTAAAGTGATTACTGTCAATATA